>NZ_JBIAQP010000008.1:0-469735 GCF_042889145.1 Streptomyces sp. NPDC002680
AGCGTGAGGGAAACGCCCGGTTACATTCCGAACCCGGAAGCTAAGCCTTACAGCGCCGATGGTACTGCAGGGGGGACCCTGTGGGAGAGTAGGACACCGCCGAACAAATATTGGGAAAACCCCCGCACTTTCGAGTGCGGGGGTTTTCTGCGTTCCGGGGGGTACTACCGTGATCCCTATGAGCAGCTTTGTGATTCGCTCCGTGCGGGCTGATGAGTGGCGTGCCGCCAAAGAACTTCGGCTGGCTGCCTTGCGGGACCCCCTTGCGCATCTCGCGTTCCTGGAGACGTACGAGGAGGCCGTGGGCCGGCCTGACTCCTTCTGGCAGGAGCGGACGCAGCGAGGAGCGGAGGGGGCGGCCGGGGCTCAGCAGATCATCGCCCAGGGACCCGACGGGGAGTGGGTCGGGGGGCTCGTCGTGCTTGTCGAGGAGCCTGGTACCACTGACTGGGCCGGGTTCGCCATCGAGGCGAAGCAGGGGCACATTGTCGGGGTGTTCATGCAGCCCGAGCATCGTGGGTGCGGGCTGACAGATGTGCTCTTCGATGCTGCTCTGGAGTGGGCCTGGGGGGTCGCGGGCGTTGAGCGCGTGCGGTTGATAGTTCATCAGGACAACGCGCGGGCGCAGCGGTTCTATCGGCGGGTGGGGTTCGTGCCCAGTGGTGTCACCGTGCCCCTGAGCGGCTCGGACGACTCCGAGCTCGAGTTCGTGCTGGAGCGCGAGCTACACCCGTAGGTCGTGGTGGGGCCATCTTGCTCGGAGTTGTTCTCTTGACCGGAGGAGGGCCAGGGTCGGCATGCCCCGGTCCGCTCCGGTGGTGAGCAGTTCCGGGAGCTGGGGGAGGGGTGCGACCGCCGCGACGTCGTCCAGGACGAGCGTCAGTGGTGGGTCGAGGCGACCGGAGGATGACCGTTCGGCCATGCGCCGGCCGCGCTCGACCACGCTTGCGGCCAGTGCCGTCAGGAGGGGCATCGCGCCCGGGTTCGTCCTGGGGTCCTCGATCGGTTCACCGACCACATAAAGCGTGCCCCCTTCGGCGATGAAGGAATCCAGCGAGAGGGCGTCACTTCGGTTCGCCGTGCACGCCTCGCGGATGTTCACCGTCGAGAGCGCGGCGAGGGCTCGGCTCGTCAACTCCTGGGCGATGTCCCGGCGTTCGGGGTGCGCGGTGAGGGCGGCTTCGAGTTCGCCGGCGGCGCCGGGGGCTGCCTTCGGGTTGGTGCGGAGGATGCGTACGGCTTCCTGGACGTTGGTGCCCTGCGCCCAGCGATGTACGTGGCGGATCGTGCGGGCGTCTATGGCGGCGGCGTGCAGGTAGCTGCGGAGGAGGGTTTCCGCGGTTTCCGCTGTCGTCTGGTCGATCTTCGCCGTGGGGCGGACCGGCGTGAGGAGGGCGGCTGCTCTTGCGGCCGCTGTCGGTCTGTCCTCGCAGCCGGTGGTGGGGGGCCAGTGGAGGCGGGCCGGGGTGTCGCAGAGGTGGGTGGGGTCGTACAGGAGGGTGGGGCCGAGCTTGGCTCGGGCGTCCTTTGTCTCCTGCCAGAGGGTGGGGTTGGAGGTGAGGACGAGGGCGGGGCCCTCCGCGTCTTGGATGGCTTGGGTCGCGGGGGCGGTGCGGGTGTCCTGGGGGCCGTAGAAGACGGTTTCTCGCCCGCTCACCCGTTCGACGTCCTTTGCCACGGCAGGCGTTGAGGGTGTCTCGGTCGGCGGAGTTTCCTCGGGGGCCTTCTCTGGCTCCTTCTCCATCTCGACCGGCGGTTCCGTGCGCTGCACCGGTACCTCGTGTTGAGTCGGCGCCGGCGCCGGCGCCGCCTTCCGTGCCGCCCGTACCGCCTTCCAGCGGGCCAGTGTGCCCAGTACGAAGATCGTGAGGACGAAGAGGACCATCAGCTGGCCGATGAACAGGCCCCAGAACAGGCCCCACCCCGAGAGCTGGCCCGCCGGGGTCTCCGGCCAGGCGCCCGGTACGTCGCGTGGGTCCGTGATCAGGTGGCGTAGCGCCGCCGGGGTGCGGGTGAAGGTGACGCCCTCTGGCCAGGCTGCATGGGAGAGCAGGCCCGCCAGGCCTGTTGCCGTCCACACCAGGACCGTCAGGCCGAGGAGGAAGGCGATCAGGCCGACCAACAGGCTGTCGGAGACGCCGCGTTCGGCCTGTTGGCGTTCGTCCGGTCTCATCGTCGTCACGCCACCGTGGACTCGGAGGAGTCGTCGAGGTCGCTGAGGTGCTGTTCGACGAAGGCCGCCGCGCGTTCTTCGGCCTCCAGTTCCGCGGCTCTCAGGGCGTCGTCGGTCAGCTGGAGGTCGCGGTCGCGGGACGACTCCGTCATCGCCCGGTCGGTGAAGACGAGGGCGCGTTCCGTCTCCGTGACCAGGTGTTTGACGACCTGGACGTTGCCGTTGACGTCCCAGACCGCGATGCCGGGTGTCAGGGTCGGGATGATCTCCACCGCCCAGCGTGGTAGGCCGATCACCCTGCCCGTCGCCCTTGCCTCGTCGGCCTTCTGAGCGTAGATCGTTCGTGTGGAGGCCATTTTCAGGATCGCCGACGCTTCCTTCGCCGCCGCTCCGTCCACCACGTCACTCAGGTGGTGGACGACCGCCACGAAGGACAGGCCCAGGCGGCGGCCGAACTTCAGCAGGCGCTGGAAGAGTTGGGCCACGAACGGGCTGCTGATGATGTGCCAGGCCTCCTCGACCAGGAAGATGCGCTTCTTCCGGTCGGGGCGGATCCACGTGTGCTCCAGCCAGACGCCGATGATCGCCATCAGGATCGGCATCGCGATCGAGTTGCGGTCGATGTGGCTCAGGTCGAAGACGATCAGCGGGGCGTCCAGATCGATGCCGACCGTCGTCGGGCCGTCGAACATGCCTCGCAGGTCACCGTCGACCAGGCGGTCCAGGACCAGGGCCACGTCGAGGCCCCAGGCCCGTACGTCGTCTATGGCGACGTTCATCGCCTCCGCCGACTCCGGCTCGGGGTGGCGGAGTTGCTCGACGATGTCCATCAGCACCGGCTGGCGTTCGATGATCGTCTCGTTGACGTAGGCGTGTGCGACCTTCAACGCGAAGCCGGAGCGTTCGTCGAGGCCGTGGCCCATCGCCACTTCGATGATCGTGCGGAGGAGAGCCAGCTGGCCTGTTGTGGTGATCGCGGGGTCGAGCGGGTTCAGGCGGATACCCATGTCCAGGGCGGCCATCGGGTCCAGGCGGACTGGAGTTATCCCCAACTCCTCCGCGATGAGGTTCCATTCGCCGACGCCGTCCTCGCCCTGCGCGTCCAGGACGACCACCTGGCGGTCGCGGAAGCGGAGTTGACGTAGGACGTACGTCTTCTCCAGGGCCGACTTGCCGTTGCCGGACTCGCCGAGCACCAGCCAGTGCGGGGCGGGGAGTTGCTGGCCGTACAGCTGGAAGGGGTCGTAGATGTAGCCCTTTCCGGAGTACACCTCGCGGCCGATGATGACGCCGGAGTCGCCGAGGCCGGGGGCCGCGGTGGGGAGGTAGACGGCCTGGGCCTGGCCCGTGGAGGTGCGGACGGGCAGGCGGGTCGTCTCGATCTTGCCGAAGAGGAAGGAGGTGAAGGTGTCGGTGAGGGCGGTCAGCGGGTCCCGCATCAGCGCATCAGCCCTACCTTCGGATTCCGGTGGCGAACGGGAGTGTGTTGACGAACGCTCGGTGGTGCTCGCGGTCGCACCATTCCAGCTTCAGATACGACTTGCCCGCCGACGCCCTTATCGTGCGCTTGTCGCGCGCCAGGGCCTCGGGCGATCGGGAGGAGACGGTGATGTAGCCGACCAGGTTGACGCCGGCCGCGCCGCTCGCGAGGTCCTCGCCGCGCTGGTCGATGCGGTTGTGGGAGGCCACGTCGCGGGGATCGACCGTGCGGTTCATCTTGGCCGCCCGGCTCGCTTCCGCGTCGTCGTTCGTCTTCTCGGTGAGCATGCGTTCGATGGCCACCTCGGTGGGTTCCAGGTCCATCGTGACCGCCACCGTGCGGATGACGTCCGGGGTGTGGACGAGGAGCGGGGCCAGGAAGTTGACGCCCACCGGGGTCATCGGCCACTCCTTCACCCAGGCCGTGGAGTGGCACCAGGGGGCGCGGGTCGACGACTCGCGGGTCTTCGCCTGGAGGTACGTCGCCTCCATGGCGTCCAGTTCGGCCGGCCAGGCGTTGCGCTTCGTCATCGCCTGGATGTGGTCGATCGGGTGGTCCGGGTCGTACATGGAGTGGATCAGGGAGGCCAGCCTGCCCTGGCCCAGGGGCTGGCGTACGCGGATGTCCGCCTCCTGGAGGCGGGAGCAGATGTCCGTCAGCTCGCGGGCCATGACGACCGCCAGGCCCGCGTCCCGGTCGACCTTCCTGCCGCCCTGGGGGCGGGCCGCGCGGGCCATCGCGTGGGCCTCGGCGGCCAGTTCGCGGTTGAAGTGCATACAGGCGACGAGGTAGGCGCGGTGCTGTTCGCTGCTCGTCGACACCATCGACTGGAGCTGCTCGTACGAGTGCTGCAGCCACGGCGGTGACTTCTCGTCGCCGCGTACGGAGACGTCCTTGGCGTGGGCGTCCGGGTCGGCGGGGAGGGTGCGGGCGAGCATCTGGAGGCGGGTGACGAAGCCGTCGCCGTTCGCCACGTGTTTCAGGAGGGTGCCGAAGCGGTCGACCAGGGCTTCCTGGTCCTCGCTGTCGCGCAGGCCTACGCCCGGGCCCTCGATCTCGATCGCCGCCGTCACCGTACGGCGGTCCGCGTGCAGGAGTACGGCGATCTCGTCCGGGCCGAACGGGGCCGCGAGCCAGTTGATGCGGCCGATGCCGGGGGGCGGGCCGATCTCGACCTCGCGGCCGTCGATCTGGGTGCCGGCTTCCATGACGGAGCTGCGGTACGCCGTGCCCTGGCGGAGCGATCGCTTGTAACTGCGGTTGATCTCGAACCACTTGTAGAACGTGCGGCGCTTGTACGGGATGTACACCACCGCGAGTGCCAGCATCGGGAAGCCGGTCAGCAGCACGATGCGCAGGGCCAGCACGGGGACGACCAGGCCGCACACCATGCCGAGGAAGGCGCCCACGATGATGAGCGCGATCTCGCCGGACTCGCGGTTGCGGCCGACGATCGCGTTCGGGCGGGCGCGGCCGATGAGATACGTACGGCGGGGCGAGACCACGTGGGACACATGGGACTCGGTCGTCAACGCCCGTCACCTCCAGGGCGGTTGGATCGGTTGCTGTTGCCGGCGGGGCCGCTGCGCGGCGGGGGTGCGGCGGAGGGGACAGATCCGCCGCCGCCCGAGGGCCGTGAGCTGTGCGCGGCCACGCCGCCGGATGCGGGGTTGGCCGGGCGCGGGGTGGACGACTGGCCGCCGCCTCCACCGCCCCCGTTGTTGTCCGCCCGGCTGCTGTGGGTCTTGATGCCCTGGGCGACGAGGGTCGCCGGGGAGCTGATGACGGCGGCGGCCTTGCTCTCGGCGCCCTGCATGATGCGGTTGTTGCGGGAGTTGGCGATCTCGTCGCCGAAGCCCGGGACAAAGCGGTAGATCATCGCGCTCGCGAAGATGGCGAGGAGGATGATGGAGAGGCCGGAGACGACCGCCGAGAAGGCGTCCGGGCCGTCGTCGTTCGTGGCCAGCGCGCCCGCGAGGCCGAGCACGATGGCGATCACCGGCTTGACCAGGATGACCGCGATCATGATGCCGGCCCAGCGGCGGACGTGCCCCCACAGGTTCTTGTCGACCAGCCCCGCGTACACCACCGTGCCGAGCAGCGCGCCGACGTACAACAGGGCGGCCCGGATGACCAGTTCCAGCCAGAGGACGCCGGCCGCGAGGATCGACACCATGGAGACCACGATCAGCATGATCGGGCCGCCGCCGATGTCCTCGCCCTTGGCCAGCGCTCCGGAGAAGGTGCCGAAGAACGTGTCGGTCTGGTCGCCGGTCGCGCTCGCGAGGACCTCGGTGACGCCGTCGGTCGCGGAGACGACGGTGTAGAGGATGAGGGGCGTGAACGCGGAGGCCAGGACGGTCAGCCAGAGGAAGCCGATCGCTTCGGAGATGGCCGTGGTGAGGGGGACGCCTCGCATGGCCCGCTTGGCGACCGCGAGCAGCCACAGCACCAGGGTCAGGACGGTGGACGCGGCGAACACGACGGCGTACTGCTGGAGGAACTTGGTGTTGGTGAAGTCGACGTTGGCGGTGTCCTTCACGGCCTCGCTGAGCTTGTCGACCGTCCAGGAGGCGGCGTCGGCGCAGCCCTTGGCGAGGGAGGACAGCGGGTCGAGGGTGGAGGTGGGGCTCGTGACCGAGCCCGTGCCGGCACCGCCCTGTTCGGTCTCGCAGAGTTCCTTGGCCTTGCCGAAGAGCAGGCTGCAGTCCGTGCTGTCCGCCGTGGGTGAGGCCGACGGCGAGGCCGTGGGGGGCGGTGTCGGGGCCGCGTATGCCTGGGACGCCAGGAGTACGGCCGCCGTCTGTACGGCTGTCACCGCGCCGGCGAGCTTGAGCACGAGGTAGGGCCTACCTGGCGTGTTACCGGGCATAGGTGAACCCTCCGTACTCGTCGATGGCCTTGCTGATCTCGTCGGAGTCGGCGGCCCGGCCGTCACCGGGAACCGGGGTGGGGCCGTCCTTCTCCGCGTAGGAGACGATCTTCCAGTCGTCGCCCGACCAGCGCATGTCGAAGGTCCAGGTCTTCCAGTCCGAGGTGACCGGGCTGGTGGAGGTCTCGCCGGCGATGCCGGTCAGGCCGAGGTACCAGACCTCGACGGTGGCGGTGGTGTCGCCGTACGCCACGGTCTTCGTGCCGACGGGGGTCACACGGGAGACGAACGTGCTGCCCTCGGGGGCGTTGCCGTCGGCGTCGAGGCCCAGTCTGGTGAGGAAGCTCGCCGAGTAGGCCTTGTCCAGGGACGTCTTGAGTCCCGTGGCGGCCTCGGTGATGAAGAGGGCGTCGAGGATCTTGTCGCGGCTGTCCTTGCGGAACATGCCGGTCGAGCCCAGGGACACCGCGTAGTTGGCCGCCGCGGACTGGACGCCCTGCCGGTCGTGTGCGAACCCGGCCGGGATGCCCGCCGCCTTCTTCGTGACCGGCTGCTCGCCGGAGGCCGCGGTGGCCGCCGTGTCGGGCCTGTTCGCGCTGCCGGAGCCGCTGCCCGCGGTGGAGGAGGACGAGGACGTAGAGGAATCGTCTCCTCCACGGTTCGCGAAGGCGATCGCCGCGATCAGCAGGACGACCACGCCGACCGCCGTCACCATGCCCCGCGACGACTTGGTGCGCCGCGCGCCGCCGTAGAGGCCGCCGTTTCCCTGGTCGTGGTAGCGGGTCCGGGTCTGGCCGGAGCCGCCGTACCCGCCGTCGTCGGGGCGTGCGGAATCGCCGTTGCTCTGGCTCTGCCCGTCACCGAGACTCATGCGGTGCCCGTCCCCTCGACCGTGTGTCGAATCCACGTGTACGGGAAAACGAACACGTGACAGTACGACGGTAGCCGTGCTGGTTCCCGCGCGGGCGCGGTGTGGTGACTCGACATCAGGGAGACGCAACCTCAGTCGGTGGGCACGACGGGTGGGTGGGTGGTGGGAGGGGAGAACCGGGTTCGCCCGGCGGTCCGACTGGAGATGCGCCACGCGGGGGTGGCGCCGGCTACACGGCCATGCCGTACACGATGGTGAAGAGGGTGCCGAGCGAGCCGATGATGAACACGCCCGTCAGGCCGGCGATGATGAGGCCCTTGCCCTGTTCCGCGCTGAAGGTGTCGCGCAGGGCGGTCGCGCCGATGCGCTGTTTCGCCGCACCCCAGATCGCGATGCCGAGGCACATCAGGATGGCCACGGCCATCACGACCTGGACCATCGTCTTCGCCTCGGTGCCCAGGCTGCCGAAGGGACCCCAGTCCGGAGCGATCCCGCCGATGATGGTGTTGATGTCGCCCTTTTCGGCCGCAAGCCACTTGTAAGTCACCTAAGTCACCGCCCCTGTCGGGTAGTTCCGCGCGCCCCCTGCCGCAGCGCAGAGGTCAGGCCCATTCTCGCTGACAATGACACTGTCGTATGTCGACTTGGAGTCATTGATTGGCGGGTTTCGTACGAATACCTTTATCGTCACTCTGTGTATCACGGCCGGTCACGCCGGGCAATGAAGTGTGAGCGAAACCTGTGGTGTGGTTCCGTCGTTGACCACCCCTGGCCACCAGAGTGGTCACGGAGGTGGTCACGGACCGTTTCTGACGGTCCGTCTCCAGGTGTAGGCCAGGCTATCGCGGACCTCGGACATGGCGACGGGCCGCGGCTGGTAGCCGCGGCCCGTTCCCCAGTGCCCGCCGGTGGTCCCCACGACCTCCGGTGGCGTTTTGTGTATTGGCTGGATCTGATTGTTCAGGTCAGCCGGTGAAGGCGTCCACGCCCTCCGGGGTGCCCCAGCCGGTCGGGCCGTCGTAGCCGGACTTGGCGGTGCAGTAGTAGCTCGTGGTGCAGGTGCCGTTGTTGCCCGAGGTCACGTCGTTGAGGGCCGAGGTGCCGGCCGCCGCGTAGGGGTACGAGGCCGGGTAGTCGCTGCTGCCGGGGGTGCCGGCGAGGGCGTAGACGCCCGCGATGATGGGGGCGGAGGCGCTGGTGCCGCCGTAGGTGACCCAGCCGGTGCCGTCGCCGTAGGTGTCGTAGACCGAGACGCCGGTCGCGGGGTCGGCCACGGCGGAGACGTCGGAGATCATGCGCTTGGTGCAGGTCGCGTCGGTCTGCCAGGTCGGCTTCGCGTCGTACGAGGAGCAGCCGGAGCCGGTGCCCTCGGTGCTGCTGGTCTTCCACACGCTCTCGGTCCAGCCGCGGCTGTTGGAGGAGGTGGACAGCTTGGTGCCGCCGACGGAGGTGACGTACCGGGAGGCCGCCGGGTACTCGGCGCCGTAGCCCTCGTCGCCCGCGCTGACTGTGATGGCGACGCCGGCGTGCTTGAAGTACGAGGTGTCGTAGGTGGTGTCGGAGGAGGACTCCGAGCCGCCGTAGCTGTTGGAGACGTACTTCGCGCCCAGGGTGACCGCGCGGTTCACGGCCGTACCGAGGTTGGCCATCGAGGAGGACTTCGCCTCGACCAGCAGGATGTTGCAGTTCGGGCAGATCGCGCTGGCCATGTCGAGGTCGAGGGAGATCTCACCGGCCCAGCCGCTGTCGGCGGTGGGGAGGGAGGTCGTGGAGCCGGTCTGGCTGACCTTGGTGAAGCAGCCGTTGTCGGTGGTGCAGTCCGAGAGGCCGTAGTACGAGCGGTACTCGGCGAGGTCGGACTCGGCGTTCGGGTCGTCGTACGCGTCGACGATCGCGATGGTCTCGCCGGAGCCGTTGGAGGCGGAGGCGTCGGTCAGGCCGTAGGCGTCCTGGAGGTCGCTGGGGCCGTAGCCGGTGGGGGTGGCCGCGGTGGCGTTCGGCTTGATGGTCGCGGGGGTCGTCAGACCCTTCTTGGCGGCCTGCTCCTCCTGGAAGGCGGTGGTGCCGCCGGTGACGCGGAGGGCGTTGCAGGACGCGAAGCCCTTCGCGGGGGTCGCGTCACACTGGTTGGTGTAGCTCACATGGGCCTTGGCGACCTGTGCGGCGATGGTCTTGGCGGTGACCTTCTGGGGCGCGGGTGCCGCATTGGCGTGGGCCGCGGTGCCGAGTCCGGCGAGGGCGAGCGCGGCGGTGGCGACGGCCGCGGTGCCTATGCGGTGCCATCTGCCGTGCGTGGACTGGCTGTTGGGGGGTGACGTACGCAACGTACAGCCTCCTGGTGAGGGGGTGGTCAGGGGCGGTGCGGGTGGGGGTTTACCGCCGGTGCGGTGTCCCCGGCGGTGGGTTGGCGGCCCGCCGACGACCTTCGCTTGTTGAGTACGTGACAACAAGATGGGTTGCGGAATCCTGACTTCCGCGTGACTGAAGGGGGGTGGGGGGTTACTGGTCGCTTACGGGGTGATGGGTGGGGGGTGGGGGTGACTTGACCGGGGGCACAGGTGGTCCACAGGTTGTGGACAGGGGTTTTTCGGGGTGCGCATAGGGGGTGTGTGAGGGGTGCGCGTGGGTTCTTGGGGTTTGACGGGGGTTCAGGCGGGCGTTGTGGTGCGGGTGTTGCCGGGTGTGGTGAGACGTGTGCTGGGCGGGGGTGAGCCGCAGCCGTGGTGGATGCCGAGGCGCGTACTGACGGTGGTGTCGGCCGATGTCGACGCCGATGCCGGGGTCGGGGCGGTGTGGATGGTGTGGCGTCCGGGGGCCGCGGGGGAGTCCGTGCCGCGGGAGCACGTCGAATTCCTGGAGTGGTACGGCGGGCGGTGGCGGTGCCTGGGGGGTACTGCTGGTTCCGTGGATGGTCCTGCCGACGGTGATGTCGACGTGATCGAGATACGTGGCGGCGCGGGCATACTCAGCCTTGCCCGGCGTCTTGACCCGCCGCGCTCCATCGAGACGGCGCCATGGATCGGCTGTGTTCTGGTCTACCTCGGGCGGGATGTCGGCCATGTCCTCGTCGGCGACCGCCGGTTCGAGGCTTCGGGGCAGCGCAGGGTTGTGGCTGCCTGGAAGGGGTCTCAGGTCAGCCGTGGGCCTCGTCCCGTTGTCGTGGCCATCGGGCGCGACGGTACCGAGCTCTCACGCATCGGGCCGTTCGACAGCCTGGACAGCCGTACCTGGGCTCGGGTGCGGGAGGAGCTGGGTGAGTCCGAGGGGCTCTAGAGCTCGCAGATCCTGCTTCGCGCTAACGGGATTAACGGGAAATTCTCAGGCTGGGTGAGGGGTTTCTTTCACCCGGGAGGGACAGTGTGGGGGTGATGAAGCGCCCCACTCGTCCCCCTGGCAACCGGCGCCACGCGCTGCTTCCCGTCGTCGCGCTGCTGGCCGTCACCTCTGTCTCCGGGGCCGCCCCCGGGAGTGCCGCCTCGGGTTCTCCCGGTGTTGCCGCCGTGGTCCGTGCGGTTCCGCCGCGTAGTGCTCGGGTCGGGGCCCTGTTCAACGGGGATCTGGAAGGTGGGCACTTCTGTACCGCGTCCGTTGTGCGTAGTGGTGGGCGGAATCTGATTCTTACCGCCGCGCACTGTCTGAGCGGGGACGGGGACACCGACGTCGTCTTCGCGCCCGGGTATCGGGACGGGCGGGCGCCGTACGGGCTGTGGCGGGTGACCAAGACCTTTGTGCCGGGGGCCTGGAGCGATCGGGCCGACGAGGACAGTGACTTCGCCTTTGCCGTCGTCGCCAAGAGCGGGGGGCGGGAGTTGCAGGACGTCGTCGGGGCGAACGTCTTTGTCTCCGGGCGGGCCACCGGGGTCAGCGATGTCGTCGTCACCGGGTATCCCAATGTGCTCGATGCGGCCATCAGTTGTACTAATCGGCCTACCGTGCACAGCCGTACGCAGCAGCGCATCGAGTGTCCCGATTTTACGGACGGTACGAGTGGGAGTCCCTGGGTGGATGGGGCCGGGGAGGTCGTGGGGGTGCTCGGGGGGTTCGAGCAGGGGGGCTCGACCGATGATGTGTCCTACAGCGCCGTGCTGGGGAGTGCGGCTGCCGCTCTGTATCGGGAGGCCGCCCGGTTCGGCGGGTCCTCGTGATCGGCGGCGCGAATGGTCATGATCACCCACAGGAGTGGGTAGCGCCTCTACACTGACGTGGGCGTAATCCCGGGCGGTGAGGGGCGGTTGACGGTGCGTAAGGCATGGATCGTGGCGAGCGTTGCCGTCGGGGGCACCCTCAGCTTCGTGATGCTGCTCGTCGTCGGGGTCTATCTCGTCGCCGGGAACGTCGCCGGTGGGGTCGGGAGCGGGAGCGTCGCGCTCGCCAAGGGGGCCGTGCCGGCCGCGTATTCGGCGCTCGTGCAGAAGTGGGGCAATCTGTGCCCCGCCATCAATCCCGCGCTGCTCGCCGCACAGCTGTACCAGGAGAGCGGATTCAATCCGAATGCGAAGAGTCCGGCAAAGGCGGAAGGGATAGCGCAATTCATCCCCGGCACCTGGGCCACGCACGGAATCGACGGCGACGGTGACGGCGACCGCGACGTATGGGACCCGAATGACGCGATTCCGTCGGCCGCGTCGTACGACTGCGAGCTTGCCTCGTACGTGAAGGACGCTCCCGGAGACCCGACGCACAACATGCTCGCCGCTTACAACGCGGGGGCGTACGCCGTCATCAAATACGGGGGTGTGCCGCCGTATGCGGAGACCCAGAACTATGTGAAGACCATCACCACGCTACAGGCCAGCTTTGCGGCTCCTGTGGGCCGGGTCGACCCCTCCGAGCAGGCCGCCGGCGCGATCAACTACGCCCAGGAGAAGCTCGGCACGCCCTACCTCTGGGGTGGCACCGGTACCGCTGAGCAGGGCGGACGCTTCGACTGCTCCGGGCTCACGCAGGCCGCGTACCAGACGGTGGGGATCGAGCTTCCGAGGGTCGCCAATGATCAGTACAACGCCGGGCCGCATCCCTCGCGGGACGAGCTGCTGCCGGGCGACCTCGTGTTCTTCTCCGACGACCTCACCAACTCCCGTGCCATCCGGCATGTCGGGATTTATGTGGGTGGCGGTTACATGATTGACGCTCCGCGGACCGGTGCGGTCATTCGGTTCGACCCGATCGACACCCCCGATTACTTCGGGGCGACCCGGGTGACGGAAGATGGCGCGAAAGCGTTGCCCACCGCGGTGTGAGCGCAGCGTGAAACCATCCCCTGAGCTGCGAGTATCCATCTCTCTTCGATAACGTCTGCGTGATCATTCGGTGGAGAGTGGAACGTATTAACGGAGACCGTGCGTTCCTGTTCCAGTAGTGGATTCGCTGTCGGTCGCTCCTGCTCGCTTGTGTCACGTGTCAGGTGTCGAGTGTCGGGTGTCGGCGGCTGTGGGTTCCTACTTCACGGGGTGAGCAGGAAACGGCGCACGAACCAGTGCGTTCTGGAGATGACGACGAAGGGGCCGCAGCACCATGGCTGGACTCGCCGAATCCGGGTCGAACCCCGACGTCGACCTGCTCTATGACATCAACGGCCTGGCCAAGGACGCGCCCCGGTGGTTCGACCGGGGGGTCGAGGTCGTGGGGGAGTACGGGCTGCTGGCCGCGATGGTGGTGCTGGTGGTCTGGTGCTGGTGGGGTGTGCGGCGGCGGGGTGGGGATGACGCGGCCGGCTCTGTCGCCGCGTTGGTCTGGGCGCCGCTTGCCGCGGCGATCGCCGTGCTGGTGAACATCCCGATACGGGGGTTCGTGGAGCGGCCTCGTCCTTTTGTGGATCATCAGGGGCTTGAGGTTCTGGTCTCCGGGAAGACCGACTACTCGTTCGTGAGCGATCACGCGACGATCACCATGGCGATGGGGGTCGGGCTGTTCGTGGCGAACCGGCGGTTCGGGCTGGTGGGGATAGGGCTTGCGTTGGTGGAGGGGTTCTGTCGGGTGTACATGGGGGTGCATTACCCGACGGATGTGGTGGGTGGGTTCGCGCTGGGGACTGCTGTTGCGTTGTTGCTGTCGCCGGTGGCCATGGCTCTGCTTACTCCGGTTACTCGGGCTGTGGCGGGGTCCGGGTGGGGTGGGGTGTTGATTCGGGCTCGGGGGGCTGGGTCTGGGGATGGTTCGGGTGCGGGGCGGGGGGCTGTGGTGCCGGGGGCTCGGGCGGGGGCCGAGGCGGAGGCGGGGGCGGGGGCCGGGGAGCGGGATTTGGCGGCGTAGCCGCCGGGTTTTTCGCCCCCGCCGCCCCTACCCGTTCCCATCCCTGGGGGCTGCCGCCCCCAGACCCCCGCTTATCGGCCTGAACGGCCTCGTCCTCAAACGCCGGACGGGCTGGGTGGTGGCCCTCCGTCCTTAAACGGCGGACGGGCTGGAGGGTGGCCCTCCGTCCTTAAACGGCGGACGGGCTAAAGATCAGCCGGACGGGCTGAGATCTTGCACCCTTCCGATCAGCTGGTGAAGTGGTGGGTGCCGGAGCCCACCCGGTAGATCGCGCAGCCCTCCTCCTGGCGTAGGAATGTTCCGTGGGTGTGGGTGACCGTCTTTGGGGTGGGCGTGGGGATCCATACCTCGGCGGTCGTGTTGGGTGGGATCGTGCACGTCAGCGTGAAGTTGGTGGACCGTTGGCGCCAGTGGGTGGAGACGGGGCCGTAGGGCGACTTGAACGTGGCGCGGGCGGTGGTGACGGTGCCGCCTGGGCGGGGGTGGATGACTGTCTCGCGGTAGCCGGGGCGGCCCGGTGCGATGCCGGCGATGTTCGTGTACATCCATTCGCCCACCGAGCCGTAGGCGTAGTGGTTGAAGGAGTTCATGTCCGGGGTCTGGAAGCTGCCGTCGGGGCGGATGGAGTCCCAGCGTTCCCACATCGTGGTCGCGCCCCGGTCGATCTGGTAGCCCCAGCTGGGGAAGGAGCGTTGCTCCAGCAGGCGGTAGGCGACGTCGGTGTGGCCCGTGTCCGTGAGGACGGGGAGTAGGCGGGGGGTGCCTAGGAAGCCCGTCGACAGGTGCCAGTTCTTGGCCCTGAGGAGAGCGACCAGTCGGTCCGCTGCGGTCGTTCGTAGCGTCTCCGGCAGTAGGTCCATCGACAGTGCCAGGACGTACGCCGTTTGCGTATCGCCCTTGATGCGGGCGTCGGACGTGACGTAGGCGGTCTGGAAGGCCGTGCGTATGCGTGCGAAGAGGTCGCTGTACGGGGTGGCGTCCTCGCCCAACTCCCCTGCCATCCGGGCCGCCAGGTCGGCGCTGTGCGCGAAGTACGCGGTGGCTATGACGTCCTTGGGGGTCTCGTCGTCGATGTTCAGCCAGTCGCCGTATCCCTGTGCCGGGCGCAGGAGACGGTCGCTGTTCCGCTCCAGGTACGTCAGCCAGGCTTGGACCGATGGCCAGGCGTCGGCCAGGACCTGGCGGTCGCCGTATGCCTGGTAGAGGGCCCAGGGGACCGTTACGCCCGCGTCGCCCCAGCCGGCCGTGCCGTTGCCGAGGGTGCCGACCACCGGTGCCACATCCGTGAACGCGCCCTCCGTGGTCCGGGAGTCCCGGAGGTCGACGAGCCACTTGGACAGGAAGCGGGCCGACTCCATCGTGTACGCGGCCGTGGGCGCGAAGACGTTGATGTCTCCCGTCCAGCCCAGGCGTTCGTCGCGCGCGGGTGTGTCCGTCGGGACGGAGAGGAAGTTGCCGCGCTGGCCCCAAGTGATGTTGTGGTGCAGCTGGTTGAGCATCGGTACGTCGGTTTCGAAGTCGAGTGTGAAGGGGGCGGACGTGTGCATTACGCGTCCGGTGATGGTCTTGGTGGTGGGCGTGCCCGGGAAACCGGTCACCTCGACGTAGCGGAATCCGTGGAACGTGAAGCGGGGTTCGTAGATCTCCTCCTTCCCCTGCCCTTTCAGGGTGTACGTGTCCGTCGCCGCCGCGCTTCGCAGGTTCGTGGTGTAGATCGTGCCGTCGGGGTTGAGCACCTCGGCGTGTCTGAGGCGGACGGTCGTCCCCGCGTTGCCCGACACGCGCAGGCGTACCGAGCCGACCATGTTCTGGCCCAGGTCGAACACGTGGACGCCGGGCCTGGGTTGGGTCACGGCTGTCGGCGTCAGTTCACGTTCCACGCGTACCGGGCCGTCCACCTGCGCGACGATCAGGCCGGGGCCGACGTCGCCCGCATCGCGTACGCCGAGCCAACTGCCGTCGTCGAAGCCGGGGGAGGTCCAGCCAGGGGTCTCCTTGCGGGCGTCGTACGTCTCGCCGTTCAGGAGGTCGGCGGCGACGATCGGTCCGGTGGCGGCCCGCCAGTCGGTGCCCGACGTGATGCGCTCGGTCGTGCCGTTCGCGTACTCCACCTCCAACTGCGCGAGGAGGGAGGGGTGTTGGCCGTACTGGCCGGGGCCGAACATGCCGACGTTGCCCGCGTACCAGCCGGGTGCCAGATAGGCGCCGATCGCGTTGGCGCCGGGGCGGAGGAGCGTGGTGACGTCGTACGTCTGGTACTGGACGCGGGTGCGGTAGTCCGTCCAGCCGGGGGCGAGGTGGTCGCGGCCCACTCTGCTGCCGTTGAGGTGGGCCTCGTACAGGCCGAGCGCCGTGGCGTACAGGCGTGCGCGTGCCACCTTGCGGCGTGGGAGCCGGAATTCGTGCCGCAGTTGGGTGACGGCGTACGAGACCGGGACGACCCTTCCCCATGGGCCGGCGCCCCACGCGGCGGCCACCCTGGCCGTCGGCCAGGCGCCGTCGTCGAAGCCGAACTCGCGCCAGCTGTCCGGGGGTTGCTGGTCCGTGGTCTTCCAGGAGCCGTCGGTGAACACCTTCCGTTCGCCGGAGGCGGTACGGACGACCAGGACGGCGACGAGTCCCGCCGGGCCCACGGTCGCGTTGGTGGCGGAGACGGCGATAACGTTGTCACCGGCCCGAACGCGGTCCAGTACGTCGATCACGGCCGGGCGGCGCCAGTCCTCGTGGTCCGTGTCGAGGTCGGTGTGGGCCACCTCGACGCCGTTCACGGAGACGGCGTACACATTGTCGGCCGTGATGGCGAGGGTCGCCGACGTGATCCCGTCGGGGAGTTGGGCCCTGCCGCGGAACCAACGGGTGGCCGCCGGGACGCTGTTGGTCGGATCGCCCTCGGGGAACCAGATCCAGGAACCGCCCTCGAAGGACGGCGCGTCCGTGAGGTCCGCCGGTGCGGAGATCCAGTCGGCGGTCCACTGGCCGGTGTCCATGAGCCCGGTCTCCCACCAGGAGGGCGTGCTCCAGCCGGAGATCCGTCCGTCGGTGTCCCATACGCGTACGGACCAGTGGTAGCGGGTTCGTGGTGCGAGTGCGGGGCCCGCGTAGGGCACGAGGGCGGACTCGGTGGACGTGACCCTTCCGCTGTCCCAGACGTCCGGGCGGGAGAGGAGCCGGGGGCTTGTGGCCACCCGGATCTGGTACGCGGTCTGTCGTACGCCGGTCTTCTCGGAGGTCAACGGCCAGCTCAGCCTGGGGTGTTGGGCGTCGAGGCCGAGGGGGTGGCGGACGTACTCCACGGTCGGGGTGGTGACGCGAACGCGAGTCCGTCCGGACGCCGGTGCGGCTGTCGCGGGTACGCCGGCGACGGTCGCCGCCGTGGCTGTGGCCGTGGCGGTCGCGGCCACGAGAATGTTCCTCCTGCTGATCATTACGACTCCTCACTCGCACTGTGCACGGAATGGTTGAATCGATTCAAACTGGGGAGGCGTGGGTAACGTAGAGCCGCGTGGGGCCGGGGTCAATCGTTGTGACGGACTTCCCCACCTTTAGTTGCCGCCGTTCGCTGTGGGGTTGCCGTCGTGAGGGCGGTAATTTGGTGCTCGTGGGGAGCGGTGTAATTCCGTACACCTCGAATTCAAGTGATGTGCGTCACGCCGGAATTGTGTGTGATGGCGTCGATTGGCTGATTGCCGAAGGTCGTAATTATGTTCTTTTGAAGGGCAATCGGGCGCTTGTTGCCGCAGGTGGGGTAATTCCCCTGATCCTTCAGGCCGGTGGGCGTGGTTGCGGGGGAGCGTCTTCGGCCTGGTCACACGTGTGTGCGGGTGTTCAAGGGAGTGCGAGGACGGCCGGATTCGCGCAGTCTTGTGTTCTGGGTGCGGCGGTACGGGTGTTCGTTGCCCGGCGTGGTCGGCGATCCCCATAATGACCGGGCTCTCGACCAGTGAATGAGGCCAGGTATGACCAAGCACCGCCTGAAATCGAAACGCCGGGAATCGAAACGCCCGATATCCAAGCGCCGGAAAATAGCCGGTGCCGCGGCCGTCGTGGTGGCAGTCGGAGCCGTGGGCATTCCCTCGGCCGCCCAGGCGAGCGGCAACGGGCTGGACGGCTGGAGCGTCGTCTCGTTCTCCTGGTGGGGATGGGGCACGTCGGATCCGGTGGCCCGCCCGAAGCCCTCGCGGTCGCCTGTCGCGTCCGCCTCCGCGTCGGTCTCGGCCGCTGTCTCGGCCGACCCTGCCTCCGCCACTCCGTCCGGCACCCCGAGCGCCTCTCCCGCCAGTGCCTCCCCGAGCGCGTCGCCCTCGGCGGCCGGCAGTCCGACCGCCACGCCCACCGCCGGCACGCTGGAGTCCAGTTCCCCGTCGAGCACTCCGGAGGCCACGAGCACCAGCAGTGCTCCCAGCGCCTCCGCCAGTGCGGAATCCGGTCCCACGGATCGGGTGCTGGTTCTGGTCAACGCCGAACGCGCGAAGGCGGGTTGTGCGCCGCTGACCGAGAACGCCAAACTCACCAAGGCCGCTCAGGACCACAGCCAGGACATGGCCGACCACCAGAACATGTCGCACACCGGTTCCGACGGTTCGTCCATGAGCGACCGGCTCTCCCGGGTCGGGTACGCGTTCAGGTCGGCGGGCGAGAACGTCGCCGCCGGTTACACCTCTCCCGAGAGCGTCATGGACGGCTGGATGAACAGCGCCGGCCACAAGGCCAACATCCTCAACTGCGGCTTCAAGGAGATCGGCATCGGCCTGGCGCAGCCGGGCTACTACTGGACCCAGGACTTCGGGTCGACCGCGTAGGCCTACAGCGCCTGCGGGTACGTGAACACGCGGTTCGGGTCGTACTCGTGCTTCAGCTTTGTCAGGCGGGTCGCCGCGTCCCCGTAGTACGCCTCGCGCCAGTTCTTCAGGGTGGGGTCCGTGTAGTTCTGGTAGGCGGCGCCCGAGGCGTACGGGGACATGGACCGGTGGGCCTTCGTCAGCCAGGACTGGGCCGTGCCGCCCGTCGTGCCCGCGCGCCAGGACACGATGTACTGGGCCAGCATCCTGGAGCGGCGGTGGACGAACGCCGTCGCCGTCGTGGAGACCCGGTTCACCGCGCCCCCGAGTGCCGTGAACGCGATGCTGCCCGAGCCGCCCCGCACCGAGGTCATCTGGGCGAGGAGGGTCTGGATGCCCGCCGTGGAGAGGGAGCGGTCGTAGAAGTCCGAGCGGGCCGCGTAGGTCTCCCGGCCCAGGGCTCCTTGGGGGGAGCGGCCCGGGGTCGAGCCCGGGAGGTGGCACTGGGCGTCCGTCGCGAAGGACGAGCAGCCCGCGTACACCTCCATCGACTCCTCGTACGAGCGGCGCTTCAGGGACACGCTCGCGGCCGGAGAACCGATTCTGTCCGCCAGGCGGTCCACCGCGTTCTGCAGCTCCGTGTACGTGCCCAGCGAGAACGCCGAGATCGAGATCGTCGGGGTGCCGCCGGCCGTGTTCGCCACGTGCAGCGACGACCAGATCTCGTCCGGCTGGGTCGGGCCCCACTCCTGCCAGGCCTTCATGACCGCCGCCGCCTTCCGCCACGGCCAGGACATGTACGCCGACACCGCCTGCGGTGCCGGGTGGGTGCGGAAGTGGAGTTCCGTGACCACGCCGAAGTTGCCGTTGCCCGCGCCTCGCAGGGCCCAGAACAGGTCCTTGTTCTCGCTCGCGTTCGCCGTCAGTTCGCGGCCGTCCGCCGTGATCAGCGTGGCCTGGGTCAGGCTGTCGCAGGTCAGGCCGTACGCCCTTGACACCACCCCGTGGCCGCCGCCCAGCGTCAGGCCCGACACCCCGACCGTCGGGCACGAGCCCGCCGGGATCGTGACGCCCCTCGCCGTCAGGGCGCGGTAGACGTCGATCAGTTTCGAGCCCGCTCCCACCACTGCCGTGCCGCCGCTCGCGCGGACGCGGTTCAGCTTCGACACGTCGATGACCAGGCGGCCGTTGCCCGAGGACCAGCCCGCGTACGAGTGGCCGCCGTTGCGGATCGCCACGGGGACCGAGTGGGCACGGGCGTACGAGAGTGCTGTGCGGATGTCGTCCGCGTGGGAGACGTACGCCACCGCGGCCGGTTTCAGGCCGTCGAAGCGGGTGTTGTAGAGCTGTCGGGCCGCCGGCCAGGAGGCGTCCCCGGGGCGGACGAGCGGGCCGTCGAGGTCGCGGCCGAGGGCCGTCCAGTTGGCGGGGGCCGAGGCGCTCGTGGAGGTGAGGGGGGTGGTCGTCGCGGGGGTCGCGCCTCCCGTGTTCTCCTTCGCGGCCGCGTTTCCCTTCGTGCCCGTGCACGCGGTCGTCGTCATCGCCGCCAGGGCGGCCATTCCGCTTCCCATGAACGTACGCCGCTGCATGGTGCTCCTCGGGTTCTCGGTTCCTCCGTTTGAGCCCGCGTTGGCTCCCGTCGAACGAGACGGGTTCCATGGATCGTGGGTTCCATCATCGGACGCGTTCACGGGAGGAAGTGGAAGGATGGGTTCCGTCAGGTTTCCGTCCAGCTTCATGGCTTCTACCGCACGAGCCGACCCGTCGGGGGCGTCCCTCCGGTCGGGACCCACACGTGTTCTCCCCGTGAGCATTCCGTGACCTCACCGCACCGACCGCAGGGGTTCACCCCCCGTTTACCTGTGCCCGTAGGTGGCTTCACCTGATCTGCCTAATTTCGGCCCTACCCGGTGCTCGGTGTGCCTCTGTGGACGCCTGTGCGCCACCCATTCTTCGTTACCTCGCACGCCGCCGGAATTCAGGACGGCGGCTCCTGGAAGGAACACCCGAAAGTGAAGCTTCAGCGCATGAACCGGCGGGCCCTCACCCTCGGTGCTCTCGCCGTCTCCGGCGCCCTGGCCCTCACGGCGTGCGGCTCCGACGACACCGGCGGCGGTACGGACGCCACGGGCAGCGCCACCACGAACGCCAACAGCACCATCAAGTGCGACGACGCCAAGGGTCAGCTGCTCGCCGACGGCTCCTCCGCGCAGAAGAACGCGATCGACGCGTGGGTCAAGGCCTTCACGGCCGCCTGCTCCGGCGTGCAGATCAACTACAAGGGCGGCGGCTCCGGCGCCGGTGTCACCGCGTTCACGCAGGGCACGGTCGCCTTCGCGGGCTCCGACTCCGCGCTGAAGCCCGACGAGGTCACCGCCTCCAAGTCGGTCTGCACCGGCGGCACCGCCATCGACCTCCCGGCCGTCGGCGGCGCCATCGCGCTCGCCTACAACCTCCCGGGTGTCGACAACCTGGTCCTGGACGCGCCCACCCTCGCCAAGATCTTCGACAGCAAGATCAAGACCTGGGACGACGCCGCGATCAAGGCGCTGAACCCGGGCGCGACGCTGCCCAGCACCAAGATCCAGCCCTTCCACCGCTCCGAGGACTCCGGCACCACGGACAACCTCACCAAGTACCTGATCGCCACCACCCCCGAGAACTGGAAGTACGAGGGCGGCAAGGCCTGGCAGGCCGAGGGCGGCCAGGCGGCCTCCGGTTCCGCCGGCATCGCGGCGGGGGTCAAGCAGACCGAGGGCGCGATCGGTTACATGGAGCAGTCGTACGCCAAGGACCTGTCCACGGTGGCCATCGACACGGGCGCCAGCGCCCCGGTCAAGCCCTCCTCGGACGGCGCCACCAAGGCCATCGCGGCCGCCCAGGTCGTCGGCACCGGCAACGACTACTCGCTGAAGCTGGACTACAAGACCAAGGCCGACGGCGCGTACCCGATCACCCTGGTCACGTACGAGATCGTCTGCGACAAGGGCAACAAGGCGGACACCCTGCCCGCCACCAAGGCCTTCCTCCGCTACATCACCAGCGAAGACGGCCAGGGCATCCTGAGCGGTATCGACTACGCCCCGATCCCGGCCGACATCATCGCCAAGGTTCGCACCACCGTCGAGAGCCTGGCCTGACCTGAGTGTGCGGCCGGGACCCGCCCCCGAGTGGGTCCCGGCCGCACCGTCCGGTGCACCGCCGCCAGGAGCCGCATCCCCGGGTGCGGCCCCGCAGACCGGAGAACCCGATGGACATAACCACCAAGAACTCAGACACCCCACCCCCCGCCCCCCAGCCGACCGCCGTCGAAGAGAAGCGGGCGGCCCGTGGCGCCACCCGACCCGGTGACCGGATCTTCCTCGGTCTCTCCCGTGGCTCGGGCATTCTGCTGCTGACGATCATGGCAGCGATCGCGATCTTCCTGACCTATCGCGCGACCCTCGCGATCAGCAAGGACGACGCCAACTTCCTCACCACCTTCGAGTGGAACACCAACGTCGACCCGCCGAAGTTCGGCATCGCCGTCCTGGCCTTCGGCACGATCGTCTCCTCGATCATCGCCATGGTCATCGCGGTCCCGGTCGCCGTCGCCATCGCGCTGTTCCTCACGCACTACGCCCCGCGCAAGCTCAGCGGCCCCATCGCGTACGTGATCGACCTGCTCGCCGCCGTACCGTCCATCGTGTACGGCCTGTGGGGCGCCCTGATCCTCGTACCGAACATGAACGGCCTCTTCGGCTGGCTGAACGACTACCTCGGCTGGACCGGGATCTTCTCCTGGGAAGAGGGCGCGCCCCGCTCGATGCTGACCGTGGGCATCCTGCTCGCGATCATGATCCTGCCGGTCATCACCAACGTCAGCCGTGAGGTCTTCCGGCAGACGCCGCGGATGAACGAGGAGGCCGCGCTGGCCCTCGGCGCCACGCGCTGGGAGGTCATCCGCATGGCGGTGCTGCCCTTCGGGCGCTCCGGTGTGATCTCCGCGTCGATGCTCGGCCTCGGCCGCGCGCTGGGTGAGACGATGGCCGTCGCCACCGTCCTCTCCCCGAGCTTCCTCATCGAGACCAGCCTGCTCGACCCGGGCGGCGGCACCTTCGCCCAGAACATCGCCGCCAAGTTCGGCGAGGCGAACGAGTTCGGCCGTGACGCGCTCATCGCCTCAGGTCTGGTCCTGTTCGTCATCACCTTGCTGGTCAACGGCGCCGCCCGCGCGATCATCGCCCGCCGCGCCGAGTACTCGGGGGCCAACGCATGAGCACCGTCGTAGCCGACAAGCCCACCGGCTCCCTCCAGGGCGCCCGGCTCCCCAAGTGGTTCCCCTGGGCCCTCGCGGCCGGGTCCATCGCGCTCGGGGTCGGCATCAGCTTCGCCGCCGGCCTGGACAGCAGCATCCAGTGGGGCCTGATCGCCGCGATCCTCTTCATCGTCGGTACGTACGTCATCGCCACGAGTGTCGAGGGCAAGCGGCAGGCCAAGGACCGCATCGCGACCTCGCTGGTCTGGGTCGCCTTCCTGCTCGCCGTCGTGCCGCTGGTCTCCCTGGTCTGGACGACCGTCGTCCGCGGTGTGAAGGTCCTCGACGTCTACTTCCTGTCCCACTCGATGGGCGTGGTCGGCGACTCCGAGACGGGCGGTGGCATCTACCACGCCATCATCGGCAGCCTGGAGCAGGTCGGTCTGGCCACGCTGATGGGTGCGCCGATCGGCGTCCTCACCGCGATCTACCTGGTGGAGTACGGGCGCGGCAACCTCGCCAAGGCCGTCACCTTCTTCGTGGACGTCATGACGGGTATCCCGTCGATCGTCGCGGGTCTCTTCATCCTCAGCATCATGCTGCAGTTCGACATGCAGCCCTTCGGCTTCGCCGGCTCGCTGGCCCTGGCCATCCTGATGATGCCGGTGGTCGTCCGGTCGACCGAGGAGATGCTGAAGCTCGTACCGAACGAGCTGCGTGAGGCGTCCCTGGCGCTCGGCATCCCGAAGTGGCGCACGATCCTGAAGGTGGTCCTGCCGACCGCCATCGGCGGTATCACCACCGGCATCATGCTGGCGGTGGCCCGTATCGCCGGTGAGACGGCGCCGGTGCTGCTGCTGGTCTTCGGCAACCCGTTCATCAACAACAACCCCTTCGAGGGTGCGCAGGCCTCGCTTCCGCTGTACATCTTTCAGCAGTACAGCGGCGGCACGGACGCTTCGTACGACCGGGCCTGGGCGGCGTCGCTGACGCTGATCGCCTTCGTGATGATCCTCAACCTCGGTGCCCGCGGTATCGCCCGCTGGAAGGCACCGAAGACAGGTCGCTGACGCGGCCGTACGACAGCGACCTGTAGCCGGCCCGGATGCCGGCTGACCCCTCGAAAGAAGCAGTGATATCCATGGCCAAGCGAATCGACGTAAGCGGCCTCAGCGCCTACTACGGCTCCTTCCGCGCGATCGAGGACATCTCGATGACGGTCGAGCCGCGTTCGGTGACGGCCTTCATCGGCCCCTCCGGCTGCGGCAAGTCCACCTTCCTGCGCACCCTGAACCGCATGCACGAGGTCACGCCCGGCGGGCGGGTCGACGGCAAGGTCATGCTCGACGACGAGAACCTGTACGGCGCCGGGGTCGACCCGGTGGCGGTGCGGCGTGAGGTCGGCATGGTCTTCCAGCGTCCGAACCCCTTCCCCACGATGTCGGTGTACGACAACGTGGCGGCGGGGCTGCGGCTGAACGGCTCGTACAAGAAGTCCGAGCTGAGCGATGTCGTGGAGAAGTCGCTGAAGGGCGCGAACCTCTGGAACGAGGTCAAGGACCGGCTGAACAAGCCCGGTTCGGGGCTGTCGGGTGGTCAGCAGCAGCGGCTGTGCATCGCGCGGGCGATCGCGGTGGAACCGAAGGTTCTCCTGATGGACGAGCCGTGCTCGGCCCTCGACCCGATCTCGACGCTCGCGATCGAGGACCTGATCGGTGAGCTGAAGGAACGGTTCACGATCGTCATCGTGACGCACAACATGCAGCAGGCGGCGCGTGTGTCGGACAAGACGGCGTTCTTCAACCTCGCGGCGGTCGGGCAGCCCGGCAAGCTGATCGAGATAGACGACACGGAGCGCATCTTCTCCAACCCGTCGGTTCAGGCGACCGAGGACTACATCTCGGGTCGCTTCGGCTGAGTGGTGCGTGCCCTTCGGGGTGTTGCAAGGCCCCTCGCGGTGCTGCATGGCGGTGCCACCGCGAGGTCGAATAGGGCCCGCCTCCGGATTCGGTCCGGGGGCGGGCCCGTTCGTGCTTTTTCTCGCCCCCGCCGCCCCTACCCGTCCCATCCCTGGGGGCTGCCGCCCCCAGACCCCCGCTTGTCGGCCTGGACGGCCTCGTCCTCAAACGCCGGACGGGCTGGATGTGGTGCCGGCCGGGGCTTGATCTTTTAGCCCGTCCGGCGTTTGAGGACAAGGCCCAGCCCCGGGTCCGGCTACAGGAACGCCAGCCACACGACCCCGTAGCCCGCCGCGGCCACCAGGCCCGCTGCCGGCATTGTGATGAACCAGCCCAGGACGATGTTCTTGGCGATGCCCCACCGCACCGCCTTCACCCGCTTTGTCGCGCCCACGCCCATGATCGCCGAGGTGATCACGTGGGTCGTGGAGACCGGGGCCTTGAAGAGGTACGCCGTGGCGAACATGATCGACGCGCCCGTTGTTTCAGCTGCGAAGCCCTGGGGTGGGTCCAGTTCGATGATCTTGCGGCCCAGGGTGCGCATGATGCGCCAGCCGCCCGCGTACGTGCCCAGGGACAGGGTCACCGCGCAGGCGATCTTGACCCAGACCGGGATCGGGTCGCCGTAGTCCTCGACGTCCGCGATGACCAGGGCCATCACCACGATGCCCATCGTCTTCTGGGCGTCCTGGAGGCCGTGGCCCAGGGCCATCCCCGCCGCGGACACTGTCTGGGCGATGCGGAAGCCTCGTTTCGCCTTCGACGGGTTCGCTTTGCGGAAGATCCACATGATGGCCGTCATCACGAGGTAGCCCGCTACCAGGCCTACCAGTGGGGAGACGAACATCGGGATGACCACCTTGTCCAGGACCCCGGACCAGTAGACCTTCGTACCGCCTGCCAGGGCCGCCCCCACCATGCCGCCGAACAGGGCGTGGGAGGAGGACGAGGGGAGGCCGAAGTACCACGTGATCAGGTTCCAGGTGATCGCGCCCACCAGGGCCGCGAAGAGGATCGCCATGCCCGAGGAGCCCTCGGGTGTCTCGATCAGGCCCTCGCTGACCGTTTTCGCGACGCCGCTGCCCAGGAACGCCCCGGCCAGGTTCATCACCGCGGCCATCGCCAGTGCCGCGCGGGGTGTGAGGGCCCGGGTGGAGACGGATGTGGCGATCGCGTTCGCCGAGTCGTGGAAGCCGTTCGTGTACGTGAATCCGAGCGCGACCCCGATGGTCACGATCAGCGCGAAGGTGTCCATGTAAGGGTCAGGACTCCTTGACCGCGATGGTCTCCACCGTGTTCGCCACGTGCTCGAAGGCGTCTGCCGCCTCCTCCAGCACATCCACGATCTGCTTGAGCTTCAGCACCTCGATCGCGTCGTACTTGCCGTTGAACAGGTGTGCAAGAAGCTTTCTGTGGATCTGGTCCGCCTGGTTCTCCAGGCGGTTCACCTCGATCCAGTACTCCGTGAGGTTCTCCATCGTGCGGAGGTTCGGCATGGCCTCCGCCGTCAGCTCCGCCGCCCGCGCCAGGACCTCGATCTGCTGCTCGACGCCCTTGGGCAGTTCCTCCACGTTGTAGAGGACGACCAGGTCGACGGCCTCCTCCATGAAGTCCATGATGTCGTCGAGGGACGATGCGAGCGCGTAGATGTCCTCGCGGTCGAAGGGCGTGATGAACGAGGAGTTCAGCTGATGGAAGATCGCGTGTGTGGCGTCGTCACCGGCGTGTTCCGCGGCCCGCATACGCTCTGCGATCTCGGCCCGGCCGGAGGCGTCCGCCCCGAGCAGTTCCATGAGGAGTCGCGAGCCCGTGACGATGTTGTCCGCGGAAGCGGCGAACATGTCGTAGAAGCTCGTCTCCCTGGGGGTCAGACGAAATCGCACGTGGGGTCCTCGGAGTCCTTCGGGTTCGGTCAGGCTGATGCTAGGCGCAACATCCGGCCACGGCTAACGGGTCGTCCCCCAGTGTCGCCCATCGGACAGTGTGGGCTGCACAGTGGTCTATACCCGGCCCTATACCCAGCAAAGTTGGTTACCATATACCCGGCAGGGGTATATAGGCGCTTTTGCGTCTCATGTTTGTTCAAGGTGTTTGTTCAACGGTGCTTGTTCAACGGGAGGACTACGCGATGACGACCACAGAGGCCGGCGCGGAGACGCCCGACGTTGTGCACGGATACCACAAGCAGAAGGACGAGCACCTGAAGCGGCTGCGCCGGATCGAGGGTCAGATCCGCGGGCTCCAGCGGATGGTCGACGAGGACGTCTACTGCATCGACATACTCACCCAGGTCTCCGCCTCCACCAAGGCCCTGCAGTCCTTCGCGCTCCAGCTCCTGGAGGAGCATCTGCGCCACTGTGTCGCGGACGCGGCCGTCAAGGGCGGTACGGAGATCGACGCGAAGGTGGAGGAGGCGACCAAGGCGATCGGTCGTCTGCTGCGTACCTGAGCCTCGGCCGACCTCTCGGTGTCCGTCGCTTTTCAGCCAGCCGACGTGACTTTGCGCCCCTCGCGCTCCTCCGCCACCTTCAGCACCTCGTCGATGCTCTCCAGGCTGAGCCGCTCCTCGGCGGCCGCCGAGGCCGCGATGATCAGCTCTCCGCACAGCTCGATCTCGGCGAGGGCCACGTGGTCCTGAACTGCCGTACCGCCGACCGGAGCCACGTGCATCACCTCTTCTCTGCCGTCACCGCTTCCTAGAGTAGGCAGTGGTCTACACACCGCGCATGGCACGGACGGGCTAGTCCTTGCGCCATGGCGGACGCAGCCCGGGCGGGCCGGGTTGCTCGCCCGGCTCACCTTCCCCCATTTCCGGACGGCAGTCCCACCACGGCAGTCTCACTGCTCGGCGATCCGGCCCGCGTAGATGTCCGCGGGCCGCGGCAGCCGTACGCGCACGGGGGCCCCGAAGTCGTACAGCAGCGTCGTCGAGGCGACCGCGACCGTGCCCTTGTGCTGCCCGTTGACGAAGCTGAACCGGTGCAGGAGCTTGCGGATACGGCCCTCGTCGTCGAGGTAGGCCTCGAAGGGGACCTCGGCGGTGGCGAACCCTTTCGCCGCCGCTCCCAGCGGGCCCCTGTTGCCCGGCGAGGCGCTCCTCGCGGCCTTGGCCAGGTCGGCGGTGCCCTTGTAGTGCCGTACCTCGGTGCCGGCGACCCGGGTCCGGCCGACGTACGTCGCCTCGCGCGTCCCGCGCAGGACCTCGGCGGCGGCGAAGGGGTCCGTGGCCCCGCCTGTCACCAGGTTGCCGTCGGACAGGGTCGCCGTGTCCACCCGTACCCATTTGTCGGCCGGGACGCCCGCACCCCGGTTCTTCATGAACAGGGCGCCCGGGGCGAGGAGTTCGGTGATCGGGCGGTGCGGGCTGGCGCCCGCCGGGTCCTGGGGGAGCAGCACCTTGAGGCGGCCGAGCTGCTTGCCGTAGTCGTAGACGCCCTCGCCCCGGATGGTGACCCGGGTGCCGCCGGTGGCCATCTCCATGGACGTGGTGGTCCGGGAGGTGCCCGCGTCGACCAGGGTCGCGGCGGCGGCGTGCAGGACGCGGATCGCGTCTGCGGCCGGGCGCGCGTCCCCGGTGGCGGCTTCGCCGCTGCCCGTGCAGCCGGTGGCGCAGAGCAGGAGACCCGTTGTCATGGCGGCCGTCACGACCGCCCCGTCCGCTCGCCAGTGCCGCCGCCGGTCCATCGCCGCCCACCCCCAAGCCGGGCCGCGGTCCACGGCCCCTGTCGTTCCGCTTAACGAGGGGTGGGGGAGGTTGTCACGCGGATACCAGCCCTTTACTCGGCTGTGGGTACCGTGGTCGGTGTGGCGCAGCAGGATCGAAGCGAATCGTCCCAGTTCCCCGAAGAACACTCCGTTTCCATGGTGGAACACGGGCCTTTCTGCTTCGCGAGATGCAGCTGCGGCTGGCGCGGACCTGCCCGCCGGGCCCGCAGTCTGGCCCGGACGGACGGCAAGGGGCACCAGGGGGACAGGCTCTAGCCGGTACTCCGGCGTACGGCCAGCAGCTCGTCGACCAGGTCCTTGTCGCGGGGCTGGGTGAGGCGTTCCCGGGCCGCCGTCGGGGTGAGCCAGAGGATGAGGTCGACCTCGTCGTTCGGGGCGAAGCTGCCCGACACCGCCTCCGCCTCCCAGTAACTCACCTGCTTGGGGCGGCCGTTGACCTCGTAGTGGGTGGTCGTGAGGGGTGTGCCGGGGGCGGCCTCGTAGCCCGTCTCCTCCTCGACCTCGCGCAGGGCGGCGGCGAGGGTCTCCTCGTCGTGCTTCAGCCGGCCCTTGGGGTGCGACCAGTCGTCGTACTTCGGCCGGTGGACCAGGCAGATCTCCAGACCGCCGTCCACCGGCGAGCGGCGCCACAGGACGCAGCCCGCCGCCAGTACGGGTTCCTCGCGGGCCGAGGTCACCTTGTGCTCATCGCCTTCTTCTCCCAGGACTGCTGGAACGCGAACCGGGCCGCCTCGACCTCGTGGCGCTGGTCGGCGTGGAGCACGCCGAGGGCGTACGCCGTCGCCGGGGCGATGCGCGGGGTGCGGGCCGCTGCCGCGGCTGCTGCGGCGGCCTCGGAGGCGTCGCGGTGGCGGTTGAGCGCCGTGCCGGCCGTCAGCATGCGTACGTCGACGCGGGCCTCGTCGCCGTCCAGGACCTCGTGGGCGTAGCGGCGCAGGCGCAGGAGGAGGCGTACGTGGTGCCAGGGGGCGTCCTGGGGGTGGGGGGCCGGGTCGGGGGAGAGGCCGTGGATGAGGGCCTCGGCGTTGTAGGGGTGGCCGGCGGTGAGGAGGGGGAGGGCCTTGACGGCGTCGCAGAGGCGTTCGTCCGCGGCGGCGGCGAGGGGGCGTAGGTCGGTGGGGTTTGTTGTCGCTGCGGGGGTCAGGGGGACCTCGCTGGCCAGGACCGCGACGTTGTCCGCTACCGCGTGGAAGCGGCTTGAGCCCAGGGCTTGGAGGGCTGCTGAGTGGGCTCGGGTGCGGGCCAGTGTCAGTTGGCGTTCCAGCAAGGCGCCTGCTTTTGCTGCGCCTACTGTCAAGTTGCTGCGGTCCGGGGTGGCCGGGTGGGTCTGGGGGCCGGCGTTGCCGGGTTCCGCTGTGCCCACCCGTTCCGCCCCAGCGGAACGACTGCCCACAGCGGGGCGGGTCGCGGTTCGACTGCCCGCAGCGGCGCTCGCCTGGGCCGGGAACGGTACCGCCCCCGACAGGCGTTGCAGCGCCAGCAGCAGGCGTTCCAAGCGGGCCGCGTATGCGTGTTCCCTGGCCAGGGTGCCTGACAGCCACGCCAGTTCGGGGTGCATCGTCTCCGACCAGGTGGGGTCGAGGAGTGGGCGGAAGGTGTGGAGGGTGCCCGTGATGCGGCGGGCCGCGTGGCGCAGCGCGCGGGCCGCGTCCACGGGTTCCTCCGCCGAGGGGGCGGAGGAGGCCGTGCCTGTCTCCCTGTGCAGGCGCAGGGCGCGGAGGAACTCCGTCGCCTGCGCCCTCAGGTAGTCCGCCAGGGCGTCGGCGGTCACGGGTCCGGCCGTCGTGGGGTCGGTCGGTTCAAGGTGTTGCTGTGCCACGCCTACGCCTCCGGGCGTCTATGAGCATCTCCTGGACGTTCCGCAGGGGGTGGCCCTCGGGGTCCGTCGCGTGCCGGGTCCACTCGCCGTCCGGGCCCAGGTGCCAGGACTGTGTGGTGTCGGACATACCGGTTTCGAGCATCCGGTTGAGCGCGGCCCGGTGGGCCGGGTCCGTGACCCTGACGAGCGCCTCGATGCGGCGGTCGAGGTTGCGGTGCATCATGTCGGCGCTGCCGAACCACACCTCGGGCTCGCCGCCGTTGCCGAAGGCGAAGACCCGGGAGTGTTCGAGGAAGCGGCCGAGGACGGATCGGACCCGTATGTTCTCGGAGAGCCCCGGGACCCCGGGCCGTACGGCACAGATGCCGCGGACCCAGATGTCGCACGGGACGCCCGCCTGGGAGGCGCGGTACAGCGCGTCGATGATCGCCTCGTCCACCATCGAGTTGACCTTGATGCGGACGTACGCGGGACGTCCGGCGCGATGGTGCTGGACCTCCTTGTTGATCCGCGCGATCAGGCCGTCGCGAAGGGACTTGGGGGCGACGAGGAGGCGGCGGTAGGTCTCTCGGCGGGAGTAGCCGGACAGGCGGTTGAACAGGTCCGAGAGGTCCGCGCCCACCTGCTGGTCCGCCGTCAGGAGGCCCAGGTCCTCGTACAGGCGGGCCGTCTTCGGGTGGTAGTTGCCGGTGCCGACGTGGGAGTAGCGGCGCAGGGTGTCGCCCTCCTGGCGGACCACCAGGGACAGCTTGCAGTGGGTCTTCAGGCCGACGAGGCCGTAGACGACGTGGCAGCCGGACTCCTCCAGCTTGCGCGCCCACTTGATGTTGGCCTGCTCGTCGAAGCGGGCCTTGATCTCGACGAGGACGAGGACCTGCTTGCCCGCCTCGGCGGCCTCGATGAGGGCGTCCACGATCGGGGAGTCGCCCGAGGTCCGGTACAGGGTCTGCTTGATGGCGAGGACGTCGTCGTCGCCGGCCGCCTGCTCCAGGAACGCCTGGACGGAGGTCGAGAAGCTGTCGTACGGGTGGTGCAGGAGTACGTCCCGTTCGCGCAGGGCCGCGAAGATGTCCGGGGCCGACGCCGACTCGACCTCGGCCAGGTCGCGGTGGGTGCCCGCGATGAACTTGGGGTACTTCAGCTCGGGCCGGTCGAGGGAGGAGATGCCGAAGAGGCCGGTGAGGTCGAGGGGACCCGGCAGCGGGTACACCTCGGCCTCGGTGATCTTCAACTCCCGTACCAGCAGGTCGAGTACGTACCGGTCGATGGACTCCTCGACCTCCAGGCGCACCGGCGGCCCGAAGCGGCGCCGCATCAGTTCCTTCTCCAGGGCCTGGAGGAGGTTCTCGGCGTCGTCCTCCTCGACCTCCAGGTCCTCGTTGCGGGTGAGGCGGAAGGCGTGGTGCTCCAGGACCTCCATGCCGGGGAACAGCTCTTCGAGGTGCGCGGCGATGACGTCCTCGATGGGCACGTACCGGCTCGGGGAGGCCTCCAGGAAGCGGGACAGCAGCGGCGGCACCTTCACACGCGCGAAGTGGCGGTGTCCGCTCACCGGGTTCCGTACGACCACCGCGAGGTTCAGGGAGAGACCCGAGATGTACGGGAAGGGGTGCGCGGGGTCGACGGCCAGCGGGGTGAGGACCGGGAAGATCTGGTGGCGGAAGAGGGTGAACAGGCGGGCCTGCTCCTTCTCCGTCAGCTCGGCCCAGCGGACCAGGTGCACGCCCTCCTCGGCGAGCGCAGGGGCGACGTCCTCCTGGTAGCAGGCGGCGTGCCGGGCCATCAGCTCGCGGGAGCGGGCCCAGATCATCTCCAGGACCTCGCGGGGCTGGAGACCGGAGGCGGACCGGGTGGCGACGCCGGTGGCTATGCGGCGCTTGAGACCGGCCACCCGGACCATGAAGAACTCGTCCAGGTTGCTCGCGAAGATCGCGAGGAAATTAGCCCGTTCGAGGAGCGGCGTATTGGGATCCTCGGCCAGTTCGAGCACCCGCTCGTTGAACGCGAGCCAGCTGCGCTCCCGGTCGAGGAAGCGGCCCTGCGGCAGCAGCTCGCCGTCGTAGGGCGCCTCCTCGTACTCGTCGAGGTCGGCGTCGATGTCGGGTTCCAGGTCGGAGACCACGGCCGACACCGTGTGCGGGCGGTGGGAGGTCAGGGAACCGACGGACGGCTGCGCGTGCTGTACCTGCGACTGGGCGTTTGGCTGGCTCATGCCCCCATTGTTCCGCGCCTGGGCCGGGACGGGCGCGTCGGAGCGCGCGGGCGGGAGCGCGGCCGGGACAGTCTGGGCCGCTCCGGTCCCCTGGGTGCCCTCTGCGGGCGGTGAGTGCTCGGGCACGGCGGGCGTCATTGGGTGAGCGTCGCAAGCTCGGCTGAATCACTGGTTACGGGGACATGACGTGCGGGATATCGGGGGGCGGCTCGCAGGGGTGAGCGGGGGCGCGGGCCGGGGTGCGCGTATGCCCCTTCTCCCCGGTGGAAGGGGCATACGCGGACGGGGTCCCGGGGTTCTCAGGCCGTACGTCGGCGCAGCAGCCAGAAGGCGGCGGCCGTCGCGGCGGCGGCGAGGGCGAGGACGATGCCGGTCTCCATGAGCTGGAGGGGCCAGAAGTGGGAGGACGGGTGGTAGTCGCGGAAGTAGCCGACGATGTCGTGGTCTGCGAGGCACTGGGTGTCGGCGACGCAGATCGGGTCGGAGATGTGCTTCCCGGTGGCGGTCAGGGCGCCGTCGTCGACGACCATGCCGATGTAGTCCGGATAGCCGTCCTTGCTGGTCAGGGTCTTGACCGGCCACAGGTGCGGACGCTGTGACGTGATCACGAACTCGAGGGTCAGGAAGGCGAAGAAGGTGGTGCCCATGGCGGCCTGGGACCGCCGTACGAGCAGTGCCGTCAGGGCGCCGACGGCCAGGCCGAGCAGCGTGTACGCGGGGGCGAGGGTGCCGTTCGCGAAGTAGGTGCCGTCGTCGTGCCACTGCCGGGTGCCCATCCCGCGGAACAGCTCGGTGTGCGCGCCCCACGCCAGCCGGTGCAGGAGCACGAGGAGGAGGGTGCCCATGGTGAGCAGTACGGCCGGTACGGCGAGCTTGGCGGCGAGCCAGCGCGCCGGGGACACGGACTGCGTCCAGGCCAGGTGGGCGGTGCCGTTCTCCAGCTCACGGCCGATGAGCGCGGCGCCCGCCCAGACGGCGGTGAGCAGCGGGACGGCGTTGATGAGGCCGCCGCTGACGGTCTCGGCGGTGTCGTAGCGGGTGTAGGCGGGGCCGATGTAGTCGCAGCCGTCGTTCAGGACCCCGTCCACGCAGCCCCTGCGGAAGAACTCGGCGAAGGCGGCGTCGGCGCCCCATCCGTACATCCACAGCAGCGCCCCGGCGGCCACCGCGACCAGCAGCAGCCAGAACCACAGGGCCGAGCGGTGCAGGATCAGCATCGCCCCGGGCAGGCCGTGGGGGAGCCGGCGGGTGCGCTGCGGCGCGGGGGCCGCGAGTGCGGTGGTGATGGTCATACGGAGGCTCCCGTGCGGCGTCTGACGAGGGTGAACGCGATCAGCGTGGCCACCGTCGCGAGGGCGAGGAGGATGCCGGTCTCCACGAGCTGGAGGGGCCAGAAGTGCGAGGCCGGGTGGTAGTCGCGGTAGACGCCGGCGACGTCGTGGCGGGCGACGCACGGGGCCTTGCCGTCGCAGAACAGGTCGGGGATGCGGGCGCCGGTGGAGGTGTACGAGCCCCTGCCGACCGTCATGCTGCCGTCGTCCTCGAACCCGACGGCGCTCGTCCGGGTCACGGCCGGCCACAGGTGCGGACGCAGGGACTGGAACTGCTGTACGACGATTCCCATGGCGACGAGGGCGATGCCGAGGCCGGGCAGCGAGCGGCGCGCGACCAGGCCCACGAGGACACCGAGGGCCAGGCCCAGCAGGGCGTAGGCGGTGGTGAGGGTGCCGTGGGGCTCGAAGATCCCGGTGTCGTACCAGTTCCAGCTGTCCTGCCGCAGTTCGGGAGTGGCCGCCCACATCACGCGGTGCAGCAGGGTGAGCGGGACCGTGCCCGCGATGATCAGTACGGCGGGTACGGCGAGCTTTCCGGCGAGCCAGCGGGCCGGGGACACGGACTGGGTCCAGGCCAGCCGGGCCGTGCCGTCCTCCAGTTCGCGGCCGATGAGCGAGCCGCCCGCCCACGCGGCGATCAGGAGCGGGGCGACGGTGAGGAGGGCGCTGCCGAGGGCGACGCCCGAGTCCCAGCGGGCTCCGTCCGGTCCGAGCGTGTCGCAGCCGAGGTTGGGCATGCCGCCGTCACGGCAGCCCGAGGCCGCCAGCTCGTCCATGGCGGCGGTCGCGCCCGGCCCGTACGTCCACAGGATCGTGGCGGCGGTTACGGCGACGTACAGCAGCCAGAACCAGAGGGCGGAGCGGTGGACACGCAGGAGGGCCCAGGTGAGGCCGTGGGGGCGGTACAGGCCCCGGGACCGCTTCCGCGCCGGGGTCTCGGCGGCCGTGAGGGCGGCCGAGGTGTCCGTGTCTTCTCTGCTGAGCTTCTGCGCCGGGGTCTCGGCGCCGGTCGGGGCGGTCATACGGCGGCCTCCACCGAGTTGTCCGCGTCGAGGTGCAGCGGCGGGGCCTCGGGGGAGCGGAGGTGGGCCAGGACCAGTTCCTCCAGGGTGGGGGTGGCGCTCTGCCAGGTCCCGGCGAGGCGGCCTCCGGGGCGTATGAGGGCGGTGGTCTGGCGGCCCGTCGTACGGGACTCGACGACCGTGTGCCCGTCGAGGTCGGCGGCCGGGCCGGTGACCAGGGTGTGGGCGGCGATCAGGTCCTCCAGCTCGCCGGCGAGGCGGACCCGGCCCGCGCCGATGAGGAGGAGGTGGTCGCAGGAGCCCTCCAGCTCCGCGACGACGTGCGAGGACATGACAACCGTGGTGCCGTTCTCGGCGGCGTCGGCCATCAGCGTGCCCATCAGCTCGTGCCGGGCGAGCGGGTCGAGGTCGGCCATCGGCTCGTCCAGGAGCAGCAGTTCGGGGCGCTTGCCGAGGGCGAGGGCGAGCGCGACCCGGGTGCGCTGACCGCCGGAGAGGGTGCAGATCTTGGCGTCGGGGTCGAGGGCGCCGTCCGCGACGACGCGCTCGGCGACGGCCTTGTCCCAGCGCCGGGGGTTCAGCTCCTGGCCGTAGCGGAGGGTTTCCTCGACGGTGAGCTGGGGGTACAGGGGCTTGTCCTGGGCGACGTACGCGACGCGCTCGCGGGCCGCCGCCGGGCTGGTGCCGAGGACGGTGAGCGTGCCCTCGGTGGGCCTGAGCAGACCGGCCGCGTGGGACAGCAGCGTCGACTTGCCGGCGCCGTTGGGCCCGACGACCGCGCAGACGCGGCCGGCCGGCAGCCGGAACGCGCACTCGCGCAGCGCCCAGCCCTTCCGCCGGCCGAACCGCTTGCCCAGCCCGGCCGCCTCCATGGCGGTGTCGCTCATCCCTGGTCCCCCTTGAAGTGCGTGTCGAGTACGGAGTTGAACAGCGCCGCCACGTCGTCCCGTTCGAGCCCGGCCGCGCGGGCCCGCTCGGCCCAGTCGTCGAGTTCGGCGCCGAACGGGGAGTCGGCCGGGGCCGCCCCCAGCGACTTGCGGACGAACGTGCCGAGACCCCGGCGGGCCTCGACCAGGCCTTCGCGCTCCAGCTCGCGGTAGGCCTTCAGGACGGTGTTCGGGTTGATGGCGGTGGCCTCCACGACCTCACGGGCCGTGGGCAGCTTGTCGCCGGGTTCCAACAGGCCCAGGCGCAGGGCCTGTTTGGTCTGCTGGACGATCTGGAGGTAGGTGGCGACGCCGGTGCGCCTGTCGATGCGGTACTCGACCACGCGTACAACCACCCTTTCACTAATTGAGTAGTGAAAGGGTGAACCAAGAGAGGGGGCGGTGTCAAGATCACCGCCCCCGGTACGGGGTTACGTTCAGGACTCGGTGCGGTACATGAGGTCCGTCTCGTGGGTCGCGAAGCCCAGCCGCTCGTACAGCCTCACCGCCGCCGTGTTGTCCGCGTCGACGTACAGCATCGCCGTGGGCAGGCCCTTCCCGGCCAGGTGGCGCAGGCCGATCGTCGTCAGCGCCCGACCGAGGCCGCCGCCCTGGGCTCCCGGGCGCAGGCCGATGACGTACACCTCGCCGAGGCCCTCCGCCGCGTGCGTCTTCGTCCAGTGGAAGCCGATGAGTTCGCCCTCGCGGAAGGCGAGGAAGAAGCCCTCCGGGTCGAACCAGGCCTCCGCCTTGCGGTCGTCGAGGTCGCGCTGGGTCAGCGAGCCCTGTTCGGGGTGGTGGGCGAAGGCGGCGGCGTTCACCGCGAGCCAGGCCGTGTCGTCCTCGCCGGGGACGAAGGTCCGTACCCTCACGTCCGCCGGGAGCTTGGGCTCGGGCAGGTCCAGGTCGGTCAACGGGCGCCGCAGCTGGCGCAGTTCACGGAACAGGGTGAGCCCGAGGACCTGGGCGAGATGCCGGGCGGCGGAGTGGCCGCCGTGCGCCCAGACGCGCAGCCGCTTGCCCGAGGCGGCCAGCAGGGCCGAGCCGAGGGCGCGGCCGTGGCCGTGGCCGCGGTGGGCCGGGTGGACGACCAGTTCGGCGGCCGGGGCCTCGACCGGGTCGGTGTCCTCCAGCTGTGCGTAGCCGACGAGTTGGCCGCCGACGGAGAGCAGGAAGTGCGACACGCCCTCGCGGGCGCCCCCGCGCAGCTGGAGCCGCCCCTGCTCGGACACCGCCTGCTGGCCGTCGGTCCGGGCGGCCTCCGCGAGCAGCGCGAGAACGGCGTCGGCCTGCCCGGGGGCGAGGGCGGCCAGGGTGTCGATGGAGCGGGACAGGACGGGGGGGCCGGAGGGCGCGGTGTCGTCGCTGGTCATGGCTACGAGGGTAAGGCCTGCCCGATTCATGGTGAATCTCCCGAGGAGGCAACCGTTCCGTAACCCTGAACCCCTGTCGCGCTACGCGCGTTGACCCTAGGCTGCGCCGGGACGGGACCGAATTCTCACGCACTTCTTACGTCCGTTTCGGGCGTCCCTTCCTCTCCTCTTACGAACTTCAGGGGGGCACATGCCAGCCACACCCCAGCCGTACCACCGCCGCAGACGCGCACGTCTGCTGATCGCGGGCGCCGCCGGTATCGCCACGGTCGGCGCGCTCGCCGCCGCGCTCCCGGCCAGCGCCGGTGAGACGACGTACAAGCCCGGGCACGGCCACAGCAAGCCGAGCCGCTACCAGGACGTGCAGCTGCTGTCCTTCAACGACCTGCACGGCAACCTGGAGCCGCCGTCCGGCTCCTCCGGCCGGGTCACCGAGATCCAGGCCGACGGCACGACGAAGACGATCGACGCGGGCGGTGTCGAGTACCTCGCCACGCATCTGCGCGAGGCGCGCAAGGACAACCCGTACTCGATCACGGCGGCCGGCGGCGACATGGTCGGTGCCTCCCCGCTGATCTCGGGCCTCTTCCACGACGAGCCCACCATCGAGGCGCTCAACGGCCTTGAGCTGGACGTCACCTCGGTCGGCAACCACGAGTTCGACGAGGGTGCCAGGGAACTGGCCCGTCTCCAGAAGGGCGGCTGTCACCCGACGGACGGCTGCTACGTCAAGGGCGAGAAGTTCGAGGGTGCCGACTTCCCCTACCTCGCCGCGAACGTGCTCGACGAGAAGACCAAGAAGCCGATCCTCAAGCCCTACTGGGTGTGGAAGAAGAACGGCGTCAAGATCGGCTTCATCGGCGTGACGCTTGAGGACACCCCGGGTGTCGTCTCCGCCGAGGGCGTGAAGGGCCTCAAGTTCAAGGACGAGGTCGAGACGATCAACAAGTACGCCAAGGAACTGGAGAAGCAGGGCGTCAAGTCGGTCGTCGCGCTGATCCACGAGGGCGGTCTGCCGGCCTCCTCCGCGTACAACTACGACTGCGACGCGGCGGGCGGCGGCTCCGGTATCTCCGGTCCGATCGTCGACATCGCGAAGAACATCACCCCGAAGGTCGACGCGCTGGTCACCGGCCACACGCACGCCGCCTACGCCTGCACCATCCCGGACCCGTCGGGCAAGCCGCGCACGGTCACCTCGGCCGCGTCCTTCGGCCGCCTCTACACGGACACCACGCTGACGTACGACCGCTGGACGGGTGACATCGCCCGTACGGCCGTCTCCTCCGCGAACCACGTGGTCACCCGGACCGTCGCCAAGGCCCCGGACATGACCGAGCTGATCGCCAAGTGGAACACCCTGGCGGCCCCCATCGGCAACCGCGCCATCGGCTACATCTCCGGTGACATCAACAGCACCGGCACCGAGTCCCCGATGGGCGACCTCATCGCCGACGCGCAACTGGCGTACGGCAAGAAGCTCGACCCGGAGACCGACCTCGCGCTGATGAACCCGGGCGGTATCCGCGCGGGTCTGACCTACGCGGCCAAGGGCACCGAGGGCGACGGTGTCGTCACCTACGCCGAGGGCTTCACGGTCCAGCCGTTCTCCAACACGGTCAACCTCCAGGACTTCACCGGCGCCCAGCTGATCTCCGTTCTCCAGGAGCAGGTGAGCGGCACCAACGCGGCCTCGCCGAAGGTGCTCCAGATCTCCTCGGGGCTCACCTACACGCTCGACCTGACGAAGACGGGCGCGGCACGCGTGATCGCCGACTCGGTCAAGCTCAACGGTGCGGCGATCGACCCGGCCGCCACCTACCGCGTTGCGACGAACAGCTTCCTCGCGGGCGGCGGTGACGGCTTCACGACGCTGGGCCAGGGCACGAACGACCTGGTCGGCACGGACGACCTGGCGGCGCTGGCGGACTACCTGACCGCCAACTCCACGGCCACGACACCGATCGCGCCGCCTGCGGCGAACCGGATCACGGTCGTGCAGTAGTAGTCTCCGGTTGCTTCTCGAAGGGCCCAGGGCTTGTCGCCCTGGGCCCTTTGTAATGCCCGTAATAAGTCCTGTGTGAATTGCGGATCGGTTCCCCCGGTGTCCTGAAAATCGTTCTCAGCCGCAATTCATTGAGGTCTAAGCGGAATTGGCTTTTCCTGGCTCCGGAATCCCGTAATGTTTTCCATGTCGAAAGCAAACAGCAACGGCAGAAGGAGCAAACCATGAGCTTCAAGAAGATCGCCCCGGTCAAGAAGGCTCGCAAGGCCGTCCCGGCCCCCAAGAAGGCCGCTCCGAAGAAGGTCACTCCCAAGCGTCGCCCGGTCGCCCATAAGGACTGACGCAGAACACAGCAAACCCCATGCAGCAAACAGTCAATTCATAACCCGGGAGGGAATTCCTATGAGCTTCCACAAGATTGTCCCCGTCAAGAAGGCCGCCAAGCCCGCCGCCCCCGCGCCGAAGAAGAAGACGCCGAAGAAGCCGGCTCCCAAGAAGGTGCAGCGTCGCCCGGTCGGACACCAGGGCTGAGACCCGCCATGAGGCGGGGTCACCGGAGGACGAGCGCATCGTCCCGGTGGCCCCGCCTCAGGCATGTGAGGAAAGGAAGTCGACCATGAGGGAAGTCCGCGAGGCCTTCCGCCGGTTCTGGCCGCTGACGCGCGGCGACCGGAAGTGGCTGGTGGCGATCGTCGCGTGCGTGGTGGTGTCCGCGCTGGCCGAGACCGCCGCGATCCTGCTGTTCGCGGAGCTGACGGACAACGCCCTTGAGGCCGGTTCCCTCTCCGCCTTCTGGGGCCCGGCCGGCGCCTGGCTGGCCGTCGCCGTGCTCGGCGCGCTCGTCGGATACGCGGGCAACTCGCTCGCGACCTGGACCGCCGAGAGATTCGTGCTGCGGCTCCGGGCCGGTGTCTTCCGGCACGTCCAGGATCTGCCGCCCGACTTCTTCCAGAAGCACCGCCAGGGCGACCTGGTGGAGCGTCTGACGGGAGACGTCGAGGCCATCGAACAGATGGTCGTGTCGGGTGTCGTCGGTACCGTCTCCGCCGCCTTCTCCGCCGTCTTCTACTCCGCTGCCGCCCTCTGGCTGCGCTGGGACCTGGCCCTCGTCACCTTCTTCCTGGCCCCCCTCTTCCTCCTCGCCGCCCGCCGCTTCGCGAGCCGCATCAGGACGGCGAGCCAGGACGAGCGGGTCGCCGACGGCGCGATCACCTCGGTGGTGGAGGAGTCGCTCGGCAACATCGTCCTCACCCAGGCCTACAACCGCCGCCGCGACGAGGAGAAGCGCCTCGACCGCGAGGCCCGCGCCTGGATGCGGGCGAGTGTGCGCGGGGCGCGGCTGAGCGAGATGTACGAGCAGTTCGTCGAGGTCGTCGAGACGCTGTGCGTGCTGACGGTGATCGGGCTCGGTGTGTGGGAGATCTCCGCCGGGCGTATGTCCCTGGGCGCGCTCCTCGCCTTCGCCGCCTTCGTCGGCTACCTCTATCCGCCGATCCGCAGCCTCGGCCAGCTCGGTCTGACCCTGACGGCGGCGACCGCGGGCGCGGAACGCCTCGGCGAGCTGCTCGACGCCGAGCCGGCGGTGACGGATCCGACGGAAGCCGTCCCGGAATGGCCGGTGCGCGGCTGGGTCAGCGTGCACGGCGCCTCCTTCACCTACCCCGGCACGGACCGCGAGTCGTTGCGCGAGGTGACCTTCACGGCCGCTCCCGGCGAGCTGGTCCTCATCACCGGAGCGAGCGGCGCCGGGAAGTCGACCCTGTCGAAACTCCTCACCCGCTTCTACGACCCCACAGCGGGCGTGATCTGCCTGGACGGCGTCCCGCTGACCGACGTACCCCTCACCTTCCTGCGCGAGAACGTGGCCCTGCTGCCGCAGGAGACGCTGATCCTGCACGGCTCGATCCGCGAGAACATCGAGTGCGGGCGGCCCGGCGCGAGCGACGCGGAGATCGAGGCGGCGGCCCGGGCGGCCGACGCCCACGACTTCGTCGCCGCGCTCCCGGACGGGTACGGCACGCGGATCGCCCCCGGTACGGCCACGCTCTCCGGCGGGCAACTGCAACGGATCGCCATCGCGCGGGCCATGCTGCGCGCCGCGCCCGTCCTGGTCCTCGACGAGCCGACGGCCGGCCTGGACTCGATCGCCGCCCGCCGGATCGTCCCGGCGCTGCGCCGGCTGATGACGGGCCGTACGACCATCATGATCACCCACGATCTGAGCCTCGCCCCGGACGCGGACCGCATCCTGGTCGTCGACGGGGGCCGCCTCGCGGAGACGGGCACGCACGACGAACTGATGGCGCGGGGCGGGGTGTACGCGCGGCTGGCGTCACCGTCCCTGGAGGCCGCCTACCGTTCGGAGGAGACGCTGACGTTGGCCCTGAGGGTGTAGCCCAGCCCTCGTACGGTGTGGATGAGCCGGGGTTCGCCCCGGCTCTCCAGTTTGCGGCGCAGGTACATGACGTACACGTCGAGGGTGTTGGAGGTGGGCTCGAAGTCGAAGCCCCAGACGTCCTTGAGGATCTGCATGCGCCCGAGGACCAGGCCGGGCCGCCGCAGCAGGTATTCGAGGAGGGCGAACTCGGTCTTGGTGAGGTCGAGCCGGCGGTCGGCGCGGGTGACGGTACGGGTCCGCGGGTCCAGGTGGACGTCCTCGAAGCGGAGGCCCGCGAGCGGTGAGGGCGGGGGCACGCGTTGAGGGCTCCGGCGCAGTAACGCCCGTACGCGCGCGAGGAGTTCCTCGATGGCGAAGGGCTTCATCAGGTAGTCGTCGGCGCCGTTGTCGAGGGCGACGATCCGGTCCCCGACGGCGTTCCGTCCGGTGATCATCAGGATCGGGATCGTGCACCCGGAGGCCCGTAGCCGCCGGGTGGCGGCGAGCCCGTCGAGGCCCGGCATGGTGACGTCCATGAGCACGAGGTCGGGTGCGGTGTCCGGTGCGGACACATAGGCGAGGGCCGCGCGGCCGTCCCCGGCGAGGACGGTCTCGTACCCCTCGAACCGGAGCACCCGGTCGAGCCCTTCACGTACGGCCGAGTCGTCGTCGGCCAGCAGGATCTTCCGCGCAACCATCCGTACAACGTGGTGCTACGGGCTGTGGTGGGCCTGGGAAAGGGGTGTGGAGGGGCTGGGGAGGTGGGGCGTGCGCGGTGTGGTGGTGGGGCCGGGGAGCGGGGCACCGACGTGCGCTCCCTTGGGCGTCGGTGCCCCGCTCCCCGGCCGGTTCTCAGGGGTGTACGACGGTCAGCCGGCCGTCGGCGTCCAGTCGCCCAGCCAGTCGGCGACCTCCTGGCCGGTGGCCTGGGCGTCGGTCAGCTGCGGACGGTTGGCGCTCGCGGCGCCCGAGCCCGCGCCGGTGTTCTTGTACTCGGCGAAGCGGTCGTCCTTCCAGGAGAAGCCGCCCATGTCGGACCAGGGGGTCGCGGTCTTGATGCCGGCGCCGAGGGTGGAGTTGCGGACCGTGGTCTGCGGGTCGAGGGCGGCGTCGCCGCCGGCGTGCCAGTTCCGGCCGAGGAAGAAGGTGCCCGAGGCCACATCACCGTTGACGGTGGTGCTGTTGATCAGGATGCCCTTGCGGTTGGCAGGGGTGCTCGGGGCGGTGATGTAGCCGCCCGAGGTGCCGTCCCAGCGCTTCTTCAGCGTGATGACGGACCTGTCGACCACGACCGTGCCCCGGCCGAAGATGAAGTCGACGTTGCCCGTGATGTAGGAGTTGGTGATGTAGACGCGGCCGAGGGTGTCCTTGCCGGCGGTCTCCAACTCCAGGGTGTCCTGGTCGCCGTTGACGATGAGACTGTCGAGGACGACCTTGTCGGCACCGGTGCGCAGGGCGACGGCCTGGTGACCGGTCTGGCTCTGGTTCTTGGCCTCGTCGAAGTCGTTGGTGACGGTGAGATTGCGGACCTGGGAGTCGTCGGACTCGACGGCGAGGGTCGCGCTGCCGGGGGTGCCGTAGCCGCCGGAGCCGTCGGACTTGGGGGTGCCGGCGGAGTTGCCGTACACGATGACCGTGTCCTTGCGGCTGCCGCCGGTGCCTTGGATGGTGACGTGCGGCTTGTTCGACGGCACCTTCACGACCTCGCGGTACGTGCCCGGCTTGACGGAGATCAGGACGCGGGAGGCGTTGTTGGCGGGTACGGCGTTCACGGCGGCCTGGACGGTCTTGTACTGGCCGGAGCCGTCGGCGGCGACGGTGAGCGTGGTCGCGGCGGCGGCGGTTGTCGTCGCGGTCGTCGCCTTCGCCACCGAACTCCGGGGCCCCACACCGGACTTGAGGAGCGCGGGCACGTCGGCGGCCTTGTCCAGGGTGTAGGTGTAGTACTTCTTCGGGTCCCAGGCGGCGCCGGACCCCCCGCTCTCGTTCTTGCCGGTGGTCCCCGAGAAGACGTTGCCGCGCTGGACGAGGGTGGCGGTCGCGTCACGGACGACGGGGTTGGTCATGCCCTGGAAGTAGGAGTTCTCCAGCACCATGTTGGTCTTGCCGCGGGAGTAGTTCCCGTACGAGGACTTGATGGTGGTGCCGGCCTCGTCTTCCAGGTAGTTGTTGTAGAGGTGCGCGTGGGCCACGTTGTCGGTGGACGGGTTGCGCTGCTCGGTCTCACGGATCCAGTTGTGGTGGATGGTGATGTCGGCGGTGGTGTTCTCGGTCCACCCGATGCCGAAGGCCTTGTTCTCCTGGCTCAGCTTGTTCCAGGAGACGGTGAGGTAAGTGGTGTCCTTGCGGCTGTCGATGAGCCCGTCGGCCATGTGCCGTAGATCGTTGTGATCGATCCACACGTGATGTGCACCATCCATCTGGATGGCGTCGAAGTCGTGCTCCTTGTCGTTCCAGACACCCTGGTACGCGTCCCGGATCGTCAGGTTCCGGATAATGACGTTGTGGACACCCTGCCCGAGGAAGAAGCCACCGCCGACGATCTGCCCGGAGGTCCCGGCGCCGATGATGGTCTTGTCGGACTGGACCTTGATCTCTTTCCCGACGGGGTCCATGTTGATGGTGGCGGCGACGACGATGATGTACGGCTCGGCCGCGGTCGCGTACTTCTCCAGGTCGGCGAGCGTCTTCACGGTGACGGTCTGGCCGTCCCGGCCGCCGTAAGTCCCGTTCTGCCCGATGGCGTTGACCGAGGCGAAGCCGTTGGCGACGTCGGTGACACCCGCGAGCGCGGAGCCGGCGGCGGTCGCGGCGGAGGCCTTCGGCTGCGCGTCCGCACCGAACGCGCCGAGGACGCCGCCGTAGGCCATGGCTCCGGCGGAGGCCAGGGCCAGCGGTACGCCGACGACCAGGGCGGTTCTGCGCCGGCGGTGACGGCTGCGGCTACGGGGCGGCTTGCTGCGGGTTGCGCTCACGACGGCTTCCGATCGAGTGAGGGGTTAACTGGAGGGGGCATGACGTCACTTGGCTGTCGCAGCCGGGGGCGGAAAGGTTGCCGTACTGCGGCGAAGAAGATCGGGACCGGGATCGGAGACCGGGGACGGAGATCGGACGGAGGGGGGCGGAATGATCGGGACGGTGTTCCGTACGGACGACGTACCTGCGGAGGACAGGTTCGACTACTGGCAGGAACTGGTCGGCCGGACGCGCTCCAGTGCGCTCGTCAGCGCCCATGCCGCCGAATTCTGGGCGGAGCAGCGGCTGTTGGAGCTGGGTCCGGTGGTCGTGAGCCAGATGTCGTTCAAGCCGACGCGTTACCGACGGACTCCGAAACTGGTGCGCCAGTCCGACCCCGAGCTGTACCACCTGACGCTGCTGATCGACGGCGGCCTGGCACTCGACCACGCCGGGCGCGAAAGCACGTACACGTCACGTGACCTGCACCTGGCCGACAGCTCGCGGCCGTACGACGTCAGGTCGGCGGACGACCGGCAGGGCGGTGTCGTGACGGGGATGGCCGTGGACTTCCCCAAGACGCTGCTGCCGCTGCCGCCGCACCGGGTAGGGGAGTTGCTGGGCCGGAACCTGCCGGGGAGGGAGGGGGTCGGTGCGCTGCTCGCGGACTTCGTCGTCGGCCTGGACCGCCAGGCCGACACGCTCCAGCCGTCCGACGCGCCCCGCCTGGGCACGGTGGTCCTCGACCTGCTGTCGGCGTGGTTCGCGCAACTCCTCGAAGCGGAGGCCGAGTTGTCGCCGGAGACCCGAGGACGGGCCACGGCGACCCAGATCCAGGCCTTCATCCGCCAGAACCTCCACGACCCGGAACTGACCCCGCCGGTGATAGCGACCGCCCACAACATCTCGCTCAGCTACCTCCACCGCATCTTCCAGCAGCAGGCGGGCGGCGAGACGGTGGCGGCGTGGATCCGGCGCCGACGCCTGGAGAACGCGCACCGGGACTTGGCGGAGGCCTCCCTGCGCGGCACACCGATCCACGTGATCGCGGCCCGCTGGGGCTACCAGCGCCCGTCGGACTTCACAAGGGCGTTCCGCGCCGAGTACGGGATGTCACCGAGGGAACACAGACAACAGAGGCTGTCCTGAGGGGAGTAGACGCAGGGCCAAGAAAGTGTGCACCGACTGCGAACGACAAGGGCAAGCCATCCAGGCATTGTTGATCTCGCAACGGGGGAAATCTCGGTCGCGGAGCGGAACCTCTGCTCGGCTCCGCGACCGAGGAACCCGGTATCGGGTACTGGGTATCACCACTCCGCGGGGATCCGCCCACCCCGGCTGACCGCGATCCGCAGGACGTCAGCGAGTGACTCGGCGGCCCGCGTGAGCCCGAAACGTACGGCCCGCTCCCCCGCCTTGGGGTCATCGAGCAAGGCCCGCGCCCCCATCAAGACCTGCTCCCCGGAGTCCAGTTGGGCTGCCTCGATGTCATCGGCGAGGAGAGAGAGCCGGCTGAGACCGCTGTCGGTGCTGAGGTAACAGGGTTTGCCTTCGGGGGTGGTCCAGGGGAGTAGACGCATGAGTGCCGGTTGCCCTTCGGTGGGGGAGGCTGTGACGAGCGGCGATTACCGTTCGTATCTCGATCGTCACTGCTTCGGCGTACGCTGCGGAAGGGGGTGGGCGTTGCCGGGGGGCCTGGGCAATGGCGAGGAGCGAGATGGGCGAACAGGTTGATTCGGGGCGGGCGGTGCTCGGGCGCACGCTCAAGTTCCTGCGCGAGAAGGCGGGAAAGTCACTCGGCCAACTGTCCGAGGAGACCGGCTACGACAAGAGCTACCTGTCCCGGCTGGAGTCGGGCGAGCGCCTGTCCAAGGTGACGGTCATGGAGGACTTGGACACCTATTACGCGGCCGGTGACCTGCTGGTGAGTCACTGGCGGGTGGCTCGGCTGGACGCGTTCAAGGACCAGTACAAGAGGTTCATGGGGCTGGAGGCGACGGCGCGGATCATGCGGAAGTTCACGCCGGGCGTGCCCGGACTCCTGCAGACCGAGGACTTCGCACGGGAGGTGTTGTCCGGGCCCCAGACAACGCCTGGGGGCGAGGAGCTGGTCGAGGAGCAGGTGGCGGCGCGGATCGGACGGCAGTACCTGCTGCGGCGGAAGCCAGAGCCCAACGTCCGCATCATCATGGACGAGTACGCGTTCCGGCGGCCTGCGGCTCTCGCCAAGACCTGGACAGATCAACTGCTCCACATCGAGGCCGCCGCGATGTGGCCCAACGTGACGCTTCAGGTGCTGCCTTTCTCCGCTGGAGCCCACCACCACATGAGCGCGTCATTGACGCTGCTGTGGCAGGAGGACGGAAGTGCTGTCGCCTACACGGAAGGCAACACCCGGGGCGAGTTGACCGAGGAACCGGACGAGGTCCTGCGGCACCGACTGTCCTACGATCGGCTCAGGGACCTGTCGTTGTCCCCGTCGGACTCGCTTGCGTTCGTCAAGGGCGTACTGGAGGAACACAGACCATGAAGAACACCCCCGACCTTGGCACCGCTGCGTGGCGCAAGTCGTCCTACAGCGACGGGGGGGACAACAACTGCGTCGAGGTCGCCGACGGTTACGTGGGCCTGGTTCCGGTGCGGGACAGCAAGGTCCCGCACGGTCCAGCCTTGATCTTCGGCACTGGCGCGTGGGCGTCGTTCGTGGCGGCGCGGGGCGAGCGGGAGACCAGCCCGGAAAGTTATTAACCGACTACGCTCTGTGGATAGAAACGGGGCCTGCGGAGGCAGGGGCGGTACTGTCCTCGCGTGGCAACTATCGCGCTGTTCGGCACCGACGACCTCACCCTTCCCGAGTCTCTGCAAGAGGCCGTGGAGCACGGCGAGGTGTTCACACGTGCCTGGGTTGTCGAGCTCATTCTGGATCTTCTCGGCTATACCGATGACAAGGATCTGTGCGATCTGCGGCTTGTGGAACCTGCTTGCGGCGGCGGCGCGTTCTTGGCAGTCGTCGCTTCCCGAATCAGCGCGTCATGCCGAGCGCACAAGCGCCCGATCTTGGAAGCGATCGACGCTGTACGAGCCTTCGACCTCCTGAACCGCAATGTTGAGCAGAGCCGGTCTGTGGTCGTGGCAAGACTGCGGCAGGACGGCTGGGGTCCCGATGACGCAGAGACGGTGGCAGCGGCGTGGGTGACGCAGGGGGACTATCTGCTTCAGTCGGATGACGAGCATCGTGCCGACTACGTCGTCGGCAACCCCCCGTACATCCGGCTCGAAGACGTACCTGACGACCGTATGGCGGCCTACCGGAGCGCCTGTTCTGCCATGGGTGGTCGAGCCGACATCTACATCGGTTTCTACGAGGTCGCGCTGCGGAGCCTCAACCGCGGTGGCCGGCTTGGCTTCATCTGCGCCGACCGCTGGATGAGGAACCAGTATGGGAGGCGGCTGAGGCAGCTGGTGACCAAGGACTTCAGCATGGACCTTGCTCTCGTCATGCATGACGTCGATGCCTTTGAGGATCAGGTTTCGGCCTATCCCGCGATCACGGTCATCTCGAACAGGGATCAGGGCGAAGCCGTTGCCGCGGACACCAGTCGGTCCTTCGGGGCCCAGCAAGCCCGAGACTTCGCTGCCTGGTACCTGGCCGATGGACCGGAGTCGATCACCACGACCGGCTTTCAGGCCGCCCGCATGTCTCACTGGTTCCCTGACGAGGACTCGTGGCCGGCCGCGTCACCGGCGAGGCTGGCAATGCTTGAGGACCTGACCGAGCGATTCCGGCTGTTGGAGGACCCCCGGACTGGAACCAGGGTGGGGATCGGCATCGCGACCGGTGCGGACAAGGTCTTCCTCACCAAGGACGAGGACCTGGTCGAGGAGGACCGGCTGCTGCCCATGGCGATGGTCCGCGACACCACCGACGGCACCATCGACTGGAGCGGCACATGGCTGGTGAACCCATGGACCGCCGGCGGTGAGCTGGTCGACCTCGCCGCGTACCCGCGCCTCGCCACCTATTTCGAACAGCACAGCGAGGCGCTGCGTAGGCGGTACGTCGCGGTCAAGCAGCCCGAACGCTGGTACAAGACCATTGACAAGGTCGATCACCGGCTTACGCGCCGACAGAAGCTTCTGTTTCCGGACATGAAGCTGAGAATCCATCCAGTCCTTGACGAAGGCGGCCTGTACCCTCACCACAACCTGTACTTCATCGTCTCGGATGTCTGGGACATGCGTGTACTCGGTGGCCTGTTGCTGTCCAAGGTCGCAGAGGCGTTCGTGGAGGCGTACGCGGTCAAGATGCGTGGGGGAACCCTTCGTTTCCAGGCCCAGTACCTACGTAAGATTCGTGTCCCCGATCCGGAGTCGATCAGCGAGAGCGACCGGGTCGCTCTGGCGGAGGCTTTCGACAAGAGAGACGTGAAGGCAGCGACAGACGCCGCACTGCGTGTCTACGGGCTTGCCGGGCTTCCCGACTAGGAGCAGAGCGTCTTGGCAGTCGACCGGCAGGACTTCGAACGAGCGGTTGCCGCGTACTGGGGAGTCAAGAACACCCAGAACGAGAAGTCGACGCTGAAGGGCGCGGTGGGCGCCGGGACCGCCGGCAAGGTCAGGGGTGGTCAGCACTTCGATCCGATCGCCGAGCTTCTCCGCCAGTTCTTCCTCGACGCGAAGTTCCCTGTCGGCTCTATCCGCGTGAAGGTGAGCGACCGACTGGAACTGCCGGGCTTCTACCGTGCTTCGAAGAGATGGGATGTGGTCGTCACCTACGAGGAGACCCTGGTGGCGGCCTTTGAACTGAAGGCGCTCGGCGGACCGTCGTTCGGAAACAATTTCAACAACCGAGTCGAGGAAGCCCTCGGTAGCGCTGTGGACGTTCGGCGGGCCAGGCTGGCGGAGCTCTACCCGGGCGAGAGGCCGTGGCTCGGCTACTTCTTCATCATGGAGGACGCGCCTGGCTCCCGGTATCCGGTCGCCCTCGACCAGGGAGCGTTCCCTATCCCGGACGTCTGGCTTGCCGACTGCTGTTCGGCGACCGGAGGTAAGCCGTGCGGTCTGCCGAATCGAAAGAAGCTGCACGGGAAGTCGTATCAGGAACGGTTCGGGATTTTCTGCGAGCGACTCGTTGAAGAACAGTTGTACGACGCAGCCTGCTTCGTCACCTCTTCTGCTGAGGACCCCACTCCGAAGGAACTGTTCCCCAAACTCGACTGGCAGCACTTCTCCGCTGCCATAGCAGGCCGGATCGCCTATCTCCAAGGTCTGGGCATTCCCAAGACCGAGGCTTCCTGACCCCTGAACTGGCCCAGCGGAAGGCTTCGCAGGGCCCTGCGCCCTGTCCTCGGCACCTTCCTGCGGCCCGCCCGCTGGTCTTCTCGGCCGACCACTGGGCGGTGTTCGTGGAGTGGGTCAAAGGTGAGGCCGAAGTGAACACCATCGAGTGAAGAAGACGGGTATCAGGGCCGGAAGGGGAGTGGCCCGGTCACGGTGACGTCATGGGAGAGAACACGATCAACGACCCCTTGGCGACGCAGCCGCTCACCGCTGATCCGCCCGACCGGGGGGTCGGACGTGCCAGTGCGCGGACAGACCGCGCGGGGACGGTGAGCGCGGCCATGGTCGTAGACACAACGCGTGGAAAGAGGGAATCGGTCATGGCTGCCCACGCTGCGGAGACCGTTGCGGTCGTCCCTCCCATGCCCGAGCGGACTCCGAAGGCGCTGCGCCAGGCCATCGCCCAGCACACGCCCGAACTCCTCCCTGACTTCGACGAGCACTGGAAGTGGGCGATCGCCGACGCATACGACGTCGGTCCGGTGCCGGCGTTCATGGCTCGCTGGTGGGGTCAGTACGCCATCGCCCGCGACCCCGAGCTGGACACGCATGTCCGCGGCCTCGAACACCGAGCCGCGTACGAGTGCACCGACATCGCCGAAGCCAAAGCCCTCCTTGAAGAGGCGGCGAAGATTCACTACCGGGTTCGGGAACTGGAGCCCGGTGAGTGACTGATGGGTTGAGGGGGTCGCCTTGGCACGCGATTGGCGGATCGATGCGCTAGTCACCTTCGAGACAAGAGCTACTTGACCCGACTGGAGTCGGGGGACGCGTTGAGGTAGCAACCGGTACGAGACATACAGCCAACTGAGGAGAGGGATGTGTGTCTTATGGTCCTGGACCAGCAGGGCCAGCCGGTGGAGGATCCGCCGGTTCCTTCGCGGCTTCCTGGCCTGCGGTCATTCCGCGGGCAGTGTCCGCAGCTACGGCCTTCGACCTGCACCGATGGCGGCGCTTTCTTTTCTGCACATGGCAGGATGCCGTGCCTGGCAGCGCGAAACCCGTGGCCCGAGAGCTGGAGGCTCCGTAGCGTGTCGGTCATGCCGACGCCTGTCCTGTACTGCCGTGATTCGTTGAACCCTCGACGCGTAGACGAACACTTTGCGCTGGAAGCTCGGGAGGTCCGCGCCTGTGGCGGGCCAGTAGGGCTGATCGACCACGACGCGCTGTTGCAGGGCGACGCGCAGCAGGCAGTTGCACAAGTTCCTGCTGGGCTGGGAAGCGCGTGGTACCGAGGCTGGATGATTCCCAGCGATCGATACGCCGCGTTGGCTGAGGCCCTGAGCCGACGTGGCACCAAGCTGCTCGTGACACCGGAGCAATACCGTACCGCTCACGAACTGCCAGGCTGGTATGCAACGTTCGTCGACATCACGCCCGCGAGCGTGTGGCGTCCCACGAAGCCCGGTGAGATGCTGACCGCCGACGACCTGGCTGCTCTCGCCGAGCCCCTGCTGCCTGGCTCGGGAATCGTGAAGGACTACGTCAAATCACGCAAGCACGAGTGGGAGCAGGCGTGCTTCATTCCCGATCTCGCCGACGCCGTGGAGCTGACGCGGGTCGTGCAGCGCTTTGTTGAGTTGCAGGAGGCGTTCCTGGCTGGTGGGATCGTTCTCCGCGCCTTCGAGGCGTTCTCGCGGCTTGAGTCCGTCGCGGCTGAAGTGCGCGTCTGGTGGCTCGATGGTGAACCCAGGCTGCTGACGCCCCATCCGGATAGCCCGTTTGGGCGCGGGCCGGTGCCTAACCTTGATCACATCGGGCCTGCAGTGCGGCGCCTAGGATGCCGGTTCGTCACAACTGACGTGGCCCTTCGCTTGGACGGGGTGTGGCGGGTCGTCGAAGCCGGTGACGGCCAAGTCAGTGATCTGCACCAGTCGAGCAGCCGAGGCGAGTTGGCCGCACTGCTGGTTGGTCCGTAGCACGTACGCTCCGTCCCCTCACCAAGTCAAGTGGTGTGCGTCGGGCCTTGACCGGCTCGTGGGCTAGAGCCAGTCGTCTGTGTCGCGGTGGCGGCCTCGACGTAGGCCACCGGTCCTGTCTCCGAGCAACGCGGTCAGCAGACGATCAACGCGCATCACAAACCTGCTGGAGCCGTTCTGGGCGGAGGCGCGGCTGCGCTACAACCCGAAGCTGCCTCGGCAGCGGCCCCGGGCGATGCCGTCTACAGCTTCGAACGGCGCGTCCAGGATCCGCAGATCCTGGTGTACGAGCTCTTCTGGCAGGAAGCCGACGCGATCGAGTTCCCTACACCGTCTCCGGCGGCGGAGTGGGCGCCCCCGGCAGCCGCACCGTAGCCACCGTCCCGCCCCCCTCCGCCCGGGCCAACGTGACCTCGCCCCCCGCCTGCTGCACCGTACGCGCCACGATCGACAGACCCAGGCCAGAACCCGGCAGGGCGCGCGCTGAAGGTGAGCGCCAGAAGCGGTCGAAGACGTGGGGGATCTCGTCGGCGGGGATGCCGGGGCCGTGGTCTCGGACCGTCAGGGTGCCCCCCGTGAGCTGGACCTCGATCGTGCCGCCCTCGGGGCTGAACTTCACCGCGTTGTCGAGGATGTTGACCACCGCTCGCTCCAGAGCGGAGGGTTCCGCGCGGACGAACCACGGTTGGATGTCCGCCGTGATCGTCAGTTCCGGGCCGCGCAGGCGGGCTCGGCGCAGGGCGGATTCGACTGTGTCCTCCAGGGCCACCACCTGGACGCGTTCGCCCCGCTGGCCCTCCGAGCGGGAGAGTTCCTGCAAGTCGCCGATCAGGGCGGCCAGTTCGGTCATCTGGGCCTTCACCGAGGCGAGCAGCGCCTTGCGGTCCGCCTCGGGGATGGGGCGGCCCGTCTCCTCGCTGCGGGTCAGCAGCTCGATGTTCGTGCGGAGGGAGGTCAGGGGGGTGCGGAGTTCGTGGCCCGCGTCCGCGATCAACTGCTGTTGCAGTTCGCGGGAGTTGGCCAGGGCCGAGGTCATCGAGTTGAAGGAGTGGGAGAGGCGGGCGACCTCGTCCGCGCTCTCCTCGTTCACCGGGATGCGGACCGTCAAGTCCTCGGTGCGGGCCACGTGTTCGACGGCTTCGGTGAGTTTGTCGACGGGGCGGAGAGCTGCTCGGGCCACCGCGAGGCCTGCGACGCCGGCGCCCACGACTCCGATGCCGGAGACGAGGAGGAGCAGCAGCGCAAGTTCGTTGAGCGTCGACTGGGTGCTCTTCAGCGGGACGGCGACCGACAGGGCGGCGCCTTCGTAGATCTGCGGCTGAGTGCCGGGACCCTGCGAGATGATCAGGGGGGTCGTCAGCACGCGTACGGCGTTGCCGTCGTCGTCGGTTCCGTTGCGGAAGATCCCGTTTCCGCTGGCCGCGTTCTTGACGACGGTCTTGTCGCTGTCGGTGACCTTGATCATGCCTTCGGAGGTCAGCGAGACGCAGGCCGTTCCGTCGGTCTTGACCAGCTGGAGATAGTAGGTGTCCCGGGCGCGGAAGTCGTTGTTGGTCTCGATCGGTGTCTGGGTGCAGTTGCTGAGGGCCTCCACGACCTCGGTGTACTGCTGAGGCCGGGCCGTCGCCTTCTGCAGGTCGTTGTCCACCTCGTCGTACAGCTTTCCCTGCACGATGAACCAGCACGTCACCGACACCGCCGCCACCGCGAATGCCACCGCCGCGGCGACCAGCATCGAGAGCCGGGCCCGGATCGGCAGCGAGCGGAACCGGCGTACCACTCTGCTCATTCCGCGCCGCCCTGACGCAGCACATACCCCACGCCCCGCACCGTGTGCACGAGGCGGGGCTCGCCGCCCGCCTCCGTCTTGCGGCGGAGATACATGACGTACACGTCGAGGGAGTTGGAGGACGGTTCGAAGTCGAAGCCCCAGACCGCCTTCAGGATCTGCTCGCGGGTGAGGACCTGGCGCGGGTGGGCCAGGAACATCTCCAGGAGGGTGAACTCCGTGCGGGTCAGTTCCACCGCGCGGCCGGCGCGGGTCACCTCGCGTGTCGCGAGGTCCATGCGCAGGTCGGCGAAGGTCAGCGCCTCGTCCTCCGGGATGCTGCCCGCCACCGCGGCGGCCGCATATGAGCTGCGGCGCAACAACGCCCGTACGCGGGCGAACAACTCGTCCAGTTCGAAGGGCTTGACCAGGTAGTCGTCCGCACCCGCGTCCAGGCCGGTCACCCGGTCGCCGACCGTGTCACGGGCCGTCAGCATCAGGATGGGCGTGGTCGTGCCCGCGCCGCGCATCCTGCGGGCCGCCGTCAGGCCGTCCATCCTCGGCATCTGGATGTCCAGGACGACCAGGTCGGGCTGGTACGCGGTCGCCTTCTCCAGGGCGTCCGCGCCGTCGACCGCGACCTCCGTGTCGTATCCCTCGAAGGCGAGGCTGCGCTGGAGTGCTTCTCGCACGGCCGGCTCGTCGTCGACGATCAGGATGCGCTGGGTGTCACGGTCGCCTTCGGCGGGGCTCATGGTCGTGGATTCCTCGGGTGCGGTGGGACGTGTCGGCGCCTTCAGCCTCGCACGTTTCCGGTCTGCTGCGGAGAAGAAGGATCAGCTCAGTGCGGGGCGGCGGCTGCGCGTCGTCGCCCTGCGGGCCGCTGCCGTACGTGTGACCGTCGCCACCTCCGGGGCCCGGACCGCCGCTGTCGGCGGGTGCAGGGCGAAGGCCACGCCGAGGGCGAGGTCCAGGGCGGCGGGGCCGGTGGCAGCCGTACCGGCGGTCAGCTTGTGCGAAACCTGCTTGATCATGACGTACCCCTCATCCATCCATCTGTTGCTGAGACGCTGTTGTCGAGATTTCAGGTGGTCGAGCCGGAGCGCAGGGTCGCCAGGTCGGACTTGACCGTGTTGATCGGGATGGCGAAGCCCAGACCCGCGCTGCCCGCGTCCGACGAGGACGAACTCGCCGAGTACATCGCGGAGTTGATGCCGATGATGTTGCCATTCATGTCGATGAGCGCGCCGCCGGAGTTGCCCGGGTTGAGGGACGCGTCCGTCTGGATGGCCTTGTACGTCGTCGTGGACGTACCGGTGTCGCCGTTGAACTCCTGGCCACCGAACTCGAACGGCCAGCCGCCACCGCTGCCGCCGCCCTGCTGTTGCTGCTGCTGGCCCTGGCTCTCCTCCGTCGCGACGGTGACGTCACGGTTGAGGGCGGACACGATGCCGCTGGTGACCGTGCCGGTCAGGCCCTCGGGGGAGCCGATCGCCACGACCTCGTCGCCGACCTGGACGCCGGCGGAGTCGCCGAGGGTCGCCGTCTTCAGACCGGAGGCGTTCTCCAGCTTGATGAGGGCCAGGTCCTTCTTGCTGTCGGTGCCGACGACCTTCGCGGTGTACGACTTGCCGTCGCTCGTCGACACCTTGATGGACGAGGCGCCGGAGATGACGTGGTTGTTGGTGATGATCTCGCCGTCGGACGTGATGATCACGCCCGAACCGGTCGACGAACCCGCGTTCGAGGTCGCGTTGATCTCGACGATGCTCGGGCTGACCGCCGCGGCGACCCCGGAGACCGTGCCCTTGGCGCTCGACGGCACCACGTTGGTGCTGGTGCTGCTGGAGGTCACGGCGGAGTCCGAGTTGGTCAGCTCCTGGATGCCGTACGCCGTTCCGCCGCCGATCGCCGCGGCGACGATCGCCACGGCCGCGAGGAGGGCGAAGGGGCCCTTCGCGCGCTTCTTGCGGGACGGGGCGGCCTCACCCTCGGGGGTGACGGCCGGGGCCTCGGCCAGGAGCGTGGCGCCGGGCGCGGCTGCGGCGGCCGCGGCGGCGGGCTGCTCGTACGTGGCCTGCTGGCCGTACGGAGTCTGCGGGGCCTGGGGCTGTACCTGCGCCGGTTCCTGGTACGCGGGCTGCTGGACCGTCGGCGGCTCGTACGCCGGCGGGGGCGGCCACTCGGGGTTCACCGGGGAGGAGGTCTGAGGAGAAGAGGCAACGGGCTGCTGGGGGTACGCGGACTGCGGCTCGTGGCCCTGGGGGGTCTCGTACTCGCCGCTGCGGCGGAAGCTCTCGGTCATGGAACAGAGCTTGTCGCCCCCGCATGAGAGCTGGCTGAGTGCTCCCTGAGAAGCCCGACAGAACCTCGTATGCCCGAAATAAAGACCCGCGCCGACTCTCTACGGACCTGCGGAAACCGCCGTTCGCGCGGCTATTCGCAGCCGCAGGAACGCCGTACGACCAACCGCGAAGGGAACTGTTTCAGCCGCTCCCGGCGGGAACCGGCCACCCGTACGCCGTCGTCGAGGACCAGGTCCACGGCCGCGCGGGCCATGCCCGAGCGGTCGGAGGCGACCGTGGTGAGCGGCGGGTCCGCCAGCGCCGCTTCCTTGATGTCGTCGAAGCCGGCCACCGCCAGCTCGCCGGGTACGTCGATCCGCAGCTCGCGGGCCGCGCGCAGCAGGCCGATCGCCTGGTCGTCGGTGGAGCAGAAGATGGCCGGGGGGCGGGTGGCCGGGTCGGCGAGGATCTCCAGGGCGGCCTTGTAGGCGTCGTACCGGTTGTACAGGACCTCGAACAGGCGGCCCTCCGTGGAGACGCCCGCCTCGTCCATCGCGCGCCGCCAGCCCTGGACGTGGTCGGAGACCGGGTCGCCGACCGCCGGGGTCTCGGCGATGCCGCCGATACAGGCGACGTACTCGTAGCCGTGCTCCAGCAGATGGCGGACGGCGAGGTGGGCACCGCCGAGGTCGTCCGTGACGACGGCGACGTCGTCTATCGCCTCGGGGCGTTCGTGGAGGAGGACGACCCGGGCGTCCCAGGCGTCGATCTCCGCCGCCGCGTTGTCGTTGAGGGCGTGGCTGACGAGGATCAGCCCGGAGACCCGCATCCCGAGGAAGGCCCGCAGATAGTGGACCTCGCGCTCGGCGACGTAGTCGGAGTTGCCGACCAGCACCATCTTTCCGCGCTCGGACGCGGCCTGCTCGACCGCGTGCGCCATCTCCCCGAAGAAGGGCTGGCGGGCGTCCGGCACGATCAGGCCTATGAGGTCCGTGCGCCGCGATGCCATCGCCTGGGCGACTCGGTCGGGCCGGTACCCCAGTTCCTTGATCGCGGCGAGGACACGCTCGCGCGTGGCCGGGGCAACCGGCCGGGGTCCGTTGTTGATGACATAGCTGACGACGGCAGTCGACGTCCCTGCCAGTCGCGCTACATCATCCCTAGTCACCTTGGCCACGCGCGGAGTCTACGCGGATGGACCCGCTCTGGGCAGGGCGTGAGGACTTCGTTACCACCCACCCGGAGCGCGGACCATGCCGTGCGCCGTCGACCGGACGCCGGCCCACCATCAACCGGCTACCGACCGACTACCGGCGGTCACGCCTCGGCGGTGACCTCGGCCGACGCCTCGACGGCGTCCAGGGCCGCCGTGTCGCCCGTACCGCCCACGTCCTCCGACTTCGCGAGGGCCGCGGCCTTGGCCTTCGCCTCGTCGCTCGCGCGGTCGCCCTTCTCGGGCGTAACGAATCGATAACCGACGTTCCGGACGGTCCCGATCAGCGACTCGTGCTCGGGGCCGAGCTTCGCGCGCAGCCGTCGTACGTGCACGTCGACCGTGCGGGTGCCACCGAAGTAGTCGTAGCCCCAGACCTCCTGGAGGAGCTGCGCGCGCGTGAAGACGCGGCCCGGGTGCTGGGCGAGGTACTTCAGCAGCTCGAACTCCTTGAAGGTGAGGTCGAGGACCCGGCCCTTCAGCTTCGCGCTGTACGTCGCCTCGTCGACCGAGAGGTCGCCGTTGCGGATCTCCATGGGGGAGTCGTCGTTGACGATCTGCTGCCGGCCCATGGCCAGTCTCAGTCGCGCCTCGACCTCGGCCGGACCGGCCGTGTCGAGCAGTACGTCGTCGATGCCCCAGTCGGCGGTGACGGCCGCGAGGCCGCCCTCGGTGACGACGAGGATCAGCGGACAGCCGGGTCCGGTGGAGCGGAGGAGCTGACACAGGCTGCGCACCTGGGGCAGATCACGCCTGCCGTCGATCAGGATGACGTCGGCACCGGGGGTGTCGACGAGAGCGGGTCCCTCGGCCGGAGCCACGCGCACGTTGTGCAGCAGCAGGCCGAGGGCCGGAAGCACCTCGGTCGACGGCTGAAGGGCATTGGTCAGGAGCAGCAGAGAACTCATACGTCTGGTTCCTCCTCGGTCCCTGCGAGGACGTTTGCGGCACTGCGGCACTGCATGCACGATCCCGAAGCCCCGTACAACCTGCGGTCACCTTGAGTTTCCCGCTTCGTATACAACGCATTCGAAAGCACAAAAGGACTCGGGGGCTACGCTGCCCGAGTCCTCTGCCCAGCAGAATAGCCCACATGAGCACTGGTCCGGCAGGTCATGTGACGCGATCTTTTCCCGTCCCGAACTCTGAGACGGCTGATCGCACCCCTCTGCGGAGGTTTCTGAGCACCGACGACGGGGTGACGATCGATGCCGTATACGAGCCGGGAGGCGTTGTATACGACGCTTCGACGCCATCTTCCGATCATCTGGCGTTCGTCGTCGCGCACGGTTTCACGGGCGATGTGGACCGCCCGCACGTTCGACGGGTGGCGGAGGCGTTCGCGCAGTACGGCGCCGTCGTGACGTTCTCCTTCCGGGGCCACGGCGCCTCGGGCGGACGTTCGACGGTCGGCGACCGCGAGGTCCTCGACCTCGCCGCCGCGGTCCGCTGGGCACGTGAACTCGGGCACACCCGGGTCGCCACCGTCGGCTTCTCGATGGGCGGCTCGGTGGTGCTCCGGCACGCGGCGCTGTACGGGCCGAAGCACGAGGGGCGCACGGACGCGGTGTCGGACGCCGTGGTTTCGGTGAGTGCGCCGGCCCGTTGGTACTACCGGGGTACGGCCCCCATGCGCCGCGTGCACTGGCTGGTGACCCGTCCCGAGGGCCGCCTGGTGGGCCGCTACGGCCTCCGTACGCGCATCCACCACCGGGACTGGAACCCCGTACCCCTCTCCCCGGTGGAGGCGGTGCCCCGGATCGCGCCGACCCCGCTCCTCATCGTGCACGGCGACCGGGACGGCTACTTCCCGGTGGACCACCCCCGGATGCTCGCGGAGGCGGCGGGGGACGCGGGCGAACTGTGGCTGGAGCCGGGCATGGGCCACGCGGAGCACGCGGCGGACGACGAGCTGTTGCGGCGCATCGGGGACTGGGCGGTCGCACAGGCGGGCTAGCCTGAAGGCAGTCACAGCCGATTGCTGTCACAGCCGTTCTGATCGAGGAAGCAGAGACAGGCAGATGCCAAAGGTCACGGTGCGCTACTGGGCCGCCGCGAAGGCCGCGGCCGGGGTCGCCGAGGAGCCGTACGACGCGGCCACCCTCGCCGAGGCGCTCGACGAGGTCCGCGAGCGACACCCCGGTGAACTCGTCCGCGTCCTGCGCCGATGCTCGTTCCTCATCGACGGTGACCCCGTGGGCACCCGCGAACATGAGACGGTACGGCTGGCCGAGGGCGGCACGGTCGAGGTGCTCCCGCCGTTCGCAGGAGGGTGAGCGCAGGGCTATGAGCGACCAGCAGCAGCCGTACGGGCAGCAGTACGACGGCCAGTACGAGGGCCAGTACGGCGACGCGTACCAGAACCAGAACCAGAACCAGGGCTACGACCCGTATCAGCAGCAGCACCAACAGCAGCAGCCCCAGGCGCAGGCCTGGCCGGGGCAGCAGCAGGCGTACGACGAGGCGCAGGCGCAGCAGTACACGCAGCAGTGGCAGGGCCAGACCTGGGAGACCCAGATGCAGGCCCCGGTGCAGACTCCCCAGGTTGCCCCGGCCGCGGTGGCGGAGGTGCCAGAGGCTCCGTACCTGCCGCCGCAGAGCTCTGCCGGGGACACCACCGGGTACGGGCCCGCCACAGTCGCGGGCAACGCCAGGATCACCGACGCGCAGCGGGCCCGCCTCGAAGGGCGTTCGCCGATCATCGAGCCCGGGATGCAGCCCGCCGCCCTCACGGCGGTGCTGGGACTGCTCCTGTCCGGTACGGCGGCCATCGGGTCGTACGCGCTGGTCGTGCCGCTCGTCGTCCTCCAGGCGGTCACCGCGGCCGGCTGGTTCCGGCTGAACGGCATGTGGCCGGCCAGGCAGGGCATCGCCCTCGCCTTCGCGGGCGGGCTCACGGCGGACGTGGCACTGCTGGCGGCGGGGCGCGAGAACGGTCCTGCGGCGATCCTCGGCACGCTCGCCGTCTGGGTCCTGCTGACCCTGGTCCTCCAGCTCCGGTCCCACGCGGATCCGGACACCCGGATGTACGGCCTGATGGCGACGGTCGCCTCGGCGGCGCTGACGATCATCGCGACCGGTCACCTCGCGGCGGACCCGGACGCGGTGAGCGTCGGGGCGGCCGCGGTCGCGGTCGCCGTGCTCGCCCGGGCGCTGCCGTTGCCGACGGCCGCCTCGGTGGTGGTCGCCCTGCTGGCGGCCGCGGGGGCCGGGGTCGCGGTCGGCGGGATGACGGATCTGGGGAGCGAGGGCGCGCTGCTCGGGTTCGCGGCGGGCGTCTGTGCGCTCGTCGGGCACCGGGTGGCCAGCTACGACTACCCGTCGAGGTTCGTGCACTTCACGGCGGGAGTGGCGCTGCCGTTGGCGGCGGCTGCTCCGGCGGTGTATCTGGTCGGGCGGGCGCTGGCGTGAGGGGCTGAGGAGCCGACTGCCCCTGCGGGGCGGATCGGAGGCGGATCTGGAGCGTTCGGCGCTCCGGGTCCGCCTTTTTGCATGCCCGAACAGTCCTGCCAACAGTCCCTCCGAGCACGTGTGTTGTGCAATGCGAAATTTTGTATTGCAGATGTAGTGCTCGGCTGTGCGTACCTCCTACGTTCCCCTCTCAACAGACCGGTCCTCACCCCCACTCACCCGTCATCCGGGCCCTTCGACGGGCCCGGACACCCTTCGAGGGATTCGAGGAACTTCGATGAACGCACGTTCCGTACGCGGTGCGGTGGCGGTCGCCGCCACCCTCTGTTCGCTGGCCGGCGTCGCCGCGTGCAACGTCCAGTCCGACAGCGACAGCGACACCGCCGCCGACGCGAGTGCCGGCGCCTCAAGCGCCGCGCAGGCCAAGGACCTCAAGGTCGGCTGGTCGACCATCTACCTCACCCCGTCGTGGATGCAGCAGACGCTGAAGATGCTGCAGACCGACGTGGACAAGCTGAAGTCGAGCGGGAAGGTGTCGGCGTTCGAGACGTTCAACGCCAACGGCGACACCTCGCAGCAGATCGCGCAGATCCGCGCCATGATCCAGCAGAAGTACGACGTGATCCTGGTCGACGCGGGATCGTCCACCGCGTTGAACCCGGCCCTTGAGCAGGCCGTCGCCGCCGGGATCACGGTCGTCGCCTTCGACTCGTTGCCGACCAGCACGAAGGTGATCCGGGTCGGGACGGACCAGAAGGCCTGGGGCTCGATGATGGCCACCTGGCTGGCGAAGAAGCTGGACGGCAAGGGCAGCGTCATCGCGATGAACGGGCCCGCCGGGGTCGCGGTGAGCGAGGACCGCTGGTCGGGCGCCGAGGCGGTGTTCAAGAAGTACCCGGACATCAAGATCGTCAGCAATGTGCACAGCGAGTACAACCTCGCCCCGGCCGCGCAGGCCTTCGCCTCCGCCTACTCCGCCCACTCGGACATCGACGGTGTCTTCTCGCAGGGCGGGGCGCTGTCCGCGGCGGCGCTCCAGACCCTCGTCAAGCAGGACAAGAAGCTCGTCCCGATCACCGGCGAGAACTACAACGGCTTCCTGAAGCTGTGGCAGAGCAAGCGGAAGGAAGGTTTCTCCTCGATCGCCACGGCCCAGCCCAACTACCTGTCCGTGATCGCCCTGGAGGCGGCGATCGCCAAGCGGGAGGGCGCGTCCGTCCCGCAGGACATCACCGTCCCGCTGCCCGAGATCACAGACGACAACCTCACCCAGTACGCCAAGCCGGACCAGCCGGACGACTCCTACCCGATCAACGACATCTCCCAGTCCGAGATCGACAAGCTCATCGGCAAGTGAGCGGGTGACGACCGTGGCGCTGCTGAGCGTGGAGAAGGTGTCGAAGTCGTTCGCGGGCAACCGGGTGCTCACGGACGTGAGTTTCGAGGTCGGGCCCGGGGAGGTGCTGGCGCTGGTCGGGGAGAACGGGGCCGGCAAGTCCACCGTGCTCTCCCTGATCACCGGGCTTCTGACACCCGACTCGGGCCGCGTCGTCTTCGACGGCGCCCCGGTCGCCCGGGCGTGGTCTCCCCACCGCGCCCGGGCCGCCGGGATCGGCTCCGTGCACCAGGAGCTGAGCCTCAACCCGCACCAGAGCGTCGCGGAGAACGTCTTCCTCGGATCCTGGCCCTCCCGGCGGGGCCTGGTCCGGGCCCGGGACCTCGCGGCCCGCGCCGAGCCGCTGCTCGCCCGGGTCGGCCTGGACGTCGACCCGCGCACCCCGGCCGGACGGCTGCCCCTGGGCCGGCAGCAACTGGTCGAACTGGCCAAGGCGTTGGCGGGCGACCCCCGCCTACTCATCCTGGACGAGGCCACCTCGGCGCTGGACGAGGACCAGGTGGCCGCCGTCTTCCGGGTGGTCCGTGAGCTGCGTGAGGGGGGCGGCGCGGCGATCTTCGTGAGCCATCGCATGGCCGAACTCTTCGCCATCAGCGACCGGTTGACGGTCCTGAAGGACGGTGCCGTGATGGCGACCCGGGAACGGGAGCACACGGATCACGACGACATCGTGCGGCTGATGGTGGGCCGGGAGCTGTCGGACCTGTTTCCGCCGAAGGCGCCGCCTCGCGAGGACACAGAGAACACGGGGATCACTCCCGAGCCTCTCCTCCGGGTCCGTGGTCTCACCGTCCCCCGAGCCTGCTCCGGCATCGACCTGGACCTGGTCCCCGGGCGGATCACCGGCCTCGGCGGACTCCAGGGTCAGGGCCAACGCGAGGTGTTGCGCGCCCTGTTCGGGCTCGTCCGGCACACCGGGAGCGTCACCCACGACGGCCGTCCGGTGCGCCTCGCCTCTCCCCGGGACGCCATCCGGCACCGCATCGCGTACGTGCCCGAGGACCGCAAGACCGAGGGCGTGCACACCGTGCGCAGCGTGCGCGACAACCTCGTACTGCCCAGCATGCGCGAACTCGCCCCGGCCCGGCGGCTCACCACCGTCTCGCGGGGCGCCGAGGCCGCGCTGGTCGAGGAGTTGATCGGGCGGCTGCGGGTGAAGGCGGCCTCCCCGGCCCAGGAGGTACGGCGGCTGTCCGGCGGCAACCAGCAGAAGGTCGCGCTGGCCAAGTGGCTGCCGACCGGACCCCGTGTCCTGCTGCTCGCCGAGCCGACCCGGGGCATCGACATCGGGACGAAGCGCGAGATCTACCATCTGCTGCGCCGCCTCGCCGACGACGGCCTCGCGGTGCTCGTCACCTCCGGAGACACCATGGAACTGGTCGGCCTGTGCGACGAGGTCGCCGTTCTGTACGAGGGGACGGTCGTCGACCGCCTCAGCGGCCCCGAGCTGACCGAGGAACGCCTGGTCAGGGCGTCGGTCATGGGCACCACTTCCGACGGCACCGGGAGCGTGGTCCGTGCGTGAGCGCCTCGCGGGTGCCGCGCGCGGCAACACCGACCTCCTCGCCCTGGCCGCCCTGTTGCTCGTGCTGCTGGTCGCCTACCAGCACTACGACTCGACTCTCCTCACCCCCGCGTCGATCACCATCCTGTCCGCCCAGTTCCTGCCGCTGATCCTGGCGGCGGCCGGACAGACGACGGTCATGCTGCTCGGCGGGATCGACCTGTCGCTGGGCGCGGTGCTCGGCCTCGCCATGGCCGTGTTCGCGACGTACGACGCCCAGGGCGCGGGTGGGGTCCTGGTCGCCGCGTTGCTCGCCCTCCTCGTGGCCGTCGCCGCCGGAGCCGTCAACGGCACGCTCGTCGCGTACGCCGGACTGCCCCCGATCGTCGTGACGCTCGCCGCGTCCTTCCTCTGGGGCGGAGTCACGCTCGTGGTGCTGCCCCAGCCGGGCGGGACGGTGCCCGGCGGCCTCGTCGACGCGTACAACAACGGCTGGAACGGGGTCGCCCTGCCCGCAGTGGCCGTAGCCGTAGTGCTCGTCGGCTGGAAACTCCTGCGCACGACTCGCCACGGCCTCGCGCTCTACGCCGTCGGCGGCAACGAGCACGGCGCCTACGCCAGCGGCCTGCACACCCGCGCGGTGAAGATCTCCGGGTACGCGCTGGCCGGAGCCTTCACCGGCCTCGCCGGGATCGGACTGGCCGTCCAGACCGGTTCGGCGGATCCGACGATCGGCAGCCCCTACACGCTCAACTCGATCGCCGCCGCCGTGCTGGGCGGCATCAGCTTCTTCGGCGGGGTAGGCCGGATGCGCGGCACGGTGCTGGGAGCACTGGTGATCGGCCTGCTCACCAACTTGTTGCTGTTCACCGGCATCTCGCCGTTCTACCAACTCGTCGCGCAGGGCGTGATCCTCGTCGTCGCGCTCGCCCTGAAGACGTATCTCACGAGGGAGGCGGCCGTATGAGCAGCCTTGCCGTATCGGTGGCCGCACTGCGCGGGAGTCGTGCGGCCTGGGCGTTCGGCGTGCTCGGGGTCACCTGGCTCGCGGCCGTCCTGTTCGCGGACGGCTTCGACAGCCTCGCCAACTTCCGCTACCTGGTGCAGACGGCGTCGTTCCTGGGCATCGTCGCCGTCGGCCAGACGCTTGTGGTGATGATGAGCGGCATCGACCTGTCGGTGTCGGGCGTGGTCGCCCTGTCGGCGGTGGTGTGCGCCAAGGTCGCCTCCGGTACGGGCGGCGGCGCCACGGGCATCGCGGTGGCGCTGCTGCTGTGCGCGCTGGTCGGCGCGGTGAACGCGGCCGGTGTGGTGTGGCTGCGGGTGCCGCCGATGGTGATGACCCTCGCCAGCGGCACGATCCTGGCCGGTGCCCTGCTGGTGTACACGGACGGTTCGCCCAGCTCGGCGCAGCTGCCGCTGCTGGACGCGCTCGCCAACGACCGTGTGCTGGGCGTCCCTTGGGCGTTCGTGCTGTGGCTGGCGCTCACGGCCGCCGCGTTCTGGCTGCTGCACATCTCCCGCACGGGCCGGTACGCCTTCGCGCTCGGCGCCGGCGAGGACGCGGCCAGGGCGTCCGGGGTGCCACTGGTCACGACGGCGTTCATCGCGTACACGGCCTGCGCGCTGCTGGCGGGAGTGGCCGGCCTGGTGCTCCTCGGCTTCACCGGCACCAGCTCCCTGACCATGGGAAACCCGTACCAACTCCTGTCGATCGCCTCGGTGGTGCTGGGCGGCACATCGATCCTCGGCGGTCGAGGCCACCTACTCGGCACGGTCGGCGGTGCCCTCCTCCTCACCCTCCTGACCGCACTCCTCACCTCCTGGAACCTCTCGGAGGGCGTACGGCAGGTGGTCCTCGGCCTGCTGATCATGGGTCTGCTGCTGGTGTACGCGAGGGAGCGCCGTACATGACGACGGAGGTCGAGGGGCTGCTGCGGGACCTGGTGCGCATCCCGAGCGTCAACCCCCGTGGCGGGGCGGGCGACGGGGGCGAGACGGCTGTCGCGGAGTACGTCCGGGACTGGCTGCAACAGCGAGGCGTACGGGCCGAGTTGTACGAGGTCATGCCGGGGCGCCACAACGTCGTGGCCGTCGTACCGGGCCGCAGCGCGGAGGCGGTCCTGCTGGAGTCGCACCTGGACACGGTCGAGACGGACGGCATGACCGTCGACCCGTACGCGGGGGAGATCCGGGACGGGCGGCTGTACGGGCGGGGCGCCTGCGACGCGAAGGGTCCGCTGGCGGCGTTCATGCTGGCCGTCGCCGAACTGGCGGCAGGGGAGCCGCCGCCGCGCACGGTGGTACTGGCGGGGGTCTGCGACGAGGAGCACGCGTACAGGGGTGTGCTGCACCTGCTGGAGACGCTGGCGGACCGCCCGATCGTGGGCGCGATCGTGGGCGAACCGACGGGACTGGTCCCGGCGGTGGCGCACAAGGGGGTCGTCCGCTACACGGTCCGTACGAGGGGCCGGGCCGGGCACAGTTCACGCCCCGAGGAGGCGGTGAACGCGATCACCCTGATGGCACCGGTCATCGCCCACCTCGCCGCCCACGCCCCGACTGCCCCTCCCCACCGCCTCCTCGGCCCGGCGACCCGCACGGTCACCCGTATCCGGGGCGGCACGGGACCCAACACGATCCCGGGCGTGTGCGAGGCGGACATCGACCGCCGCACGCTTCCAGGGGAGGACCTGGACACGGTCTGGCGCGACGACCGGGCCGAACTGGCCGCCCTGGGCGCGGAGGTGGACCCACCGTTCACGGTGGACCCGGCCCTGGAGACGGCATCCGACGCGGACATCGTCACCGCCCTGCGCGATGCCCTCCGCGACCACGGCCACCCGTACGAGCTACAGGGCATGCCTTTTGGTACGGACGCCAGCAAACTCGCCAGGGCCGGAATCCCGACGGTGGTCTTCGGCCCCGGGAGAGTAGGGGACGCACACGCGGCGAAGGAGTCGGTGGGGCTGGGAGAGGTGGAACTGGCCGCCCGGATTGTGAAATCGGCGGCACGGGGACGCGCCCCAAAGGGGCGCGGGGAACTGCGCGACCAGCCACAACGGACCCGCAGCCGCCCCCCAGCAGAAGGACCCCCCACATGCGCCTGACCGAGCACGTAACCCTCGTAGCCAGCGGAGCATACGGTTTCGACCTGACCGACCCCCTCGACTGCCACGCCTACCTCGTACAGGGCGCCAGGCACACCGCCCTGATCGACGCAGGAGCAGGAAACACACCCCTGCCCCTGGACCTGGACGTGGCCCAACCGGACCACCTCCTCCTCACCCACGCCCACGCCGACCACGCGGGCGGCGCAGCCGAACTAGCCGCCCGCTGGCCCGAGTTGCGCGTGAGGGCCGGAGCCACCGCTGTCCCCTGGATCGCAACGGGCGACGAACAGGGCATCAGCCTCGACAAGGGCAAGGCCGCCGGCTACTACCCACCCGACTACACCTTCACCCCCTGCCCCACGGTCGAGCCCATCGCCGACGACGAGGAGATCGACCTCGGCGGCGGGGTCGTACTGCGCGCGGTCGCGACCCCCGGCCACGCCGACGGCCACACCTGCTACCACCTGCGCACCCCGGACTACACCGCCCTCTTCTCCGGGGACTGCGTCTTCACCGGCGGCCGTATCTCCCTCCAGAATCTGCACGACTGCCGAGTACCCGAGTACGCGGCGAGTCTGACCAGGCTGGCGGCCCTGGACGTCGACGCCCTCTTCCCCGGCCACCACGAGATCTCGCTCGCCCGCGCCGGACGCCACCTGGCCGCAGCCCGCGACACGGTCGCCCGCGGACTGCTGCCAAGGAGTACGACATGACGGACACCCCGACCCCGGGCCCGTCGGCCCGCCGCAACCAGTCCTCGTCGCTGCGCCGCGCGCTCACCGTCCTGGAGCACGTGCGCGACCACGCGGGCCCCGGCCGGGGCATCTCGCTCACCCGGCTCGCCGAGGATCTCGGCATCAACAAGAGCACGGTGCTCCGGCTGGCCGCCCCCCTCATCGACGCCGACCTGCTGGTCCGCGACCGCGAGACGGGCTGGTTCCGGCTCGGCCACGGCACGCTGCGGCTCGGCCAGTCCTATCTCTCTTCGCTCGATCTGCGGACCGTGGCGACGGAACCGCTGCGGCTGCTCCAGCACGCCGTCGGGGAGACCTGCCATCTCGTCGTCTACCAGCCGCCGGACATCGTCTACATCGACAAGGTGGAGAACGAGACCAACGTCCGGATGGCGTCCCGGGTGGGCAGCCGGGTCCCCGCGTACCGCACGGCCGTGGGCAAGGCGATCCTCGCCTGGCTGGGCGAGGAGGAGTTCCAGGTCGTGGTCGCCGCCGGGATGCCCCCGGTCACCCCGCACACGACGACCGACCCGCAACGGCTGCGCGCCGAGCTGGACCGGGTCCGGCGGGAGGGCTATGCCATCGACGACCGCGAGAACGAGCCGGAGGTGCGGTGCGTGGCCGCGCCGGTCTTCGACCACACCGACGCGGCGGTCGGGGCGGTCAGTGTCTCGGGCCTCACCACCCGGATGACCCCGACACGGGTCCGCGAGGTCGGCCCGATGGTCGTCCGAACAGGCCTGGAGATCTCCCACGTCCTCGGCTCCTCCCGAGCCAGGGACAAGGACAACGGCCACTGACTCCCCCAAGGAGCCGCACCATGGAAACGTCCACCGCGTCGGCCTATGTCTTCGTAGAGGACCTACGAGCCGAGGGCACCGCCGCAGTCCTGGACCGCGTAGTGAACACCTACGGCTGCGACACCCTCACCGTCGCCGCCGCCTACCACCGCGCCCGCGACGTCACCCCGCACGGCCCGGCCCGGGTCACCCTGCGCGGGGACGGCGTCCACTTCGTTCCGCCCGCGGACCTGTTCGACGGCCTGCGCCTCACCCCGCCCGTACAGCCGGGGGCGGCGGAGGAGCCCCTGCGAGAGACACGGCGACTGACGGCCGAACGGGGAGCCGCCCTGCACGGCTGGACCGTCTTCCTGCACAACACCACCCTCGGCCTGGCCCACCCCGACGTCACCCAGCAGAACTGCTTCGGCGACCGCGCCGCCCCGGCCGACCTGTGCCCGGCCCACCCCGACGTACGGGCGTACGCCGTGGCCCTGGCCCGCGCGGTGGCCCGCCAGGGCGTGGACGCGGTGGTCGCCGAGTCCCTCCACTACGGCACCTTCGGCCACGGCTACCACCACGAACGCAGCTTCGTCCCCCTGGGCCCACTGGAGGACTTCCTCCTGGGCCTGTGCTTCTGCACCCACTGCACCGCCCGCGCCCGGACGGCCGGAGCCGACCCGGAAGCGGCCCGCACCGAGGCGGCACGGCTGGTCGCCCGGGTGCTGGACGGCGCGGAGCCGCACGCCGCCGAGCTGACGGCCATCGACGCGCTCCCCGCCCCCCTCGCCGCCTACGTCCGTACCCGCGCCGCCACCGTCACCTCGCTGGCGGCGACCGTCGCCGACGCCGTCGCCGGCGAGGGATCCCAGCTGCTCTTCCTCGATCTGACCGGTGCGGTCAAGGGATACGCGGACGGTCGGCCGACAGGCGTCCTCGCTGTCGACGAGGCCTGGCGGATCGGGGTCGACCCGGCCGGGATCGGCGCGGTGGTCCCCGGTTATGTGGTGCTCGCCTATGCCCAGGACGCCCAGCGGGTCGCGGCCGACACCGCCGCCTATCGGGACGTACTCCCCGACTCCTGCGCCCTGCGCGTGGTGCTGCGGCCGGGAGCCCCCGACACCGCCTCCGCCGAGCATCTGGCGGCCAAGACCCTCGCGGCCACCGGGCCGGGCGGGGCGGACGCCGTGGACTTCTACCACTACGGCCTCGTGCCGTTCCCGGTGCTGGACCGGGTCCCGGTGGCGCTGGCGGCGCTTGCGGCACTGGCGGTGCCGGGGAAACGTCACACCTGATCTACAACCTCCTCGCCCCACCCCCTACCGCCCCCACCCCCGGGTACCGTCGCGAACATGCGTGCACTCCGAATACTCCTCATCGTGGCCGTCGTCCTCGGCGGCCTCTTCGTGATCGCCGACCGCGTCGCCGTCGGCTTCGCGGAGGACGAGGTCGCGGACCGGCTCAGGACCAGCGAGGGCCTGGCCACCACCCCGGACGTGTCGATCAACGGCTTCCCCTTCCTCACCCAGGTCGCCGGCGGCGAACTCGACGACGTCGAGGTCGGCATCAAGGACTACGAGGCCACCACCGGCGTCTCCGGCCAGAACATCCGCATCGACGACCTGAACGCCCAGATGCGCGGCGTCGAGTTCACCGGCGACTACAGCTCCGCCACCGCGGCCACCGCCACCGGCAGCGCGGCCATCTCCTACGACCAGCTGCTCAAGGCCGCCAACGCCCAGGAGACCCAGCTGCCGCTGGGCATCACCGCGAAGGTCGTCGGCCTCTCCGACGGCGGCAACGGCAAGATCAAGGTCGCCGTCGAGGTGAGCACCCTGAAGCAGCCCGTGTACCTGCTCAGCAGCGTCACCGTCGTCGACGGGAACACCGTCCGGGTGCGCGCCGACTCGATCCCCAGCCTGGACGACGACGTCCAGCTCGCCGACGCCGAGGTCCAGTCGATCGCCGACTTCGAACAGAAAATCGAGGGCCTGCCCGGTGGCATCAAGCTGGACTCGGTCGAGGCGGGAAAGACCGGTGTGGACATCACGGTGAAGGGTTCGAACGTCAGCCTGGCGGGGTAGGACGCGTCAGGCCGACAACTGCCGCCCGGGGCGAGGGCGTCCAACTGGCGAGACGGGACCGTCCGTACAGTAGATGGGCGGCGGGCGCATGCCCGCCGCCCCGGCCCGCACCCTTGCGACGAGGGCACCCTCCCTCCTCCCCATCCCACATTGCGGACGATCGCATCTCACCATGCGACATGCCGGTGACATCCCCGGCAATCCGTCCCTACGATCGACGCTATGCAGCGACAGGCGGACCTCACGAAGCGGCGGGCAGTAGACCTGTGCCGCGTCGCCGCCATGCTCTGTCGCCCTTTCTGAGCGGAAGCGCGCGGCCTCAGCAGCCCCACATTCCTTCCGCACCCCGGCGCCCTCACCCCAGGGCCCGTGCGCGAGTCGCACCCCTGCCACACCCGCTACACCTGCCCCCGCAACTGCCCCGGAGGAGAAACAGCATGAGCCGCAGCGACGTACTGGTCGACGCCGACTGGGTCGAGGCCAACCTCGACAACGCCGACATCGCCATCGTCGAGGTGGACGAGGACACGTCCGCCTACGAGAAGAACCACATCCGCAACGCCATCCGGATCGACTGGACCAAGGACCTCCAGGACCCGGTCCGCCGTGACTTCATCGACCAGGAGGGCTTCGAGAAGCTCCTCTCGGCGAAGGGCATCGGCAACGACACCCTGGTCGTCCTCTACGGCGGCAACAACAACTGGTTCGCCTCGTACGCCTACTGGTACTTCAAGCTGTACGGCCACGACAGCGTCAAGCTGCTCGACGGCGGCCGCAAGAAGTGGGAGCTGGACGCCCGCGAGCTCGTGGAAGAGGTCCCCTCGCGCGCCGCCACCGACTACAAGGCCAAGCCGCAGGACAAGTCCATCCGTGCCTTCCGCGACGACGTGGTCGCCGCGATCGGCTCGCAGAACCTGGTCGACGTCCGTTCGCCCGACGAGTTCAGCGGCAAGCTGCTCGCGCCTGCCCACCTCCCGCAGGAGCAGTCGCAGCGCCCGGGCCACGTCCCGTCCGCCCGCAACATCCCGTGGTCGAAGAACGCCAACGACGACGGCACCTTCAAGTCGGACGACGAGCTCAAGGAGCTCTACGCCGAGGAGCAGGTGGATCTGGCGAAGGACACCATCGCCTACTGCCGCATCGGTGAGCGTTCCGCGCTCACCTGGTTCGTCCTGCACGAGCTGCTCGGCGTGGAGAACGTCAAGAACTACGACGGCTCCTGGACCGAGTACGGCAGCCTGGTCGGCGTGCCGATCGAGCTGGGCGCCAACAAGTAAGCGAACCCCCGTACACCCCGACCGGCCTTCCCTGCCGTCCGGTCAAACCCCTCTTGGAGTAAGACATGTGTGGAGCGAAGGCCGGCGGCCCGGACGCCTCGACGATCAAGCCCGGTGAGACCACGATCCAGGGTCAGGTGACCCGCGACGGCGAGCCGGTGGTCGGATACGTCCGCCTGCTGGACTCGACCGGCGAGTTCACCGCCGAGGTCCCGACCTCGGCGACCGGACAGTTCCGCTTCTACGCGGCCGAGGGCACGTGGACCGTCCGGGCCCTCGTCCCCGGCGGCACGGCGGACCGTACGGTCGTCGCGCAGACGGGCGGCCTCGCCGAGGTCGCGATCGCCGTCTGACACCCGGTGTCCGAAGGGCCGTACCCCGTGGTTCCGGGGTGCGGCCCTTCGCCGTGTACGGGCCTACTCTGGACGTATGTACGCGCGACGGCGGCACGTCTACTTCGCCATGATGGGAACGTGCATCGGGCTCTTCGTCCTGGCCTGGTCCGTCGTACGCCTGTGGTCGATGCCGGTGGCGGTCGGCATGTGTCTGGTGGCGATGGTGATCCCGCCCCTGGCGGCGATGACCGCCAACCGCCGCGGCCCGGACGACCGCTGGTGGGACGACCCGTCCGGCGACCCCAAGTCCGACGAGTGGTGGGACGAGCTGGACGGCAAGCGGCGGCACCAGTAGGAAGGCGGGCATGTCGCCCACGAGGATCTCCACGGTGGTGCTCGACGCGCATGACGCGCACGAGCTGGCCGATTTCTATGTGCGTCTGCTCGGGTACGTCGTGCGGGCCGACGAACCCGACTGGGTCCTCATCGGCCCACCGCCCGGCGAGCAGGGCGTCTCGCTGGCCTTCGAGACCGAACGCGCGTACGTCCCGCCCGTGTGGCCCACCCGCGACCCCGGCGACCAGCAGATGATGCTGCACCTGGACATCGAGGTCGACGACCTGGAGGGGGAGACGGCGAGGGCGGTGTCGGAGGGCGCTCGCCTCCACGAGTACCAGCCCCAGGAGGACGTACGAGTCCTGCTGGACCCGTCGGATCACCCGTTCTGCCTGTGGGTGGAGACGCAGGCTCAGTAGACGAGCGCCTGAGTCCCGTCCGCCATCGCCTCCTGTACGAAGACCTGCGCGCCCGCGATCCGTACGCCCTCGATGACGTCCTTCTCCGTGATGTCCCGGCGGGCCGCACACTGGGTGCACAGGGTGAGGCGGCCGGCCGCGAGGACCGAGTCGATCAGGTCGGGCAGCGGCGCCGCGTGCGGCAGTTCGAACTCGGCGGCCCGGCCCGGCAGCGCGAACCACGCCGACTCGCCGGTCAGCCACAGCGACACCTCGACCCCGCTGGCCACGGCCACCGCCGCCACCGTGAACGCCTGCGAGCAGCGCTCGGGGGCATCGGCCCCCGCTGTCACCTTGATCACGAGCTTCTTCGCCATGGCCGCATGGTAGGTCGGACAGTAGTCCGAATCGTAATCAACTCGCTTACAACTCTGGGCGTTGGCCGTGGGTCTCCTGTGCGCGCGGATAGGGAATCCGCGCTTCGCGTTGCGTGGGGGATGTCTTGGAAGTGCCGGAAGCACCGGACGTACCGAAAGTGCCGGACGTACCGGAAAGACCTGCGCGTCGGCGTGGGCGTACCACCCTGCTGATCGCCACGGCCGCCGTGCTCGGGCTCGTCGCCGGAACCTGCGTCGGCTACCTCGTACAGGCCGACCGCGACCCCACCCCGCTGCCCTCGCTCTCGCAGGTCACGCTCGCGCAGGCCGAGGGGGAGGGACCAGAGCCGTTGTCCGCGGCCCAGGACCGGAGGGTACGGACCGACGGGGACCTGCGGAAGCTGCTGCTGAAGAGGCCGAAGGGGGCGAAGGAGGCCGAGTACCTGACGGGCGGGGACGGCTGGATGGACCTGGCCGGCTACGCGGCCGAGTACGACGAGTCCGGCAACATGTTCGGAAGCTTCCTCGGCTCCGAGTTCCGGCGGGCCGCCGTCACCGGCTGGACGGCCGGTGACTCCAGTGTGGAGATCCGGCTGGTCCAGTACCGGCAGGAGGAGACCGTCGCCGCCCCCGAGGCCGCCGAGAACGGCCACTACTGGGCCGAGCAGGAGGACGGCACCAAGAGCTACCCGGTGCCCGGCACCGGGGACGGAATGGCGTACGTCCACACGGAGCCGGTCGCCGAGCTGGAAGGTGTGTCGGCCTACAACGCCGAGGCGTATGCCTGGCGGGGTGACATCGCCATGGAGATCTGGGTCTACGACTCCAGGCCGATCTCCAAGCAGCTGATCGTGGACCTCGCCAAGCGCCAGATGGAGCAGCTGTGACCGAGCCCGAGTCCGTACCCGTACTTGAGTCCGAACCCGTATCTGTATCCGTACCCGTATCTGAATCCGAGGCTGTACCGCCCAGGAAGCGTCTGCGTCCGAGCCCGCGCCGTGTCGCCGTAGTCCTCGGGTCCGTCCTGCTGGCCGGGGCCGTCGTCGCCGGGGTTGGGTACACCGTCGTCACCGTGGCGGGGGCGGACCGGGACGCGGGCGCGCCCGTCTTCAAGTTCCCGAAGACCGCGGCCGACGACGACGTCAAGGCGGCGGCCGCGTCCGGGCTCGCCGGGGTGCTCGTGCCGTACGGGGAGAGCGGCTGGTACCGGGGGCCCGACCTCGGCGAGTTCGGGTACGACGCCCAGCTGAGCGGAGCCCAGGCCACGGCGCTGCGCAAGGAGTCCCTGAGCGGGCTGCCCCGTACCCAGCGCAAGCAGCTGGAGAAGCAGATCGACAGGCAGCGGATCAAGGGTATGGCGATGCGCAGCTACCTCAGCGCGGAGGTGAGCGACCTCAGTGACAACGAGGGCGTCTACTCGGTGAACGTCGTGCTGGCGCGGATGGGCAGTTCGGCGGCCGTACGGGACCTCGGAACCTTCCAGCAGGAGTTCCTCGACGCCCTGGACATCTACCGCGCCGGCCCGGAGATCAAGGGCCACAAGAACGCCAAGTGCTTCCTGCCGCCCGAGGACGACGAGGAGGACGCGTCGGACGGTCCCGGCCTCGAAACCATGTACTGCTCCGCCTACCAGGGAGACGTCCTGGTCACCGCCACCGCCGACGGTCCCGCACCACTCGACACCAAGGGAGTCGCGATGCTCCTGAGCGAGCAGCTCGACCGCATCGCCGAGCCGGGGGTGGCGGTATGACCGAGCCCGCAGTTACCGAGACCGCAGTCACTGAGCCCGTGGCTACGGAGCCCGTCGTCGCCGTACCCCCGGTGCGCAAGGACCGCCGGGTCCTGCGGGCCGCCCTGCGCTGGACCGCCGCCGTGGTCGTCTTCGCGGCTGTCGGGGCGTCGGCGGCGTACGGGATCACGCGGATGGAGCGTACGGACGTACCGGGGCTGGCGACCGCGTCGGACGGGCGGTGGGTGTACCCGGAGATCAGCCTGCCGCCGCTGCCGTCCGGCAGCCCGGGGGCGTTCGCCGAGGGGAACACGGCCGGTACGCACCACGCCGATCTGCGCGCCCTCGTACTGCCGGCTCCCGAGGGGGCGACGGAGGACAAGGCGTTGCGCGGCTCGGACGGGTGGCTCGCGCCGCGGGTCCTCCTGACGGAGTTCGCCGACGCGGGGGAACGGGACACGTTCCGGCAGAAGCTCGTCGACGACGGCCTGCGCCACATCGCGGCACGAGGCTGGACCACCGAGGACGGTACGCACACCCGCGTCTATCTGCTCCGCTTCGAGAGCGCGGCCGTCGTGGACGACCTGTTCGCCGCCGACTTCGCCGCGTTCAGCAGCGCGGGACTCCAGATGCGCGGCGCCGACCTGACCGAGGTCGATGAGGACTTCCCGGCGGAAGCCGCCCGGACGGAGGACATCCAGCCGGCCGTCTACACCGAGTCCGAGCCGTACGGCGCCGAGCAGGTCCGCTACGCCTACCTCGCCGCCGGGGACACCCTCGCGCTGATCATGCAGTCCCGGAAGGGCGAAGCCCCGGCGGTGCCCTTCCAGCAGACGGTGACCCTGCAGAGCCAGCTGCTGGGCTGAGCACACCGGTACTAGCGGTGGTACCGGTAGTACAGAACCACCTGGCAGAGAGAGCCGGGCCCGGGCCGCGTAAGCTTGGGCCCGGCTCTTGTGCACACAACCGATCGTCCGAGGAGCACCCCGTGCTTGAGGCATTCTTCGAAGCCCTGCTGGTTCTGGTCGCCGTCGGCGTTCTCGCCTTCGCCGGTCTGACGGTCAAGAAGCTGTACCAGGGTCAGCGCTGATCATCGTCACCACGAATCGCAGGAACTGCCGCTCATGATCGAGATCCCGTCCGACCTGCACAAGGATCTTGTGCCGCTCGTCTTCCTGCTCGGCAAGTGGGCCGGCGCGGGTGTGCACGACTTCCCCGGTGCCGAGAAGTGCAACTTCGGGCAGGAGGTCACCTTCACGCACGACGGACGTGACTTCCTGGAGTACCACTCCCACTCGTGGGTGCTGGACGCCGACGGCAACAAGGTCAGGCCCCTGGAGTCCGAGTCCGGCTACTGGCGCATCGACGCCGACCGCAAGGTCGAGGTCGTCATGGTCCGCCAGGACGGCGTCGTCGAGGTCTGGTACGGCGAGCTGGCCGCCAAGAAGCCCCAGATCGACATCGTGACCGACGCCGTGGCACGCACGGCGGCCTCGGGTCCGTACAGCGGCGGCAAGCGCCTGTACGGGTATGTGAACAGCGACCTGATGTGGGTCGGCGAGAAGCAGACCCCGGACGTCGAGCTGCGCCCGTACATGTCGGCCCAGCTGAAGAAGGTCGTCACCCCGGAGGACGTCGAACGCTGGGCGAAGGCCCTGCCGGACGACATGCCGGACGACGGGATCGCTTTCTTCAAGTAGACCTAGACTCTGTGGTGTGGTGAGCACCGATTGGAAGAGCGACCTCAGGCAGCGCGGTTACCGGCTGACCCCGCAGCGGCAGCTTGTGCTCGAAGCCGTGGACACCCTTGAGCACGCGAGCCCCGACGACATCCTCGTGGAAGTGCGGAAGACGGCGTCGGGGGTCAACATCTCCACGGTCTACCGGACCCTGGAGCTGCTGGAGGAGCTGGGGCTGGTCAGCCATGCCCACCTCGGGCACGGTGCGCCGACCTACCACCTCGCCGACCGGCACCACCACATCCACCTCGTCTGCCGCGACTGCGACAACGTGATCGAGACGGATGTCGCCGTCGCCGCCGACTTCACCGCCAAGCTGCGCGAGACCTTCGGGTTCGAGACCGACATGAAGCACTTCGCGATCTTCGGGCGCTGCGAGGACTGCGCGCAGAAGGCCGCCAAGGCTTCCTCTGCCAAGGTTTCAACTACCGAGTCGTAGGCTTGTGCGTATGAAGAGCCCTCTGCTGTCCCTGCCCGGCGCCGTCCCCGCCGAGGGTGTGGACGAAGGCGTCGCCGCCCACTACGGCGAACTGTTCCGCGAACAGCGTGCCCTTGCCGAGGGCACCGGATTCGTCGACCTCTCCCACCGGGGCGTGATCACCGTCACCGGCGACGACCGGCTGAGCTGGCTGCATCTGCTGCTCACCCAGCACGTCAGCGATCTGCCCGTGGGCGAGGCCACCGAGGCGCTGGTGCTGTCGGCGAACGGTCACATCGAGCACGCCCTGTATCTCGTCGACGACGGCACGACCACCTGGGCCCATGTGGAGCCGGACACCCAGGAGGCGCTGATCGCCTACCTGGAGTCGATGAAGTTCTTCTACCGCGTCGAAGTCGCCGACCGGACAGGTGAGTTCGCCGTCGTCCACCTCCCCGCGGGGGCGATCTCCGAGGTTCCGGCCGGTGTCGTCGTACGCGAGACCGCGTACGGGCGTGATCTCTTCCTGCCACGCGCCGAGCTGGAGTCGTACGCCGAGAAGGCCGGACCGCCGGCGGGGCTGCTGGCGTACGAGGCGCTGCGCGTCGAGCAGCACCGGCCGCGCCTCGGCTTCGAGACCGACCACCGGACCATCCCGCACGAGCTGGGCTGGATCGGCACGGCGGTGCATCTACAGAAGGGCTGCTACCGGGGCCAGGAGACGGTCGCCCGCGTCCAGAACCTGGGCAAGCCGCCGCGTCGGCTCGTCTTCCTGCACCTGGACGGCAGCGAGGTCCATCTGCCGCCGGCCGGCACGGAGTTGAGGCTCGCGGACGACGGGCCCGACGGGCGGAAGATCGGCTTCATCACGACGTCCGTACGGCATCACGAGCTGGGGCCGGTCGCGCTGGCGCTGGTGAAGCGGAACGTGGCGCTGGACGCGCGGCTGGTCGCGGACACGACTGCGGCGGCGCAGGAGGTCGTGGTCGAGCCGTAGCTCACGTCTCCGTTCACATCTCCAGGAGGACCGTGAACGGGCCGTCGTTCGTCAGGGTCACCCGCATCTGCGCGCCGAAGCGGCCCGTCGCCACCGTCGCGCCCAGGGAACGGAGTTGGGCGACCACCTCGTCGACGAGGGGTTCGGCGACGTCGCCGGGGGCTGCCGCGTTCCAGGTGGGGCGGCGGCCCTTGCGGGCGTCGCCGTACAGGGTGAACTGGCTGATGACGAGCAGCGGGGCGTCGATGTCGGAGCACGACTTCTCGTCCGCGAGCATGCGCACCGACCAGAGTTTGCGGGCCAGTTGGGCCGCCTTCTCCTTCGTGTCCTCGTGTGTGACCCCGACGAGGACGCACAGGCCCTCGCCCGTGATCTCGCCGGTCACTTCCCCGTCCACGACGACACTCGCGCCGTCCACCCTCTGCACCACTGCACGCATGCGCCCATCATGCCGTGCCGACGCGGTGGCTCTGTCGCGGGATTCTTTTTGATCCTTAAGCCCCTATCTGGGGCCGTTCGGGGGCACTCGGTCACATAGCGGCCACTTGGGGTGGCACGATGCTCCCATTCGCCTGTCGAGGGGACGGTAGAGGCACATGAGCACACCGAGTACCGGGCGGCCTCATACGGCCGCCGCCGCTCCGGCGACTTCGATCGGTTCGTTGCTGGCCGCCGATCCACCCGAGCACGACCTGACCGTGCTGCGGCTGACCGAGCTGCGCGCCCTGCGCCGGGACGCCCAGCGGGACGAGGCCGACCTCAGTTACGTACGGCGGCTGTTGCAGGGGCGCATCGACATCCTGCGGGCGGAGCTGGCGCGGCGCGGGCCCACGTCCGTGGTCGCGGTGGGGGAGGGGTCGGTCGTCGAGCGGCTGTCGGAGATCCTGACGGACGCGCCGGCGCGGCAGCGGTCGTCTGCGCGGCATGTGACGCTCGGGACGCCGCACAGTGAGGAGTACGGGCGGCTGGCGGCGGAGATGCTCGCCGAGGTCGAGCTGTCGGATCTGGATGCGCGTACGGATCCGGAGCTTACGGCGGCGATGGGGAGGTTGGTGGGGTATGAGCAGCAGGTTTCGCGGCGGCGGCAGGGGTTGCAGCGGACGGCGGACGATTGCAGTGGGGAGATCGCGCGGCGGTACCGGGAGGGCGAGGCCCAGGTGGAGGACCTGCTGATCTGAGCGCTCTTTCCTCGCCCCCGCCGCCCCTACCCGTCCCATCCCTGGGGGCTGCCGCCCCCAGACCCCCGCTGTCGGCCTGAACGGCCTCGTCCTCAAACGCCGGACGGGCTGAAATGCCTGGGCTCGCGCTGAAGATCAAGCCCCGGCCGGCATCATCCAGCCCCTCCGGCGTTTGAGGAGCGGGGGTTCGGGGGCGGAGCCCCCGAGGATGGGAACGGGTAGGGGCGGCGGGGGCGAGGAAAAATCCGCGCGACACCCCGGCCCCAGCCGCCCTAGCCTGGCCCCATGACCCCCCGTGATGCCATCGACATACGCCCCGTCAGTGAAGACGGGCTCCGGGAGTGGACCCGGGCTCTGAGTACCGGGTTTCTTCGGTCGCCCGAGGTCAGTGATGTGGAGCTGGAGGCGCGGCGCGGGCAGTTTCTGCCGGGGCGGACGCTCGGTGCGTTTGATGGCGGGCGATGTGTCGGGACGTTCCGTTCGTTCCCGCAGGAGCTGAGCGTCGGGGGCGGCGCCACCGTCCCCGCCGACGCCATCTCCAACGTCACCGTCTCCCCCACCCACCGCCGCCGAGGCATCCTCACCCGCATGATGGGTCAGGACCTCGCCGCCGCGAAAGAGCGCGGGGACGTCGTCGCCACGCTGATCGCCGCCGAGTACCCGATCTACGGACGGTACGGCTTCGGCCCCGCCACCTGGACCTCCGAGTGGACCATCGACGTACCGCGCACCGGCCTCGACCCCCGCTGGTCGGGCCCGACGGACGGCGGCCGTATCGACCTCGTGGACGGGGAGGATGTGCGGAAGCTGGGTCCCGAGCTGCACGCGCGGCTCGCGCGGCAGCAGCCCGGTGCCGTCAGCCGTGACGAGCGCTGGTGGCAGGTCAACACCGGGGCGGTGCGGTTCGGTGGGTCCTGGGACGAGCCCTTCTACGCCGTCTATCGTTCGGCGGAGGGTGAGGTCGACGGGCTTGTCTCCTACGAGGCCGACGACAAGTGGGACGCCAAGCAGCCGCAGGACACCGCCGATGTGAACTGGCTGATCGCCGCGACCCCAGCCGCCGAGCGCGCCCTGTGGCAGTACCTCTGCTCGATCGACTGGATCACCAAGGTCAAGACGGGCTGGCGCGCCCCGGACGACCTGCTCCCCTTCTTCCTGCCGGACCCACGCGCCGCGAAGCTCACCGCACACGCGGACTGGCTGTGGGTACGGATCCTGGATGTCGTACGGGCTCTGGAGGCTCGGCCCTACGACAGCGGCGACAGCGGTGCAAGTGGTCGCGGTCTTGTCCTCGAAGTCGTCGACGCGGACGGGTTCGCCGGTGGGCGGTATCGGCTCGACGTGTCCGACGCGGGGGTCGGGTCATGTGTGCCCGGAACGCGCGACGCCGCCGAACTCACCCTTGATGTAAGGGAGTTGGCGGCGCTCTGGCTCGGTGACGAGTCCGCGGTGCGGCTCGCCGCGCTGGGGCGGGTGCGGGAGGAACGAGCGGGCGCCGCCCTAGTGGCCGACGCCCTGCTGCGTACGTCCAGGCGCCCTTGGTGCCCGGACATCTTCTGAACCGTTGAGCCGACCTCTCTTCCGTAACTCGTGGTGGCTGCCGAGCTCCAGGCTCCCCTCCGGAGAAGAGTTCGGCAGCCAACCTGTGGAAGGTTTGACCATGTTGCCGAAGTTGGTAGTCATTGGCCGCCAACTTCACAGTACTTATCTCCATCTGTAGGCGTCTCATAACCACCTTCACTGGAACTGCCCAAAGATGGCGGGAAGTTGTAGTGTTTGGTTGTGGAGCCCCAGAGGTCACACCGCGAGGTGGCCGACGCCCTGCGCACCCGGATCAGGACCGGTGAGCTGCGGCCCGGCCAGCGCATGCCCACCCAGGCCAGGCTGGCCGAGGAGTTCGGCGTCGAGCGGGGTGCCGTACGGGAGGCGTTGCGCATCCTGCATTCCGAGCAGCTGCTGACCAACGTCAGCAAGGGGAGTCCGGCGAGGGTCGCCCCCGATCCGGGACCCGCGCTGACCGGCCCCGCCGCCCCGCCGCTGCCCACCACCGTCGCTCTCGCGCCCCGTATCGAGGCCGCCTTCGCGGTGCCGCACGTCGCCGTCGACGCCCTGTGTCTGACGGCCGTCTCGCTCACCCTCGCCATCGGTGAGCCGCTGCGGCAGATCCATGCCGGACGACTGAATCCGGCCAGGATCGACGTCCGGGTGCTGCTGCCGAGCCGGGACATCGACCTCGCGTGGCCGGCGCCCGTGGCCCTGGCGGACGGTTCCCCGGCCGGGTCCGAGGCCACCGGCCTGCTGCAGCGCCGCTGGCTGGCCCAGCGCAACGCCCAGGGGCAGGTGCTCCGGCACAATCTGCTGGTCCTGCGCGCCACGCACGGTATCGACGTGCGCGTCTCCTTCCGGGCCCTCCCGTTCACGCCACCGGTGAAGCTGTACCTGCTGAACGAGTCGGAGGCGCTCTTCGCGTACTACACGCTGACGAGGCGTGCGGCGGAGATCGACCACGAGCAGGTGGAGATGTACGACGCCGAGGGCGTCCGGTCGATGCTGTTCGCGTTCGAGCAGGGTGCCGGGCTGCGGGACACGACGTTCGTGGAGCAGTCGCACCTGTGGTTCAACGCGCTGTGGGAGACGATCAGTTCGGAGCTGACGCTCACGGACTGAGGTCTCCCACAGCGGTCTGCGACGGTCACAGGGCGGGGCCCGTGACCAGCAGGGCGAGGACCACCGCCCCGATGGAGCTGATGGTCGCGTTCTTGGCCTTGATGCCTATGGTGAGCAGCAGCAGGCCGACGACGCCTGAGGTGCCGTACTTCCAGCTGATGAGCTGCTGGAAGCCGCTGATGAAGACGGCGGCGAGGAGGGCGATGGCGGGCATGGTGGTTCCTCCTTCAAGCTTCAGGGGAGTGGCAAGGTGGTGGAGGGGAGGCAAAACTTCCGCCAACTTCATCAAGTTGGCAACCAACTCTGAATAGGTTGTCCCCACTTGGCCCCTAGTCATAAACAACTTTCAAACAACTCCCCATAGATGGATCGAAGTTGTAGCGTTTGGTCGTGACCCAGGAGAACGTGGCAGTGAACGGCAGCAGAAGACAGTCGCCCCAGGAGATCGCCGACGCCCTGCGTGACCGCATCCGCAGCGGCGACCTGCGGCCGGGCGACAGGCTGCCCACTCAGGCCGAGCTGGCCGAGGAGTTCGGCGTCGAGCGGGGTGCCGTACGGGAGGCGCTGCGCATCCTGCACTCCGAGCAGCTGCTCACCAACGTCAGCAAGGGCAGCCCGCCGCGTGTCGCCGCGACGACCCTGCCCCGGGAAGGGCCCCAGCCGACGATGGTGGGGCTGGCGCCACGGCTGACGGAGGCGTTCTCGGCACCGCACGTCCGGATCGACGCGGCCTGTCTCACCGCGGAGACCCTGATGCTGGCCGTCGGCGAACCGGTCCGGCTGATCCACGAGGGCAGCCTCCGCCCCGCGTCGATCGACGTACGCATCCTGCTGCCGTCCCGGGACATCACGCTGGCGTTCCCGGTCCCCGTGGAGGGCCGCAGCGACGACGACCCGGTCCACCAGCGCTGGCTCGCCCAGCGCAACGCCCAGGGGCACGTCCTGCGGCACAACCTGCTTGCCCTGCGCCACTCGCACGGCATCGACGTACGGGTGACGTTCCGGGCGCTGCCGTTCACCCCGCCGGTGAAGCTGTACCTGCTCAACGAGACCGAGGCGCTGATCGCGTACTACATGATCGCCCGCCGCGAGGAGGCCGTGGAGAGCGGGGTCACGCTCGACATGTACGACGCCCTCGGCACCGAGTCGCTGCTCTTCTCGTTCGGAAAGGGCGCCGGTGAACGGGACACGGCGTTCGTCGAGCAATCCCAGAAGTGGTTCGACGCCCTCTGGGAAACCATCACTTCGGACCTGACACTCTCCTAGTGACTTCAGATACGAGGCAGACCGGACCGGGCGCCGCAGAGACCGTGAACGAGATCGAGAACGAGATCGAGAACGACCTGGTGGAGAGTCTGCGGCAGCTGATCGCACCCGCACGCGTGGTGCTCTGGGACTTCGACGGGCCTATCTGCCGGCTGTTCGCGGGCTATTCGGCGGAGCGGGTGGCGATCCGACTGGTCGACTGGCTCGAAGGGCGGGGGCTGCACGGCCTGTTGACGCCGAGTGAGCTGGAATCCCTGGATCCGCACCAGGTCCTGCGTGCCGTCGACCGCAGGCACTCCGGCAGCGACCTGGTGGCGGAGCTGGAGGAGCGCCTCACCCAGGAGGAACTCCGGGCGGTGCCCAGGTCGATGCCCACTCCGTACGCCGACATCCTGATACAGACCTGGAAGGCCGTCGGAGCCAGACTCGCGATCACCACCAACAACTCCCCGAGAGTGGTGAGCACTTACCTCGCGGGGCGAAATCTGACCAGGTGCTTCACGCCGCACGTCTACGGCCGTACCCAGGACCTCCATCTCCTCAAGCCGGACCCGCACTGCCTGGTTCGCGCCCTGAACGCGATGGGCGCGGCCCCGGCCGCGGCCCTGATGATCGGCGACACCCCTTCGGACTACTTCGCCGCGCGCGAGGCCGGGGTGCCGTTCCTGGGCTACGCGCGTAACGAGGAGAAGGAGAAGACGCTCAGGGCAGCGGGAGCGGAAACGATGGTGGAGTCGCTGGCGCCGGTGCTACGGGCGGTCCGCAGCCAGGCGGCGGCCGGTCAGGCCTGAGTCATCAGCAGCGCGAACACCACCGCCGCCCCGACGGCCAGGCCGTTGTGACGCGACCTGATCCCGACGAAGATCGTGCTCAGCAGGATCAGGCCGAAGAGCCCGAGCCGTAGCTGTGCCAGCGTGCTCAACGCGAACTGGCATAACGCCCACAGCACTTGAAGAAGAAGCATGTCCCCCACCCGCACCTTCCACAGCGGTCAATCACTCAACTGTCGTTCCAATTGGACTGGTTGCTTTCAGGATTGGTCTTCCCTGGTCGGGAGATCCCTTAACTGCCCTGCTCAAGTGGTTGGTTGGTTGACGCAAATTGGTGTGGCCGCGGTCCGGAAGAGGTACGGTCGGTTTGTGGGTGAGCAACAGGACAACCAGCGTGGCAGCGAGGGCGGCGGCAGGGAGTTCGACCGGATCCTCGCCGAACTGATCCTCCGTATGTCCGGCGACGAGGGGACGCCCGCCGTCTATCCACTGGGGTCCCTGCTGCCTCCCCAGCGTGAACTCGCCCAGGAGTTCGGGGTGTCCAGGGACACCGTCCAGCGGGTGCTGCGCGTGCTAACCGAGCGGAATCTGATCGAGTCCCGGCAGGGCAGCGGCTCCCGGGTGATCGCCGCACCGGAGCCCGCGCCGCGTACGGCCGGCGCCCAGCCGGGCGGTGCGGTACGGCTCGCGCGTCCCGGACGTACGACCCTGGCCCCGCACATCCGCGAGGCGTTCACCAAACCCGAAGTCACCCTGGACGTCTTCACGTTGACGTCCGAGTCCCTCCAGGGGCACATCTGGCTCCAGGCGGAACGGATCAGGACCGGGGAGATCGCCGCCCCGCGGAGCATCGCCCTGCGCATGCTGCTGCCCACCGACGATCTGCCGCTGCCGTATCCGCGGGCCCTGGGGGACCCGGCCGACACCCGCCCCGTGGACCGGCTCCGGGCCATCACCGGCCGGCACGCCACCTCCCTGCGCCATGTGCTGGGCATGCTGCGGGCCGAAGGGCTGGTGGAGAACGTCGAGGTGGCGATCCGGCGGGTGCCGATCGTCCCGGCGTTCAAGCTCTATCTGCTCAACGGCACGGACGCGCTGCACGGAATGTACGAGGTGGTCGAGCGACCCATCGTGCTGGAGGACGAGACGAAACCCCTTGCCGCGATCGACGTCGTCGGGATCGGCGCCACCCTCATGCACTATGTGCGGGGCGAGGAGCCCCCGGAATCCGGTGCGTCGGATTCCGGCGAGCCGGAATCCCAGGGGTCGTTGTTCGTGGCGAGCATGCAGTCGTGGTTCGACTCGGTCTGGAAACACCTCGCGGAGGACTGACCGCCCGCAGGTGATTCACGCGACCGCCTCGACGACCGGCGCGTGCGAGGCCACCACGAAATCCGCTCCCCGGCGCAGCATTTCGCGCGCCCGCTCGTCGTACGGGGTGAATCCCAGGAAACGTACGCCCGCTCTTTCGGCCGCCGTCAGATCCGTCAACTGGTCGCCGATGAGCAGGACTTGCTTCGGCTTCGGGTCGCCGAGAAGACGTAATGCCCGCCGGATCGAATCCGGATGGGGTTTCATCAGCCGGGGATCGTGCGGATCGCGTCCGCAGATCGCCTCGAACCGCCTCAGCAGACCGATGTGTCGGAGGTATTCCCGTACGGGACCCTCGGCGTTGTTGCTCACAATTGCCAGGGGCTTTTCGCGGGCGTGCAGCGTCTCCACGAGTTCGCTCGCGCCGACCGTTTCCCTGGCCGAGTGCAAAGCCGAACGCACGGCGGCGTATTCGTACTTCTCGACGATCGCGTCCGCCCAGTCGAGCGGTCCGTCGAGGGCGGGCGCGTGCCGGTCCGCCATGGCGGCGAGCTCGCGGAGGATGCCGTGCGAGTCGGCGCAGTCCCGGACGTCCGGGTCCAACCCGGTGCCGGGCCACGCCTGTTCCGCCCGCGCCTTGACCTCGTCGGCGATGCTCGCGGTGGAGCGGCCGCCGAACAGGTCGCAGACGGGGCCGTCGAAGTCGATCAGCACCGCGTGGGTGTCGCGCAACAGGGCGCGCAGACGGTGCGGGTCCTGGGCGCGGGGGTCACCGGGGGCGCCACTCATGAGTCTCCTCGTTCGTCGGAATGTACGTAGGGCGCGCACCTGGCGCTCAATCGCCCGGTGCGGGGACCGATGCGGGGGCGGGGGACCGGCTTCTGGCAACATGCTCATTCACGGAGCGGTGGAGGAGTACCGTGCATCACTCCTCCACCATGGACGCGGGCCCCGTGGGTTCGTCGGTGCGGGACCGTCGGTGCGGGTCACGAGGGGTGCCGTGAAAGGGCCCCACGGGTTCCGGGGGGCGAGGCGGGTCCTCACGGATCCTTGTGTGTCCTCAGGCAAGAGAGCGGGCGATGTCAGCCGAACGAGTGTCTCCGGCTCCGGAGCGAGCCGTCGATGTGACCCCCGCGAGTGCCGCCGAGGAGACGCTCCAGGGCTACCACCATGTCACGCACGTGATCCCGCTCCCCGGGGCCGCCCCGGACGGCAGCCGGGTGCGCGGCAAGGTCCGCGAGCCGCGCGCCAACCTGCTCTGGTTCGACCGGCGTTGCTTCGTCTCGGAGGAGCAGCTGCTGGCGGACCTCCAGGGGCGCGTCGGCGGCATTCCCGAGCTGATCGAGGCCGGGGACATGCGGTTGCAGCGGTTCATCGAGGGGCGGACGCTGGCCGCGCGCCACCGCTCGGGCCGGGAGGTGCCCGGCGAGGTGGTCGACCAGGTCCTCGCGCTCTTCGAGCAGATGCTCGCCATCTCGGCGGACACCCTGAAGACGGAACGCCGGTGCGAGCCCGAGGACCGGGCCACCGATCCCAACAGCTCGGAGTTCCTGGAACGGCTCATCGCCTTCGCCGAGGAGCGCGTCTATCAGCGGAACCTTGCGGACTTCGAGTCCCTCTTCGACGCGCTGGGTGTCGACGCGGACTCTTTCAAAAGGCTCAGAAAGAACGTTTCGGACCTGACCGAACGCCCCTTTTGTCTGCTCCATGCCGACCTGCACCGGGAGAACTTCGTCCTGGACCGTACGGGCCGGCTCTGGACGATCGACTGGGAGTTGGCGATGTTCGGGGATCCGCTCTATGACCTGGCCACGCATCTCTATCTGATGCGATATCCGGAAGCTCAGCGGAACTCCCTCGCCGAGCGCTGGAGTTCAATCGCCGAGGAGATCAGGCCGGGTAGCGCGAAGAACTGGGAAGCGGACCTCCCGAAAATCATGGACTTCAAGCGGGCGCAGTCCGTATTCACCGATTCCATTCGTGCCACACAGATTCTGGTCTCCGGTACGAGGTTCAACTGGGCGCTTCTCTATCGCGAGGCCTCCAAGGTGCACAAGGCTCTCGTGGGCGCGGAGGAGCCCTTGGGGCTCACGGACGTACCGACTGTTCGGCATGTCGGGAAATCGCTTGTGCGCTGGCACCGGGAACGGGACGGGCGGAAAAGGGAAATCCCCTTCTCGTGAGCTCGTTTGAGTGACTCCTGCACCATGGGCCACAGAAGTGCTCTATCGTCAGTGGCCCCTGGTTCGGAGCGCTGAGCACAACAGGATCTCCATTGGGCGCACATCCCGCCCGGCAGCCCACCGTGTACCGCCAGTTCGTGGAACTGGCCCGCCGCGATGGAAAGCTTTACAACGGGCAGCACAACCTGAATTTCGTTCACCTTCTTACCCCGGAGATGGCCCGGCTCGTTTCCCTCAATGAGGGGACGGAGGTCATGGTCCGGATACCCAGACGCGACGTGCCGAGCGTGACGGTCAAGACCTGGCCGTTCGAGGAGGCCGCGATTCTCGTCGCCATCAAGGACGTCGTGCCGGGCGCGCCGATGTGTCTGATGGAGGACTGGGGCGAGTCCGAGCTGTACACCTTCGCGTTGGGCGCGGAGCTGTCCGCGTTCCACCGTGACGGCACCCCCGTCAACGGCAAGTTGATCGCGGCGATGACCGGCGTACTGGCACTTCTGCCGCTTGTGCCCCTGGACGCCCTGCCCCGGCTGCCCGCCAACTGGCCCGAGAGCGGCGACAGCCGGGGCTTCCTGCGGCATCTCGCCGGCCTCGCCGACCGGGACATCCGGCAGGCCAATCTGCCTGTCCACGGCCTGCTGTTCCGGATGCTGGGCATCCCCGACGACGGTCTGACGACGCTGGCCGCCCGGCTGCCCGCGATGACCTCCCGGCCGTACAGCCTCCTGCACGGCGATCTGCACCGCGGCAACGTGATCATTCCGTTCGTCCGTGACTCGCCGGTGCGTGTCGTCGACTGGGAACTCGCCACGTACGGTGACCCGTTGCACGATCTCGCCGTCCATCTGGTGCGGACGCGCTACCCCGCGTACCAGGAGAAGCAGGTGATCACCCGCTGGGCGGAGGCGATGGCGCGGACCAGTCCGGAGTCGGTGCGCGGGCTGCACGAGGACCTGTGCCACTACCTCGACTTCGAACACGCCCAGTCCGTCTACCCGGACGTGATCCGCGCGGCGCACGAGCTGGAGAGGTCGCCCGACCGGCAGCACCTCGCGGACGCCGTGCACCGGGTGCACCGGGCGCTGACGGTGGCCGCCGGCCCGCTCGCCATGCGGGACGTGCCGGACCCGGCGGAGATCGCGGACGTGCTGGACCGGTGGACGCGCTTCAGGTGCGGCACACCGGTCGGCGGCGGTCGCGCGACGGAGTCCGTCGACTGGCGGCCGGAGCGCGGCCACCCCTACCGGGACGACTTCACCGACGCCCATGTCGCCGACGCGCTGCTCGCGGAGCGCTCGGTGCCCGACCACGCCGTGCACAGGGGTACGGCGTATGTGAACTCGGTGGTGCGGGTGCCCGGCCGGTGCACCCCGGTTGTCATCCGCCGCCGTACCGAGGGCCGCTGCCCCCGGCGTGAACAGGGCGTGCTGACCGAGCACTTGGTGCTCCGGCAGATCGAGCGTGCGAAGGTCGGCGTGGCGGTACCGGGGCTGCTTGCCCTGGGCGACGACGGCGACCCGGCGGGCCCCTTCGCCGTGCACACGTACGCCGGTCAGGGCGACGGCAGCGCACCGCCGGAGCATCCGGTGGACGGCCTCAGGCCGCACGAGGCCGACGACCTGGTCGACCAGCTCTGCGAACTCACCCGCGTCGACTACCGCGGTCTCGACCCGACGGCGACCGACGACGGCTTCTACGAGCTGCTGACGGACCGCCTCGTACGCATGGTCGAGTCGCTGCCCGACAAGTCGCGCCGGCTCGCCGAGGAGTACGGGCTGCCCGGCCCGGAGCACCTCGGCCGGATCCTGTCCCGCTACCGGACCGGCCCGCGCACCCCGTCCCTGCTGCACGGCGACCTGCACCCCTGGAATCTCGTACGCCTGAACGAGGAAAGGTTCGCTCTGTCCCTCATCGACTGGGAGCTGGCGATGGTCGGCGATCCGCTGTACGACCTGGTCCGCCACCACCACCTCACCCGGGCCGACAGGGTCGTGCAGGACCACATGCTGCGCCGCTGGGAGGGGACCCTGCCGGTGGACTACACCCGGGGCTGGCAGCGTGACCGGCCGACGTACGAGCGGCTGGAGACGGTCCGTTCCGCGTACCTCGACCTGGACCGGCTGGTGACCCGCACCGATCTGGAGGCACCCAATGTCGACCGGGCGGTGGCGTCCGTCAAGCGGACTCTGGGCTCCGCCCTGACCAAGTTGGGCCTGGCGCCGGGGCGGATGGCGAACCCTTATCTGCGACGGGCGTTGCCCAGCCAGTGAGGGTTCGTCTGCGTGCCCGGACCCCGTGCGTCCTGCATGTTTCCCGGCGTCGGCGTGGTGGTGCGTACTCTCCCTTCCATGGCAGAGATCGGGCTGCGTGAGCGTAAGAAGCGGCAGACGTACCAGAACGTGTCCGACATCGCGATCGGGCTCTTCCTGGAGAAGGGCTTCGACGCGGTCTCCGTCGCGGAGATCGCCGCCGCGGCCGGGATCTCGAAACCGACGCTGTTCCGGTACTTCCCGGCCAAGGAGGACCTCGTCCTGCACCGGTTCGCGGACCACGAGGACGAGGCTGCGCGGGTGGTGCGGGCGGCCCGTGCGACGGCGGGCGCGGGTGCGTCGCCGGTCGACGCGCTGCGCCGGCAGTTCCTCGACGGGCTCAGCCGCGAGGACCCGGTCACCGGCCTCAACGACGCCCCCGGGGTGCTCGCCTTCCACGGTCTGCTCTACGGCACCCCGTCGCTGGTCGCACGGGCGTACGAGTACCAGCAGCGGTCGGAGGCCGCACTCGCCGGTGCCCTGGGCGGCACCCTGGCGGCCCGGCTCGCGGCCGGGCAGATCATCGCCGTACAGCGGATCCTCGCGCAGGAGAACTGGCGGCGGATAGCCGCGGGGGAGGCGGTGGAGGCGGTGCGCGTGGACGCGGTCGAGGCGGCCGAGGAGGCGTTCGGGCAGCTGGAGGCGGGGCTGCCGTGGCTTCGGGACATGGGCCTCGGCAACGCGACTGACAAGACTGGGTAAAATATTTAACCCGGTTACGTTATTTCGGTAGGCTTGCTGGAATGACGCCACCCGACTCCCCGCTCCGCGACTCCCTGCGCCGCGAACGTGCCCATCACGACGTCTGCCGTGCCGCCCTCGCCGCGATGATCGCCGGTGCCCAGGAGCATGTCGTCACCGGTGCGGACGTCTCCGCCTCCGGGGCGGACGCGGAAGTGCTCGGGTACCAGCTGCGCAGCAAGGCGAAGGAACTGGGCGAACTGCCCGAAGGGCCGTTGTTCTTCGGCCGGTTGGACTTCGACGAGGGGGACGGCGGGGGCGATCACCGTGGCGCGCGCTACCACATCGGGCGGCTGCGGATCTCCGAGCATCCGACCCGCCCGCCCCTCGTCGTGGACTGGCGGGCCCCCGTCTCCCGGGCCTTCTACCAGGCCGGCGCCCGTGATCCGCAGGGCGTGGCCGTACGGCGGCGGTTCGGCTGGGCGCCCGGCAGTACGGGGGACTCCGCCGACCTGACCGGCCTGGAGGACGAGCACCTCACGGAAGTGGGCGCGGGGGAGGCGGAGTTGGCGGGCGGCGCGGACGGGCTGGTCGCGCGGGAGATCGCCCGGCCCCGGGTCGGGCCCATGCGGGACATCGCCGCGACGATCCAGCCCGAGCAGGACGACCTCGTACGGGCGGATCTCGGCGTCTCCGTCTGTGTGCAGGGCGCCCCCGGCACCGGCAAGACGGCCGTCGGGCTGCACCGGGCCGCGTACCTTCTCTACACCCACCCCCAACGCGTCCAGCGCGGCGGCCTGTTGATCCTCGGGCCGAACCGCACGTTCCTCTCGTACATCTCGGAGGTGCTGCCCGCCCTCGGCGAGACGGGCGTACGGCAGTCCACGGTCACGGACGAGATCGCGGGTGCTGGCCGTCCGGTGCGGGCGGAGGACGACGAGCGGGCCGCCGTCGTGAAGCACGACGTGCGGATGGCGGAGGTGTTGCGCCGGGCGCTGTACGCACGTGTGGCGACCGACGAGCACGCCAACTCCCTTGATCCCCTTGAGGTTCCGGACGACTCGTACCGCTGGCGGATCCCTGCGGCGGAGCTGGCGCGGATCGTGGCGGGCGTACGGGCCGAGGAGCCGCCGTACGGCGTGGGGCGCGAGCGGGTGCGGACGCGGGTGGTGGCCCGTGTCCAGCGGGAGGCGGAGCGGCGGGCGGGGGCGCAGTCGAACGGCTGGGTACGGCGGATCGAGCGGGCGCGGCCGGTCGGGGCGTATGTGGAGGCGGTGTGGCCGAGGGTACGGCCTGAGGAGGTGGTGGCCGAACTGCTGGGCGACGAGCGGGCGTTGGCGCGGGCGGCCGAGGGGGTGCTGGGGGTGGAGGAGCAGCGGGCGGTGAGTTGGGCGCGTCCGCCGAGGTCGTGGAAGTCGGCGCGCTGGTCGGCCGCCGATCTGGTCCTCCTCGACGAGGTCGCCGGTCTGATCGAACACCCCGAGGGGTACGGCCATGTCGTGATCGACGAGGCGCAGGACCTCTCCCCGATGGAGTGCCGGGTGATCGCGCGCCGGGCGCCCTACGGCTCGTTGACCGTCCTGGGCGACCTGGCCCAGGGCACCACACCGTGGGCGGCTCGGGCGTGGGGGCCCCTGCTGGGCCACCTGGGCAAGCCGGACGCCACGGTGATCCCGCTGACGACCGGGTTCCGGGTGCCGAGGACGGTGGTCGACTTCGCCAACCGGCTGCTGGCGAAGCTGGAGGTGGCGGTGCCGCCGGCCCGATCCCTGCGCGGGGACGGGGAGTTGAGGGTGGTGGAGACGCCGGACGTCGCCGGGGAGGTGGTGGCCGCGGTGAGGCGGGCGTTGGGTGCGGAGGGGTCGGTGGGGGTGGTCGCGGCGGAGGGTGAAGTGGCCGCCGTGCGGGAGATGTTGGGGGCGCTGGGGGAGGAGCGACGGGTCGCGGTGATGTCGGCGACGGCCGTGAAGGGGCTGGAGTGGGACCACGTGGTCGTGGTGGAGCCGGCGGCGATCGTGGAGGGGGAGGGGGAGGGGGAGGGTGCGGCCGGGCGGGGGTTGCATCGGCTGTACGTGGTGCTGACGCGGGCGGTGTCACGGCTGGAGGTCGTGCATGGGCGGGCGTTGCCGTTCTGAACGGGGTGGGTCTGAACGGGGTGAGGGTGGGGCGCCCTCGCCGCGGCGGGCGCCCCACTGTCTTGCTTCAGAACCTCAGAGCAGCTGTCTTTGCTTCAGAACCTCAGAGCAGCGGGATCAACTGCTCCTCCTCGTAGGTGAGATGGGCTTCGAGTTCGAGGGTGAGGCGCTCGACCTCCGCCCGGACGGCGGCGCCCTCCCCGGAGAGGACCCCGCGCAGCTGCTCGACGAGTTCGGCGATCCGCTCGTGCTCGGTGCGCAGGCGGTCCAGGGCGGGGGCCGACTGCGGGTGACGGTCGGCGAGGAAGGGGAACAGGCCGATGTCCTCGCCGGTGTGGTGGTTGTGCAGCCCCGCGCAGAAGGTGAGGCAGTTGGCGCGCAACTGGGCGCCGAGGGGTGCGGTGTTGCCGGTGGCGGCGCTCATCTCCTGGCGTATCAGGGCGAGTTCACGCCGGAAGGCGTCGTGGACGACCTTGATGGCCTCGGCCATGCCGGAGGCGTTGATACGGGGCGGTCCGTCCTGCGCGATCCCGTACAGGGCGACCACGGGGATGATCCGGTCGGTCTTCTCCTGGTACGTGGCCCAGCCCGGCTCCGCCTCGACGGCGCGCGCGAAGATCCGGTCGCGCTCGTCGCGGTCGAGGACGACGGCACGGGCGTCGTACGTGAACACGCCTGACTCGACGGTGACTTGGGGGTGGGCGAGGATGTTGCGGTACCAGTCGGGATGCCTGGAGGAGCCCGCCGCCGAGGCGATGACGAGGACTCGCTCGCCGCCGTCGGGGAGGTAACCGAGGGGTGTGGTGTGCGGGGTTCCGGTGCGGGCGCCGGTGGTGGTGAGGAGAAGGAGCCGGGCGCCTTCGAAGTAGCCGCCTACCTTGCCGTGGTTGGCCCGGAACTCGTCGATGACGGGCTGGTTGAAGTCGTTGGGCATGCTCTGCTTTCTGTGCGAGTGGTTTCTCTGTCGGTCACACGGACTCCCCGTGGAAAGGGGAAAAAGAGAAACCGGCGGGCCCCTGGCCCACCCCGACCTCACTCAGAGGCCGGGCACCCAACTCGCTCACGGCACAAGGCCGACCCGGCAGTCATGGGGATCACGGTATCAAGGGGGGACGATGACGAGCCTTTCCTTTTCCGCCGCCGCGCATGGTCCCCTCCCACTGCTCTTCCTGGATGTCGACGGACCGCTGATCCCGTTCGGCGGGACACCGGAGGAGTATCCGGACGGCTATCCGACGTACCGGCCCGCCCGGCGACCGCGACTCCCGGCGTCCCAGGTGAACCCCCTGTTGCCCAGGATCGATCCCGCACTCGGGCCTCGACTCGCCGCGCTGGGCTGTGAGTTGGTGTGGGCCACGACCTGGATGGACGAGGCGAACGAGTGTGTCGCGCCGTGGCTGGGGCTGCCGGATCTTCCGGTGGTGGCCTGGCCGGACCCGGGCTCCGATGCTCCGCAGGGAGTGCCCGAGCCGGCTGGCGTGCATTGGAAGACTCGCCCTCTTGTCGAGTGGGCGGCAGGGCGGGACTTCGTCTGGCTCGATGACGAGATCGGTGGGGGCGATCGGAGCTGGGTGGCGGCGCACCACCCGGGGCGGGCCCTGTTGCATCGGGTCGATCCTCGGCATGGGCTGGGGGACGCGGACTTCGGGGTCGTGGAGGCGTGGCTGCGCTGATTCGGGATTCGGCTCCGGCTCCGGATTCGGCTCGGGATGCTTACTCCTTCGTCATCGAAGTGGTTGTGGCACGCGTACTACTCTGTGGCTCCTGAACAGCTGTGCGGCACAGGGGTTTTGGGAAGGTGGGCGGCGATGCCGCTGAGCGCCGGGGAATCTGGGGCCGTCGGGTCGTCCGTCGGCGGTTATGTGCTGGGCGAGCGGCTCGGCAGTGGCGGTATGGGGATCGTCTACCTGGGACGTTCGGCCTCGGGGCGGCAGGTCGCGGTCAAGGTCGTGCACGCGCAGTACGCGCAGGACGAGGAGTTCCGTACCCGGTTCCGGCAGGAGGTCGCGGCGGCGCGGCGGGTCAGCGGGGCCTTCACCGCCTCGGTGGTGGACGCCGATCCGGACGCCGAAGTGCCCTGGATGGCGACGCTGTACGTGCCCGGGCGCACGCTGGCCGACATCGTCAGCAAGGAAGGGCCGTTGGCGGGGCGGGAGTTGCGTACTCTCGCTCTCGGGCTCGTCGAGGCGCTGCGGGACATCCACCGGGCGGGTGTCGTGCACCGGGATCTCAAGCCGAGCAACGTACTGATGGCCGAGGACGGGCCGCGCGTCATCGACTTCGGGATCTCGCGCGCCGTCGACAGTCAGACGCTCACCGTGACCGGCCGGCTGATCGGCACCCCGCCCTTCATGTCCCCGGAGCAGTTCGCGGCGCCCCGGGACGTCACCGCCGCCTCGGACGTGTTCTCGCTGGGCTCGCTGCTGGTGTACGCGGCCACCGGGAACCGTCCCTTCGACGGGGAGAGCCCGTACATGACGGGCTATCAGGTGATGCACGCGGAGCCCGCCCTGGACGGCGTGCACGAGCCCCTGCGGAGCATCGCCGAGCGCTGTCTGGACAAGGATCCTGGCTCCAGGCCCGAACTCGCCGAGCTGTATGGGCTGTTCAGGGCGCTGCCGGACACGGCCAACGCTTCTCCGGGCGCGGCCACCGCCGCTCCGGGCGCGGTCGCCACCCCGCCGGACATGGCAGCCACCTCGGGCGTGGTCGGTTCGCCGGCCGGTCCAGGGCACCGGAGGGCCTCCCGGCGGGCCGGTGGTGCGACGACCGCGACCGGGGGCGGGGGCGGCGGTCGCGGGCGACGGGTGCGCCGCCTGGTCGTCGTCGGGGCGGCCCTGGCCGTCACCGTGGTGTGCGCGTCGGTGTACCACCTGGTGTCGAGTTCGAGGACCACGGACGGCCCGCCCGCGGCCGACACCCCGGCCTCCCCCACCCCGGCGCTTCCCACCGGCTGGCGGCCCTGGCAGGCGAGCCTCTTCCGACCCGTCAAGGACGAGTCCCAGATCTTCAACGCGGACAGCGTGGATTCCGGCTGTGCGTCCGGTGGATCCGCTGTGTACTGCTCGGGGACCGGTTTCACGGTCGCCCGGATCGACGCCGCCTCGGGCCGCGTCGACTGGCGGTTCGGCAGCAGCCCCCAGTCCGCCGAGCGGCCCCTCGGCGTTCGGGACGGGATCGTGTACGGGACCGACCAGCCGAACGTGACCGACGTGCAGTCGACCCAGCGGCTGTTCGCCCTCGACGCGAAGACCGGGAAACCGGTCTGGACCCGGGCGATCGACGCGGGCCGTGGCGCCGCCCTGTTCGACGGCGGTGTCCTGGCGATGCCGGACGGGGCGAGGGAGTTCGTCGCCGTCGACGCCAGGACGGGCAAGGACATGTGGCGGACACCGGCGACGTCGTCGGCCGGCACCGCCTGCGACGTGCTGGTCCTGGGCGGTGTGCCCTACGGCACGTGCCTCGACGAGGACGATCCCACTCAGGGCTCGAGCGCCCTCCTGCGCCTCGACCCGGCTGACGGTACGGCGCATGAACTCGCCGAACTGCCCCTGAACGCGCTGCCGCTCGGCGTGGTCGGTGGGCAGCCGTTGTTCGCGCTGCCGCGGCAGGTGGAGTGGGAGTCGAACGACGGGCGGGACGAGGCGTACAAGGCGCTGCTGCGGGTGAACCCGACCAGCGGTGCGGTCGTCGAGATCCCGCTGGCGGGGACACCGCGCGGCACGGTCACCCTCGTCGACGGGGTGGTGTACTGCGTACGGCCCGACGGGACCGTCACCGCGAGCGGGGTGAGTGACGGGGCACGGCTGTGGCAGGTGGGCACGCAGGTGGAGAATCTGTCGGCGCCGGTGTGGTCGGTGACGTACGACCAGTTGTACTTCGCCAATCGGTACGGGCGGCTGCTTGCGCTGGATCGTGGGACGGGTGGGGTGCGGTGGAGTACGGACAAGCTGGGGGATGGGGGGACTTCGGCGGAGGACACGTTTCCCAGCGTGTTGCTGGTGAAGGACGCGATCGTGGCCGTGGCGGGTGACACGGCGTTCTCTGTCCGGGCGGACGGGGCTGTGACGCGTAGGTCGACGCCTCCGACACCGGCCGCCTCGAACTGACCGGTGCGGCCGCCTGCTCCAATACGTTCGGCTGCGGGCCCGGTGGGGGCTGGTCGCGCAGTTCCTCGCGCCCCTGAAAGGCCCGCCCGTCCCGATCCGTTTGGCTGCGGGCCGGTGGGGGTTGAGCGCGCAGTTCCTCGCGCCCCTGAAAGGCCCGCCCGTCCCGATCCGTTTGGCTGCGGGCCGGTGGGGGCTGGTCGCGCAGTTCCCCGCGCCCCTAGGAGGGCGCTTCGCGCCCGTCCAACCCGCCCAGCTGAGGACGGGCGGTGCCCGTCGAACGCACCTAGCTGCGGGCATGCGTGCCGCTAGGGGCGGCACGGGTGGGCGCAGCGGCACCCCGTACAGCGCCGGGCTGCGCGACCCACCCCCGCCCCGCACCACGTTGCTCAGTCGCCCACGTACCCCGCCAAGTGCTCCCCCGTCAGCGTCGACCGCCCCGCCACCAGCTCCGCCGGAGTTCCCTCGAAGACGATTCGGCCTCCGTCGTGGCCCGCGCCGGGGCCCAGGTCGATGATCCAGTCGGCGTGGGCCATCACCGCCTGGTGGTGTTCGACCACGATGACCGACTTGCCCGCGTCGACGAGGCGGTCGAGGAGGGCGAGCAGGTGTTCGACGTCGGCGAGGTGGAGGCCGGTCGTCGGCTCGTCGAGGACGTATACGCCCCCCTTGTCGCCCATGTGCGTGGCCAGCTTGAGGCGCTGGCGTTCGCCGCCGGAGAGGGTGGTGAGGGGCTGGCCGAGGCTGAGGTAGCCGAGGCCCACGTCGGCCAGGCGGTCCAGGACGCGGTGCGCGGCCGGCGTACGCGCGTCGCCCGCGCCGAAGAACTCCTCCGCCTCCGTCACCGACATCGCCAATACCTCGCTGATGTCCCGGCCGCCGAGGCGGTATTCCAGTACCGCCGCCTGGAAACGCTTGCCCTCACAGTCCTCGCAGGTCGTCGCCACCCCCGCCATCATCGCCAGGTCCGTGTAGATGACACCGGCACCGTTGCAGGTGGGGCACGCGCCCTCCGAGTTCGCGCTGAACAGGGCCGGCTTGACCCCGTTGGCCTTGGCGAACGCCGTACGGATCGGGTCCAGGAGCCCCGTGTACGTCGCCGGGTTGCTCCGTCGGGAGCCGCGGATCGGGGTCTGGTCCACCGACACCACGCCCTCGCCGACCGCACCCTTGGTGTCCACCAGCGAGCCGTGGATGAGTGAGCTCTTGCCCGAACCCGCCACGCCCGTCACCACGCACAGCACCCCCAGCGGGATGTCCACGTCCACGCCCTGGAGGTTGTGCTTCGTGGCGTTTCGGATCGGGAGCGTGCCCGTCGGCTTCCGCACTGTCTCCTTCAGCGACGACCTGTCGTCGAAGTGGCGGCCCGTTACCGTGCCGCCCGTCCGCAGGCCCTCCACCGTGCCCTCGAAACAGACCGTGCCGCCCGCCGTACCCGCCCCGGGGCCGAGATCGACGACATGGTCGGCGATCGCGATCACCTCGGGTTTGTGCTCCACGACGAGCACGGTGTTGCCCTTGTCGCGCAGCCGCAGCAGCAGGTCGTTCATGCGCTGGATGTCGTGCGGATGCAGGCCGATCGTCGGCTCGTCGAAGACGTACGTGATGTCGGTGAGGGAGGAGCCGAGATGGCGGATCATCTTGACGCGCTGTGCCTCGCCGCCCGAGAGGGTGCCCGAGGCGCGGTCCAGCGAGAGATAGCCGAGGCCGATCTCCACGAACGAGTCCAGCGTGTGCTGGAGCGCGGTGAGGAGTGGGGCGACCGAGGCGTCCTCGATGCCTCGTACCCATTCCGCCAGGTCCCGGATCTCCATCGCGCAGGCGTCGCCGATGCTGATCTTCCCGATCTTCGACGAACGGGCGCCCTCGCTCAGCCGCGTGCCCTCGCACTCGGGGCAGGTCGTGAAGGTGACCGCCCGCTCCACGAAAGCCCGGATGTGCGGCTGCATCGCCTCCTTGTCCTTGGACAGGAACGACTTCTGGATCTTCGGGATCAGGCCCTCGTAGGTGAGGTTGACGCCGTTGACCTTGACCTTCGTCGGCTCGCGGTAGAGGAAGTCCTGCATCTCCTTCTTGGTGTAGCGGCGGATCGGCTTGTTCGGGTCGAGGAAGCCGGACTCGGCGTAGATGCCGACGGTCCAGACGTTGTCCGACTTCCAGCCCGGGATCGTGAACGCGCCCTCGGCGATCGACTTGGAGTCGTCGTACAGCTCGGTGAGGTCGATGTCGGAGACCGCGCCCCGGCCCTCGCAGCGCGTGCACATACCGCCGGTGCGGTTGAAGGTCGCCTTCACGGTTTTGGTTTTGGCCGCGCCTCGGTCGACCGTGATCCCGCCGCTCGCCCGCACCGACGCCGTGTTGAACGAGTACGCGCTCGGCGGGCCGATGTGCGGCTGCCCGAGCCGGCTGAAGAGGATGCGCAGCATCGCGTTGGCGTCGGTGGCGGTGCCGACCGTGGAGCGCGGGTCGGAGCCCAGTCGCTGCTGGTCGACGATGATCGCGGTCGTCAGCCCTTCGAGCACGTCGACCTCGGGCCGCGCCAGCGTCGGCATGAACCCTTGCAGGAACGCGCTGTACGTCTCGTTGATCAGCCGCTGCGACTCTGCGGCGATCGTGTCGAACACCAGGGAACTCTTGCCGGAACCGGAGACACCGGTGAACACCGTCAGCCGACGCTTGGGCAGCTCGATGCTGACGTCCTTGAGGTTGTTCTCGCGCGCACCGAACACACGGATCAGATCGTGACTGTCGGCACTGTGCGGCGCGGCGGCCGACTGCGGGGCCGACTTCGGGGCCGGCTGCTGGGCCGACTTCAGGGGCCTGCTCATCGGGTCTCCGTCTCGTCCGGTTTTCTTACATACTTACGGTCTCTTACCGGCGTATCTAGCCCTTCTGGCCCTTCTGGCCCTTCTAGCTCTTCGGCTTCTGCGAGATCCGTACGAGGTTGCCGGACGGGTCCCGGAACGCGCAGTCGCGCGGGCCCCACTGCTGGTCCATGGGCTCCTGGAGCACCTCGGCGCCGGAAGCCCGTACCTTCTCGAACATGGCGTCGAGGTCGTCGGTGCGGAAGACGAACATGGGCATGACGCCCTTGGTGAGCAGTTCCTGGAGGGCGTCGCCGTCGGCCGGGGAGCGGCCCGCGTGCGGCTCGGAGAGGACGAGTTCGAGGTCGGGCTGCGCGGGGCTGCCGAGGGTGACCCAGCGGAAGCCGCCGGAGGCGACGTCGTTGCGGACCTCGAAGCCGAGCGCGTCGCGGTAGAAGGCGAGCGCCTCGTCGGGGTCGTTGACCGTGATGTGGCAGTACTGCAGTGCGATGTCCATGCCGACAACGCTAGGCGGCGGCCGTACGGCCCGCTTCTCGAATCCTGCTCGGCATGTTTTCGGCCGACGACTCGGGAGCGTCCGGGCCCGGCGCGGGGTTCCTGCTCGGCCGCGTGAACACCTTGGCCACGCACGCGGGCATCGCCGTCACCGCGTCGTGCCCCCGGCTGCGGTACGCGCTCGGCGTCTCCCCCACGATCTCGGTGAACCGCGAGCTGAACGAACCGAGCGAGGTACAGCCGACGGTCATGCACGCGTCGGTCACACTCATCCCGCCCCGCAGCAGCGTCATCGCCCGCTCGATCCGCCGGGTCATGAGATAGCTGTACGGCGTCTCCCCATAGGCCGCCCGGAACCGCCGCGAGAAGTGCGCCGGGGACATCAGCGCGTGCTTGGCCATGGTCGGCACGTCCAGCGGACGCGCGTACTCCCGGTCGATCAGATCCCGTGCCCGACGCAGATGCGCGAGGTTGGCGAGTTCCTGCGGGTCCATGCGGCGACCGTACCACCGGGGTACGGGGCCGGTCAGGGCTTGAACGACCGGCACCCGGAGCCGTCGCTGCCTCCGCGCGAGGGCATCAGACGGTGATCTCCCGGCACAGGCCGCCCTCGTCGTCGTACAGCTCCAGGCCGAAGCGCAGTCCGAACCGGGAGAGGAGCGTCGCGAGGGCGTCGAGCCTGTCCGGGGCGACGACACCGTTCAGCAGGATGTCCGGCCCGTCGGCCGGATCGAGGCCGACCCGGCACCAGCTCGTCCCGACCTCGTACGCGTCCCAGGACGACGACCGGGACGTCCAGCCGGCCCGGACGAAGTGCTCGGCCACGGCCGAGGCTTCGAGGTGCCCGCGCAGCACACCGCACAGGTTGTTGCCGGCCTCCCGTAGACCGGGGGCGAGATCCGGGCCGTCGTCCGAGGTGTCCACGATCGGATTATCGGTGTTCGGCGGAATGGGGAGCCCCCGTAGGATCCAGGGGGGCGGGCCGTCCTCGCTCCGGAGTACGCCCGGTTGACCTGCGAAGGCGGAGGCATCGGCACCATGGACGACGAACGGCCGCTCACCGGCGACCCGATGGCGGAGCTCGAGGAGCTGGAGGCCGCCGCGGACGTGTTCCAGGGGCTGCGGCCGAGGCTGTTCGGGATCGCCTATCGCGTTCTGGGGAGTGTGTCCGAGGCCGAGGACGTCGTGCAGGACGCGTGGGTGCGCTGGCAGGGCGCCGACCGGAGCGCGGTGCTGGATCCCGGGGCGTTCCTGGCGAAGACGACCACCCGGCTGGCGATCAACGTGGCCCAGTCGGCACGGGTCCGCCGTGAGGCGTACGTCGGGCCGTGGCTGCCCGAGTTCGTGGACACCCGGGTCGATCCCCAGGTCGGCGCGGAGCGCGGGGAGGCGCTGGAACTGGCCGTACTGCTGGTCCTGGAGAAGCTGAACCCCGTGGAACGGGCGGCCTATGTGCTCCGGGAGGCGTTCGATTACCCGTACGACGAGATCGCAGGCATGCTCCAGCTCGGTCAGGCCAACACCCGGCAGATCGTCAGCCGGGCCCGCAAACGGCTGGCCGCCGAGCGCCGCGCCCCCGTCGACACGGCGGAGCACCGGCGCCTGCTCGAAGCCTTCGTCGCGGCGGCCCGGGACGGTGACGTCGCCGCGCTGGAGAACGTACTGTCCGCCGATGTCGTCGCCTACGCGGACGGCAACGGCATGCGCGGCGCGGCACGGCTGGCGGTACTGGGCGCCGGACGCGTGGCCATGATCAGCGCCTTCGCCAAGAAGTTCTTCCCCGGCGCCGACTACGGCATCGTCGAGGCCAACGGCGGCCCCGCCCTGCTGATCACCCAGGACGGGACCGCCGTCGCCCTGATGAGCGCCACCGTCGGACCGGACGGGATCGACGGGCTCTACTGGATCCTGACGCCCGAGAAACTGAGGGCGTACGAGCGGTCGGCGCACCGGCTCGCAGGGCCGTCGGACGGGGGTTTTCATGAGTGACAGTGACAGTGACAGTGACAGTGACTTTGACGTGATCGTGGTCGGCGGTGGTCCCACCGGCCTGATGCTGGCCGCCGAACTGCGGCTGCACGGTGTGCACGTCGTCGTGCTGGAGCGGGACGCGGAACCGACCCCGGTCGTCCGCTCGCTCGGTCTGCACGTACGCAGCATCGAGGTGATGGACCAGCGCGGACTTCTCGAACGGTTCCTCGAACACGGCAAGAAGTACCCGGTCGGCGCCGGTTTCTTCGCCGGCATCACCAAGCCCGCGCCCGACCTCGACACCGCGCACGCCTACGTACTCGGCATCCCGCAGACCCTCACCGACCGCCTCCTGGAGGAGCACGCCGTCGAAGTCGGCGCCGAGATCCGGCGCGGCTGCGAGCTGGTCGGGCTGAGCCAGACAGAGGGCGAGGGCGACGGGGCCGGGGTCACGGCGGAACTCGCCGACGGTACGCGGCTGCGCTCGCGCTATCTCGTCGGCTGCGACGGCGGCCGCAGCACCGTGCGCAAGCTGCTCGGCGTCGGCTTCCCCGGCGAGTCCGCCCGGGTCGAGACCCTGATCGGCGAGATGCGGGTGGAGGCGGCGCAGGAGACGGTGGCCGCCATCGTGACCGAGGTCCGCGAGACGCACCGGGGCTTCGGCCTCGGGCCCCTCGGGGACGGGGCGTACCGCGTCGTCGTACCGGCGGCAGGGGTGGCCGAGGACCGCACGGTGCCGCCGACCCTCGACGAGGTCAGGCAACAGCTGCGGGCGTACGCCGGTACCGACTTCGGCGTGCACTCCCCGCGCTGGCTCTCCCGCTTCGGCGACGCCACCCGCCAGGCCGAGCGCTACCGCACCGGCCGGGTCCTGCTGGCCGGCGACGCGGCGCACATCCACCCGCCGGTCGGCGGGCAGGGCCTCAACCTCGGCATCCAGGACGCGTTCAACCTCGGCTGGAAACTGGCCGCCGAGGTGCGCGGCCGGGCCCCGGACGGCCTGCTGGACAGCTACCACGCCGAACGGCACCCGGTGGCCGCCGACGTCCTGGACAACACCCGCGCACAGATGCTGCTCCTGTCCGCCGAGCCGGGCCCCCGGTCGGTGCGCCGCCTCCTGTCGGAACTGATGGACTTCGAGGACGTCAACCGCCACCTGATCGAGAAGATCACCGCGATCGGCGTCCACTACGACCTCGGCGAGGGCCACGAACTGCTCGGCCGCCGCCTGCGCGACGTACCCCTGAAGCAGGGACGCCTGTACGAGCGGATGCGCACCGGCCGAGGCCTCCTCCTCGACCGGACGGGCGGCCTCTCGACGGCGGGCTGGTCGGACCGGGTCGACCACGTCGTGGACACCGGACAGGAGTTGAACGTGCCCGCGGTGCTGCTGCGGCCGGACGGGTATGTGGCGTGGGCCGGTGCGGAGCAGCGGGAGCTGCTCGACCGGTTGGCGAAGTGGTTCGGCCCGGAGGTGCCATGACCCCGCAGACGAGGATGAGGATGAGGACGAGGATGAAGTTGGCCGCGATCACGCTCGACTGCCCTGATCCACTGGCCCTGGCGGAGTTCTACCAGCAGGCCACCGGCTTCGAACCCCACCCGAAGTCCGACGCCGACTTCGCGGGCCTCACCCGCGAGGACGGACTCCTCCTCGGTTTCCAACGGGTCGACGACTACCGGGCGCCGCGCTGGCCCGATCAGACCGTCCCCCAGCAGGCGCACATGTGCTTCGACGTGCCGGACCTGGACGAGGCCGAGGCACGACTGCTGGAACTGGGCGCCGGCAAACCCGATCACCAGCCGCACGACCCCACCAGGGCCCGGGTCCTCACCGACCCGGCCGGTCATCCCTTCTGCATCTGCCTGGACTCGCCGAGGGGTTGAGGAGCCGAGTGGTTGAGGAGCCGAAGGGTTGAGGAGCCGAGGGGTTGAGGAGAAGGGAGTCGCGCCCCACGTAACCTCTTCCTGTGCCCGCACCCCGCCTGCATCGCGTCGCCGTCCTGGTACTCGAGGGTGCGAAGCCGCTCGATGTCGGGATTCCCGCGCAGGTGTTCACGACCCGGGGGAGCATGCCGTACGAGGTGCGGGTGTGCGGGGCCGCGCCCGGTCTGGTGACCGGCGGGGACGGTCTCGCGTACTACGTCGCCGACGGGCTCGACGCGCTCGCCTGGGCCGACATCGTGTTCGTCCCCGGTTATCGGTTCCCGGACCGTGACGACCCGCCGCAGGCCGTCGTCGACGCGCTGATCGCCGCCCACGACCGGGGCGCGCGGCTCGCCGCCATCTCGACGGGCGCCTTCGCGCTGGCCGCCACGGGCCTGCTCGACGGTCGGCGCGCCACGACGCACTGGCACTACACGCGGGCACTCATGGCCAGGCATCCGCTCGTCCGGGTCGACGAGAACGTGCTGTTCGTCGACGAGGGCAGTGTCCTCACCTCGGCCGGCGCCGCCTCCGGCATCGACCTGTGCCTGCACATCCTGCGCGGCGACCTCGGAGTGGCCGCGTCCAACCACGCAGCCCGGCGGCTGGTCGCGGCCCCCTACCGCAGCGGCGGCCAGGCCCAGTACGTGCCGCGCAGTGTCCCCGAGCCCCTCGGCGAGCGGTTCGCCGACACCCGCGAGTGGGCGCTGCACCGGCTCGGCGAGCCCCTGACCCTCGACATACTGGCGCGCCAGGCGGGCGTCTCGCCGCGTACGTTCTCCCGGCGCTTCGTCGAGGAGACCGGCTACACGCCGATGCAGTGGGTGATGCGGGCCCGGATCGACCTGGCCCGTGAACTGCTGGAGCGTTCGGAGCGCGGCGTCGAACAGATCGCCGCCGACATCGGGCTCGGCACCGGCGCGAACCTGCGTCTGCACTTCCAGCGCATCCTCGGGACGACGCCGAGCGAGTACCGGCGCACGTTCACCCGGGGCGAGTAGACCGGTCCAGGTACGGCAGGCGGTCATGGCGGGATCCTTTCGAACCATGGCGATCCCGCCACTGTCAGCGGCGCCGACCGCGCGCGAGCCTGGGGGCGAAGGGTCTGGACGGAAAGGGACACCACTCATGACTCGCATCGCCATCAACGGTTTCGGCCGCATCGGACGCAATGTGCTGCGCGCACTGCTGGAGCGCGACAGCGCCTTGGAGATCGTCGCCGTCAACGACCTCACCGAGCCCGCCACGCTCGCCCGGCTGCTCGCCTTCGACAGCACGGCCGGCCGCCTCGGCCGCCCGGTGACCGTCGACGGGGACACCCTCGTCGTCGACGGCCGTCGGATCAAGGTGCTGGCCGAGCGCGAACCGGCGCAGCTGCCGTGGGCCGAACTCGGCGTCGACATCGTCCTGGAGGCCACCGGCCGCTTCACCTCGGCCAAGGCCGCCCAGGCCCACCTCGACGCGGGTGCGCGCAAGGTGCTCGTCAGCGCGCCGTCGGACGGCGCCGACGTCACGCTCGCGTTCGGGGTCAACTCCGACTCGTACGACCCGGCCGTGCACACGATCGTCTCGAACGCCTCCTGCACGACGAACGCGCTCGCCCCGCTGGCCAAGGTCCTCGACGACCTCGCCGGTATCGAGCACGGGTTCATGACGACGGTGCACGCCTACACGCAGGAGCAGAACCTCCAGGACGGTCCGCACCGCGACGCCCGTCGCGCCCGGGCCGCCGGCGTCAACATCGTGCCGACCACGACCGGCGCCGCCAAGGCGATCGGCCTGGTGCTGCCGAACCTCGACGGCAAGCTGTCGGGCGACTCGATCCGCGTACCGGTGCCGGTGGGCTCGATCGTCGAACTCAACACGACGGTCGCCCGCGACGTGACCCGCGACGACGTGCTGGCCGCGTACCGCACGGCGGCGGAGGGCCCGCTGGCAGGCGTCCTCGAATACTCGGAGGACCCGCTGGTGTCGTCGGACATCGTGGGCAACCCGGCCTCGTCGATCTTCGACTCGGCCCTCACCCGCGTAGAGGGCCGCCACGTCAAGGTGGTCGCCTGGTACGACAACGAGTGGGGCTTCTCGAACCGCGTGATCGACACGCTCGAACTCCTCGCCACCGGCTGACGGGACGCCGTTAATTCCGTCAAGTGCTCTGGTCGGCAGGTCGGGCCGGCCAGGGCTGTCCGTCGGGCGGCAGTGCGCCCAGAACGGCCGCGAGGCTGTGCGGGTCGCGGCGGGCGATGTTGTGACCGACGGGAATCTCGTGAACCCGCCAGCCCGAGTCGTCGCGCAGCCGTTCGGTCAGGGTCACGAACGGGCTGCCCGCCCACGCGCCACCACTGATGTACGTTCGGCCGAGGGCGCTGCCGGGGTTGCCTCCCAGCCTGATCGACTGGACGAAGCTCGCCATGGGATGCGGTCGCGCGCGAGGGTCGAGCCCCTCCGGGACCGCGACCCATCGACCGTCGGCGCGGGCGCCCGCGATGAACGACTCCCGGAAGCTGTCGCTGGTCAAGGACCAGCACGAATCCCCGTCGTCCGGGACATAGGCGTCGATGAAGACGAGCTGATCGAGGCGGTGGCCGAGCCGATCCGCGACACCGGCGATCACCATCCCGCCGTAGCTGTGCCCGCACAGTGCGAGTGGGGTTCCGTCGCTACGGTCGACGATCTCGGCCACCTGGTCGATATGGGTGTCGAGGTTCGGCGGACGGTTCACATCGACCGGGCCGTCCAACTCCAGCCCCGAAAGGGTCACCGCCTCGACGTGATGACCGTCCCGGCGCAACTCGGCGGCCACCGAGTCGAACACCCACCCGCCTTGCCAACCACCTGGCACCATCACGAACTTCACCGCGTCATCGTAGGTCAGGCAGAACCGGACGAGCCCGGCTGGTAGTAGCGGAGCGACGACCCCAGCCGGCAGGAGCCGAGTGTCACGTCGGTGGCCGGGTGAGGTTGGCGTTCACGGTGGCAGGAGGCGAGCGTCGCGCCGGTGACCGGGCGATCTTGGCGGCCACGGCGTCGAGGCCCCACTCCAGGCCGGTCGCGAAGGATGTCTCGGCGTCCACGTCCGTGCCGTCGTGCACGGCCTTGGCCGGCGCCGGGAAGCGGCCCGTGGCCAGCATGCCCGTCACATGGGGGCCGGAGGCGTGCCGCCGGTCGAGCTTGGACAGGCCCGTCGCGCGCTCGGCCCGCAGGCCCGCGGTCTCACGCCTGATCGCGCCGATGACGTAGGCGCTGACGGTCTCCACGGCGCGCATGACGGTGTCGAGGTCGGCGAGCCCGTCGAGGGTGGCGGCTCGGCCTCGGTCACGGCGAGCCCGTTCGGCCCCAGGGTCGGGCGACCGCCGAGCACGTCGGCCATCCATACGGGACGGAGAACGGCCTGCCTGGTGCGCCGGGCGAGGACGCGCGACGCCTCTCGCCAGTCACCGGGCTGCTCCTCGGGGCGGATCTCGGCGTGGCCCCATCACGAACAGCCGCTCGGACAAGGCGCGTTGGCCACAAGCAGGCGTCAAGCATGCGTCCCGGCCCGCGAGGCGGGCAAGGTCAGGACCGGGCGGTCCGGAACGCGAGATACCGGCTGAAGGCTTCGTGGCTGTCGGGGGTGAAGGGCCACTCCAGCAGGGCCGACCGCAGTTCCGGCTCGGTCAGCCGGCCATGCCATGCGACCTCATCAGGATCGGCGGCCAGGGCGTCCGGCACCACGGCTTCGTGCACGCCGAGCCAGTGAGGGCTCAAACCGCTGCGGTTGAGGAACGTGAACAGCAGGCGGGGCAGCACACGGATGCCCAGCTCTTCGGCCAGCTCCCGCGCGGCGGCCTGTTCATAGGACTCACCGACATCCACGGCGCCACCGACCACGACCTCGTAGAGCCCGGGGAAGCGCGACAGCTGGTCCGACCGCCGGTGAACGAGGATCCGCCCACGCTCATCACGACACACCGTCACGGCGACCCGGTGCAGCCAACCCTCCCGGACGGCCTGCCGACGGCTGACCACCATCCCCAGCACACGATCTTGATCGTCGACACGCTCCACCAGTTCGTCCACGACGCACACCCTGGCAGGGCCCACTGACAACGCCGCCTCTGCCGGCCGGAGCGCCCACCCACAGTGGCGTAGCGCACTTTTGCAAGCGCCTGCTTGCAATAGTTAGCAGCGGTGCGGCAAGCTGGACGCATGGCATCGCTCAACGTCGGCAATCTTGGTGAGTATCTGCGTGAACAGCGGCGCACCGCGCAGCTGTCGCTCAGGCAGCTCGCCGATGCCGCCGGGGTGTCCAATCCGTATCTGAGCCAGATCGAGCGCGGGCTGCGCAAGCCGAGCGCGGAGGTGTTGCAGCAGGTCGCCAAGGCGCTGCGGATCTCCGCCGAGACGTTGTACGTCCGGGCCGGCATCCTCGACGCCGAGCGTGACCGGGTCGATGTGGAGACGCGTGCCGTCATCCTCGCCGATCCGACCCTCAACGAACGGCAGAAGCAGGTGCTGCTGCAGATCTACGAGTCCTTCCGCAAGGAGAACGGGTTCGAGATCGCCGATCCGGACAGCGCGCCGGCCTCGACGGACGTCCCCGTGCCGGACGTTCCGGACGCCGACGCGGATACGGGCGAACACATAGGCACCGGCAGCGACGCCGACCCGCAACAGACGGCCAGTTGATGCAGTTGATGCAGTCGATGTACGTGCAGCACGCGCGACCGGCCCGACGTTCGCCGCAGACCAAAACCCTCAGCCCCAAGCAACCCGGGAGGACCATCACCATGGCCATCACCGACGACCTGCGCAAGACCTTCAGCGACCCCACCCCGTTCTACTTCGCCGCCGGCACCGCCGACCTCGCCCTTCAGCAGGCCAAGAAGGTCCCCGGCCTGGTCGAGCAGCTGCGTACCGAGGCGCCGGCCCGGATCGAGGCCGTGCGCGGCACCGACCCGAAGGCGGTCCAGGAGAAGGCCGCCGCCCGTGCCAAGGAGGCGCAGGAGAAGGCCGCCCTCCGTGCCAAGGAGGCGCAGGAGACCATCCAGTCCAAGGTCGGCGAGTTCATCGGCACGCTGGACGGCGACCTGAAGAAGCTCGGCTCCACGATCGACGCCGACCTGAAGAAGCTCGGCGAGAGCGCCCAGGACCTCGCCCTGCGCGGTGTCGGCGTCGCCGCCGAGTACGCCGTGAAGGCGCGCGAGACGTACGAGAAGGTCGCCGAGCACGGCGAGCAGGCCGTGAAGACCTGGCGCGGCGAGGCCGCCGAGGAGATCGAGGAACTGGCGATCGCCGTCGAGCCGAAGTCCGAGCCGAAGGCCGAGTCGGCCGAGGTCAAGACGGCGACCGCGGAGACGACGCCCGCCCCCGTCGAGGCCAAGGCCGCGCCCGCCCCGGCGAAGAAGACCGCCGCCAAGAAGGCTCCGGCCCGCAAGCCGGCCGCCAAGAAGACGACTCCGCCCGCCAAGTAGGCGGAACGGTGTGTGAGAAGACGGGCCGGGCACTCCATGCGTGCCCGGCCCGTTCTTCGGGTAGCGGGATTGCGGATACGGGTACGGTGACCGCACATTCGAATACGAACTGACCGAGCTTGGTGGTGGGCGTTGTGCTGATGCAGGGGTTCGCAGGGTTCATGTGGCTGTTGAGCATGGCCCTGATCGTTTTCAGCGGTTTCGCGCTGATCGACGCCGCCGTGCGCCGCGAGGACGCCTACCGGGCGGCGGACAAGAAGACCAAGCCGTTCTGGCTGATCGTCCTCGCCCTCGCCTTCGTGGTGAACCTGATCTTCAACATCCTGTCGTTCCTGCCGATCATCGGCCTGGTCGCGACGATCGTGTACATGGTCGACGTACGCCCGGCCCTGCGCGGTCTCCCGGGCGGTGGCCGCAGCCGCAGGGGCGGCGGCTCCAGCAGCGACGGTCCGTACGGCCCCTACAACGGCGGTCGCTGAAGCCCGAGGGCTACGCCACGCGGTCCAGCAGCAGTACCGCCAGATCGTCCGTCAGCTCCCCGCCGTTCAGTCTGCGCACCTCGCTCACGGCCGCCCGCAGCAGCTTCTCGCCGCGCAGGCCCTGGGCCAGCTGGCGGCGGATCATCGCCACCATGCCGTCCTGGCCGAGCCGTTCCCGGCCCTCGCCTACATGGCCCTCTATCAGGCCGTCCGTGTAGAGCATCAGTGTCCACTCGGCCCCCAGCTGCACCTGCGTACGCGGCCAGCGCGCCCCCGGCAGCAGCCCCAGCGCCGGGCCGTTGTTGTCGAACGGCAGCAGTTCCGCCACAGCGGACCCCGAGGACCCCGAGGAACCCGGAGACCCCGACGGCACGGGCGCCGGGCGCACCAGCAGCGGGGCCGGGTGGCCGGCCAGGCACAGGCCCGCGCTGCGGCCGTCCGGCGCGATGTCGACCGTACAGAGCGTCGCGAAGATCTCGTCGTTCTCTCGTTCGTGCTCCAGGACCTGCTGGAGCGTGCCCAGCAGCGCGTCACCGCACAGGCCCGCCAACGTCAGCGCGCGCCACGCGATCCGCAGCTCCACGCCCAGCGCAGCCTCGTCGGGGCCGTGCCCGCACACATCGCCGATCATCGCGTGGACCGTGCCGTCGGGCGTGCGGACCGTGTCGTAGAAGTCGCCGCCGAGCAGCGCGCGGGAGCGGCCGGGCCGGTAGCGGGCGGCGAAGCGCAGCGAGGAGCCGTCGAGGAGCGGGGTGGGGAGCAGGCCGCGTTCGAGGCGGGCGTTCTCCTGGGCCCGCAGCCGGGACTCGGTGAGCCGGCGTTCGGCCTTGTCGGAACGTTTCCTCTCCACCGCGTAGCGGATCGCGCGGCTCAGCAGCCGGCCGTCCAGCTCGTCGCGGAAGAGATAGTCCTGGGCGCCGACGCGCACGGCCTCCGCGCCGCGTTCGGCGTCGCCGGAGGCGGTGAGCGCGAGCACGGCATGCCGGGGTGCGAGCCGCAGGACGTGCTTGAGCACCGCCAGCTCGTCGTCGTTGCCGTCCTCCGGGTGCGGGGGCGCGGGCAGTGCGAGGTCCAGCAGGATGCAGTGCACGTCGTCCGTGAGCAGCCGCTCGGCCTCGGTGAGGTTGCGGGCCGTACGGATACGGATCGGCTTGCCCGCGGCGTCGAGCAGCTCGGGCACGACGGGCGAGCCGCCCGGGTCGTCCTGGATCAGCAGCAGGGTCAGATGCGTGCCGGCGGCGGTCGGTGCGGTGATCCCGGTGGCGCCGGCGGCGTCGGGGTCGGGTGTCGTCCCGCCGGAAGGGCCACGGGGGCCGGGGCCACCGGGAGCGCCTGCGGGGGGCGTCCCTCCGGGCATGGCGGAGGCCTGCGCCTGACCGTTCTCGACGGCCGGGATCGCTCTCTGCCGCGGTACGGGTACGGGCATCGTCGTGGGTTCCTTCCCTCCCCCCGAGGGCACGATGGGCGAGGGATCTCGATCCACCGACCGGGACCATAGCGGTTGCCGGGGCAGGAACGGAATGGTGTGGCGGCGCGTCGGCGGGGTGGCGCCGGAGTCATATGCCGTGTTCCGTAACGCACTTGGGCACCGGGTTGCCCGTCCGGGGATGACGAATGTCACGTCCTCCGGAGGGTTGGGAGGGGCCGGTGGGTGCGGTGGGTCACGTGTGGCGGGTCACGCGCGGTACGGAATATGCCGTACGGCGTGAAAAGTGCCGTACGTGATGGTTCGCGGCCTCAGTTGGGCCGGACCACTCCGAGTATCGGCATCGACCCCGCCCCCGCGATCGTCACCGTCCGCCCCGGCCGCGGGGCGTGCACCATCGCGCCGTCGCCCACGTACATCGCGATGTGGCTCGCGTCGTCGAAGTAGACGATCAGGTCGCCGGGGCGCATGTCCTCGATGTCGACGCGGGGCAGCTGCGCCCACTGCTGCTGCGAGGTGCGCGGGATGGTGACGCCGGCCGCCGCCCAGGCCGCCGAGGTCATCCCCGAGCAGTCGAACGAGTCCGGGCCCTCGGCGCCCCACACGTACGGCTTGCCGATCTGCGCCGTCGCGAACTCCACGGCCTTCTTGCCCTGTGCGGTCGCCCTGCCGTCGATGTCGTCGAGGATGCCGGAGCTGAGCCAGGAGGTCTGCGCCTTGTAGGCGGCCTCGCGCTCCAGCTCCGCGAGGCGTTCCTTCTCCTCCTTCTCCAGCTCGGACTCCAGCTTCTCGGCCGCCCCGATCTGCTCCTTGATCGTCTTCTGGGCGGCGGCCTTGGCCTTCCGGCTGGCCTCCAGCTTCGTCCACTGGGCCGAGGCGTCCTGCGCGTACTGCTCCAGGTCCTGCTGGGTGCGGGTCATTTCGGCGAGCAGGCCCGTGGTCGCCTTCTGGCCCTGCCGGACCCGGCTGACACCCTCCAGCCAGGCCTGCGGATCGTCGCTGAGCCACAGCCGCGCCTCCGGCGGCAGGCCTCCGGAGCGGTACTGGGCGCGGGCGGCGGCACCCGCGCGGTCCTTCAACTCGGCCAGCCGCTCCTGCCCCTTGACGATCTCCCGGGCCAGTTCGACGATCTCGGTGGACTGGCGCTCGGTCTCCTCCTCCGCCGCGTTGTACACGTCCGTGGCGACCGCTGCGTCGTGGTAGAGCTTCTCCAGCCGCTTGCGTACGGCTTCCAGGTCCTTGTTCGGCGGCAGCGTCACATCCGGGGTCGTCGTGGGCGACGGGGTCGGTGCCGGAGCCGCGAACGCGGTGCCCGCACCGCCGAGGACGGTGACCGCGCAGACCAGTCCCACGGCTGCCGCGACCCAAATCCGCTTGCCGGCTCCCATTCCCCGTACCCCCGAACCTTTCGCCCACCTGATTAACCGTCAGTAACTTACGGACGCCTGGGGGATGGTGACATGTCACCGCGAAAACGAACAGGCTTCCTGCGAGGTGCCTGCCCTTCCCTCGTTCCCCGCATGTGTGACGAACGAGGTGCGGAGATCGTTGCCCGTGATTCATGAGCAATCTGAGCCGCCAGAGAAGTAATCAAATACGCCGAAAACATCTAAAGCGGCGCCAACGCTCCCCACCCCACGGTCACTTCCCCCTGCCGCCACCGCGCCGGCCCGTCCACCACGGGCCAGTCGGCCGTCAGGTCGCGCACCGCCCGGATCCAGCGCTGGCGTGCCCCGTACGAGGCGTAGGGTGCCGCCGCCGCCCACGCGCGGTCGAAGTCGCGCAGGAAGGCGTGCACCGGCTCGCCGGGGACATTGCGGTGGATGAGGGCCTTCGGGAGGCGCTCGGCGAGGTCGGAGGGGCGGTCCAGGGAGCCGAGCCGGGCCGCGAAGGTGACCGTGCGCGGCCCCTCGGGGCCGAGGGCGACCCACACATGCCGCCGCCCGATCTCGTCGCACGTCCCCTCGACGAGCAGCCCGCCCCCGGGCACGTCGGTGGCCGGCGCGAGCCGCGCGCACAGCCGCGCCCAGACCCCGGCGACCTCGCCCTCCTCGTACTGCCGCAGCACGTTCGCCGCGCGGATCAGCGCCGGCCGCTCCGGGACCGGGATCTCGAAGCCGCCGTGCCGGAAGACGAGCCCCTCGCGCTCGTACGGTCTCGCCGCCGCGACCCGCGCCGGTTCGATCTCGACGCCCACCACGCGCGCGCGTGGTGCCACGGTACGCAGCCGCGCGAGCAGCTCGACCGCCGTCCAGGGCGCGGCGCCGTACCCCAGGTCGACCGCGACGGGGGAGGGGGCGCGGCGGAGCGCGGCGCCGTGCGTGGCCGCGATCCAGCGGTCCATCCGGCGCAGTCGGTTGGGGTTGGTCGTTCCGCGCGTGACTGTTCCCACGGGTCGGTTCGTCGATGCGCGGGCAGCCATGGACACGAGGGTAAGGGGCGGCCGGGTATCGAACGGTTGAGCGGTAAAAGGTAATGATTGGGCAAAGAGGAAATGGGTTGCGTTCTCCTGGCGTTGACCCTTCGGACCTCTGTCGGACCTCTGTGAAAAGCGATCCGCGCAGGACGGCAGGAGAACGAGGCTGGAGGAGGAACGCCACGTGAGCCAGTACATCGGCAGGCTGGGGCGCCGTCGCAGGCCCCGTCGCGTCGCCATGCTCTCCGTGCACACCTCCCCCCTCCACCAGCCCGGCACCGGCGACGCGGGCGGGATGAACGTCTACATCGTCGAGCTGGCGCAGCGCCTCGCCGCGATCAACATCGAGGTCGAGATCTTCACCCGGGCCACCACGGGCGCCCTCCCCCCGGCCGTCGAACTGGCCCCCGGCGTCCTCGTCCGGCACGTCGACGCGGGCCCCTACGAGGGCCTCGCCAAGGAGGACCTCCCGGCCCAGCTGTGCGCCTTCACCCACGGCGTCATGCAGGCGTGGGCAGGCAACCGCCCCGGCTACTACGACCTGGTCCACTCCCACTACTGGCTCTCCGGCCACGTCGGCTGGCTCGCCGCCCAGCGCTGGGGCACCCCCCTGGTGCACGCCATGCACACCATGGCCAAGGTCAAGAACGCCGCCCTGGCCGACGGCGACAACCCCGAGCCCGCCGCCCGCGTCATCGGCGAGATGCAGGTCGTGGCCGCCGCCGACCGGCTCGTCGCCAACACCGCCGAAGAGGCCGACGAACTAGTCCGCCACTACGACGCCGACCCCCGCAAGGTCGCCGTCGTCCACCCCGGCGTCAACCTCGACCGCTTCTCCCCGGCCGACGGCCGCGCCGCCGCCCGCGCCCGTCTCGGCCTCCCGCAGGACGCCCTGATCCCCCTCTTCGCGGGCCGCATACAGCCCCTGAAGGCCCCCGACGTGCTGCTCCGCGCGGTCGCCGTCCTCCTGGACGAGCGCCCCGAGCTGCGCTCCCGCATCGTCGTCCCCGTAGTCGGCGGCCCGAGCGGCAGCGGCCTGGCCAAGCCGGAGGGCCTGCAGAAACTCGCGGCCCGCCTCGGCATCGCGGACGTCGTGCGCTTCCGCCCGCCGGTCGGCCAGGAGCAGCTCGCGGACTGGTTCCGGGCGGCCTCCGTCCTTGTCATGCCCTCCTACAGCGAATCGTTTGGCCTGGTGGCGATCGAGGCGCAGGCGGCAGGCACCCCGGTCCTCGCGGCAGCGGTCGGCGGCCTCCCGGTGGCGGTCGCGGAAGGCCGTACGGGATTCCTGGTCCAAGGCCACGACCCGGCTGCCTACGCGCGCGTGCTGCGCGATTTCGCCGACGACGAGACCCTGTCGGCCCGGATGGGCGAGACGGCGGCCCGGCACGCGCAGCGCTTCGGCTGGGACGCCTCGGCGGCGGCCACGGCGGACGTCTACACGGCCGCGATGCAGGCCCACAGGCGTCGCGTACGCTCGCTGCATGGCTGATGCGGCGTCGATCATCGAACAGGTCCTCACCGAGGCGGACCTGGACTGGGAGAGCCCGACCCCCGGCAACTACGTCGTAAAACTCCCAGGCACCCGAAAGTTGTCGACGACGGTCTCGCTCCTGGTGGGCAAGCACTCCCTCTCCCTGAACGCGTTCGTGATCCGCCACCCCGACGAGAACGAACCGGGCGTCCACCGCTGGCTCCTGGAACGCAACCTCAAGCTGTACGGCGTGAGTTACGCGGTGGACCGCCTGGGCGACGTCTACGTCACCTCCAAGCTGCCTCTCTCGGCGATCACCCCGGAGGAGATCGACCGCCTGCTCGGCTCGGTCCTGGAGGCGGCCGACGGCGGCTTCAACACCCTGCTGGAGCTGGGTTTCGCGTCGGCGATCCGCAAGGAGTACGCCTGGCGGGTGTCCCGGGGCGAGTCGACCCGCAACCTGGACGCCTTCGCCCACCTGACCCGGCGCCCGACGGACTGACTCCGCCTACGGACCGACTCCGCCGCTGAGCCGATAGCGCCCGGGCGGCACACCCACCAACTTCTTGAAGTGCCGCGTGAGATGGGCCTGGTCGTAGAACCCGGTGGCGGCGGCGACCTCGCCGGGAGCCTGCCCGTCGAGCAGCAGCCGCCGGGCGCGCTCGACCCGCCGCGCGGTCAGATACTGATGCGGCGGCATCCCGAAGGCCGCACTGAACGCCCGTACGAGATGCGCGGGATGCGCGTGCACGAGCCGCGCCGCCTCGTCGAGCGCGATCCCGTCGACGAGCCGCTCGTCGAGCAGCTCGCGCAGCCGGCGGGCGAGCGGCGGATCGGCAGGTGGAGGCCGAAGGGATACGTCGGTCTCCCGCAACCGAGCCCGCAGCCGCTCACCGATGAGCGCCAGCCGACTGGCCGCCTCCAACTCCTCCCCGGCCCCCACGAGGGCGCCGTGCAACTGCCCGACGCGCAGCCGCAGCAGGGGATCACGGAGATCGGGCCGGTCGACGGCGGCGCCGATGAACTCGTCGCCGAGGTGCGTGGAGTCGAGGTACAGCACCCGCTTGCGGAACCCGTCAGGAGTCGCGGCCGACCCGTTGTGCGGCACATGCGGCGGCAACAGGGTCACGGTGTCGTGCGGGGTACCGCGCTCATGCCGGTCGAGGTCGTACCGTACGGCGCCGTCGTCGACGATGAGCAGCGTCCAGGAGTCGTGTACGTGCATGGGGTACGCGTACTCGGTGAAGTGGGCGTGGAAGACCTCGACGACGCCCGCCACGGCCGGGCGCCAGGCGGAGACTTCCTGCCGGGTGGCCATGCAAAGAACGTACAAGACGGGGTCGTACGACGGTCGGCAGTCTCGAAGCATGAGCACAGAGACCCCGACGGGCACCGCCCCCACCCCCGCCCCGATCCGCTTCGACACGAAGATCGCCGTCCTGCTGCGCGAGGACCTGGAGCCCTGGCAGCGCCTGAACGTGACGGCGTTCCTGGTCAGCGGCCTGGGGACGACGGTCCCGGAGGTGATCGGGGACCCGTACGAGGACGGAGACGGCGTGCGCTACCTGCCGATGTTCCGCCAGCCGGTCCTGGTCTTCGAGGCGACCAAGGAGACGCTGACCGCCGCCCACGCGCGCGTGCTGTCCCGTTCCCTCCCGCGCGCGGTGTTCACCGGCGACCTCTTCGCCACGGGCAACGACCACGACAACCGGGCGGCGGTACGGGCCGTACGGACGGGGGAGCTGGATCTGGTGGGGCTCGCGGTGTACGGGCCGAAGAACGCGGTGGGCAAGGTGATCAAGGGGTCGCGGATGCACCCGTGACGGTTTCGGTGGTGGGGGCCGGGCCGATGGGCGCGGGCTCCTTGCCCGTGTCCTCCGCCGGTTCCTCCACCGCGTCCTTGACAGGTTCCTCCGCCGGAACCCGCCCCATCAACGCCCAGTACCCCACCCCCGCCACCGTCCCGATGACCGCGCACAGCCCCCACAGCCACTCCGCGCCGAGGTGGTCGATGACGAAGCCGGACATCAGTGGGGCGACGAGGCCGGCGACCGACCAGGACATCGTGTACATGCCCTGGTAGCGGCCGCGTCCGTGCAGCGGGGACAGCCGGACGACCAGCCCGGTCTGGGTGGGCGCGTTGACGATCTCGGCGAGTGTCCAGACGCACACGGTGAGGATGAAGACGCCGACCGACCCGGCGAAGGCGGTGAGCCCGAACCCGTACCCGGCGAGGAGGGACGAGGCCAGCAGCAGCCGGCGGGCGTCCCGGTGTTCGATGAACCGGGTGACGGGGATCTGCAGGACGACCACCAGTACGCCGTTGACGGCGACGACCATTCCGAAGTCCGCCGGGGTGAACCCGGCCTCGCCCATCGCGATCGGCAGTCCGACCAGGCCCTGCTGGAAGATGAGCGCGACGAGGAAGGCCAGCCCGACGACGCTCATGAAGCGCCCGTCGCGCAGCACGGTCCCGAGCCCCACGGAGGCCTCCTCCGCCTGCTCGGCCTTCGTGCCTCGTGTCGGCCGTGACTCGGGCAGCTTGAGGAAGATGACGATCGCGCAGGCCAGCGTCATACCGGCCTCGACGAGGAACCCGGCGACGTAACTGACCTCGACGATGAAGCCGGCCCCGACGGAGGAGACGGCGAAGCCGAGGTTGATCGCCCAGTAGTTGAGGGAGAAGGCGCGGACGCGGTCCTCGGGCCGCACGATGTCGGCCATCATCGCCTGCACGGCGGGCCGCGAGGCGTTGCTGGCCATACCGACGAGAAAGGCGACGGCGGCGATGGCGACGGGATCGTGCATGAACCCGAGCAGCGCGACGGAGAAGGCGGTGGACGACTGCGCGATGAGGAGCGTGGGACGACGCCCCAGCCGGTCGGTCATCACACCGCCGCCGATCGACGACACCACCCCGCCGAGCCCGTGCAGCGCGACGACCAGACCGGCGTACGAGGCGGAGTACCCGCCGTCGAGGGTCAGATAGATCGCCATGAACGTGGCGACGAAGGCCCCGAGCCGGTTGACGAGGGTGCTGGTCCACAGCCACCAGAACTCGCGGGGCAACCCGGAGACGGACTCTCGGGCGGCGCGTTTCAGGGCGGCGAGTGACACAGGAATCCCCCACGGACGTAAGCAGCGACGTAAGTAGCACAGCTGGTGATGACAACTTACGAGGGGGCCTCTCGGGGGAGCCACTCAATTAACAGATCCCGTCAACCGTCCGGTTGCCGGGCGGCTTGGCAGCGGATCAGGACGTTCTATTACGCTCTGGGCATGGCCGACGCACCGTACAAGCTGATCCTCCTCCGCCACGGCGAGAGCGAATGGAACGCGAAGAACCTGTTCACCGGCTGGGTGGACGTCAACCTCAACGAGAAGGGCGAGAAGGAGGCGGTCCGCGGCGGTGAGCTGCTCAAGGACGCCGGCCTGCTCCCCGACGTGGTCCACACGTCCCTCCAGAAGCGCGCGATCCGCACGGCCCAGCTGGCCCTGGAGTCCGCGGACCGCCACTGGATCCCCGTACACCGCAGCTGGCGCCTGAACGAGCGCCACTACGGCGCCCTCCAGGGCAAGGACAAGGCCCAGACGCTCGCCGAGTTCGGCGAGGAGCAGTTCATGCTGTGGCGCCGCTCGTACGACACCCCGCCGCCGCCCCTTGAGGACGGCACGGAGTTCTCCCAGTCCGACGACCCGCGCTACGCGGCGATCCCGCCGGAGCTGCGCCCGCGCACGGAGTGCCTGAAGGACGTCGTCGTCCGCATGCTCCCGTACTGGTACGACGGCATCGTCCCGGACCTGCTGGCGGGCCGTACGGTCCTGGTCGCGGCCCACGGCAACAGCCTCCGCGGCCTGGTCAAGCACCTGGACGGCATCTCCGACGAGGCGATCTCCGGCCTGAACATCCCGACGGGCATCCCGCTCGCGTACGAACTGGACGCGGACTTCAAGCCCGTGAAGCCGGGCGGCACTTACCTGGACCCGGACGCGGCCGCGGCGGCGATCGAGGCGGTCAAGAACCAGGGCAAGAAGAAGTAGGAATGACGGTCATGCCCCCGACCTGCGCACACGGCGCGGATCGGGGGCATTTTCGTGGCCCGGGCCCGGTAGGTCGGCAAGAGTGCACAACCCCTCACCCGCCCCATCAGTCTCACGCAGGTGAAGGCACGACCCGATTCACCTAACAGGGGAACCCACGCCATGCGCCTACGCGCCACTCGCGCCACTGTCGCCACAGCTACCGCCGCTGCCCTCAGCGCCGCTCTGGCCGTCACCGCTCTCGCCGCCCCGGCAGCCGGGGCCGACCAGGACGACTCGGCCTCGAAGTTCTCGAACTTCGACATCAACCACGACTGGAAGAGCTACACCGTTGGCGTCGAGGCCGCGAAGAAGAGAGCGATCCCGATCTCCGCGACGGTCACCGACCCGTCCGGCATCAAGAGCGTGTCGTTCGAGCTGAGGCACGGAGACGACCCGGCGACGGCCGACGGGATGATCACCGCGCCCGCCACCTGCCACGCGATCAACGAGATCACCTCCTGGTGCGAGGCCCTCCTGTACGCCGACCCGAAGGCCAACTTCCGCAGCAACGCCTTCGCCGGTCTCTGGCTCCTGTCCTCCACCGCCGTCGACGGCGACGGCAACGTCACCCGCTCGGACGGCCTCGACACCGCAACCTTCGCCTGGATCAAGCGCACGACCTACATGACCCAGACCGACGCCACCCCGGAGCCGGTGACGAAGGGCAAGAACCTCACGGTCAAGGCGCAGATGACCGTCGCGAGCTGGGAGAAGAACGCGAACGTGCCCCTCATCGGGCACCAGGTGCTGCTCCAGTACCGCAAGGGCACGAGCGGCGCCTTCGTCACCCTGCAGAAGATCAAGACCGACCGCAACGGCTGGGCCAAGGCCACCGTGAAGGCGACGGCGGACGGCGCGTACCGCTACACCTTCGCGGGCACGAAGCTCACCCTGCCCGCGGCTGGCTGGACCGACTACGTCGATGTGAAGTGAGGCCCGGACGGACCGGTGAGGTGACCGTCCGGAAGAAGTAGCACGACGAAGGGCTCCGGCACGGCATGTGCGCCGGGGCCCTTCACCGTCGTACGAGACCCCCCTCACCGTCGGCGCACCACCCCACCCGTCAGGACCCCGCCCCGCGGTCCCCGCCGGCCTCCGCCAGGTGCTGGAAGGCCTGCGTGGTCCGGGGATGGGCGATCTCGTCCAGGAGGTGGCGCCAGTCGGGGTCGGCGACGGTGGGGTGGGCCCGGTCCCAGGCGGTGAGCAGCGGGGCGAGATCGAGGTCGCGGGGCACCTCGGCCGGGGATTCCTTCGTGGTGTTCGTCTGCGAGGGCAGCGTCCGCTTCATGGGGGTCTCCCTTCCGGGGCGGACCGCGAGCCGAGCGTCCGGTGCGCGGTCCGTCCGCGGAGTCACCGGGTTCTCACACCGTCAGCGGGACCGGATGGATCTCGTCGGCGAGGTGACCGGAGCGTTCGTGGATGCGCTGGACCGCTTCCGCGGAGGGTGCCTCCGAGAGGCAGTAGACCGTGCCGGAGGCGGGGTCCGCCCAGGCCTTCTCGAAGTGGACCGACTCGTCCTTCTCGATGGCGAGGTCGGCGTTGTGGGCCTCACGCAGCTGATCGGCCGTGATGCCCTTCATGTTGTGGTGGACGTCCATGAACTGGGGCACGGCGTCGCACCTCCAATCCCTGATCTGATCAGATCTGATCCGATCTACGAGCTTCTTGCGTACGGGGTACCGCCTGCCTTCCATCCTCTGCCCGTACGACCGCCCTGGCGACCCCATCCGGCCCCTCGGAGAGACCCCGCCCACTACTTGAGGCCGATCCGCTCGCAGTCCGCCTCGTAGTCCGGGGTGCAGATGTCCTGGACGGTGTAGATGCCGTCCTGGATCACCGTGTCCTTGATGTTGTCCTGGGTGAGGGCCACCACCGGGACCAGCATCGACGGGATCTGCTTCTGCGTCGGGCTGTCGACGCTGTCGCGGGTCAGCGCGTCGAACTCGATCGAGCGGCCCTGGACCTTGGCCACCGCCATGGACGCGGCGTTGTTGGCCTCCAGGATGAACGACTTGTAGACGCTCATGTACTGCTCGCCCGAGACGATCCGCTGCACCGCCTCCAGGCTCGCGTCCTGCCCGGTCACCGGCGGGATCTCGCTGGCGCCCGCCTCCTTCATCGCGTCGATGGCCGCGCCGGCCATGTCGTCGTTCGCCGAGTAGACCGCCTTGATATTGCTCAGCCCGACGGTCCTGATCGCGGTCTCCATGTTGGCCTTGGCGACCTCGGGCAGCCAGTCCTTGGTGTTGTACGTCGCGGCGATCTGGACCTTGCCCTGGAGCTCGTTCATCGCGCCGGTCTCGAACCGGGCCGTGTTCGGGTCCGTGAGCGAGCCGTTGATCATGACGATCTTGCTGGTCGCGGCCTTGGTGCCGAGGGCCTCGACGAGCGACCGGCCCTGCACCTCGCCGACGAGCTCGTTGTCGTGGGAGACGTACGCGTCGATCGGGCCCTCCGCGAGCCGGTCGTACGCGATGACCGGTATCTCCGCGTCCTTGGCCTTCTCGATGGCCGGCGCGATGGTCTTGGCGTCGATCGCGTCCACCACGAGGACGTCGACCTTCTCGGCGATCATCTCTTCGAGCTGCTGGTTCTGCTTGGTCCTGCTCGCCTCGGCGTTGGCGTAGAGGACCTTGCCCTTGCCGTTGGTGAGGGCGGTGACCTGCTTCTTGAAGAGCGGGTAGTCGAACTTCTCGAAACGCGTCGTCTTCTTGTCGGGCAGAAGGAGCCCCACAGTGATGTCGTCGCCCTTCTTGGGCGCCGCGGAGCCGCTGCTTCCACTGGCGCTGTCGATGACGCCGCACGCGGCGAGCGAGAGGGCCGAGGCGGCAGCCGTCACCGCTATCGCGGTACGACGTGCGGCGATCCGACGGGGGGTACGAGCGTTCACGGGAGGTGCCTTCCAGGCGGGGAAGCATGACGAACCCAGATACAGATACGGAAGCCAACGCCGGGACAGCACGTAACGTCAAGAAGCACTGGTTAACGAGATGGCAACAGGGTGCCTGTTGTGCATGTACAGAGCCAGAGCGTCAACTGGTGTGAAGTGTATGCCCGTTCGGCGACGACCGGGGCCGCCGTCCCCAGGTCCGGAACAGGGCGAACGGCACCACCGCGCACAAAAGAACCCCGCTCTCTCCACATCGGGAGGGAGCGGGGTCCTTTGTGACTGACGCCGAAGTGACCGACGTCGAGGTGACTGCCGCCGAAGTGACCGGCGCCGAGCGTCAACCGCACTGGCAAGGGGCGCCCGACTGGCATCCGCACCCACAGCCGGAGCCGCAGCCGCAGGCGCCGAACAGAGGCAGATGCTTGATCTCGGCGGGATGCTGCGTCTCGCGCTCCTGCGTCGGGTCGGGCGTGCTGGGGGTCTCGGCCATGGGGCCCTCCTGGAGGGTGGTCCTGGAGATCCGGATCCGCTGGATCCTGGGGATCTGGTGCCTTCTCCCCATTGCATGCCCGTTCCGCCAGGCGCGTCAACGGCGCACAGGTGTACGGAGGTTCAGGCCCCCTCGACACCCGTGGGCGGTTGCACGTCCGGCTGCAGCTCGTCCGCGTGCTCGCCCGTCACCAGGAACACCACACGCTTGGCGACCGACACCGCGTGGTCCGCGTAGCGCTCGTAGTAGCGGCCGAGCAGCGTGACGTCGACCGCCGTCTCGATGCCGTGCTTCCAGCGGTCGTCGATCAGGTGCTGGAAGAGGGTGCGGTGCAGACGGTCCATCTCGTCGTCGTCCGTCTCCAGCTGCAGCGCCAGATCGACGTCCTTGGTGATGATGACCTCGGCCGCCTTCGCCATCAGGCGCTGCGCGAGCTGGCCCATCTCCAGGATCGTGGCGTGCAGGTCGCGAGGGACCGCGCGCTCCGGGAAACGCAGCCGGGCCAGCTTGGCGACGTGCTGGGCGAGGTCGCCCGAACGCTCCAGGTCGGCGCTCATCCGCAGCGACGTGACGACGATCCGCAGGTCGGTGGCGACCGGCTGCTGGCGGGCCAGCAGCGCTATCGCGCGGCCCTCCAGGTCGTGCTGCAGCTCGTCGACCCTGGCGTCGGCCTCGATCACGCTCTCGGCCAGCTTCAGGTCGGCGTCAAGGATCGCCGTCGTCGCGCGCCCGATCGCCGACCCGACGAGACGGGCCATCTCGACCAGACTGTCGCCGATCGAGTCAAGTTCTTCGTGGTACGCGTCACGCATCAGGTGTCCCTCTCTTGACGTCCATTCGGGGGCAGCACCAGGCCCCGTGACCCCCACGCTCCCACGTTCGGGCAGGCACGCGTCGTTTTCCGCCCCGACAAATGAACCAATACTGGCTCCAAGGTGAACTCTGGGCGACGAGTGTTCGAGGTCGCACACTGATGGCTGTGGCCATGTCGTACCCCATGCCTAACCTGGACGCATGGACGTGAACGCGGCGGTCGCCGCAGCGGCAGCGATCGCCGGTGTGCTCACCGGCGTCATCGCCATGCTGGCGTTCCGCTGGAGCGAGCGCGACCAGAAGCGCCCCACCCGCACCTCGCTGCACACGGACCCCGTGCTGCCGCCCGGTGTGGACACGGTGCTGTCCGTGCTCCGCTCCTCGGCCGTCGTACTGGACGAGGCGGACTCGGTCGTCAAGGCAAGCTCGGCGGCGTACGCCCTCGGGCTGGTCCGTGGCGGAAAACTGTCGGTGGACCCGATGCTCAAGATGGCCAGGGACACCCGCCGGGACGGTGAGATACGCCAGGTCGAGCTGGACCTCCCCCGGCGCGGCACCGGCCGCGGCGAGGCCCTCGCGGTCTCCGCCCGCGTCGCGCCCCTGGGCTCCCGGCTCGTCCTGCTCCTCGTCGAGGACCTCACCGAGGCCCGCCGCATCGAGGCCGTACGCCGCGACTTCGTCGCGAACGTCAGCCACGAACTGAAGACACCCACCGGCGCGCTCTCCCTCCTCTCCGAGGCCGTCATGGGCGCCTCGGACGACCCCGAGGCCGTCGAGCGCTTCGCCGGCCGAATGCAGATCGAGGCGACCCGTCTCACCAGCCTTGTCCAGGAACTCATCGACCTCTCCCGGGTGCAGAACGACGACCCGCTGGAGGACGCCGAACCGGTCCGCGTCGACGAACTCGTCGCCGAGGCCGTCGACCGCTGCCGCCACCAGGCCGGCACCAAGCACATCACCATGGCCGCCGGCGGTACCGCCGACCTGCGCGTCTGGGGCAACCGCGGCCAGCTCGCCGCCGCCCTCGGCAACCTCGTCGAGAACGCCGTCAACTACTCACCCTCCGCCACCCGCGTCGGGATAGCGGCCCGCCGGGTGAGCGCGACGGGCGGCGACCTCATCGAGGTCGCCGTCACCGACCAGGGCATCGGCATCTCCGACAAGGACAAGGAGCGCATCTTCGAGCGCTTCTACCGCGTCGACCCGGCCCGCTCCCGAGCCACCGGCGGTACGGGCCTCGGCCTGGCGATCGTCAAGCACGTGGCCGCCTCGCACGGCGGAGAGGTCACCGTGTGGAGCTCCGAAGGCCAGGGCTCCACGTTCACCCTGCGCCTCCCGGAAGCGGGCGCCGCCCGCCGCGCCCGTGCGAACCGGGTACATCTGTACGACCATGACTCGCACCCCGAGTCACTCCCAGACTCCGACCCCGAAGCCGGGGACGGACCGTCCGACCCCGGCGAAGAGGCCGACCGGACCACCGGCACATCCCCTTACGATCCGCTTCACGCCCCGGAGGTCCTTCCGTGACCCGAGTGCTCGTCGTCGAGGACGAGGAATCCTTCTCCGACGCCCTTTCGTACATGCTTCGCAAAGAGGGCTTCGAGGTCGCCATCGCGGCCACCGGGCCCGACGGACTCGACGAGTTCGAGCGCAACGGCGCCGACCTCGTCCTGCTCGACCTGATGCTGCCCGGCCTGCCCGGCACCGAGGTCTGCCGCCAGCTGCGCGGCAAGTCCAACGTCCCGGTGATCATGGTCACCGCCAAGGACAGCGAGATCGACAAGGTCGTCGGCCTGGAAATAGGAGCCGATGACTACGTCACCAAGCCCTTCTCCTCCCGCGAACTGGTCGCCCGTATCCGGGCCGTCCTGCGCCGCCGCGGCGAGCCCGAGGAGGTCACCCCGGCCGCGCTGGAGGCCGGTCCTGTCCGCATGGACGTGGACCGCCACGTGGTCACGGTCTCCGGCGCCAAGGTCGACCTCCCGCTCAAGGAGTTCGACCTGCTGGAGATGCTCCTGCGCAACGCGGGCCGCGTACTGACCCGTATGCAGCTCATCGACCGGGTCTGGGGCGCCGACTACGTCGGCGACACCAAGACCCTCGACGTCCACGTCAAGCGCCTCCGCGCCAAGATCGAACCGGACCCGGGCGCGCCCAGGTACCTGGTGACGGTGCGGGGCCTGGGGTACAAGTTCGAGCCGTAAACCGGCCCGTACAGAGCTTTACGGCCCGGTACGCGCAGGGTGCGCGCCGGTACGCCGAAGGGCGGGACCTCCCCGAGGAGGCCCCGCCCTTCGGCGTGTACGAGGGTTCAGCCGCCGGTGGCAGCCGTGTCCGTCTCCGAGGCCGACGTGCTCGGGGTCGCCCCCGCCGCGGGCGTCTCGGCGGCCCCGGTCGGGGTACCGGACGCCTCCGGCTCCGCGGAGGTGGTCGGCGCGGGACTGGTCTCGACGGGGGCCGCCGGGACCTCGGTCGGGCCCCACGAGGAGAAGAAGCTCTCCGCCGGGACGACGAACGCGCGCAGGCTCACGTCACCGGTCTTGCTGAAGGCGAAGGTGATCTTCTGCGCGTTGCCGTCCTGCACCGCCTCACGGCTGCTGGGCAGCACGGCGGACGCGTTGTTCGCGCCGCCGATGACGAGCGAACCGCCGGCCGGGATGCTCAGGCTCCCGCCCTTCGCGGCCGTCAGCTCGGCGGTCTTGCCGGTGCCCGGGACGGTGATCGACTCCAGCGTCTGGGCCGTCGTACCGCTGTTGAACACCGTCGCGGAGACGGCGGCCGGGCCGGTCGACTCCAGCTCCGGCTGGGTGATGATCACGACGTTCTGCAGCTTGATGTCACCGACGGAGGTGGCCGCGTTGTCCGGCTTGATCTCCAGCGTCTGGGCGTTGTTTCCGGCTGCGCACCCGGCGAGCGTGGCGACCGAGAACGCGAGGGCGGATGCGGCGAGGGCGCCGCGTCGAAGGCTGCTGCTCACGGCGGCGGCAACTCCTTGGAACGCACGGGCAGCTCCTTGTAAAGCCACCCTAAGTGTCTGTCAGCGGCCTTAGGTTACCGAGCCGTTCCCACGCCACCGCACCCGACCCGCCTCTAACGACGGGCGGGGGTGGTTCCCCGGGAGTGCGGGGCTGTCCGCAAGAGCCACTTCGACATTCACATTTACTGTGAAGGGAATGAAGGGATCGGAAATTGATCACCCGTAGATCACCTGGAGATCACCCGGAGATCGCCAAGCGGTGATCAATTCCGGATTCGTCGCACAGCCGACTCCGCTCACCGAACGGAGTAGCGTAAGTCGCACACTTGGAAGCGGACATAAGTGGATGTTTGGTTGCCCGGCGGGGTCCCCAGGTGTGTGTAACGTCCGGGTTTCACTTCGTTCGGAGAGCCGCTCCGACCTGCGAATACCCCCTCCCCCTTCGCCTCCGGGGCCCTTCCGAAGCACGTTCCTGTTGCTGTTGTCAAGCCCCGAGATATGCCCTGACCTGCGAAAACGCCATTCAGAAGCTGCCGTTTCCGTGTTACCCTGGATAGCCACGGAAGGGGTACCTGTCACATGACGTTCAAGGTTGGCGACACCGTGGTCTATCCCCATCACGGGGCCGCGCTGATCGAGGCCATCGAAACTCGCCAGATCAAAGGCGTGGACAAGACCTACTTGGTGCTGAAGGTCGCCCAGGGTGACCTGACTGTACGTGTACCGGCGGACAATGCGGAGTTCGTCGGCGTGCGTGACGTGGTCGGTCAGGACGGGCTGGACCGGGTCTTCGAGGTGCTGCGCGCTCCGTACGCCGAGGAGCCCACGAACTGGTCACGTCGCTACAAGGCGAATCTGGAGAAGCTCGCCTCCGGTGATGTCATCAAGGTCGCGGAAGTCGTGCGTGACCTGTGGCGTCGTGAGCGGGAGCGCGGACTGTCCGCCGGTGAGAAGCGCATGCTCGCCAAGGCTCGCCAGATCCTGGTGAGTGAGCTCGCGCTCGCGGAGAACACGAACGAGGACAAGGCCGAAGCCCTGCTCGACGAGGTGCTCGCGTCCTGACTCCGGCTGACTGAACGCAGGCCCTGAAAAACCCGCCCACTCGGTTTGGCTCGGTTTAGCAGCACAGTCAGCTCAAGCAGCACAGTGAAAATGCCGCGGTGCCCGATGACGTATCCAATGTCGCCGGGCGCTGCGGCATGTTCGTGCCCGGATGTGAATTCTCCAGCACCGACTGAAGCAGCTCCGACTCAGGCAGTCAGTAGTACTGAAGTGCTGAAGTACTGATATTGGTGTGCCGGGCCCGGAGCCTGCTCGACCGGATGTCACGGAAGGGTCCGATCGAGGCTCGCGCCCGGCACTCCTCCAGGCCATACCCACGAGGGCTCGGCACACAAACCTGACAGGAACCGATGTCTGACGAATCGCGCCCCACACCGCCCGGGGCACGTACGGCCGCCGTGATTCCGGCCGCCGGCCGGGGCGTACGCCTCGGTCCGGGCGCCCCCAAGGCGCTTCGCGCGCTGAACGGCACGCCCATGCTCATCCACGCGGTGCGCGCGATGGCCGCGTCCCGTGCCGTCTCCCTGGTCGTCGTCGTGGCCCCGCCGGACGGCGCCGCCGAGGTGAAGACCCTCCTCGACGCCCACGCGCTCCCCGACCGCACGGACTTCCTGGTCGTCCCCGGCGGCGAGTCCCGGCAGGAGTCGGTGAAGCTCGGCCTGGACGCGCTGCCGCCCGGCATCGACATCGTCCTCGTCCACGACGCCGCCCGCCCGCTCGTCCCGGTGGACACCGTCGACGCGGTCATCGAGGCCGTACGGGAGGGCGCGCAGGCCGTCGTCCCCGCGCTGCCGCTCGCCGACACCGTCAAGGAGGTCGAGCCGGCCACGACGCCCGGCGAACCGGAGCCCGTGCTGGCGACGCCGGAACGGGCGCGGCTGCGCGCGGTCCAGACCCCGCAGGGCTTCGCGCTCGACACCCTGGTCCGGGCCCACGAGACGGTGACCGAGAACGTCACCGACGACGCGAGCATGGTCGAACAGCTGGGCCTGCGGGTCGTGGTCGTGCCCGGCCACGAGGAGGCGTTCAAGGTGACGCGGCCGCTGGACCTGGTGCTGGCGGAAGCGGTACTGGCCCGGAGGAGGCTCAACGATGGCTTCTGAATACTCGTCGTATTCCTCCGGGGGGCCGGTGCTGCCCCAGGTCGGCATCGGTACCGACATTCACGCTTTCGAGGAGGGCCGGGAACTGTGGTGCGCCGGCCTCAAGTGGGAGGGCGAGGGGACGGGCCTCGCGGGCCACTCCGACGCGGACGTCGTCGCCCACGCGGCGTGCAACGCGCTGTTCTCGGCGGCGGGGCTCGGTGACCTGGGTCAGCACTTCGGCACCGGGCGCCCGGAGTGGTCCGGGGCGTCCGGGGTCACGCTGCTGACGGAGGCGGCACGGATCGTACGGGCGGCCGGGTTCACGATCGGCAATGTCGCGGTGCAGGTGGTGGGGCCGCGGCCGAAGATCGGGAAGCGGCGGGAGGAAGCGCAGAAGGTGCTGTCGGAGGCGGTGGGGGCGCCGGTGTCGGTGTCCGGCGCGACAACGGACGGCCTCGGCTTCCCGGGCCGCGACGAGGGCCTGATGGCGGTGGCGACAGCACTGGTGGCCCGCCTGGGCTGAGCCCTGGTTTCCTCGCCCCCGCCGCCCCTACCCGTCCCATCCTTCTGGGGGCTGCCGCCCCCAGACCCCCGCTTCGGCCTGAACGGCCTCGTCCTCAAACGCCGGACGGGCTGAGTGGGGGTGCGGGCGGGCGTTCGAGGGCAACCGCGTTCAGCCCGCCCCATTTTCCCCGCCCACCCGCCCCCGCCGCACTTCAGCACCGGCCGGGGGTTGATCTTTCAGCCCGTCCGGCGTTTGAGGACGAGCGCGTTCAGCGCGATAGGGGGGTCTGGGGGCGCAGCCCCCAGGGATGGGTATGGGTAGGGGCGGCGGGGGCGAATGTCACGAATACGTGGCCCTTGTGGGTAAGGGTCGCCGGGCACTCGGTGTGGGCCACTACCCTTGTCTCGTGACCATTCGCCTGTACGACACCAGCGCCCGGCAGATCCGTGACTTCGCCCCGCTCACGCCGGGTTGTGTCTCGATCTACCTCTGTGGCGCCACCGTGCAGGCCGCCCCGCACATCGGCCATATCCGGTCGGGGCTCAACTTCGACATCCTGCGCCGATGGTTCACGTACCGCGGATACGACGTCACCTTCATCCGCAACGTCACCGACATCGACGACAAGATCATCAGGAAGGCCGAGGAGCAAGGCCGCCCCTGGTGGTCCATCGGCTTCGAGAACGAGCGCGCCTTCAACGACGGGTACAGCGCCCTCGGCTGCCTCCCCCCGACCTACGAACCGCGTGCCACCGGGCACGTGACCGAGATGGTCGAGATGATGCGCGGCCTCATCGAGCGCGGACACGCGTACGAGGCCGACGGCAACGTCTACTTCGACGTGCGCTCCTTCCCCGGGTACCTGCAGCTGTCCAACCAGGAACTCGACAACCTGCTCCAGCCCTCGGGGGAGGGCGAGACCGGCAAGCGCGACCCGCGTGACTTCGCCATGTGGAAGTCCGCCAAGCCCGGTGAGCCGACGTGGGAGACGCCCTGGGGGCGGGGCCGGCCCGGCTGGCACCTGGAGTGCTCCGCCATGGCCCACAAGTACCTGGGCTCCGCCTTCGACATCCACGGCGGCGGCCTCGACCTGATCTTCCCCCACCACGAGAACGAGATCGCCCAGGCCAAGGCCTTCGGCGACGACTTCGCCGCGTACTGGGTGCACAACGCCTGGGTCACCATGAGCGGCGAGAAGATGTCGAAGTCCCTCGGCAACTCCGTCCTCGTCAGCGAGATGGTCAAGACCTGGCGGCCCATCGTCCTGCGCTACTACCTCGGCACCCCGCACTACCGCTCGATGATCGAGTACAGCGAGGAGGCCCTGCGCGAGGCCGAGTCCGCGTTCGCCCGGATCGAGGGCTTCGTACAGCGCGTCGTCGAGAAGGCCGGGGGCGTCGTCGAGCCCGCCGCCGAGGTGCCGCCCGCCTTCGCCGAGGCCATGGACGACGACCTGGGCGTGCCGCAGGCCCTCGCCGTCGTGCACACCACCGTCCGGCAGGGCAACAGCGCCCTCGCCGCCGACGACAAGGAAGCCGCCGTGGCCCGCCTCGCCGAGGTGCGCGCCATGCTCGGCGTCCTCGGCCTCGACCCCCTCGACCCGCACTGGGCCGGGGACGGCGCCGACCGGGGCGAGGATCTGCACGGGGTCGTCGACAGCCTCGTACGACTGGTCCTCGATCAGCGCGAGGCGGCCCGCGGGCGCAAGGACTGGGGCACCGCCGACGCCATCCGCGACCAGCTCAACCAGTCGGGGCTCGTCATCGAGGACGGTCCGCAGGGCCCGCGCTGGACCCTCGGTCCGCGCTGAGCATTTCCCCGCAAATTCCCCACAAACCCGTACATCTCCTTGATCGATTGTGCCGCCCGGGCCCCCGGGCGGCACACTCATAGACGTACACACGCACGCCTTCACACAGACAGGTAGGTCATGGCCGCTAACAACCGCCGCATGTCCGGCAAGAAGGGCGCGCAGGTCGGCAGTGGCGGCCAGCGGCGCCGGGGGCTCGAAGGCAAGGGGCCGACGCCGCCCGCCGAGATGCGCAAGGGCCACAAGAAGAACCGTATTGCCGGTGCCAAGGCCAAGCAGATCCAGCGGCGGCCCGCACCCAAGGGACGCGGCGGGAAGGCCTCCTCCGAACTCGTCGTCGGGCGCAACTCGGTCGTCGAGGCGCTCCGCGAGGGCGTGCCCGCCTCGATGCTGTACGTCCAGCAGTTCATCGACAACGACGAGCGCGTGCGTGAGGCGCTTCAGCTGGCCGGTGAGCGCGGCGGTATTCACCTGATGGAAGCTCCTCGGCCCGAGCTGGACCGCATGACCAACGGGCTCAACCACCAGGGGCTCGTCCTCCAGGTCCCGCCGTACGAGTACGCGCACCCCGAGGACCTCGCCAACGCCGCCTACGACAACGGCGTCGACCCCCTCATCGTCGTACTCGACGGCGTCACCGACCCGCGCAACCTCGGCGCCGTCGTCCGCTCCGTCTCCGCCTTCGGCGGCCACGGCGTCGTCGTGCCCGAGCGGCGCGCCGCCGGCATGACCGCCGGCGCCTGGAAGACCTCCGCCGGCGCCGCCGCCCGTACGCCCGTCGCCCGCGCCACCAATCTGACGCGCACCCTGGAGGCGTACCAGAAGGCCGGGATCGTCGTCGTCGGCCTCGCCGCCGACGGGGACGCCGAGATCGGCGACCTGCCCGCGCTCGGCGGGCCCGTCGTCATCGTCGTCGGCAGCGAGGGCAAGGGACTGTCCCGACTGGTCGGGGAGACCTGCGACCACCTCGTCCGCATCCCGATGCCCGGCGGCACCGAGTCCCTCAACGCCGGTGTCGCGGCCGGGATCGTGCTCTACGAAGCGGCCCGCCGACGCGCCTGAACACGCGTGCGCAGCGTCACCCGTACGGGCGGATCCGGCCGGGTGACGTGACCTTGACGCGGTCCGGACACATCCGCCAAGTCAAAGCAGTGTCCTAACCACACGTCACTCGGTTAGATGAGTGTGGACACCAGAACACCGTCGGGATACGACGACGCTCCCGCGCTGAGCATGGTGAAAGTGCCGAGCGATCCGGCGCAGGTCATCGTCAACCATGCGAGCTTCCGCGTGCAGTTGGGGGCCTCGACGCGGCGGGCCGCACCGTCGTCCCGTGTCGCCCGGCACCTCAGCGCCTCCGAGGACACGGCTCGCATCCCCGTCGTCGGCGCCGGCGGCGCCACGCCCGGCCGCCGCCGCGCGGTCGTCTGGAGCGGGAAGTCCGCACCCGACGACACCGGCGCGCACCGGCTGCTCCAGGCCGTACGGGGCTCCAGCGTGCGCCACGGCGAACAGCCGCCGGCCGTCGACGCCGGAGCGACGCAGGTCATCCCCCGCATCGGCGACGACGACCTCGACTACGCCGGCAGCACCCTCGACCAGACCGTCGAGACGCCCATCGTCGGCAGCCAGCGCACCCACAGCCCCGACTCCGGCCGCCTGCTCCCCAACATGCGCACCGTCGGCAGCGCGTACGACGAGCCCGCGTACGGCCAACCCGGCTACGGGGACGGCGAGTTCGCCGACGACGGCTACGACGACTACGAGCGGGACGCCGACGGACGGCGCACCGGCGCCAAGCGCCACGCCAACGACCCCGTCCGGCACGCCTATTACCCCGGCCGCCGGATGAACCTCGGCGTCGTCCTGCTCCCGCTGCGCATCTTCCTCGGCTTCATCTCCATCTACGCGGGCATGGGCAAGCTCTGCGACCCCGTCTACTTCGACGGCGGCAAACGCGGCTCCATGATGAAGTGGCTCAACACCCTGCACCCCTGGGAAGTCGCCGAGCCACTACGGCAGTTCGCGCTCCAGCACCCCGTCGGCTCCGGCCTCGTCATCGCCTTCCTCCAGGTCATCGTGGGCGTCCTCACGGTCCTGGGCCTGTGGCAGCGGGTCGCCGCGGTCGGCGGCGCCCTGCTCTCCGCCGCGCTGCTGGTCACCGTCAGCTGGAAGAGCGTCCCCGTCTACGACGCCCCCGACATCATCTACCTGGCCGCCTGGTCGCCGCTGATCATCGCCGGCGCCCCCGTCTACTCCATCGACGGCCGCCTCGCGGGCAGCGCCTGGCGACGCCTCGGACCCCGTACGGACATCTGGGAGCTGCGCAGTTACGTCCTGCGGCGCGGCGCCCTCGTCACGGCCGTCGTCATCGGGCTCACGCTCCTCGTCGGCTCGCTGCTCGGCGGCGCCGTCCGCGACGCCGACCGGGTGGTCGTACCCGGCCCCGGCGAGGCCCCGCGCAACGAACTCCCCGGCTCACCGCTCCCCGAGGAGTCCGGCGAACGGCAGGCCTCGAAGAGCCCCTCGGCGGCCACCAAGCCCCCGACCCAGGACGCCACTTCGGCGACTCCCACAACAGGCGAGGCCGCGACCACTCCCGAGGAGGCCCGCGAGAGCGGCAGCGTCACCGGCAGCCGGCCCAGCCAGACCCAGGGCAGCGATGGCGGCGGCCAGGCCCCGCCTCAGCAGACCACCCCGGTCCAGGAGGCGCCCAGCACCAGCGCGGGACCGTCCTCGTCGGGCGGCTCCACGGGCACGCCGGGCGGCACGAGTGGCGGCTCCACGGGCGGCAGCAGCACTGGCGGCAGCGGCGACGGCAGCACCGGGGGCTCCTCCACGGGGCAGCCGGGGCTGGTGGGTGGACTGCTCGGCTAGCCGCGGTAGTTGTACGTCAATGGGGTCCCGCACTGTCACAGTGCGGGACCCCATTGACGTACGGGAAAAGAGCCTTGGCGAACCGGCGGCTCAACGGCCCAGCGCCGCCAGCTCCTTCGCGGCCTCCGTGAGGTCCTTCGCGGTGTCGATGGCGCGCCAGTAGGCGCCGTGCGGGATCGGGAAGCCGGCCAGGCGGTGTTCGCGGGCCAGGTGGGGGAACGTGGTGCGTTCGTGGTCGCCGCGCTCCGGGAGCAGGGCGGCGAACTCGGAGGAGAAGACGTACACGCCCGCGTTGATCTCGAAGGTCGACGGAGGGGACTCGATGAAGTCCGTGATGTGACCGAAGCCGTCCGTCTGGACGGCGCCCCAGGGCAGCCGGGGACGGGCCAGCGCGAGGGTCGCGACGGCGTCCCGCTCGGCGTGGAAGTCGGCCATGTCGCGCAGCGAGAAGCGGGTCCAGATGTCGCCGTTGGTGGCGTACCAGGGCTGGTCCGGGGCGGGGAGGTGCGCGGCGGCGTACTTGAGGCCGCCGCCACGGCCGAGGGGCTCGGTCTCGACGACCGTCGTGACGCTCAGCGGCAGGTCGGTGGTCTCCAGCCACTTCTGGAGGACCTCGGCGAGGTGACCGCAGCTGACGACGACGTCCGTCACGCCCTCCTCGGCCAGCCAGACGAGCTGATGGCCGATGATCGGCGTCCCCGTGCCGGGGATCTCGACCATCGGCTTGGGCCGGTCGTCGGTGTACGGGCGGAGCCTGGAGCCCTGGCCTCCGGCGAGGACCACGGCTTGAGTGGGGCGCGTGGTGGCGTGGGGAGCGGTCATGCCACGAACTGTACGGGGCGCTCCGCGGGGGCTGCGGGTCCGGTGGGGGCTGGGCGCGCAGTTCCCCGCGCCCCTGGGAGGCTGCCCCTGCGGGGCGCCTTCCAGGGGGCGTGTGACCCCGCAGCTGGGCGGGCGCGCAGCCGCCCCCTAGGGGCGCGGGGAGCTGCGCGACCAGCCCCCACCGGACCCGCGGTGACTGCTAGCTGTGTGCTGCTGCCACTCCCGTCGCGAAGGACGTGTCGCAGACCGGGCGGGAGTACGACTGGGCGCGCGACGGGCCGTACACGCGGACGGCGGCGCGGCCGAGGGCGCGGGCGATCGACGTGCAGTGCTTCGCCAGGGACGGGTGGCCGTTCACCGCCTGCTGGAGGTGGGTGAGGGCGGTGCCGGGGTCCTTGTCCTGGAGTTCCAGGAGCAGTTGGTCGCGCAGGACGTCCTGGGGGGCGGGGGCAGCGGCGGCTCGGGCGGCCAGATCCTCGGAGGACGCCGTGAGCACCGAGTCCGAGGGATTCCCCGACCAGTTGACTCGGGTGACCGCGAGGGTCCCGGACAGCACCAGGACGACGGGCAGGACAAGGGCGAGGCTACGGCCGATCCGGCGGGCTGGGCCACGGCCACGTCGCGTCAGTTGGTTAGTGGAGTGCTTCACGCGAGTGAGGGTAGCGCTCGGTGCTGATTTGGCGACATTTAGTCACCAATTTGGGGGATGAATTGGTGCCGTTCTGTGGGTAGGGCGTTGACGCACATGATTCGAAATGACCGGTGTGGCGGGGTATCGGACGCACGGGTCATGGGTATGGGGAAGGGCCCCGCAGCAAGCCGCGGGGCCCTTCGCCGTTCAGGTCGTGTCTCAGTCGGTGAGGCGCTCGCCCGTGGAGGTCGAGAACACGTGGATCTCGCCCGGACGCGGGACGACGTGCAGCGTGGCGCCCTTGTCCGGGACGGCACGGCCGCTGACGCGGACGACCAGGTCCTTGAGGTCGTCGCCGACCTTGGCGCTGCCGTAGACGTAACCGTCGGCGCCCAGCTCCTCGACGACGTTCACGGAGACGGCGAGACCGGCCGGAGCGTCCTCGGTGGCCTTGGACAGGGCGTCGGCGGCGGCACCGTTGTGCTCGACGACGTCGAAGTGCTCGGGACGGACGCCGACCGTGACGGTGGTGTCACCCTTGTCGGCGGCGGCCGTGAGGGCCTCGCGGTTGACCGGGACGACCGAGTTGCCGAACTTCACACCGCCGTCGGTGATCGGGACCTCGATCAGGTTCATGGCGGGGGAGCCGATGAAGCCGGCGACGAAGAGGTTCTTCGGGCGGTCGTACATGTTGCGCGGCGAGTCGACCTGCTGGAGCAGACCGTCCTTCAGCACGGCGACCCGGTCGCCCATGGTCATGGCCTCGACCTGGTCGTGGGTGACGTACACGGTGGTGATGCCCAGACGGCGCTGCAGCGAGGCGATCTGCGTACGGGTCGAGACACGGAGCTTGGCGTCGAGGTTCGACAGCGGCTCGTCCATGAGGAAGACCTGGGGCTCACGCACGATGGCACGACCCATGGCGACACGCTGACGCTGACCACCGGAGAGCGCCTTCGGCTTGCGCGACAGGTAGTCGGTGAGGTCGAGGATCTTCGCCGCGTCCTCGACCTTCTGGCGGATCTCGGCCTTGTTGACGCCGGCGATCTTGAGCGCGAAGCCCATGTTGTCGGCGACGGTCATGTGCGGGTACAGCGCGTAGTTCTGGAACACCATCGCGATGTCCCGGTCCTTGGGCGGCAGGTGCGTGACGTCGCGGTCACCGATGCGGATGGCGCCGGCGTTCACGTCCTCGAGCCCCGCGAGCATGCGGAGCGAGGTGGACTTGCCGCAACCGGACGGACCGACGAGCACGAGGAACTCGCCGTCCCCGACCTCGATCTCCAGACCATCTACGGCGGGCTTCTCGGTGCCCGGGTAAATGCGGGTCGCCTTGTCGAACGAAACAGTGGCCATGGTGATGGGCCCCCTTCTACCGGCAGGAACGTGCCGGACGATCCGTTGTAGGAAGGTGGTGTAGTCCACATACGCGGACTGAATCTGGACGGTACCTGGGGATTCGGGTTCTGTCAGTAGGTGGGGGAGTGTGAACTTCGCGGAAATTTTCGACAGGGGGGCGGCCGGGACCTGGGTACACTGCACGGGCACGCATGCCTGCACGGCCTGTGCACGCGCGCGTCAGGCCTCCTTAGCTCAGCTGGCCAGAGCAACGCACTTGTAATGCGTAGGTCGTCGGTTCGAATCCGACAGGGGGCTCCAGCACTACGAATTCCGCAGCCGCCGAACCATCTCCAGCCCCGTCTCCTCCACCGGATCCCCGTCCTCGATGTTCCACAGGGCGTTCTGCAGCACCCGGGCCAAGGTCCACGCGCGGGCTCGCTCCCTGTCCAGGGACAGTACGTCCGTCATTGCGTCGAAGCGCCACGCGATGTCGTCCGCGTCGAAGCGGGTGTTGAGGGCCGGCCAGAGGTCGAAGCCTGGGTCTCCTGACAGGGGTTTGGGGTCGATGGCCAGCCAGGGGGCGCGGGTGGCGGCCAGGACGTTCTCGTCGTGGAGGTCCCAGTGGAGGAGGCGGTCTCCGGGGTCGGGAGCCACTTCGCGCAGGGTTGCCGCGCAGTCCGTGAGGAGGGTGCGGGCTTCGGGGTCCGGGAGTGTGCGCAGTGCGGTGGGCGCCTGGTCCAGCATGCCCTCCGCGATGTCGCCGAGGGTGCGGATGCCCGGTGGGGCGGGGATCGATGTGAGGTGGGACAGCAGGGTCGCGATGACCAGGGTCGCCTCGTGGGCGTCCGGGAGCGTGGACAGCATTCGGGTGTGGTCCAGGCGTTCCAGGAGCATCGTGCCCGTGGTGGGGTCGTGGTCCAGGAGGTGTACCGCGTGGTTGCCGTTCCAGTGGTGGAGGGCCCGTGCCTCGCCTTCGCTCTCCTTGTCCAGGAGTTGGAGTTTGAGGGCCGCCGGGGTGTTGTCCGTGGTGACGACCGGGAGGACCAGGGCCGTTACGCCGTGCATTGAGGGGCCGTCCACGCGTAGGTTCCAGCGGTCCAGGAAGTCGGCCGTGCGGGTGGGGAGTTCGGTGATGAAGGCGCGGCCCGCCTCCCCGTTGTACTTGAGCTGTGTGGCGGCCAGTGCGGCGGGGACTTCCACGGGGGTGCGGGTCACTGGGCGACTGTATGTGCGTGCGTAAATTGGGGCATGCGATTTCCGGTCCGCCCGCGCGGGGTGTGGGCTTACGTCCGTAGTGCTCCGGGCACGTACGTGTGGCTGCTCGTGCTGTTCTTCACGACTGTGGCCGTGCATCACATGTCGGCGGAGTTCCAGGAGGAGTTCCTGCGGCAGCGGTCGACCAACATCAATGAGCTGTCGGACCATCCGGTGCGGGTGCTGATCTCCAGTGCGATGTGGATCGACGGGTGGTGGACCCCGTACGTCGTGCTGTATTCGGTGTTTCACGCGACGGTCGAGCGGTGGCTCGGGACCGTGCGGTGGCTGGTGGTGTGCGTGGCCTCGCATGTGCTGGCGACGCTGATCAGTCAGGGTGCGGTGTGGCGGGCGATCCGGGACGGTTCGGCTCCGGCCTCGGCGGCCGACACGATGGATTTCGGGGTGAGTTACGCGCTGGCGGGGGTGGTCGCCGTGCTGGCGTATCGGATTGCCCGGCCTTGGCGGTATGTGTATGTGGTGGGGGTTCTGGGTGTGTACGGGGTGCCGCTTGTCTTCTCTCGTACCTTCACCGATCTCGGGCACTTCACTGCGGCTCTTGTGGGGTTCTGCTGTTGGCCGTTGACGCGTGGGAGGGGTGGGGAGGTGTGGAATCCGAAGGAGACAATGGGGGCGTTCAGGCGTTAGCGTCCGGCGCTATGAGCAGCGGGATCGTCAATGGGCGGGTTTCCTTCTGGTACGCGGAGGACGGGCTGCCTGTCCCTCGTGCGCCTCTGGATGGGGATGTGACGGCTGACGTCGTCATCGTCGGGGGTGGTTACACCGGGTTGTGGACGGCCTACTACCTGAAGAAGGCCGCGCCTTTTCTTCGGATCGTCGTTCTGGAGAAGGAGTTCTGCGGGTACGGGGCTTCCGGGCGCAACGGGGGCTGGCTGTACAACGGGGTCGCGGGGAGGGACCGGTACGCGCGCGTGCACGGTCATGAGGCCGCCGTACGGCTGCAGCGGGCCATGAACGACACCGTTGGTGAAGTGGTGCGGGTCGTGGGGGAGGAGGGGTTCGACGCCGGCATTCATCAGGGGGGTGTGCTCGAAGTCGCCCGTACCCCCGCTCAGTTGGCTCGGCTGCTGGACTTCCACGACGTGGAGGTGTCGTACGGGGAGGACGACCGTGAGTTGTACGGCGCCGACGCGACGGCCGAGCGGGTGCGGGTGGCCGGTGCTCTCGGGTCTTCGTGGACGCCGCACGGGGCGCGGGTGCATCCGGTGAAGCTGGTCAAAGGGCTCGCGGCGGTTGTTGAGGGGTTGGGTGTTGTCGTCTGCGAACGGACGCCCGTTACGGAGATCCTCGCGAAGCACGCGGTCACGCCGTACGGGACGGTTCGCGCGCCCTATGTGCTGCGCTGTACGGAGGGGTTCACAGCCTCGTTGAAGGGGCAGCGGCGGACCTGGCTGCCGATGAACTCGTCGATGATCGCGACCGAGCCGTTGACGGACGCGCAGTGGGACGAGATCGGCTGGGCGGGGCGGGAGGCGCTGGGGGACATGGCGCACGCGTACATGTACGCGCAGCGGACGGAGGACGGGCGGATCGCGTTGGGCGGGCGCGGGGTGCCGTACCGGTTCGGGTCGCGGACGGACAACGACGGGCGTACGCAGGCGGCGACGGTCGAGGCGTTGCGGGAGATTCTCGTGCGGTTCTTTCCGGTGCTGCGTGATGTGCGGGTCGCGCATGCCTGGTCGGGGGTGCTGGGGGTGCCTCGGGACTGGTGTGCGTCGGTGACGCTGGACCGGTCGACCGGGCTCGGGTGGGCGGGGGGTTACGTCGGTTCGGGCGTCGCCACCGCCAATCTCGCGGCGCGGACGCTGCGGGATCTGGTGCTGCTGGACTCGGGTCAGGCGGGGCGTACCGAGCTGACCGGTCTGCCGTGGGTCGGGCACCGGGTGCGGAAGTGGGAGCCGGAGCCGTTGCGGTGGGTGGGGGTGCATGGGATGTACGCGACGTATCGGGCCGCGGATCGGAGGGAGTCTGCCGGGGGTGGGGAGCGGTCTTCGCGGCTGGCTCGGGTGGCGGATCGCGTGGCTGGGCGGCACTGAGTTTTTGCGGGGGCGGTTGTTGGGTGCTGGGTTGGTGCGGCGCCGTCGTGGCTGGTCGCGCCCACGCGGCGGAGCCGCAAATAGATACAGCCTCGCGCCCCTATCGGGCGCTTCTCGGCCGGGGCGGCTCCCCTCACCGTGAGTCACGGCTCAAGCACCACCTTGCCCGTCGTACCGCGGTTTTCGAGGGCTCGGTGGGCCGTGGCCGCCTCGGTGAGGGGGAAGCGGTGTACGGACGGGGTCAGGCGGCCGGCGGCTGCTTCGGCCAGGGCGCGGAGTTCCAGGGTGCGGAGGGGGTCGGGGCCGCCCGCCCTGCTCAGCATCGCCGGGCCGAGGACCTGTTCGGAGACGCCCTCGACGAGGTAGGGGGTGCCGTCGTGGAGGCCCTCGCCCGACCAGCCGAAGACGAGGTGCTGTCCGGTGGGGGAGAGGAGGGCGGTGGCCTCGCGGGCGATCTCGCCGCCGACCCCGTCGAAGACGACGGTGGCGGGCCGTCCGCCGAGATACGCGCGCACTTTCTCCGGCCATGCGGGGTCCGTGTAGTCGACGGCGAGGTCGGCGCCGTTCGCCTCGACGAGGGCCGTCTTCGCGGGGCCGCCCGCGAGGCCGATCACGGTGGCGCCCGCATGTCGGGCGTACTGCACGAGAAGGGTGCCGATGCCACCGGCGGCGGCCGGTACGACGGCCACGGAGTCGGGGCCGAGGTCGGTGAACTGCAGGATCCCCATGGTCGTACGCCCGGTGCCGATCATCGCGACGGCCTGGGCGAAGTCGAGGCCGGCCGGGATCTCGTGCAGGCGTTCCATGTCGGTGACGGCGAGTTCGGCGTAGCCGCCGGGCTGGAAGCCGAGGTGGGCGACGACGCGCTTGCCGCGCCACAGCTCGGGGGTGCCTTCGCCGAGGGCGTCGACCGTGCCGGCGACCTCGCGGCCGGGGATGGTCGGCAGGGGGGTCGGCTCCGGTGCCGGGCCCTGCATGCCCTCGCGGAGGGCGGTGTCCAGGAGGTGTACGCCGGCTGCGGCGACGGCGATACGGACCTGGCCCGGGCCGGGGGTCGGGTCGTCCACCTGTTCGTAGATGAGGTTTTCGGCGGGGCCGAAGGTGTGCAGGCGGATGGCGTGCATGGGGGTCCCCCAAGGGTGCGTGTGGCTCTTGGCGTGGTGTCGCAGGAGTCCCCACTCTTCAACCTCAAGCTTGCTTCAGGTCAAGAGGGTCGAAGGGGCTGCGGGGGCTGAGCGGGCCGAAGGGCCTGCGGGGGTTGGGGCGGCCGTGGAGTCGGCGGTTTCCCAGTGCCAGTGATACGGCCGTCAGCGCGCTGTTGAACGAGACCTCCGCCAGGACTCCGGGGGCGGCCACCTGGTCGCCGGCCAGGTAGACGCCGTCGCCGCGTTCGATCGCGGGGCGGTCGCGCCAGGTCGTGCCGGGCAGGTCGACCGCGCCGGTACGGCCGTTCGAGGTGGCCTCGCGGCGCCAGGTGACGCGTTCGCGCCAGCCGTCGAAGGCCAGGTCGAGCAGCTCCTCGGCACGGGCGATGCCCTCGGCGCGGGAGGCGCCCGGGGCGATCGGGAACTGGCCCTGGAGGAGCTGTTCGCCGGGCGGGGCGAGGGTGTGGTCCTGGGCGGTGAAGCGTTCCAGTCGGCCGGGGGCGTCCAGGTCGGAGACGACGTAGGGGTCGCCGCGCCGGGTCCGTACGGCGAGGTCGAGGAGGACCGTGCGGGCTCCGGTCCAGGTGAGGGTGTCGTCGTTGAGGAGGCGGCGGGCGGCGTCGAGCGAGGTGGCGACGATGACCGGGGTGTCCGTGGGGAGCGTGTCGACGCGGGTCAGGGTCTCCATCCGTACGCCCAGGTTCCAGGCGCGGGCGGCCATCCGGTCGATCACGGTGGCCCAGCCGCCGCGCGGGTGGTTGGCCTCGGGCGGGAGGGTGGCGGCGCGGCGCAGCCGTTCCTGGACGAAGGCGGCGGAGAGGGTGCCGGGGTCGTGGTGGAAGAGGGTGACGGCGGAGTAGTGCGCGGCGGCCTGGGCGCCCTTCTCGCCTGCCTGCTCGGTGGCCCAGGTCATGAAGTCGGTGTCCACGGGGGCCTGTTGGGCGCTGTGGCGGAGCAGCTTGAGCATGGCGAGGGGTGGGGTGCGGCGCAGGGTGCCCTGGTGGCGGAAGTGGAATCGGGCGGCTTCGAGGGGTGGGAGCGGGGCGAGGGGGCCGATGAGGTCGCGGCGGGTGAGCCAGGTCCAGTGCGGGCCACCGCTGTAGAGGGCGTGCGGGCCGTCGTTCGTACGGTACGGCCCCTCGGCGGTGCGGCCTCGGCCGCCGAGGGTGTGGTGGGCCTCGTACACGGTGACCTTGGCGCCTGCCTCCGCGGCGGCTATGGCGGCGGTGAGGCCGGCGAGGCCGCCGCCTATGACGGTGAGGGGGGTGTGGGGGCGGGGGTGGGTGCGTGGGTTGGTGCGGGCGGGGGCCATGTTTGGGGCTCCTTCTGGTGGGTGCCTTTCTGGGTTCCGTCGGTACGACTGGTTGAGGGGTTCGGAATGTGACATGAGGGGTGGGTCGGGGGTGTTTCCGCAGGTCAGGGGGATTGTCAGTGGTGGGGTGCAGTATGGGGGCATGGCTAGGCGTGTGGTGGGTGGAGCGGGTGGTTCCGGGTCCGGGGTGAAGGGGGCTCGGCGGCCCGAGGTGCGGTTGCCTGTGCTGGAGCCGTTCGGGGGTGGGGAGTTGGCGGCAGACGGGGATTACGACGGGCTGGAGTTCCGGGACGTCGACTTCGCGGGGCAGAACGGTGGGGGTGCCCGGTTCATGGACTGCGCGCTGACGGGGTGTGCGCTGGACGAGACCCGGCTGCACCATGCGCGGCTGCTCGACTCCGTCCTCACGGGCATACGGGGTGTCGGCACGAACCTTGCCGAGTCGACTCTGCGTGATGTGGAGCTGGTCGATGCGCGGCTGGGTGGGGTGCAGTTGCATGGGGCTGTGCTGGAGCGGGTGGTCGTGCGGGGCGGGAAGATCGACTATCTGAACCTGCGCAAGGCGAAGTTGAAGGACGTCGTCTTCGAGGGGTGTGTGCTGGTGGAGCCGGACTTCGGGGGTGCGGTGCTGGAGCGGGTGGAGTTCGTGGGGTGTGTGGTGAAGGGGGCGGACTTCAGTGCGGCGACGCTGAGGGATGTGGATTTGCGGCGGGCTGCGGAGTTGGGGTTTGCGCGGGGGGTGGATCGGTTGGCGGGGGCGGTGATCAGTCCTGTGCAGTTGCTTGATCTGGCGGGGGTGTTCGCGGCGGAGTTGGGGGTGCGGGTGGAGGGGGTTGGGTAGTTTTTCTCGCCCCCGCCGCCCCTACCCGTTCCCATCCCTGGGGGCTGCCGCCCCCAGACCCCCGCTTGTCGGCCTGGACGGCCTCGTCCTCAAACGCCGGACGGGTGGGGGTGCCGGCCGGGGTTTGATCTTCTAGCCCGTCCGGCGTTTGAGGACAAAGGGGGGTCTGGGGGCGCAGCCCCCAGAAGGATGGGACGGGTAGGGGCGGCGGGGGCGAGAATCCTTCGGGGTGGTCAGTGCACCCTTGGAAAGCGGGACTGGAGTGTCCAGATTGCCGGGTTTTCGGCTAGTGCTTCGTGGAGGTCCGTCAGGTCGGCCAGGATGTCGTGGAGGAAATCCCTTGCCTCCTTGCGGAGTTCGGCGTGGGAGAAGGTGAGCGGGGGCTCCTCCGCCGGCATCCAGTCCGACTCGATGTCCACCCACCCGAAGCGGCGCTGGAACAGCATGCGGTCGGTGGACTCGGTGAAGTCCAGTTCCGCGTACTGGGGGCGGGAGGCGCGGGAGCCCGCGGGGTCCTGGTCCAGCTGTTCCACGATGTCGCACAGCGCCCACGCGAAGTCGAGCACCGGCACCCATCCCCAGGCTGTGGACAACTCCCGGTCCGCCTTGGTGTCCGCGAGATAGACGTCACCGCAGAACAGATCATGGCGGAGGGTGTGGACGTCCGCGCGGCGGTAGTCCGTCTGCGGGGGGTCCGGGAAGCGGTTGGAGAGGGCGTAGCCGATATCGAGCACGGAGGTGATGGTGTCACGGCGGGATTCCCGCCCGGGAGCCTGTGTCCTCCGTTGTCCTCCGGAACCGCGAAAGCCCCCGGCCCAGACGCCAATCGCGCTCGGCCGGGGGCTTTTCAGCCGCCGTTACGACTCAGACCACGGCTCAGACGTTGACGCCGAAGTCCTGGGCGATGCCCACCAGGCCCGAGGCGTAGCCCTGGCCGACCGCGCGGAACTTCCACTCCGCGCCGTTGCGGTACAGCTCGCCGAAGACCATCGCCGTCTCCGTCGCCGCGTCCTCGGAGAGGTCGTAGCGGGCGATCTCCGCGCCGCCGGCCTCGTTCAGGATGCGGATGTAGGCGTTGCGGACCTGGCCGAAGTTCTGCGAGCGGTTCTCGGCGTCGTAGATCGAGACCGGGAAGACGATCTTCTCGATGTCGGCGGGGAGGCCGGCGAGGTTGACCTTGATCGCCTCGTCGTCGCCCGCGCCCTCGCCCGTGCGGTTGTCGCCGGTGTGGACGATCGTGCTGTCCGGGGTCTGCTTGTTGTTGAAGAAGACGAAGTGGGCGTCGGAATAGACCTTGCCCTGTGTGTTGACCGCGATCGCCGAGGCGTCGAGGTCGAAGTCCGTGCCGGTGGTGGTGCGGACGTCCCAGCCGAGGCCCACGGTGACGGCGGTCAGGCCCGGAGCCTCCTTGGTGAGCGAGACGTTGCCACCCTTGGACAGGCTTACAGCCATTGTTGGGAGTCCTTCCCTCGTTTTTGACGTGCGTACGTGCGTGCGGTGACGAAGCTACCGTCACCTCCTTGAACGCCGACGGGGGTACCGAAGGTTCCGCGCGGCTTTACTTTCTTTACCTGTCTTGACGGCCCGCCTGGTGAAAACGGGGTGACGTGGACCGGACAGCCGCGCGACGATGGTGGGCATGTCCGGTCCCTACCTCATCCGTGGCTCCGTCTCGCTCCCCGAGGCCGAGCTGATGTGGCGTTTCTCGCGGTCCGGTGGGCCGGGCGGGCAGCACGTCAACACCAGTGACTCCAGGGTCGAGCTGAGCCTCGACCTCGCGAACACCGAGGCGCTGCCCGAGGTGTGGAAGCGGCGCGCGCTGGAGCGTCTCGCCGGACGGCTCGTCGACGGGGTCGTCACCGTCCGCTCCTCCGAGCACCGCTCCCAGTGGCGCAACCGTGAGTCGGCGGCCGTACGTCTGGCCGCCCTGCTCGCGGAGGCCACCGCACCGCCGCCCAAGCCGCGCACCCCCACCCGTATCCCGCGCGGAATCAATGAACGCCGTTTGCGGCAGAAAAAGGCGCGCGCGGATGTGAAGCGTGGCCGTACCGGACGGGACTGGGGTTAGCGGGACCGGAGTTGGGCGGTAACCGGTCGCCAAGATCACCGGATCGGCGGCTCCGGATGAACGGTCGTGAATTTCCGAACGGCCGGGAGAAAGAACCGTGGAACGGCCCCGGGAATCAATTTCTGGTCGTGCGATCCGAATCACACCGAAGGCTTTGTCCGCTCGGCCTACGTGAGTTTCAGCACCCCGACCGTCTGGCCCCCGCTTGTCTCGCCGGTCGGGGTGAAACCCAGGGCCAGATAGAAGGGCTCGGGGCCGGTCGGGCCGGGGTGCCAGGTGACGTAGAGGTCGGTGCCGCCGCGGCGGCGGATCTCGGCGGCGACGGACTCGACGGCGAAGCGGCCGTAGCCCTTGCCCTGTTCGGCGGCCGCGATGTTCAGGCGCCAGAGGCCGGAGCGCAGGTCGGCGCCCGTGCCGCCCCAGGCGATGTCGAAGAAGGCCATGAGGAAACCGACGGGCCGCTCGCCGTCGAGGATCAGCCGGGGCCAGGCGGTGCGCGGATGGACGTACGCCTCGGCCAGGGACTTCATGACCGGCGAGACCGCGTGTTCCTGGTCGGGGCTGACCCGTACGGCGACGGCCGCGTCGAAGTTGTCGGAGCTGATCCGCTCCAGCCTGAGCGAGGCGTTCGTCACGTTCATCGCGTTCGGCACGTTCGTCATGCGGGCAACCTAAGCGGCACGGGACCCGCTTGACCAGCGAGTTTCCCGTCGGGCGAGCTCGGTCCCGGTTCAGCCCAGCTGCCGGTAGCGGCCCCGGAAGTACGCCAGCGGGCCGCCGTCCGCGCTCGGTGTCGTCGCCGTCAGGACGCGGCCGATCACCAGGGTGTGGTCGCCCGCCTCCACCCGCTGCTCCGTACGGCACTCCAGGTTCGCCAGGGCGCCGCCCACCAGGGGAGCGCCGGACGCGCCGCCCCGGACGTACGGGATGTCCTCGAAGAGGAGACGGTCGCTGATGCGGCCCTTCATCGCGAAGCGACCCGCGATGTGGCGCTGGCTCTCGGAGAGGACGGAGACCGCCCACAGGGGCTGTTCGGCGAGCAGGTCGTCCATCCGGGAGCCCTCGCGAACGCTGACCATGACCAGGGGCGGGTCCAGGGAGACCGACAGGAAGGCGGTCGCCGTCATGCCGACGTCCTCGCCGACCGGCGCCTGGGGGTCGTCGGCGTCGAGGGACGCCTCCCGCGCGGTCACCAGGACCACGCCCGAGGCCAGGCGGGACATGGCGGCGCGGAAGTCGTCGTTGCTCACGCCCCCAGGATGCCCGCCAGGAGGGACAGGGGCGGCATGGGGGGCGGGCGAGGTGGGTACGGCAGGGGGAGTCAGCACACGGGAAACGTATTCGCCGTTCCTGTCCCACCACATCGGACCAGCGCCCGAACCCGGACCTAGGACTCCCGACCGAGAACCCGATCGACGCCCTTGCCGACTCCCAAGGGGCGGTAATGATCGGGAACGGCCCCGCCGACTTCTTCTCCCCCGTATCCTCGCTCGTAGTATCCGCACAGATACAAAGTTTGCGTTCAGTAAACGCACAGGGAGAACTCAGAAACTCCACTCAATTGCTCATCTTTCGCTGTGACTTGAGTCACAGGAGCCCCTTTTTGTTGACCCTGTGTACCGAGTGAGCAGCGCGCTGTGATTCAGTGGCGGGGATGGTGGGATAGGCGGAGGGAGGGCGAATGGAGACCGACCAGGAGCCGTACGTCCGTCTCGCGACCTTGCGGCAGCTGCATCAGGTCATGGCGGACATGAACACCGCGCGCAGTCTGGCGGACACACTCCAGACCGTCGCCGACGGGGTCGTCAACGGCCTCGGTTACGAGCTGGCGTGTGTCAATCTCGTCCGCCCCGACGGCGATCTCGTCGTCGCAGCCCTCGCCGGGAACTCCGCCGCCGAGGCCCTCATCACCGGCCGTGTCGGCTCCCGCGACTCCTGGGAGCGCCGCCTCTCCATGGGCGAGGCCTGGGGCGAGCTGGTCTTCATACCGCACACCGAGGGCTGGATCCTCGACGACGACGACGTCCCGCAGTGGTACACCGACGGCCCCGCCCCGCGCTTCGAGGACGAGTGGCACCCCTCGGACCGCCTCTTCGCGCCGATGTTCACGCCCAGCGTGCCCGGCAGCAGCAACCTGGGCGAACTGATCGGCGTCCTGTCCGTGGACCGGCCCCGCAACGGCCGCCGGCCGGGCGCGTGGGGCAAGGAAGCGCTCCAGATGTACGCCTTTCAGGCCGCGATCGCTATCAGCAACGCACGTCTACGCGCGAATATGCAGCGGGCACTGGTCAGACTCGAACGCGAGCAGCAGGCACTGAGAGCCAGCGAGGAAAGTTTCCGGCAGGCCTTCGAGTACGCCCCCTCCGGCATGGCCATAGCCGAGATGGGCGGCGACCAGCACGGGCGAATACTCCGCACCAACGACGCCCTGTGCCGCCTCCTGGGCCGCCCCGCCTCCGCGATGCGCCGCTACGCCTTCTCCGACCTCGTGCACCCCGAGGACATCGGCACCCTGCTCCGCACCTCCGCCGAGGGCGGACGCGCCGAACTCCGGCTCTGCCGCCGTGACGGCTCCTATCTGTGGGTGTCGCTGCGCAACTCCGTCGTCGCGGACGCCGCCGACGGCCCGCGCTTCCTGCTCACCCACGTCGAGGACATAGAGGAGCGCAAGCGCCGCGAGCTGCAGCTCGCCCACCGCGCCTCCCACGACTCCCTGACCGGCCTGCCCAACTCCGCCGAACTGCGCTCCCGGCTCAGCGCCCGTCTCTGCCCGCGCCCGCAGTCGGCGGAGCCCGGCCTGGTCGAGTCGGTCGACGCGGCCTACGGCAACGCCCAGCCCGACCCGTACGGCCGCAACGACCAGTACACGGCGACGGCGGCGCCCGTGGCGGCCGACGGCACGGTCCAGCCGTACGGCGTGAACGGCCACGGCCATGACTTCACCTCCTTCCGCGCCACCCCCGAGGTGTACGGCGCCTACGACCACCACGTCCACGCGGTCGCCCCCGAGGGTGAGAAGGACGACGGCACGAAGGGGCTCGCGGTGCTCTTCTGCGACCTCGACGGCTTCAAGTCGATCAACGACCGCTTCGGGCACAACGCCGGCGACGCGGTACTGATCGAGGTCGCCCGGCGGCTCGGCCGTGCCGTGCGCGACGGCGACACGGTGGCCCGGCTCGGCGGCGACGAGTTCGTCGTCCTCGCCGACGGCCTCGGCCGGGCCGACGCCCAGGACCTGGCCGTACGGCTGCGCAACGAGATCATCCAGCCCATCCGGGTCGACGGCCGCGCGATGCGGGTCGGCGCGAGCTTCGGCATCGGGTGGGCGCAGTGCGGGATGACGGCGGACGAGGTCCTGAAGTCGGCCGACGAACGGATGTACGTCGAGAAACGATCTCGTCCCAAACAGCACCGCCGGGCCGGATGATCACCAGGTCAGTGGCCTGCCGGTGACCCCGTGCGGGCAGAGTCACCCGTTTGGGGCAGTGGGAGCGGGTAGGCTCGCTATTCGCATTGCATGTTTCGCAGGACCTCGCAAGATCTCGTGGTCCACCCCGCAGTAGTCCCACCCGCACCTGTTGAGGAGACCAAGGGATGACGCCCGGCAACAGCGGCGCGAGCACGCCCGAGGACGACGATCCGTTCGGCTACCTGTACGAGGACGGTCAGGCCAACGGAGCCCAGCCGCCGTCCGGCGGTTACGGCTACCCGAACTCGGTCGGCCGGGTGCGGCCGGTCGGTGAGCGTCAGTACAGCCCGTCGGCGGGCCCGGGGCAGGGTCCCGGCCAGGGCCAGCAGCCGGCGTACGGCCAGACCGCCCCGACCGCGCAGTACGGCCAGACGGTCCCGCAGCAGCAGGGGGCTTACGGCAGCAGCCCGAACGCCCACTACCAGGCCCCCGAGGCCTTCGGCGGCGGCCCCTCGGCTCCCCAGCAGCAGCACGCGTACAGCGGTGGTGGCGGCAGAGGCGGGCGGGGCAGCGGGCCCAACACCAAGGGGCTGCTGATCGGCGCGATCGCGGTCGTCGCCGCGGTCGTCATCGGGATCGGCGTGGCCATGATGGGCGGCGACGACGACAAGGACACCGGCGCCGACGCCAGCGCGTCCCCGTCGACCGGGCAGAGTGCCGAGCCGTCCCCGTCGGCCAGCGCCTCGGAGTCCGCCGACGCGGAGCTGCCGACCATCGACGCGAAGGCGCTGCTGCTCGGCGGTGGCGCCAGTGCGGTGTCGGACGTCGACGGTGCGCAGGCCGCCGGCGGTGTCTATGTGGGCAACTTCAACAACGTGGGCGCGTCGGTCACTTGGAACGTGAGCGGGATCGCGAAGGAGGGGGAGTACCGGCTGTACGTCAACTACGGCGTGCCCGGCAAGGACGCCTCCGCGACGCTGACGGTCAATGGGACGGCGCAGTCTCGGCCGCTGAACCTGAGCAACTTCGCCAAGGCTGCCGAGGGCGACTATGCGAAGGGGTGGACGAACACGTGGGCGTCCGTCCAGTTGAACAAGGGTACGAACACGATCAAGATCTCCTGTGAGCAAGGGGATCAGTGCGATGTGAATCTGGATCAGTTGTATCTGGCTGCTGCTGAGTAGGGCTTGGGACTTGGGGTTTCTGGGCTTCGTGCTTTGGCCGCGGGGCGGTGGGGGCTTGTCGCGCAGTTCCCCGCGCCCCTGAGGGGGCGCGCCCCATTGGGCGCGTGCCTACGCGGCCGTTGCTTCAGTTGTCACCGTTACCCGGCTCAGTAGCTTCTCGTACGTCGGTCTGTCGAACTCGCCTGCCACCGGGGACATTACCGTCGCCGCTGACAGAGCCGTTGCCCTTGCCAGGCGTTCGGGCCAGGGGAGTTGGTCGATCAGGCCCGACAGCAGGCCCGCTACCGCTGAGTCGCCCGCGCCTGTCGGGTTGCCTCGGACGCGGGTCGGCGGGGTTGCTCGCCAGCGGCCCTCCGGGGTTACCGCCAGCAGGCCGTCCGGGCCCAGGGAGGCCACCACTGCCCGTGCGCCGCGTCTGCGGACGTCCCGGGTGGCCTGTGACGGCTCGTGGGAGCCGGTGAGTTCGGTGAGTTCGGCGGCGTTCGGCTTGACCAGGTCGGGGCGGGCCGCGACCCCGCGCCTGAGCGGCTCCCCGCTGGTGTCGAGCAGTACGGGTACGCCGGCTGCCCGTGCGGTGCGGATGAGGTGGGCGTAGGCGCCCACCGGCACCCCCGGCGGCAGGCTTCCGCAGAGGGCCACCACGGAGACGGACGGCAGCAGCCCCTCGTACACGTCCTGGAAGGCCGACCACTCGGCCGGGGTGATCTGCGGGCCCGGTTCGTTGAGTTGGGTCGTGTCCGGGGTCAGGCTCGTGGCTGTTTCCTCGACTTCCTCGACCACCGCTATCGTGCGGCGAGTTGAGCCCGACACCGGGAGCAGGGCGTCCAACACGCCTGGTGTGGCGGTGAGTTGGTCCTGTACGGCCCGACCGGCCGGGCCGCCCACGAAGCCGGTGACCGTCACCTCGTGGCCGAGGGCGGCCAGGACCCGGGCCACGTTCAGGCCCTTGCCGCCGGGGCGTTCGGTCACCGAGGTGACGCGGTGGGAGGCGTACGGGCGTAACTCCCGTACGCGGTACGTGATGTCCAGCGCGGTGTTCAGCGTGACCGTGAGGATCACCGGGGCGGCCTCCCTCCCTCGACACAGGCCGGTTACGGCAGTTGAGGCTTCACTACCCAACTCCCCTTGCGCATCACGCCCTTGAGCGTGAAGTCCGCGTCCAGGAGTACCAGGTCCGCGTCCTTGCCCGGTTCCAGGGAGCCCACCCGGTCGTACATCCCCAGCAGGCGGGCCGGGTTGGCGGACAGGGCGGCGACCGTGTCCGTGATCGGGAGGCGGTCGACGGTGACCGCGCGTCGGAACGCGCGGTCCAGGGTGAGGGTCGAGCCCGCGATCGAGCCGCCCTCTACCAGCCGTGCCACGCCCTCGCTGACCTCGACCTCCAGCGGGCCGAGGAGGTATCGGCCGTCGCCGAAGCCGGCCGCGTCCATCGCGTCCGTGATGAACGCCACGCGGTCCGCTCCCGCGTGGTGGAACGCCAGTTGGAGGGAGGCGGGGTGCAAGTGCGTTCCGTCGTTGATGAGTTCTACCGTTACGCGGTCGTCCTCCAGTAGCGCGGCGATCGGGCCCGGCGTGCGGTGGCCCAGGGGCGGCATCGCGTTGAACAGGTGGGTCGCCACCGTGGCGCCCGCCTCGATCGCCTCCACCGTCTGCTCGTACGTCGCGTCCGTGTGGCCGATCGCCGCGATGACGCCGTGCTCGGTGAGCAGCCGTACGGAGTCGAGGCCGCCCGGGAGTTCGGTGGCGAGGGTGACCATGCGGGCGTGGCCGCGCGCCGCGTCGATGAGCTTGCGGACCTCCGCCGGGTCCGGGTCGCGCAGCAGCGCCTCGGAGTGGGCGCCCTTGCGGCACGGGGAGATGAAGGGGCCCTCGAAGTGGACGCCGGCGATGTCGCCCTGCTCGGCCAGTTCGGAGAGTAGGCCGGCCTGGGCGGTGAGGGTGTCCATGTCGCCGGTGACCGTGCTGGCGACGAGGGTGGTGGTGCCGTGGGTTCGGTGGGTGTGGATGCCCTTGAGTACGTCTTCGGCTGTGCCGGAAGTGAAGGAGGCTCCGCCGCCGCCGTGGTTGTGTAGGTCCACGAAACCGGGGATCAGCCAGTGGCCGCTTACGTCGATCTCGTGGGCGTTCTCGGGGGCGTGCTCGGTGAACTTGGTGCCCTCGACGGCCAGTTGGGCGCCGTCGGTGATTCCTGTGGGGAGTACTGCCTTGGCGCCCCTGAACACCAGGTTGTGTGCGTGGTGCGGGCCGGTGGGGGCTGGTCGCGCAGTTCCCCGCGCCCCTGGGGTGGGTGCCGCCAGGCCTGTTGAGAGTGAGGCAGGCGCCACTGGACCTGTCGCCGCTGGGTCCGTTGCCATCAGGCGGATACCTCCGTGGGGTCGAGGTCGGGAATGGTCGGGAGGTCCCAGGCCAAGAGGCCCGCGCCGAGGCAGCCTGCTGTGTCTCCGAGGGCTGCGGGGACGATGGTTGGGAGCTTTTGGAAGGTGATCCGCTGTTGTACGGCGGTGCGTAGTGGTGTGAACAAGGTGTCGCCCGCCTCTGCCAGGCCGCCGCCGATGATCAGGGTGCGGGGGTCTAGGAGGGTGAGGGCGGTGACCAGGCCGTCGGCCAGGGCGTCGATCGCTGCCTGCCAGATCTGGTGCGCCTGTGGGTCGCCTGCGTCCACTGCTCTGGCGCAGTCCGCCGCGTCCGCGTCGGGGGAGCCGGAAGCCGTCGCCCAGGCCTCGCTCACCGCCGACGCCGACGCGTACCGCTCCAGGCAGCCGCGCTGGCCGCATGGGCAGGGGGTGCCGTCGGGGCGTACGACGATGTGGCCGATCTCGCCCGCGAAGCCGTGTGCGCCCGCCTCCACCCGGCCGTCGATGCCGATCGCGCCCGCGATGCCGGTGCCGAGGGGGACGAAGAGGAAGCGGTCGGCTCCCTGGCCCGCCCCGATCCGGCCCTCCGCCAAGCCGCCCGTGCGGACGTCGTGGCCGAGGGCGACCGGCAGGCCGAGCCGTTCGGTGAGCAGGGCGCGCAGGGGTACGTCACGCCAGCCGAGGTTCGCCGCGTAGACGGCGATGCCGTGGTCGGCGTCGACGATGCCGGGGACCGAGACACCGGCCGCCACGGCGCTCTCGCCGAGGTGGGCGATGCCATGGGCGCGCAGGTCGGCGGCGAAGCCGAGGATCGCCTCGACCACGGCGTCGGGGCCGCGCTCGCGTCCGGTCGCACGGCGCGCCTGGTGCAGCAGGGCGCCGTCCGACCCGATCAGGGCGGCTTTCATCGCGGTGCCGCCCACATCGAGGGCGATGACATGTCTCACGGGGACAGTGTGGCCCGTCGACCCGCAAGAGGTCTAGTCCACTCACGTAGTGTAGAGCTGGTGGCTCGAACAAATAAATTGAACGTACCAATGAACACATCTGTGAACGTTCGGTCGGGGTTTGGGGTTGAAGCAGTGCAGCGGCACAGGACAGGCATGATCGCGGCGGCGTCCGCACTCGGGATGACGGCGGCACTCGGGGGCTGCGGAGGCACCGGTTCGGGTGAGGTCACCCTGAAGCTGGTAGCCGCCGACTACGGCGACTCCGACGCCAACAGCTCCCAGAAGTACTGGGACGACCTGGTCGCGGCGTACGAGGACGCCAACCCGGGTGTGAAGGTCGACGTCAGCGTCTACTCCTGGAACGACGTCGACCGCAAGGTCAAGGAGCTGGTCGCCGCCGGTGACGCGCCCGACCTGGCGCAGATCGGCGCGTACGCCGACTACGCGGCCAAGGGCGAGCTGTACCAGGCCGACGAGCTGCTCTCCATCCCGACGCAGGCCGATTTCGTCGCCCAGCTGGCCGACGCCGGCAAGGTCAAGCGCACGCAGTACGGCATGCCCTTCGCCGCCTCCACCCGCCTCCTCTTCTACAACAAGAAGCTCTTCACCGAGGCCGGCCTCACCCCGCCCACCACCTGGAGCGACCTGGCCGCCGACGCGACCGCGCTGAAGGAGGCGGGCGTGAAGTACCCGTACGCCCTTCCGCTCGGGCCCGAGGAGGCGCAGGCCGAGACCCTCCAGTGGCTGCTCAGCGGCGGCGACGGCTACACCAGCACCGTCGGGACGTACGGCATCGACTCCCCGCAGAACATCAAGACGTTCACCTGGCTCAAGGACGAACTCGTCGACAAGGGCCTCACCGGTCCCGTCGCCCCCGGCAAGCTCAACCGGGCCGACGCCTTCGCCGCGTTCGCGCGCGGGGAGGTCGGCATGCTCAACGGCCATCCCTCGCTGATGAAGACGGCGGTGGCGAAGGGCGTGGACGTCGGCATGGTGCCGATGCCGGGCGAGGAGAGGTCGACGCGGGCCGCGATGGGCGTCGCCGACTGGATGATGGCGTTCAAGCAGAACGGCCACCGCAGCGAGGTCGGCAAGTTCCTCGACTTCGTCTACGCCGAGAAGAACGTGCTCGCCTTCTCCCGCAAGTACGACCTGCTGCCGGTCACCACCTCGGCCTCCGCGACGATGTCCGCCGCCGCCCAGGACAAGGACCTCGCTCCCTTCCTGGAGGAACTCCCGACCGCCCAGCTCTACCCGGTCGGCAAGACGTCCTGGGCGCAGGTCAGCGCGGACATCAAGAAGCGGATCGGTACGGCGTTCGTGGCGAACGGCAGCCCGGAGGCGGTCCTGACGACGCTTCAGACGGAGGCCAACTCCCTGCAGAACGAGGCCGACAGCGCCGAATAGGGCGCAGGACCCCGAGTGCGGCGGCCGGGAAATGTTGCACGGCCGAAACGCCCGGGGCATTGGACCGGACCCCATGGTGCGGGAGGCTCTACGCGCGTCCACAGAGCGTGACGCGTGTGCCTCCCCGGGGAGGGGTCTGCCGTGCGAGAAGTGTGGGGCGGGAGCCGTCGGCCGGTCTTCGCCGCCGTGACGGTTCTGAGTCTGGCCTCCGTCCTGGTGCTGGGCGGCTGCGGCGGGAGCGGTGAGGGGTCCGGCGGGGTCACCCTCACCGTGGTCGCCACGAACTACGGCGACGACGTCGTCAAGAACTCGGAGTCGTACTGGAACCGGGTCGACACCGCGTTCGAGGCCGCCAACCCCGGCATCCGGCTCGACGTCAAGGTGTACGAGCCCGGCGAGGCCGAGGCCCAGGTCGCCAAGATGGTCGCGGCCGGCGACCCGCCCGACATCGCGCAGATCGGCAACTACGCGGACTACGCCGCCGACGGCCTCCTCTACCCGGCCGACGACCTGCTCTCCATCCGCGTCCAGGGCAACTTCCTGCCCAACCTCGTCGACGCGGGCACCACGGACCGCACCCAGTACGGCCTGCCGTTCCTCGCCTCGACCCGCCTCCTCTACGTCAACAAGACCCTCTTCGCCGAGGCCGACCTCGAACCCCCCACCACCTGGGCGGAGTTGAGGAACGCGGCGGAGGTCCTGAAGGACCGGGGCGTGAAATACCCGTACGCGCTCCCGCTCGGCCCCGAGGAGGCGCAGGCGGAAACCCTCCAGTGGCTGCTCGGCGGAGGCGGCGGATACACGGGTGACACCGGCGAGTACGACATCGCCTCCGCCCGCAACGTCTCGACCCTCACCTGGCTCCGCGACCGCCTCGTGGGCGAGGGACTGACCGGCCCGATCCCACCCGACCGCCTCAACCGCAAGGCCGCGCTCCAGGCCTTCGTGGACGGCGAGGCGGGCATGGTCAGCGCGCCGGGCGCGCTCGTACGGGAGATCGCGCGGTCCGTCGAACCCGTGGCGTACGAGGCCGTCCCGATGCCGGGCCGCACGGCGGGGCAGAAGACGGCGACGGTCGGTACGTCGGACTGGATCGCCGCGTTCAAGCAGGGCGGCCATGCCACGGAGATCGGTACGTATCTGAACTTCCTGTACGAGGACAAGAACATGGTGGATCTCGCGGGCACGTACCAGTTGCTGCCGGTGACGTCGTCGGCGTCCACGTCGATGCGGGCGAACAAGACGTACAAGGACCTGTGGGACGGCCTGGACGCGCTCGGCACCGCCCAGCTGTACCCGGTCGGCAAGCCGTCGTGGGCGGCCACGAGCCGGAACATCCAGGAGACGGTCGGTGGGGCGGTGCTGGGGGACGGTGATCCGGGGGAGGTGCTGGGGGCGATACAGCGGGCGGCGACGGCGGAGTGACTCCGGGTGTCGGTGGTGGGGGCTACGGTTCGTTTCATGGACGAAGGGGAGCGGCTGGGCCGGCTGGGGCAACGGGAACAGGACATTCTCGCGCTGGAGCGGCGGGGGTTCGCGGGGCCGGGGGCGAAGGAGCGGGCGATACGGGAGGAGCTGGGGTTGGTGCCGGTGCGCTACTACCAGCTGCTGAACGCGCTGCTCGACGACGAGCGGGCGCTGGCGTGTGATCCGGTGACGGTGAATCGGTTGCGGAGGGTGCGGGAGGGGAGGAGGGGAGAGCGGTAGGGGGTGCCGGGTTGTTTTCGCCCCCGCCGCCCCTACCCGTCCCATCCCTGGGGGCTGCGCCCCCAGACCCCCCCTTTGTCCTCAAACGCCGGACGGGCTGAAATACCAACCCCGGCCGGGGCTTGATCTTTCAGCCCGTCCGGCGTTTGAGGACGAGGCCGTTCAGGCCGACAGCGGGGGTCTGGGGGCGGCAGCCCCCAGGGATGGGAACGGGTAGGGGCGGCGGGGGCGAGGAAGATAGGGTCGGGCCATGGACTCGCTGCCTACGCCCGTGACGCAGGCCGGTCGTGACGGGCTGGACGCCATTCTTCGGCGCCCCACCGGCGCCGTCGTCGTCCTCGACTTCGACGGGACCCTCGCTCCGATCGTCGCCGACCCCGAGCAGGCCCGCGCCCACCCCCGAACCCTCGACGCCCTCTCCACCCTCACCCCCCACATCGCCGCCGTCGCCGTCCTCACCGGCCGCCCCGCCGCCGTCGCCGTCCGACTCGGCGGCCTCGAACACCTCACCGTCCTCGGCCACTACGGCACCGAACGCTGGGACGCCACGACCGGCACGGTCACCGCCCCCGCCCCCCACCCCGGCGTCGCCGCCGTCCGCGCCGAACTCCCTGAGTTCCTCGAACGCCACGGTGCCTCGCAGGGCACCTGGGTCGAGGAGAAGGGGCGGGCCGTCGCCGTCCACACCCGGCGTGCCGCCGATCCGCAGGCCGCCTTCGAGGCCCTACGCGAGCCCCTCGCCGACCTGGCGACCAAGCACGGCCTCATCGTCGAACCCGGCCGCCTCGTACTGGAACTGCGCCCACCCGGCATGGACAAGGGCGTCGCCCTCCAGGAGTACGTCCGCGAGACCGGCGCCACCTCGGTCCTCTACGCCGGCGACGACCTCGGCGACCTCCCGGCGTTCGCGGCGGTGGAGAAGCTCCGCCAGAACGGCATCCCGGGGCTACTGGTGTGCAGCGGCAACAGCACCGAGGAGGTCACGGAACTGGTCGAGCGCGCCGACCTCGTCGTCGACGGGCCCGCCGGTGTCGTACAGCTGCTCCACACCCTCGGGCAGACCCTCACTCGCCCTTGAGCGCGTTCAGCTGGTCCAGGAACCACTGGGCCGGCGGCAGTGCCGTCGCCGCCGCCGCCAGGCGTTTCGTGCGTTCCGCCCGTTCCCCCGACCCCATGTTCAGCGCCTCCTCCAGCGCCCGCGCCGTCTCGACCACGTCGTACGGGTTCACCACGATCGCGTCCTCGCCCAGCTCCTCGTACGCACCCGCCTCCCGCGACAGCACCAGCACGCACCCCTCGTCGGAGACCACCGGGATCTCCTTGGCGACCAGGTTCATGCCGTCGCGGATGGGGTTGACCAGGGCCACGTCCGCCAGGCGGTAGGCCGCCAGGGAGCGGGCGAAGTCGTCCTTCACGTGGAGGACCACCGGGGTCCAGGTCGGGGTGCCGTACGTCGCGTTGATGTCGTCCGCGACCCGCTGCACCTCCGCCGTGTAGTCGCGGTAGACCGCCAGGTCCTGGCGCGACGGGTACGCGAACGCCACGTGCACGACCCGTTCTCGCCACTCCGGGCTGTCCTCCAGCAGCTGCCGGTACGCCAGCAGGCCCCGCACGATGTTCTTCGACAGCTCGGTACGGTCGACCCGGACGATGGTCTTCCGGGATCCGTCAGTCCCGCCGATTTCCTCGCGCAGCGCAGCCATTCGGTCCGCCACGTCCGGCTCGTGTGCGCGTCGGCGCAGGAAGTCCGCGTCCGCGCCCAGGCCGTGCACCCCGATCCGGGTGTCGCCGAGGCCGCCGACCAGGTCCGTGCAGCAGGCGGTGAACGCGTCGGCCCAGCGTTGGGTGAGGAAGCCCAGGCGGTCCGCGCCGAGCATGCCGCGCAGGAGCTGCTCGGAGATGTCGTACGGCAGCATCCGGAAGTAGTCCGCCGGTGCCCACGGCGTGTGCGAGAAGTGGCCGATGCGGAGGTCCGGGCGGAGGGCGCGCAGCATGCCGGGGACCAGGCACAGGTGGTAGTCCTGGACCACCACCGACGCGCCCTCGGCCGCCTCCTTCGCCAGGGCTTCCGCGAACGCGCGGTTGTAGGCCTCGTACGACGCCCACTGGCGCCGGAACTCCGCGTCGAAGACTGGCTCCAGCGGGGTCTGGTACAGCATGTGGTTCACGAACCAGAGCACCGAGTTGGCGATGCCGTTGTACGCGTCCGCGTGCACGTCGGCCGGGATCGCGAGCATCCGTACGCCCGGCTCGCCCTCTCCGCGCCGTACCGCCTCGCGGTCGCCGTCGCCGAGGGCCGAGCAGACCCACAGGGCGCCCGCGTCCGGGCCGATCGCCGAGAGCCCGGAGACCAGCCCGCCGCCACCGCGCCTGGCGTGCAGCGAGCCGTCCTCGCGGACCTCGTACGTGACCGGGCCGCGGTTGGACGCGACCAGCACCCGGTAGCCATCGTGCACACCCTGCGTTGAAGCCATACGCCTCAACCTAGCCCGGCCCGGAAACAATCAAACGTACACACGTACGCCTCAGCCGTATACAAGCCCGCTTCAAGCCCCCAGGGGGCCTGTGCCGGCCTACGCGACCTTCCTTCGCGCGTACTCCGCGATGTCCGCCATCGGCGGGCGTTCCTCCGTGTCCACCGAGTACGTACGCGGCTCGAAACCGTCCTCCCCGCGTTCGAACTGGGTGAGGGAGGGGCGGATGAGGTGGCCCCGGGCCAGCCGGAGCTGGGCCGTGCGGTAGATCGCGGCGGACATCCGGCCCAGGGCCTGTCCGTCCTGGTGGCGGTGCTTGCGCACGCCCACGTCGACCTGGGCCAGCGCGTCCAGGCCGACCAGGTGCAGGGCGTCGATCAGCATGCCCAGCTCCACGCCGTACCCGACGGGGAACGGGAGCTGTTCGAGGAGCGAGCGGCGGGCCGCGTACTCACCGCCGAGCGGCTGGACGAAACCGGCCAGCTGCGGCCAGTGCATGTTCAGGAGGGGGCGGGCCATGAGTTCGGTCACGCGACCGCCCTGACCGGCGGCCTGGCCGAGCGGGCGGTCGTACATCGCCTTGACGAGGTCCACGCCGGGGTCGGTGAGCAGCGGGCCCACGATCCCGGAGACGAAGTCCGACGAGAACTCCTTCAGGTCCGCGTCGATGAAGCAGATGATGTCCCCGCTGGTGACCAGGAGCGAGCGCCACAGGACCTCGCCCTTGCCCGGTACCGCCGGGATGCGCGGCAGGATGTCGTCGCGGTGGACGACCCGGGCGCCCGCCGCGGCGGCCACCTCGGAGGTGCGGTCGGTCGAGCCCGAGTCGATGACGACGATCTCGTCGACGAGGGGGACCTTCAGCATCAGGTCCCGGCGGATGACGGCGACGATCTCGCCGACCGTCGCCTCCTCGTTGAGCGCGGGCAGGACGACACTCACCGTGGCGTTCGAGGAACGCTTCGCGGCGATCAGCTTCTTGAGCGGGCGGTCACCAACGGACCAGGAGCGCGTGCTCAGCCAGCGCTCGACGTTCTCCAGCACGTGCGGCTCTCCCTTGCGTTCTCATGGGAAGCGCGTGATTCGCATCTCGCGGTTCGGACGGCTCCCACCACCATCCAAGCCTTCGGTTACAGTCTTGAACAACGCGGATGACCATCGCATGTCCGAGGTCGTCGGTGTTCACAACCTCACAACTTCATACCGCTCATCCAGAGGGGCAGAGGGATACGGCCCGATGAAGCCCCGGCAACCCTCCAGCCGGTCTTGTCGCATGTCATGCGCGAGGCTGCCGGCTCGGGAAGGTGCCAAATCCGTCTCATGGCGAGATGCGCCATGAGGAAGATGAGGAGAAAGGGCCTCCCCTCCATGGCTGCGCAAACTGTAGCGAGCACCAGCACCACGACTTCTGCCTCCGGCGCCCCCGTCGATCTCGGTCCCGCCGCCGCGCTCTCCTGCCGCGAATGCGGCCACCGTGTCCCGCTCGGTCCGGTGTTCGCCTGCGAGGAGTGTTTCGGCCCGCTGGAGATCGCCTACGACTTCGCCGTCCATTCGGTGGCCGACACCGAAGAGCTCCGTAAGCGCATCGAAGCGGGACCCGCGAACATCTGGCGCTACGCGCCGCTGCTGCCCGTCCCCGCGGACGTGGCGACCAAGCCCAACATCAACCCCGGCTGGACCAAGCTCGTCCAGGCCGACAACCTGGCCCGCGAGCTGGGCGTCGACGCCGGCAAGCTGTTCGTGAAGGACGACTCCGGCAACCCGACGCACTCCTTCAAGGACCGGGTCGTCGCCCAGGCCATCGAGGCCGCCCGCGTCTTCGGCTTCACCACCCTCTCCTGCTCCTCCACGGGCAACCTGGCCGGCGCCGTCGGCGCCGCCGCCGCCCGCGCCGGCTTCCGCTCCTGCGTGTTCATCCCGCACGACCTGGAGCAGGGCAAGGTCGTCATGGCCGCGGTGTACGGCGGTGAGCTGGTCGGCATCGAGGGCAACTACGACGACGTGAACCGCTTCTGCTCCGAGCTGATCGGCGACCCGGCCGGCGAGGGCTGGGGCTTCGTCAACGTCAACCTGCGCCCGTACTACGCGGAGGGCAGCAAGACCCTGGCGTACGAGATCTGCGAGCAGCTCGGCTGGCGGCTGCCCGACCAGCTGGTGATCCCGATCGCCTCCGGGTCGCAGCTCACGAAGATCGACAAGGGGCTCCAGGAGCTGATCAAGCTCGGGCTCGTCGAGGACAGGCCGTACAAGATCTTCGGGGCGCAGGCGGAGGGGTGCTCGCCGGTGTCCGTGGCGTACAAGGCGGGGCATGACGTCGTACGGCCGCAGAAGCCCAACACGATCGCGAAGTCGCTTGCGATCGGGAATCCCGCGGACGGGCCGTACGTGCTGGATATCGCGCGGCGGACCGGTGGGGCTGTCGAGGACGTCAATGACGAGCAGGTCGTCGACGCGATTCGGTTGCTTGCGCGGACCGAGGGGATCTTCGCGGAGACCGCCGGTGGGGTGACTGTGGGTGTGGCGAAGAAGCTGATCGAGAATGGGTTGCTGGACCCGACCCTCACGACCGTCGTGCTCAACACCGGGGACGGGCTCAAGACGTTGGACGCTGTGGCCGACACCGGGCTCACCGCGACGATTCGGCCCAGTCTTGAGTCGTTCCGGGAAGCTGGGCTTGCTTCTTAAGAGGTAAGAGGTCGTTGTTCGTCTGCGGGCCTGTGGGGGCTGGTCGCGCAGTTCCCCGCGCCCCTTCAGGGCGCCCCACTGACCGGAGGTTGAAAGTCATGAGCGTTAGCGTCCGCATCCCCACCATCCTGCGCACGTACACCGGAGGCCAGGCCGAGGTGACGGCCGAAGGCGGGACCCTTGCCGAGGTCATCGCCGATCTGGAGGAGAAGCACACGGGGATCGCCGCCCGGGTGCTCGATGATCAGGGCAAGCTGCGGCGGTTCGTCAATGTGTACGTCAATGACGACGACGTCCGGTTCGAGCAGGGGCTGGAGACGGTGACGCCGGACGGTGCGGGTGTGTCGATCATTCCCGCTGTCGCGGGCGGCTGATCAAACCGCTTGATACCCGTCAGTAGTAACCGTCGGTAACTTTGATTACCGAGAGTTCATCGAATTGCCCCCTCCGTGAGAGAAGCGGAGGGGGCAATTCTGTATGGTTGAGCGGGGTACAGTTGGGGAAGCCCCACCACTTCGCTTGCCGCACGAGTGTTAATTCCTGCCGCGCACCCATTGAGAAGTAGCCAAAGTGTGCAGGCCTTTTGCGTTTTTTGCTCCCTTTGTGGGGCCCGACTTGCCCTGAATTCGCGTGAATTCTCCGCATATTCCATGACCTGGTGTGCCCGGATTTCTCGTCCGATTGACCTGTTGCAGAGGGCAGTTGGACAGATACATTCGGCCGCGGTCGACGCGTTCCGGCGCACACCCCCACCGGTTGGGGGGTGAGGTCTGACCCGGATCCGCGAAGTGCGGATCCGTGCAAGGGCCAGTAATAGGGGAGTTAGGCATGGCTCAGGGCACCGTCAAGTGGTTCAACGCGGAGAAGGGGTACGGCTTCATCGCGGTCGACGGTGGTGCGGATGTTTTCGTCCACTACAGCGCGATTCAGATGGACGGCTACCGCACCCTCGAGGAAGGTCAGCGGGTCGATTTCGAGATCTCGCAGGGCCAGAAGGGGCCGCAGGCGGACATGGTCCGTCTGGCGACCAGCTGAAGCACGCGCCGGCGCACCGCAGCGACGTTCTTCTTCCTTCATCGAAGGATTCGAAGGGCTCGTACCCCGTGGGACCTCACGGGGTACGGGCCCTTCGGCGTGCCTGGGCGTCCCCCTGTTCACCTGCGGATCTTCGAGAGCCGCTTGCACTCGACAGGGGCGAGTGCTAATCATTGGCGTTAGCACTCTGAAGGTGAGAGTGATAACGAAGGACCGGGTCGGTGAGGCCCGCAGGCCAGGTGGTGCAAGGAACCATCGGGGCAGGCTGGCCGTCCGTCGCGGGCGCCAACGCGGTCCGGAGCAATCCACCCCAGTCCGGGAGGACCACTTCACATGGCCAAGATCATCGCGTTCGACGAGGAGGCACGGCGCGGTCTCGAGCGCGGGATGAACCAGCTCGCCGACGCCGTCAAGGTCACCCTTGGCCCCAAGGGCCGCAACGTCGTCCTCGAGAAGAAGTGGGGCGCCCCCACGATCACCAACGATGGTGTTTCCATCGCCAAGGAGATCGAGCTTGAGGACCCGTACGAGAAGATCGGCGCCGAGCTGGTCAAGGAAGTCGCGAAGAAGACGGACGACGTAGCCGGCGACGGCACGACGACCGCGACCGTCCTGGCCCAGGCGCTGGTCAAGGAAGGTCTGCGCAACGTGGCCGCGGGTGCGAACCCGATGGCCCTGAAGCGCGGTATCGAGAAGGCCGTCGAGGCCGTCTCCGGTGCGCTGCTCGACCAGGCCAAGGAGGTCGAGACCAAGGAGCAGATCGCTTCGACCGCCTCCATCTCCGCCGCCGACACGCAGATCGGCGAGCTCATCGCCGAGGCGATGGACAAGGTCGGCAAGGAAGGCGTCATCACCGTCGAGGAGTCCCAGACCTTCGGTCTGGAGCTGGAACTCACCGAGGGCATGCGCTTCGACAAGGGCTACATCTCGGCGTACTTCGCGACCGACATGGAGCGCATGGAGGCGTCGCTCGAGGACCCCTACATCCTCATCGCCAACTCCAAGATCTCCTCGGTCAAGGACCTGCTTCCGCTCCTGGAGAAGGTCATGCAGTCGGGCAAGCCGCTGCTGATCATCGCCGAGGACGTGGAGGGCGAGGCCCTCTCGACCCTGGTCGTCAACAAGATCCGCGGGACCTTCAAGTCCGTCGCGGTCAAGGCCCCGGGCTTCGGCGACCGCCGCAAGGCGATGCTGAACGACATCGCGATCCTCACGGGTGGCGAGGTCATCTCCGAGGAGGTCGGTCTCAAGCTGGAGAACACCTCCCTGGACCTCCTGGGCCGGGCGCGCAAGGTCGTCATCACCAAGGACGAGACGACGATCGTCGACGGCGGCGGCTCCGCCGACCAGGTCGCCGGCCGGGTCAACCAGATCCGCGCCGAGATCGAGAACAGCGACTCGGACTACGACCGCGAGAAGCTCCAGGAGCGCCTGGCGAAGCTCGCGGGCGGCGTGGCCGTCATCAAGGCCGGTGCCGCGACCGAGGTCGAGCTCAAGGAGCGCAAGCACCGCATCGAGGACGCCGTTCGCAACGCGAAGGCGGCCGTCGAGGAGGGCATCGTCGCCGGTGGTGGCGTGGCTCTGCTGCAGGCCTCCTCGGTCTTCGAGAAGCTGGAGCTGACGGGTGACGAGGCGACCGGCGCGAACGCCGTGCGGCTCGCCCTGGAGGCCCCGCTCAAGCAGATCGCCGTCAACGGTGGCCTCGAGGGCGGCGTCATCGTCGAGAAGGTGCGCAACCTTCCCGTCGGCCACGGCCTCAACGCCGCGACCGGTGAGTACGTCGACATGATCGCCGAGGGCATCATCGACCCGGCGAAGGTGACGCGCTCCGCGCTGCAGAACGCGGCGTCCATCGCCGCGCTCTTCCTCACCACCGAGGCCGTCATCGCCGACAAGCCGGAGAAGGCCGCGGCCCCGGCCGGCGGCGGCATGCCGGGCGGTGACATGGACTTCTGATCCTTCAGGGGATCGGCAGTTCATCGCGTACGAGTTCGAGGGCGGTACCTCTCTTCAAGAGGGGTGCCGCCCTCGGGCGTTTGCGGGACCATTGACGGGTGCTGTTCGGGGGAACTGGCGGAAGACGCGGCGGTTGGTTTTCGGGGGGATCCAAGGGTCCTGGCCAACCGGGGCCGCCTCCCGAGCCCGCGCCCGAGACGTCCCTGCCGGAGCGGGCGCCGCTGAAGGGGCGAGGGGTTCATACGGCGTTCGTGGGGGCGGGGCTCGGGGTGGTCGGCGCGGTGCTTGCCTGGCTGGTCGTCGGATTGTTGGGGACGGCGGCCGGACCGATTGCGGGGGGCGGTTCCGATCCGTCGGTCATCGGGATCTCGCCCTTGCCCGATCAGACGTATGCGGATGTCGATCCGACGCCCGGGGATGCCGAACCAATTCCCTCGGCTTATCCGGCTCCACCGCCTGGAGCGGGATACATCTTCTACGAGGACTACGTGTCCTTGGACCCGTTGTCGCCGCTCGATCTCGACGAGGCTCCGCCGTGGACCGACGAGTCGGGAGACGTGGAAGTCGTCCTGGACGGCAACGGCACGTACGTCACGGGACCGTCGGCACAGGCTTTGGTGAAGGCGCCGTCCGGCGTGTACATCCCGTCGCCGGACGGGTGCGCCGAACTGCTCGCCGATGACGGTCAGAGGCGGTCCGCCGTTCCGGTGTTTCCGGACGACACCGTCTGTCTCCGGACCGACGAGGGGCGTATAGCCCGCCTGTTCGTCCAATACGTGCTTCCTGATGGCCGGGTGGAGGTCTGGGCGACCGTCTGGACCCCCGACGCCCCACCCACGGAGTGACCGCGCCCCGGAGGCAGTGGCCCGGATCACAGTGAGTCGTGCCCGGGTACCGGAATGAGCGGACGCTCAGCGGTAGTTGATGCGCATGCATGCACATGGGCCCAGCCCTGTGCGTCAACCGCACCTCCGCTTGCTTCCTGTCCCCCTCCCTAGGAGTCCCCACGTGACAGCCCCCGCCCCCGCCCACACCTCCCGCGCGGCCCAGATCCTCGCCCGGCCCCTCACGGTGAACGGGCTGACCGTGCCGAACCGGATCGTGATGGCGCCGATGACGCGCAGCTTCTCGCCGGGGGGTGTGCCCGGCGACGACGTGGCCTCGTACTACTCGCGTCGGGCCGGTGCGGGCGTCGGTCTGATCGTCACCGAGGGGACGTACGTCGGGCACGACTCCGCCGGGCAGAGCGACAGCATCCCCCGTTTCCACGGCGAGGAGCAGCTCGCGGGGTGGGCGAAGGTCGCCGAGGCCGTGCACGCGGCCGGCGGGAAGATCGTGCCGCAGCTGTGGCACATCGGCATGACCAGGGAGGCCGGGCAGCCCCCGTACGCCGACGCCCCGCCCGTCGGCCCGTCCGGGCTGCGCCTTGACGGCACCGTCGGTACCGGCGGCAAGGCGATGACGCAGGACGACCTGGACGACGTCATCGACGCGTTCGTCGAGGCCGCGGTGGCCGCCGAGCGCATCGGCTTCGACGGGGTCGAACTGCACGGCGCCCACGGCTACCTGATCGACCAGTTCCTGTGGGCCGGCACCAACCGCCGCACGGACGCGTACGGGGGTGACCCGGTCGCCCGTACGAAGTTCGCGGCGGAGATCGTGGCCGCCGTACGCGAGGCCGTGTCCGCGAGCTTCCCGATCATCTTCCGGTACTCCCAGTGGAAGGGCCCCATCTACGACGCCCGTATCGCCGGGACCCCCGAGGAGCTGGAGTCGATCCTGACCCCGCTCGCGGCGGCCGGCGTCGACGCCTTCCACGCGTCCACGCGCCGCTACTGGCTCCCGGAGTTCGACGGCTCCGACCTCAACCTGGCCGGCTGGACGAAGAAGCTCACCGGCAGGCCGACCGTCACCGTCGGCTCGGTCGGCCTCGACGGCGACTTCATGCGTGGCTTCGCGGGCGAGGGCGCGCCGCTCAAGAGCATCGACGACCTGCTGGACCGCCTGGAGAACGAGGAGTTCGACCTGGTCGCGGTCGGCCGCGCGCTGCTCCAGGACCCGGAGTGGGCGGCGAAGGTGCTGGAGGGCAGGACCGGTGAGCTGAAGGCGTACGACGCGTCGGCGCTGGGTTCGCTGAGCTGATCCAGGCCCGCCCGGCAGGGTGAACCGATCGCCCGCGGAGACGGTCCGATGCCGTCCGCAGGATTCCGCCAAAATTGCTGACAATTTTGTGGGCGATTGGTTCGCTTTGCTGGCCGCTTGTCGGCCACCCGCCTCCCCCTTCACCGGAGACACACAGAAAACCTTAAGAAACGGCTGTTGAACTGTGCGGCGTCCGAACGAGCCGCGAAGACAGGAGACAGCGATGAAGCGCAGGTCAGTGGTCATGGGACTCACGGCCGCGGCTGTTGCGATGCCCACGGTCGGATTCGCCTCCAGTGCCCGAACCGCGTCCCTGGTCTTCGACCCGGCCGCCCACACCGAGCAGACGGTCACCGTCACGGACACGACCGGTACCGCCCACGAGGTGGTCTACCGCTTCTACAAGGTCGCCTCCTACGTGGCGAACCCGGTCGACGCGACCTACCAGTCCCTGAACGTCTGCGAGCCGGTGCGGATCGACGGCGCGACGGTCGACGCGAGCGGGGCGCCGATCCTCCTGGCGAACGCAGTCGGCGGCTACATGCCGTCCTCGGTGTCGGCCAAGACCGGCATCACCGCCACCGGAATGGGCGGCACCACCACCCGCCAGGCGCTCGCGCTGGCCGCCGGGTACGTGGTCGTGGAACCGGGAGCGCGGGGCCGTACCCTCGTCGACGCGACGACGGGCGTCTACTACGGTGTTGCGCCGGCCGCGATCGTCGATCTCAAGGCCGCCGTACGGTACTTGAAGTCCAACAAGGGGCGGGTGCCCGGGAACGTGCACCGGATCTTCTCGTCGGGTGTCAGCGCGGGCGGGGCCCTGTCGTCACTCCTGGGCGCGTCCGGCGACAGCCCGCTGTACGAGCCGTATCTGGAGGCGATCGGGGCGGCCGACGCGAGCGACGCGATCTTCGGGACCGGGGCGTGGTGTCCGATCACGGACCTCGAACACGCGGACATGGCGTACGAGTGGTGCTGGGGGACGAACCCGCTGGGCAGCGGCGCGCTGGCGGACCGGACGCTGTCGGCCGAGCTGAGCACGGCGTACGGCGAACACGTGGCGTCGCTCGGCCTGCGGGCGAAGGGGTACGGCAGACTCACGGCCCGCAACCTCGACGACTACCTCCTCAAGACGTTCATGGAACCGTCGGCGACGAAGTACCTGACGGCCCTGTCGGACGAGGCCCGCGCGACCTACCTGGCCGCGAACCCGTTCATCAACTGGTCCGGCGGCAGGGCGAGCTTCACCTGGGCGGACTTCCTCACCCACGTGGGCGCGCGGAAGAAGAACGTGCCGTCCTTCGACACCTTCGACATGGCCAGCCCCGAGAACAACCTCTTCGGTACGGGAACCACCCGGGCCCGCCACTTCACCCTCTGGAGCCTCCGCCACGAGAACGGCGACAGCGCCCGCCTCGACGCGGACATCCCCGAGAAGCTCGCCCTGATGAACCCGATGCACCACCTCGCCGACAAGGCCAACGCCAAGCGCTCCAAGCACTGGTGGATCCGCCTCGGCACAAAGGACACGGACACGTCCCACACGGTCGCGGGCAATCTGCACGCGCGGCTGGAGCAGTTGGGGGACGACGTGGACACGTCGTACTACTGGGACGCGGGGCATGGGGCGGATCAGGATCCGGGGGATTTTGTGACGTGGATCGGTGAGGTGTCGGGTTACTCGAAGGGGCGGGGCGCCGGGGCGAGTTGAGGAAGCGGCTCAGTAGGTTCGACCGGTCCGTCGTCGGTCGGTCGGCCGCCCGCCCTGCTGATGCACGGTGCTGGATCAGCGTCGCAGCCATTCGTCGAGAAGCGCGGCCTCGGCTTTGCTGAGGCTGGGCAGTTCCGGCAGGAGGGTGCGGAAGGCCGCGACGACGGCCGCCGGGTCCTGGGTGGGGACGGCGGGCTCGTCCGTGAGGATGGCGCGGGCGATCGCGTCGAAGGCGGCGTCGGCCAGGTGCGGGTCGCTCTGCTCCGGTGGCAGGGTCAGCAGGGTGTGGACGGTTCCGATGCCCGCCGAGCGGATGAGGTTGACGGCGCGTTCCTCGCTCACTCGAAGCCGCCCGGCGGCGGCGATTCTGTGCACACGCTCGGCGAGGATCAGCACACCCTTGACCTGTGCCGGGGTGTCGCGTGCGCGGGCCGGGTCGAGCAACAGGCCGTAGACGTACGGGTTGGCCAGGCCAAAACTGATCTGCGTGTTCCAGCCGGCGCGGAGATCTTCCACAGGGTCGTCCGAGGGCGCGGTGGTCTGCTTGCTCGCCACATGTTCGGCGAAGAGACGCTCCGCGGCGGCGTCCAGCAGGTCGTCCTTGTCCTGGAAGAAGCGGTAGAGGGCGGGAGGCTGAAGCCCGGCCTCCTGGGCCACGCGGCGGGTGGTCACCGCGGCCGGCCCCTGGTCGCGCAGCAGGTCGGCCGCGGTCTTCAGGATGCGGTCCCGGGTGATGTCCCGCCGCTGCGTGGTCGATGCCATGGAGACGATGGTATCGCTGATACCACCAAGCCTTCCTCGGTCAATCTCTGGATGAGTGTACGTGGATGCATCCAACGGAAATATCAGTGTTACCGTTATTTCAATTCCGTTGGAAACAACCTCCTGGAGTCACCGATGCTGATCGTCACGGGAGCCACCGGCCACCTCGGGTCGCTGATCGTCAACCGTCTGCTCAAGCGGGTACCGGCCGACAGGATCGGCGTCAGTGTGCGCGACGTGAGCAAGGCGGCCGACCTTGCCGAGCGCGGCGTCCGGGTCCGAGCGGGAGACTTCACCGAACCCGACAGCCTGAAGCACGCCTTCGAGGATGCTGAGCGCGTCCTGGTCGTCTCCGCGGCCATTCGGGGCGACGGCGCGTCGGCCGCCAACAGGGCCGCCATCGACGCGGCACGGGAGGCGGGCGCCCGAGGCATCCTGTACACCAGCCACCAGGCCGCCTCTCCCGTGTCGCTCTTCCCGCCGCAGAAGGTCCACGCGGCCACCGAGGAGCACCTCAAGCGGCAAGGAGTCCCCTACACCGCTCTTCGCAACGGGTTCTACGCCTCCACCCTGGGCCACTACATCGGCGCGGCGCTGGAGACCGGCACGCTCGCCGTGCCGCAGGACGGCCCGGTGTCCTGGACGGCCCACGAGGACCTGGCGGAAGCCGCGGCCCTCGCCCTGGCCGAGGACGGCGCACTCGACGGGATCACGCCGCCGCTGACAGCGCCCCACACACTGGACTTCGCCGACGTCGCCGAAATCCTCAGCCGCATCACCGGCCGGACCATCACCCGGGTCGTCATGGACGACGACGAGTGGACATCGGCGGCGGTCGCCGGCGGGATGCCTCGGCCGGCTGCGGAGTTCTCCTTGACGATGTTCGCGGCATCGCGCAATGGCGAGTTCAACGCCACCGATCCCACCCTGGAAACCGTCATCGGTCACCCCGCGAAGACCGTCCACGAGGTCCTGGAGGCCGCCTTGCGCTCCCGGTGAACACTCCTGGTCAAGGTGCTGGCGGCGAGTCAGCCGGCGTAGTCCTTGAGTTTCTCGGTGTCGAGGGTGACGTTCACGGGGGCGGGGAGTTCGATCACGGCTCCGTACGGGTACGAAGGGTGCTGCTGGTAGGTCCCGTTCTTCGGCTCGCTGTACACGACCAGGGTGTCGTTGTCCCGGTCGATCAGCAGATAGACCGGGATGCCTGCCTCCGCGTAGCCGCGCACCTTGTCGATGCGGTCTCGTCGGTCGGTGTCGCGGTCGTGGGAGGTGACTTCCACGACCATGAGGACACCCTCCGGCGAGGCCCAGTTCTTGTCCTCGGCGATGAAGTGATCCAACGGAGCCAACGCGGCGTCCGCCGTGGCGTTCCCTTTGCGGTAGGCGCCGATCTTGAGGTCCTGTTCGTGGTACATGGCGAGTTCGGGGCGCAGTTGCATGAACAGCCGAATGAGCCACACCACAATGGCCCTGTGGCGGTTGTCCGGCAACGGCTTGACCTCTAGCTTTCCGTCGATGAGTTCGAGCTTCACGCCCTCGGGAGCCCTACGGGCGAGCTCCTCGAAGTCCTCGACCTCGATGTGATCGCCCTTGACGTACAGCCGTCCATCGAGGAATTCGAGCTGTACGTTCTCGGGGGCCTTACCGGCCAGCTCCTCGAAGTCCTCTCGGGACATCTGCGGGCGCCTGGTGCCAAAGGTCATGGTGGGCTCGCCTCCTTCCCACCATGGTGCCCCGGCTGTATGCCTCCGGACCGTTGGAGCGGTCATACGTGTTGCCTTTCGCGTCGTCGGGACATTTCTGCGCGGATACCGGCCGCGCGGGAGTGGACCGCGGAGGCAGGCAGGGGCGAGGCGGTACGGGGCGGGGTCTCGCCCCGACAGGTGCCGCACACGCCTCCCGCCAGCGCCTCCGCCCGCCCCGGCACCCCGCACTTCGCGCACTCCAGCATCCGCAGCGGCGGCCGTACGGCAGTGGGTTCCGGGGGCAGCTTGGTGGTGAGGCGTCTGCGGATCAGGGCGGCCGGGTGGTGGACCGGGGTCGGCAGGCCGGCGGTCAGGGCGTGTCGTACGGATTCCTCGTTCGCGCCTCGCTCGAACCACTCCGCGACCAGCGGGGCCAGCGACGCGCAGTCCGCCTCGGGGAGGGACAGGGCGGGGGTGCTACGGCCGAGAGCGGCGAGCAGGATGAACGCGCGGGAGCGGGTCGGGCGGCGACTCTGCTCGTCCTGGGCCTCCGCCGGTGACTCCTGCGGTACGTCTCCCCGCGTGAACGTTGCCCACCAGTCGTCGCCTCTTGCCGTGCGCGTGAACCACGTTCGGGTGATCCAGAGTTGGCTTCCGGTGCCGGTCAGGTGTTCGCGGCCCCGGCGCAGGTGGCCTGCTCGCTGGAGGTTGTTGAGGGCCGTGCGGAGGGCACATTGGCCGTACGGGAGGTGCTTGGCCAGCGTCTTCACGCTGACGTCGGCCCCGCTGGGCAACCGGTCGATGTACGCGGCCACCGCTGCCTCGCGCGGCGGGAGATGCGCGAAGTCGTGGTTCGTGCGGGGGCGTTGGTCGGGGGCGTCGCGTTTGCCGTACCCCGGATTGGCCATCGGGTGGGGCGGGGTCGCGTGCGCGGGCAGGACGGCAGCACTAGGCTTGGCTTCAGCCACGGGATTTCCTTTAAGCGGTGGATCTCGACGGTCAGACCTCTGTCAGGTGTTCGCTGCACCTGGCGGGGGTCGTTTTTGTTTGCTGTCTCGGAACGCTAGCCCCTCGTGACTCTGCGTGGCAAGCCGAACGCGTCAAGTCAACACGCGGGGTGGGAGGGCGGGTTGAGGCCCGCCTCCCATTCCTCAGAAAGAGGGCTCGGGGCTCGCCGTTTGAGCTTCGGGGCGGCGGAAGGTCAGGCGTGCTTGAGATTTTCGACGAACGCCGTCCACGCTTCCGGCCGGAGCGTGAGCTTCGGGCCCTGGGGGTTCTTGGAGTCACGGACGGGGACGAGGGTGGGGTGGCCGGGGGCGACTTCGAGGCAGTTGCCGCCGTCGCCGCCGCTGTACGACGACTTGTGCCAGGTGGCCGTGTTCAGGGCGTGCTCAAGCGTGCTCTTCTCCATGCTCGTAATCGTGCGCCACCGACTCGATGAGGGCCAGTGAATCTTGAGGCGAAAGTGCTGTGGCCTGGAGGAGGTTGAACAGCAGGGTGTGTCGGGTGACCGTTGCCGGGTCGTCCAGCAGCTTCCCCATGTCAGGCGCCTCGACGAAGGAGAGGGGTGGGGCGTCCTCGAACTCCATGAGTTTCAGGGAGCCGTGCATCGACGCATGTGCCCCGGCGCCGAACGGAAGCACCTGCACGATGATCCGGTGCTCGCGGATCAGTGCGGCCACGTGCCGCAACGCCTCCGCCATGACCGCCGGGCTGCCGACCACCCTCCGGAGGGTGGCCTCGTCCAGAACCGACCACAACAACGGGGTTGTTGGGTTGTTGAGGAGGCGGGCGCGGGCGAGTCGGTTGGCCACGTCCTCGTCGATCTCGGCGTCTGGAGCCAGTGGCTTGTAGGCGCGGAACACCGCTTCCGCGTATGCCTTGGTCTGCAATAGACCGGGGATGAGGAGTTGGGCGTACTCCCTGATGGCCGTCGCGATCGCTTCCGCCTCTGCCGCCTCGGCGAAGTGATCCGGGTACTTCGACTTGGCGAGAGCCGCGCAGTTGCGCTCGAAGAAATCCTTCGTGTCCAGAATCCTGTCGAACTGGACGGCGTACTCGTGCATCATCCGCCGTGTACCGGCCTCCAGTTGGCCGATGAACGAGCCGCTCACGAAGAGCGGTCCGCCCAGTTCCTCCTGGCTCAGGCCCGCCGCCTCGCGGGCGTGGCGCAGCTCGGCGCCGAGGAAGGCGCGGGGTGAGGAGGAGGGGTCGAGGTCCTTCGGTCCTGCCATGGCAGCAACTCCCTCTTGAACACATGGGGTTGTTGGGGGTCCGGCTCTGGCCAGGTTAGACACCCCACCGCCACGCTGTGTGGAGAACGCGAACACTCAGAGTGGAGAGGAACGGGCACGATGGAGCTGCTGTCGACCGAGGAAATCGTGGTGCGATTGCGGGCGGCCTTGAAAGGCGTCGGCATCGCCCTGCCGTCGCTGGGGGTCGATCCCGTGAGCGGTGCGAGCGACGAGCCCTTCGCGCTGGTGCTCCTCGGGCGCTGCAACGTCCGTACGGCGACGCGGCTGGCCGCCGTGCTGGAGGGCTTGGCCTCGGGCGGCGACGAAACGTGAGTGACGTGTCGTACGCCCTTGATGTGCGCGACGGGCGCGTCGGCGAGGTCATGGGGCGCGAGGGCGGGTATGTGCAGCTGCGGCCCATCGGCGGTGGGCGCGAGTGGGACTGTCCGCCGGAGGCGTTGGAGGAGGCGGCGCCCGGGGATGTGCTGCGGGCGCGGGTGCGGCGGGTGAATCGGGAGGGGCGGTTGCCCTGAGGCGGGTGGTCGGCCCGGGTGAGGCCGGGCCGACCGGCTCGGTTCGGGTCAGGGGCAGCAGAGGCGGCCTACGTAGAACGCGCCGTCGATCTTGCTGCTGCTGCCGAGCCAGGTGTCGCCGGGGCCCACGCACTTCTCGTAGTTCGGGCCGAACACCTCCACCTCGATGACGATGCGGGAGCCGTCACCCGTGCAGTGGTTGTAGTACGCGTCGCTGCCCGTCTCGTAGAACCCGCAGGGGTTCGCGGCGGCGGTGGCCGCCGGTGCGGCGACGGCGAGGAGGAGGGCGCTGGTCAGGGGGGTGATGGCGGCGAGGGTGGTGGTGAGGACACGGCGGGCGTTCAAGGCCTTCAAGGACGGTCTCCTGGAGAAGGAAAGGAAGGGATCGGACATCGGCAGCATTGATGATCAACGCGCGGTGGTCCGGCACTTTCCTCGGATGAGGGCCGTGGTTCACCCGGTCGTGTGGATCAAGGTTTGAGCGCGGGGATACGGGCGTGGATCTCCTGGAGCATGTTCCGCATCGCCATGCGGAAGAGCTCGGCCTCGTGGTCGCCGAGGAAGTCGGTGTGGCCGAAGACCTGGAGGATGACCAGGCCGTGCAGGTGTCCCCACGCGCTGAGGAAGAGCGCGGTCGCGGGGGGTGGGACGGCCGTTTCCGGGCTGTCCGGCGGCATCTGTTCCAGGTGTGCCCGGAGCGCTGGTGAGAGCGGGGGGACGTCGGCTGCGGCGAGCTGTTCCGTGGTGAATCCGCCGAACAGCTCGCGCTGGAAGGTCACGGCCATCCGGCGGACCGCCTGGGTGGTCGGGCCGTCCTGGGGGGCCTCGTAGTACCGCAACGGCGTTCCGTAGAGGAGTTGGAACCGCTCGGGGTTGTCGAGGGCCCATCGGCGGTAGCCCTCGGCCGCGACCACCGTGCCCGGTAGCGGTGAGCCGTCCGGCTCCGCCGCCCCGGCGTCGACGGCGGCCTGCACGGCATCGGCCAGGTCGTCGTACGCCTTGGTGATCAGCGCCGTGACCAGGGCGTCCCGGCTCGGGAAGTAGTGGTAGAGCGCCTGCACGGTCATGCCCAGGCTCCGGGCGACCGCGCGCAGGGACAGGGCGTGCGGCCCGTGCTCGGCGAGGTGGACCTCGGCGGCGTCCAGGATCTCCCGGGCTGCTGCGGCCCGGCGCCGCTCCCGCAGGGAGGGAGGAGCCGTTGGGTTGTGTGTGGGCATGAAGAAAATCTAACACTGCCAAATCTTTTTGCCTCCCGCTAACTTCGTCTGTGGCGCGCCGGTCAACTCCCTTCCCTCGCTCTCAACTCCCTTCCTGTCAAAGGAGAACGGTCATGTTCGACCGCATAGCCGAGCTGGCGATCCGCCGGTCCCGGCTGGTCCTCGTCGTCGCCGTCGTGGCCACGGCCCTCATGGGTGCCCTGGGCGCCGGCGCCTTCGGCAAACTGCTCGGGGGCGGCTTCGACGACCCCGCCTCGCAGTCCACCCGGGCCGCGAAGGTCATCGACGAGAAGTTCGGCGGCGAGACGAACCTGGTTCTGCTGGTCAGGGCTTCGGACGGGCGTGTCGACGCCTCGGCCGCCACGCGGAGCGGCCGGGAACTGGTGGCCGACCTGCGGGCGGAGAAGAGCCTCGCGAACGTCGTCTCGTACTGGGACACGGACACCGGCATCGCGGATCTCCGCTCCCGGGACGGGCGCGAGGCCATCGTGCTCGCCCATGTGAAGGGCGACGAGACCGAGCAGCAGGAGAACGCCCGCGCCCTCATCGACGCCTACACCGGAACGTACGGGGACGGGGACGGGCTCACTGTCCGGGCCGGAGGCGGCGCCGCCGTCGGCGGTGACATGTCGAAGCAGGTCGTCGACGATCTCGTCCTCGCCGAGGCCATCGCCGTGCCGCTGACCCTCGTACTGCTCCTGTTCGTCTTCGGCAGTGTGGTCGCCGCCCTGCTGCCGCTCGCCATCGCGGTCATCGCCATCCTGGGCTCGTTCGCCCAGCTCTCGCTCCTCGGGAGCATCACCGACGTCTCCGTCTCGGCGACCAACCTCACCACGGCGCTGGGCCTCGGCCTGGGCATCGACTACGCCCTGCTGATGATCAGCCGGTTCCGGGAGCAGCTCGCTACGGGGGCGAGCGTGGACGACGCGGTACGGCGGACGGTGCACACCGCGGGCCGTACGGTCGCGTTCTCCGCCGCGACCGTCGCCGCCGCGCTGGCCGCGCTCCTGGTGTTCCCGCAGTACTTCCTCCGTTCGTTCGGCTACGCCGGGGTCGGTGTCGTCGCCGTCGCGGCCGTCAGCACGCTGTTCGTGATGCCGGCGCTGTTCGTGGTCCTGGGGCACCGGGTGAACAGCGGGCGGCTGCCGTGGCTGAAGCACGGGCGCGCGACCGCTCGTACGTCCCGTACTTCGATGTGGGGACGGCTGGCCCGTACCGTCATGCGGCGGCCCGCGCTCACCGCGCTGCCCGTGCTCGCGGTCCTGCTGGTGGCGGCGAGCCCGCTGCTGGGGATCACCTTCGGCACCCCGGACGAACGCGTCCTGCCGGCGGGCGCCGAGAGCCGCCAGGTCTCCGTCGCCCTGCGCGAGAACTTCAACGGCAACGACGAGTCGGCCCTTCATGTCGTCGTCGACGGGCCGGTCGCCGAGGCTCCCCTGAGCGCGTACGCGGCCGAACTGTCCGGGATCGACGGGGTCGTACGGGTCGAGAGCAGTGTCGGTACGTATGCGGACGGGCGGCGGTCCGCGGCGACGGAGTCCGCCTCCGCTCTGGGGCGGCCGGGCGCACAGCGGATCAGTGTGGTGAGCGACCTGGTGCCTCGGTCGGACGAGGCGCAGGACCTGGTCCGTGAGGTGCGTGCGGTCGACCCGCCCGCCGGATCAGCCCCGCTGGTGGGCGGTGTCGACGCCGTACTGGTCGACTCCAAGGACTCCATCAGCGGCCGGCTCCCGATCGCCGTGGCCCTGGTCGCCCTCACCACCTTCGTCCTGCTCTTCCTGTTCACGGGCAGTGTGGTCCAGCCCCTGCGTGCCCTGCTCCTCAACGTGATCAGCCTGGGCGCGACCCTCGGCGTCATGACCTGGATCTTCCAGGACGGGCACTTCTCCTCGCTGCTCGGCTTCTCGGCGCAGCCGATGGAGGTGTCGATGACCGTGCTGATGTTCTGCATCGCCTTCGGTCTGTCGATGGACTACGAGGTGTTCGTCACCAGCCGGATCAAGGAGCTCCACGATCTGGGCGAGGACAACGAGTCCGCCGTGGCCAACGGCCTCGGGCACACCGGCCGCATCGTCACCGCGGCGGCCTGCCTCCTCGCCGTGAGCTTCTTCGCCTTCGGCACGTCCAAGATCAGCTTCATGCAGATGTTCGGTCTGGGGAGTGGATTGGCCATCCTCATCGACGCTGTCGCCGTACGAGGTGTCCTCGTCCCCGCCGCGATGCGACTGCTCGGCCGCTCGGCCTGGTACGCGCCCGGTTTCCTGCGGACGGTGCATGGGCGGTTCGGCCTCAGCGAGGGGGGACCCGCGTCGGCTTCCGTGGCTGCGCCGGGGGCCGAGGCGGTGTCTCCGTACGCGAAGAACTCGACGGGGGTCTGACCTCGGACCGCGCACGCGAGAGACCGTCCCCCAGTAGTGGTTCGGACACCACTACTGGGGGAATCCACGCATGCTGGTAAGAGGGAAACGTGTGTCTGGAGGATGCCATGTCGCGCACCATGATCGACCTTGATGATGCACTCATTGCCGAGGCTGCGGAAATTCTGGGCACCACGACCAAACGAGCCACGGTGAACGGTGCCCTGGCGGAGTTCGTGGCGGCGGCGAGGCGGCAGCGGTTCATGGACATGCTGGAAGGCGGGGTCTTCAGCGACCTCGGCGACCCGGAAGTGATGGCGAAAGCGTGGCGGTGAAGCGGTATCTCGTCGACAAGAGCGTGTGGGCGCGTACCGGAAACCCGTCGGTCAGGGCTGTGCTGATGTCGCTTGTACAGCAGGGGCTTCTGGCGGAGAAAGGTATGCACCGCGAGGCGTCCATCCCGGACCTGTTGATCGCCGCCACGGCCGAGCGGCACGGTGTGACGGTGCTGCACTACGACGGCGACTTCGAGCACATCGCCGAGGTCACCGGGCAGCCCGTCGAGTGGGTGGTGGAGCGTGGGTCCGTGCCGTGAGTGAGGGGGCTACAGGTTGCCCATCGGCTCGATGTCCACCTTCACCGGCGTACCCCAGATTCGCAGTACCTCGTAGTCGGTGAACTCGTGGACCAGGCGGTAGGCGATGCCCGGGCGGGCGCCTCGGCGCTCGGCGGAGAGGTAGCGCTCGGCCTCCAGGCGGTCGCGGCGCGGGGTGCCGCAGAGCTGCCAGACCTGGCCGGTCCAGACCTCGGGGAGCCAGCGCTGCTGGGGCTGGGGGCGGTCGGCACGGACGCCGTAGCGGGACATCGTGCGCTCGGGGGCCGCCGATTCCGGGTCGGTGGGACGAGCCTGGGGATACGTGCCGTTCTGTTCGCTGCGGCGGGCGCTGCGGCGGCGCGTCTCGCAGAGCAGGCACAGGTCGACGGCGCTCTCGTCCACCGGGCCGTTCGGATGCTCGCCGCAGCGGGTCGTGGGCGCCGACCCGGACACCGTGTCCTCCAGGATCGCCAGGGCCCGCTTCAGATCGGCCTTGACCTCCTGCAGTTTCGCGTCGGGGGTGTCGGAGCCGAGCGCGTCCCCGTGCTCGCCGAGGACGCGCAGGGCTCGCCCGAGGGCGGTCAGCTGGGCGTGGTTCACGGTGGTCGTCCCTTCGGTGTACCGGGTACTCCCAACCGTCGCACACGCCACTGACAACGCGGGCGCGAGTGCGGGTATGCCTACGGAGGCGGACCTACGCCTCGAACTCCGTCAGGTCGATCGCGTGGACGATCAGCTGATGACCGTACACAGGGTGGGTCGTCTGCCGTTCCTCTGTCAGGCCCAGCTTGCGGATGACGTTCTCGGAGGCGTCGTCGCCCGCCCTGCTGACGCTGATCACCCGGTCCAGACCCCGGTCCTGGAGGGCGAACTCCAGGGTCGCGTGGGCGGCCTCGGAGGCGTACCCCTGGCCCCAGAACTGCGAGCCGAGCAGCCAGCCGATCGCCACGTCGGACGCGACCTCCGGCAGGAACTCGGGCACGGACAGGCCGACCGCGCCCGCCAGTTCGCCCGAGGCGAGCAGTTCGACGGCGAAGACGCCGAAGCCCTCCTCGTCCCACTCCTCCTCCCACCGCTCGATCGCCTCGGCCGTGTACTCCAGGTCGCGCACCGAGCCGTCGTCGATCCAGCGCATGACCTGGGAGTCCGCGTGGATCTCCGACAGGGGCACGAGGTCGTCGTCGGTCCAGCGGCGGAGGAGGAGGCGGGGGGTGTGGATCTCGGTCATGGCGCCCATCCTGCCCGACGGGCGGAGGCGCCCACGCATCAGTGGGGTGCAGCCGCCAGTGCAGCGCGCAGGTGACCGTCGTTCTCCGCGAGGAGCCGGGCGGCCGTCGGACCGTCCACCCCGCCCAGGACGACGAGGATCGCGTTCTTCGTCTCCCCGTCCGTCGCCGCGAGCGCCGCCTCGATCTCCTCGTCGCCCGCCCCGGTCGCCAGGGCGACGATCCGCCGCGAACGGGCCCGCAGCTTCTCGTTCGACGCCCGTACGTCGACCATCAGGTTCCCGTACGTCTTGCCGAGCCGGATCATCGTGATCGTCGACAGCATGTTGAGGACGAGTTTCTGCGCCGTCCCCGCCTTGAGGCGGGTGGACCCGGTGAGCAGCTCGGGTCCTACGACGATCTCGATGCCGTGGTCGGCCGCCGCCGCGAGCGCGCTGTGCGCGTTGCAGGACAGCCCGATCGTCAACGCGCCCTGCGCGCGGGCGTGTTCGACGGCACCGATCGCGTACGGCGTACGGCCGGAGGCGGACACCCCGACCACCGTGTCCAGGGCGGCGACGCCGAGCGCGTCGAGGTCGGCGGCGGCCAGCTCCCTGGAGTCCTCGGCGCCCTCGACAGAGGTGACCATGGCTGCCGGTCCACCCGCGATCACGCCCGTGACCTGCGCGGGGTCGGTGTTGAAGGTGGGCGGGCACTCGGACGCGTCCAGCACACCGAGCCGGCCCGGGGTCCCCGCGCCCGCGTAGACCAGCCGGCCGCCGCGTGCCATACGGGCCGCCACGGCGTCGATCGCGGCGGCGATCTCCGGGATCCGTTCGGCGACGGCAGCCGGGACGGTGGTGTCCTCGGCGTTCATCAGCCGGGCGATGTCGAGGGTGGCCAACTGGTCGATCTCGGCCAGCTCCGGGCGGAACGCCTCGGTCGTCAGCGACTCCAACTCCTCTTTCAGGGCGCGGTTGTTGGAGGAGGCGTCAGCGGTTGAGGTCATGGCGTGCTGCTCTTTCCGATCTAACGGTCCAACGGTCGTTCGGTTCTATCGGCGTGCTGCCGTGCTGCCGCCGCGCGGGGTGTGGCGGTGGGCCAGGGCCTCGTAGGAGGCCGAGAGGGCGGGCGCGGCGGTCTCGTACGTCTTCTGCGCCACGCCTATGAACAGGCAGTCCACGACGAGGAGTTGGCTGGTGCGGGACGACATGGCCGCCGGGCGCAGCTCGCTCTCGCGGGCCGTGGAGGTGGTCAGGATGTGGTCGGCGTACTGCGTGACGGGCCCGTCGGGCCGCCCGGTGATCGCGACGGTGCTGGCCCCCCGCTCGAAGGCGACGCGCAAGGGCTCGATGACATCGCCCGTGGACCCCGAGTGGGTGATCGCGATGGCGACGTCCTTCGCGCGCAGCTGCACGGCGTTGGTGACGGCGAGATGCGGGTCGCTGTGGGCGTGCGCTATCAGCCCTATACGCAGCAGCTTCTGGGTGAGGTCCTGGGCGACCAGACCGGAGGCGCCGACACCGTAGATGTCGATGCGACGGGCGGCGGCGAGCGCGCTGACGGCGGCCGACAGCTGGACGACATCGAGCCCGGCGGCCGTGTCGGCGAGGGTCTGCTGCTCGTCGTACGCCAGTTTCGCCACTACGTCGGCGAGCGGGTCGTCGACGGCGATGTCGGCGGTCACGGCGGGGGAGCGCCCCGATTGCTGCTGGGCGGCGAGCCCGGCGAGCGCGAGCCGCAAATCGCGGTACCCGGGGTAGCCGAGCAGCCGCGCCGTACGGACGACGGTCGCCTCGCTCGTGCCGGTGAGTTCGGCGAGGCCGGTGACCGTGAGGGCCGCGCAGCCGGCCGGATCGGCGGCGACCGCCTCGGCGACGCGCTGCATGGAGCGGGTCATCGAGGGCGCCAGCGTCCGCACCTTGGCGGCGAGGGCGGCGGGCGCGGGTGGGGTGACACCGAGTCCACCGGGCACGGCGGCCGCTGATCCGAAAATTTCCTTCACGTCTTGGGTCACATGATGAAAGATATTTTCCATTCGGACGTACGGTCAAGAGTGCGCACAATGGGTGCATGACCCCCATCACCCCTTTGGAGCAGGCGCTGCACACGGCCCGCGCACTCGTCCTCGCAGACCTGGCCGCGGGCGAGGTCGCCGAGCCGGACGTCGTGTCGATGGTTGAGGCGTCGGTGGTGGAGCGCCGCTGGTGGGTCGAGCAGTGGCCGGAGGGTTCCGGGTACGTGGCGGGCCTGGTCGCCCAGGACGTCCAGGACGCGCTCCTGGAGAGCTACGGCCGCTGGCCCCTGTGCCCGGTCTGCGGCGGCGGCGATCCACACGCCCTGGAGGTGGAGCCAGAGTTGGGCCCCGACCCGCAGTGGGTGTGCCACAAGGCGGGGGTGAGGGTGGCGGCGCTGGGCTCGTTGGGCGCTGCGGGCGCGGCCGACGATGGGTTCGCCTCGTCGTGACCGTGTACATAGATCCGCCGGTCTGGCCGGGGCACGGGCGTCTCTGGTCGCACCTCGTGAGCGACGTCTCGTACGACGAACTGCACGCGTTCGCCGATGAGTTGGGGGTGCCGCGGCGGGCCTTCGAGCGCGATCACTACGACATTCCGTCGCATCGGTACGGGGATGTGGTGGCGGCCGGGGCGGTGGAGGTCAGCAGCCGTGAGGTCGTACGGCTGCTGCACGGGGCGGGGTTGCGCAGACGGAAGGCGCCGGGCACGTCGCGTTAGCGGGGCCGGCCGGGTCGTCAGCCGCGCAACTCGTAGGCCTGGAGCCCCTCTTCGTCGAGTTCCTCGCTGACCTTCACGAATCCGGCGCGGGCGATCACGGCCTGGGAGGGGGTGTTCGCCGGTTCGATGGTTGCGAACAGGGACCGTACGTCGCCCCGCGCCAGTGCCCACTCCTTCAGCGCGTGCAGCGCCTCCGTGGCGTAGCCGTTGCCGCGGGCTGCTTCCGCGAGGTCGTAGCCGACCTCGGCCTTGCCGTCCTCGTCGGGGACGCCGTGGAAGCCGATGCCGCCGACCGCGCGGTCGTCCTCGCGGCGTACGAGGACGTACAGGCCGAACTCCGGTCGGTGTATGCCCGCTTCGTACGACTTGACCACCATCCCGGCGGCCTCGCGGGTGCCGTCGAAGGGGCCGCCGTCGATCCAGTCGAAGCCGCCGGTGCCGCCCGCGCTCAGGTCGGTTGCGGCGGCCGGGGTGACGCCCTCCAGGCGGAGACGTTCGGTGTCGAGGACGTGGTTGTTCGTCCAGTGCCACTCGGTGAGTCGGGCGCGGCCGGGGAGGTCGGCGCGGCCGGTCGCCCAGAGCAGGTTCCGCCAGTGGTCGGGGCCCGGCCGGACGTCCGGGAAGATCCGGGTGAGGACGAACTCGGCCAGATGCGCGGGCGGTTCGTACGACAGCCCGAGTCCCTCGGCCATGTCGTGGGCGTGCAGCAGCACCTCGGCGATGCCCATCGCGGCGAAGCCCTCGCGGTTCGCGCTGCGGAAGGGGTACGGGTGGAAGCCGCGCGCGTCGCGGGGCGCGGTGCGGATGGCGGCGCTGAGCAGGGCGCCGGTCGTGGTGAGGACGTCGAGGATGCCCGCGTTGTCGGCGGGGTCCATTCCGCCCTGGCCGTCGATGGTGATGTCGAAGGGCACGTACGTGCTCTTCGCCTGCCCCGCCAACTGCCCGGCGTACGCGATGAGATCACTGGAGACGTGCTCGGCCGTCTGCCGGCAACTCCACTCCAGCGGCCCGGCGTTGATCTCCGCCCAGTCCTGGTCCAACGCCGGTCGCAGCAGCGCCACCAGGCCCGCGACCGCCTCGTTCACTTCGTTTCCACCCGTGCTCAGCATGCGGTGAGGATAGGTGGTCGGGTGGGAGCACGGACACGGAATTAAACGGGACTAAAGCGGCCCGGGTGCGGCTTCGAGCCGTCCCAGCTCCGCCGCGACGTTGGCCCGCGCCGCCTCCTCCCACACCTGCGCTCCGTACGGCGTCCGGAACAGCCGTGGCAGGGCGAGGAGTTGGCGCAGTACCGCGGCCCGCCCCTCCCGGAAGGCGTCCTCCGGGACGAAGCCGTACTCCTCGCGGACGGCGGCCGTGTAGGCGGTGTACGTCTCCTGCGGCGCGGCCAGGATCGCGAGGTCCGCGTCGCACAGGACCTGGCCGTTGTGGTCGTCGGACGCCGGGGCGTGGGTGACGGTCAGGCGGACCAGACGGGCCACCTCGGCCGTGTCCGCCGCCGAGACACCGGCCTCGGGGAGCGCGCGCTCGGCGAGCCGGGCGGAGCGCTCCTCGTTCTCGGAGCGGTCGGGGGCGTACACGGCGTCGTGGAACCAGGCGGCGAGGCGGACCAGGGCGGGGTCGGGGGCGTACCCGGCTTCGGCCTGCTCCAGGACGTCGATGTGGTCCAGGACCGCGGTGAGGTGGGTGAGGGTGTGGTAGCGGCGCTGGGGTTCCTGGTAGCGGGTGAGGAGGTTGTCGGCGTAGGGGGTCGGGTCGGCGGGGGGTCGGTGGGGGGTGGTGGCTTGGGCTGATTTCAGGGCTTGGGCCCAGCGGGTGCGAAGGCTGTCGAGGGCGCCGAGGGTGTCTGGATCGGCTTGATCGGGCATGGGGGCATTCTCCCGGTCGGCCGCTTCCGCCCCTAGCGTGGGAGGCATGACGTCTTCTGCCGATGTACGTGACGTACGTGACCCCGAGCTGCCCGGGCGGCTCCTGATCGTCGAGCGCGACGCGCTGATACCGCTGCTGCGGACCCGGTCCGAGGCCGACTTCGGGATCGTGACCTCCGGGTGCCCGGAGTGGACCGTGCGGGATGTGCTCGCGCACTGTTCGGCCGTGCTGCTGAGGGTGGTGGAGGGGCGGCTGGAGAAGGGGGCCTTCTCGCCCGAGTCGAATGCCCGGGACATCGCCGAGCGGGGCGACTGGACGAACGCGCAGGTCGTGGACGAGCTGGAGCGGGTGATGGGCGAGGCGGGGGATGCGATCGCCAGGGCCGGCGGGCGGCTGGACGGGGCCGCGCTGGGGGAGTGGGTGCACGCCGGTGACGTACGGGAGGCTCTTGGTGAGCCGGGGGCGTACGAGGGGCCCGGGCTGGCGTACGCGCTGCCGCTGCTCGCGCGGCTGAGCCGGGAGCGTGGGCTGGTGCCGCTGCATGCCGATGTCGATGAGCTGGACGAGCCGCTGCGGTTGGGGGATGTGTCCGGGGTGCGGACGCCGGGGCGGTTCATCGGGAGTGCGGCGGCGCTCGTACGGCTGTATGCGGGGCGGTCGGTGTCGGTGGTGGGTGCGGGGGAGTTCGAACTGGTGGGGGTGGAGGCGGGGGAGCTGAACATGTTCGGGGGGTGAGGGACGGGGGCGGACCTCATGGGCGTACGCTTGGATTGGACTAGACCTGTAGTGCTCCAAGGGCGACCAAGGGAAGGGGTCCGATGGGCCAGCGTGCAGTCCTGGAGGTGATCGCCCTCGGTGTCGAGGACGCCGTCGCCGCCCAGGCCGGAGGTGCGGACCGGCTGGAACTGGTGACCGACATGGCGGCCGACGGGCTCACCCCGACGGTCGCGGCCTTCGCGGAGATCCGGGCGGCTGTCGACATTCCGTTGCGGGTGATGCTGCGGTTGGCGGACGGGTTCGACGCCGGGGATGTCGGCCGGCTGGTGGGCTTGGCCGGGGAACTGCGGGCGGCCGGGGCCGAGGAGTTCGTGCTCGGGTTCCTGGGCGCGGACGGGGATGTGGATCTGGACGCGGTGGAGCGGGTGGTGGGTGCGCTGGACGGCTGCCGCTGGACCTTCCACCGCGCGATCGACCGGGCCGCCGACCGGGACGCCCTGCGCAAGCAGCTGTACGGGATGCCCGGCCTGGACACCTACCTCACGGCCGGGTCGGCGACGGGAGTGGACGACGGGCTGCCGACCCTGCTGGCGGAGGCTCGGCGGGGCGGGGAGCCGGGGTACGAGCAGACGATTCTGGTGGGGGGAGGGCTGCGACTCGAACATGTGGCTGAGCTTCGGAGTGCCGGGATCGATGCGTTCCACATCGGCGGGGCTGCTCGGCCGGGGGGCTGGGGAGAACCGGTTTCGGCGGGGGCCGTGGGGGAGTGGCGAGGGGTTCTGGGTCGGGGGTGAGGGGGCGTCAGTTTTCGGTGCAGGGAGGATCGTAGGGGAGAAGCGGGACGTACATCCGCCACAGCTCGGGCGTCAGCAGGTTTCCGGTGGCCCGGCAGATGTAGTCAATGGCCTTCTCCGCGGTCAGGGGCAGGGCGCGAATGGTGAAGTCGCCGTTCGCGCTGAAGAGGACACGGCCGTCGGGCGAGAGCACGATCGCGTTGACGTAGTTGAGAAGCCCGGTCACCGGTCCTCCGTGGGGCCGCGCGTGCGCCGGGTCCTGGGGGATGTCCCACAGCCGGATCGTCTGGTCCGAAGTCCCGCTGCTGATCAGGCTGCGGCCGTCCCGGGTGAAGGCCAGATCGTTGACGGCTCCGGTGTGATTCGTCAGGTTCTTGCCGAGTTGCCTGGGCCGAGCGGGATCGGCGAGGTCCCACAACCGGATCTTGGTGTCCTCGCCGGATGTCGCGAGTGTGCGGCTGTCCGGGGAGAACGTGACCGAACCCAGCGATTCCTGGCTGACCTTCAGGAGTCCGCCCAGTGCCTTGGCGCGGGCGGGATCGCGGATGTCCCAGAGCCGTGCACTGCCGGCGGCTGAAGCGGCGGCGAGTGTGTGGCCGTCCGGGCTGACGGCCACCCGCACTATCCCATTGCCCGCGCCCGTCTTCAGGTCGGTGACGGCCTTCGGCTCCGACGTATCCGAGACGTTCCATAGGGTGACTTTTCCGTTGCGTTTGCCGCCGACCAAGGTGTTCCCGTCGGTGGTGAACGCCACGCTCAGGAAGTCGCTCTTGGCGCGGGGAGCACTTCCCAGACGGCGGGGCGTGTTCGGATTGGTGACGTCCCACAACTGCACCTCGTGTTTGGTCACGACGGCGAGCACTTTTCCGCCGGGTTCGAAGGCGATGGCGCCGGCGTACGGCATGACGCCGGGGATCGACCCGTTCAGGCGGCGGGGATCGTCCTGGGCGCTGACGTCCCAGAGGCGTGCGGTGTTGTCCCCTCCGACCGAGGCCAGGAGATGTCCGTCCTGGCTCAGGGCCAGTGTCGACACGAAATCACTGTGTCCAGTGAGGAGCGTGCGCGGGATCGTCCACAGCCTGACGGTGTGGTCCGCGCCGGCGCTGGCCATCCTGGTGCCCGTGGGGTCGAAGGCAAGTGCCAGCACATGTCCGGTGTGACCCTTCAGGGCTGGAGTGATGTTCTGGGCGGTTTGGGGGGACTTCACGGTGGCGAGCCAGATGGAGGCGTCGTCGCCGCCGTAGACCATGAGGTCGCGGCTTGGGGAGAACGCCACCGAATCGACGACGTCGTTGGCGTAAAGAGGGTTGATTGGTGATGGCTTATCAGGATTCGTCACATCCCACAGGTGGGCTGTGGAGTCCTCGCCGGCCGCGGCCAACGTCCGACTGTCCGCGCTGAAATCGACCCAGTTGGCACTCATGGGGATTCCGGACGAGGAGATACGGTCCGGTAGTCGGCGGACAGCCGACGGATGCCTCGGGTCCGACACCCGCCACAGCCGCACCGATCCGTCGGTCCCGGCGGACGCCAGCAGCCTGTTGTCCGGGCTGAACGCGACACCAAATACCCCATAGTCGGTATCGGCGCCGGTCAACGGCGTTGGCAGGGGCTTCGGGGCCCGGGGTTCCGTGACGTCCCACATACGGATACGGCCGTCTACGCCCCCCGCCGCCAGAGTGTGTCCATCGGGACTGATCGCGAGCTGGTTCACTCCGCCACCGCCCACCTTTACCGGGCTACCGAGGTCCGTGGGGTGGCGGGGGTCGTGGACGTCCCAGAGGCGGATGGTGTTGGCATCGCCCCCTGCGGCCAGGAAGTGCCCGCGAGGGCTGAAGACAAGCCCGAACACCTTCTTCTTCTTGAAACCCTGCAGAGGATCGCCCAGTGCGGCGGTGTGGCCCTGGCGAGCGGTGTTCCACAACCGGATCACGCCGTTGTCGTCCGCGCTCGCCAGCACGCGCCCGTCCGGGCTGAAGTCCACGACGTTCACCTCGCTCCGGTGGCCGGTCAGCACCGTGGACAGTGGCAGGTTCTGGGCGCTGAGCAGGTCGACCTCGGTCGAATCATCGGGTTTGATGCCGTGCGCCACCAGGTCCAGTTGGGCGGCGAGCGAAGGGTTTGTGGTGCGCGACTCGATCGCGTTGCGCCTGATCTCGCCAAGGATCTTGGTGTCGCGCTCGCGATCCGCCGCGCCGCTCTGCAGGACGGCGACTACGGCCGACAGCGCGGCGAGCACCGCCAGCACACTCAGGCAGGCGATCACCCCGTGCCGTATCCGCCGACTGCGCTTCCATTGCCGTACCGAGACAGCCAGGAACTCCGACGCCACCGAACCCAGCCCGCCCCGCTCCCCGTTGTCGTCCCCGCCGTCTCCCGCGGCCAGGGCGCCGGCCTCCTCCAGGCGGGCGCCCCGGTAGAGCATCCCGGTGTCCCGACCGGCCTCCTGCCATGCGGCCGCCGCGTCCTCCAGCCGTTGCCGGGTCAGGTAGTCGTCGCGGTGGTCGCTGATCCAGTGCTGCAGGCGTGGCCAGGCCCGGAGGAGAACCTCGTGGGTGATGGTGACCGTGTCCTGTTCGCGGGTCAGCAGTCGGCCCCGGGTGAACTTCTCGACCACCTGGGCGGCCTCCTCCGGGCGCGCGCAGTGGCTCAGCAGTTCGTCGTAGGGCACCGGGCACCGGGTGTCCCTGGCGCCCCGCTCACCGAACTTGACCAGGCGCAGGAACACGGACCGCGCGGTCTCCCGCGCCGGCGGTTCCAGCCGGTCGAACCAGCGGTCCGCCTCGGCCGTCACGCTGTTCGCGATGCCGCCGGTCGCCTCATAGCCGTCGACGGTGAGGACATGGCCGGCGCGGCGCAGCCAGGTGGCCCGCAGCGCGTGGGCCAGCAGGGGGAGCCGCCCGATCTCGTAGGCGCCGGTGCCGTGGGCTCCGCTCTCCGTTGTGCCCAGGTCGCGCAGCAGGACCTGTACCAGCCCCGGTTCGACGTCCAGTCCGACCCTGCGGGCGGGGTACAGGATCGCCTCCCGTACCCCCTTCTGGGACAGCGGTCCCACGACCACCTGGTTGCGTTCCACGGCGTCCAGGAGGCCGGGATGGGCGGTGCACTGGGAGTAGAAGTCCGAGCGCAGGCCGAAGACGACCAGACCGAGCGGGGATTCGCCGTCCGGGCCCGGGTCAGCGATGCCGAGGACCGCGTCCAGGAAGTCCCGCCGCTCCTCCTTGTCGGGGCAGAGTGTGAACAGTTCCTCCAACTGGTCGACGATCACGATCACGCGGCGTTCCATGGGGCCCCGCGCGAGGGTGCGGCGCAGTGCGTCCGTATGCAGGACGGGAGAGCCGTCCGGGCCACTGCCCATGATCTCCCACAGGTGGCCGCGCAGCGCCGCCATCGGCTGGGAGGTCGGTGTCAGCCACACTTGTGGCCACTGCGCGGAACCGGGCAGTGAGCCTCGCTTCAACTCGGCCAGCAGACCCGCCCTGAGCAGTGAGGACTTCCCCGCTCCGGAAGGGGCGACGACGACCAGCGCGCCGCCCACCGCGAGGCAGGCGTCGAGGCGGACCAGCAGCTTGGCCACCAGTGCGTCCCGCCCGAAGAACCACTGCGCCTGGTCGGTGCCGAACGCGGCCAGACCGGGATACGGGCACTCCTCGGACGCCGAGGCGGTGAGCACCTTGTGGGCCGAGCTGACACCGTCCTCATAGTGCAGGTGCAGGTCCCGTTCGGCGACGACTATGTCCCGCCGGGCCTGGTAGATCCTGGCCCGGTCAGAGGCGTTCGCCTGGAGGCGGATCTCCTCACCCGGCGGGATCTCCTCGCTTCGGACGGGGGGTCCGCCCCCGAGGCCGTGTGGGGATCCGCCGGGGGGAGTCATGGCTCGTGGATGTGCTGATCGCGCCCGGCCTGGTAGACCCGGCCCTGTCCGGACGCCTCGGCGTGCTGCTCCAGGGTCCCGCTGCGGTCGCCGGTCTCGTTGCGCACGCGTGGGCTGTCCCGCTTGGCCTGCTCGGCCATCTCGGCCAAGTGGCTCAGCTGGTCCGCCAGCGCGCGGTTCTCGCCGAGCAGCGATTCCAGCCGGTCCTGCCAGGCGGAGACCAGCGCCGCCTCCGTCGTCCGGTCCTCGTCCAGGCGGCGCTGGGACTCGTCCAGCTCCGTGTTCACGCGGTCGGCGTCGTCGGGGCGGACGCGACGCCACCAGTCGACGAAGGCCGCCCGGATCTGCTGCCAGGCCTCGCTGGTCATCGCCCCTACCAAGGCCGTGGCCGCCGATGCTGCGATCGGATCCATTGCCATCAACCCCGCAATTGCCGCTATATAGGGATAATATACCCCTTTTGGGATACGACTTCGCGCCAACGGCCCGGTGAGCGGGGCGGCTTGGTTGAAGCGTGAAAGAACGTGCGGTTGCTAGGCCAGCTGTGGTGGCAGCGCAGCCGCATGCGTCACGATCAACCCCGAGACCGCCCGCGTCAGCCCCACGTACAGCCGCCGCAGGCCCGTGCGTTCGTCGGGCTCGCCGTCCACCACCGCCCGGGGCTCGTCCAGGACCACGTAGTCGTACTCCAGGCCCTTCGCCAACGACGCCGGGACCAGGGTCAGTCGGGTTTCCTGCGTTGTCTCCTCGCCCGGGGACAGGTATCCGATGCCCGCCTCCCCCAACGCCTCCGCCAGCGCCGCGATCCGCGCGTCCGCCGCGATCAGGCCCGTCGAGCCCTCGTTGCGGAGCAACTCCTCGCAGGCGCTCACCACTTCGGGCGTATCGCTGATCTCCCTTACCTCGAAGAACCCCGGGTTCTCGCGGACCGACGCCACCGGGGTCAGACCCGGTGCGATGTGCGGGAGGAGGCGGGAGGCGTACGTGATCACGTCCGTCGGGACGCGGAAGCCTGCCGTCAGCTCCTCCACCAGCGCGTCACCCTTGCCCAGGTGACCGAGCGCCTCCTCCCAACTCCTCGTCGCCCAGGGCGTGGTGCCCTGTGCGAGGTCGCCGAGGACCGTCGCCGAGCCCGTCGTGCAGCGGCGGCCCACCGCCCGGTACTGCATCGGCGAGAGGTCCTGCGCCTCGTCCAGGACGACATGCCCGAGCGAGTGCGTGCGCTGGACCAGGTCGGTCGTCTCGTCGATCAACACGGCGTCCGCGGCTGACCACTTGGCCGACTTCACCGACCGAACCGGCTTCGCCCAGAGGATCTCCTTCTGCTCGTCCTCGTCGAGGATCCCGGCCGCGTGGACGGCCAGGAAATCGGCGTCCGTCAGGAGGCGCAGGACCAGTTTCGCGGGGTCGACCGGCGGCCAGAGCGTCTTCACCGCCGCCTTCACCGCCGTGTTGCGGGCCACGGCGTCCTGGACGCGGTCGTCGGGTGCCTCGCCCGACCGTTCCATCTGTACGAGTACCGCGTGCGCGATGCGTTGCGGCAGGGCCTCGCGGGCGGCGCCGTACCGGATGCCCCGGTCCAGCAACTCCCGGACGATGACTTCGAGTTCGTACGCCGGGACTCGCCAGCGGCGTGAGCCCCGTACCACGACCACGGGTTCCGTCGGCAGGCTCACGTGGGAGTACACCGCCCTGCGGAGAACCTCCGCCATCCTCGCGTCGCCCTTGATGACCGCCGCCGGCGCGTCGTCCGTGCCGCGCACCTCCACGTGGGCCACCAGGTCGTCGACCGTCGCCTGCTTGACCTCCAACTCGCCCAGGGCGGGCAGCACTTGCTCGATGTAGTGGAGGAAGGAGCTGTTCGGGCCGATGACCAGGGTGCCGGTACGGGCCAGTCGCTCGCGGTGGGCGTAGAGGAGGTAGGCGACCCGGTGGAGGCCTACCGCCGTCTTTCCGGTACCCGGACCCCCTTGCACGCACACCGAGCCGCTCAGCCCGCTGCGTACGATCTCGTCCTGTTCGGGCTGGATGGTCGCCACGATGTCGCGCATCGGGCCCACGCGCGGGCGCTCGATCTCCTGCTGGAGCAGCTTGCTGGTGGCCGCGGCCTCGGCGGGGTCGGAGAGGTGCTCGTCCTCGTAGGCCGTGAGGTCGCCGCCGGTGTAGCCGAATCGGCGGCGCAGCCCGATGTCCATCGGGGCGTTCTTGGACGCCCGGTAGAACGGCTGGGACACCGGGGCACGCCAGTCGATGACCATGGGGTCGCCGTCGGCGTCGTGGACGTGCCGGCGACCGATGTAGAACCGTTCCCCCTCCGCACCCTCGGCCTGCTCGGCGCCGGGAGCGTGCAGGTAGTCGAGGCGGCCGAAGAACAGCGGGGTGTGGCTCAGGTCGGCGAGGGCCTTGATCCGCTCCTCGATCTGGCGGGAGAGGACCGCCGCGTTGACCCAGTTCGCGGTGACGTCCTTGATGTCGAGGGCCTCCGCGTCCTCACGCATGGCCCGGAGGGCGCCTCGGGAGGCGGCGAGGTGGGAGCGTTCGCGGCCGAGGGGGTCGTCGGACGTGGGCATGGGGATGGGGCTGGACAAGGGGGTGCCTCCGGATACCTGCTGCGCATCTGCTTCTGCTGCTGGGGTGTGACGTCGAGAGCCGACCGGTTTCCGTCCGGGCGGCGGCACTCCGTGAGCGGGAGGCGGGCAAGAGCGGAGATCCTAGGGGAGGGGATGAGGCGGACGCCAATCAATTTCGACGCCCGCAGCACGCTCGCCCCTGGCTACGTCGTCCGTAGTCCCCTAGGGGGCGGGCTCCACCTTCCTATAGAGGAGACGTCCACCCGAAGTCGTACGCCGATACGACGGAGGTTCGCCCCGCAGACCGATGGCATCGCAAGCCCCGGCGGCAACCATGGATACATGAGCGCAGCAACCTTCACCCCCGCGTCCGTGTCCTCCCGTCGCCCCGGCGCCACCGCCGTCAAGGGCGGCCACAGCCACCGCCTCGGCGGCGCCCTCCGCGCCGTCAAGGTGTTCACCGGCGCCGCCCTGAGCGTCGTACTCCTCGGCGAATACGGGGAGGAGGCGGGCGTGCGCCGCAGGTGAGCGGCGCCGCCATCAGCCTCCCGAACAGCCCCAGCCTCCGTCAGCTCTCGTCCGAAGCCAACAACTCGTCCGCGTCCACGATCCGGTACGCGTACCCCTGCTCCGCCAGGAACCGCTGGCGGTGTGCCGCGAAGTCCTGGTCGATGGTGTCCCGGGCTACCACCGAGTAGAAGTGCGCCTTGTGGCCGTCGGCCTTCGGGCGCAGTACCCGGCCCAGGCGCTGGGCCTCCTCCTGGCGTGAACCGAACGTGCCCGAGACCTGGATGGCGACCGTCGCCTCCGGCAGGTCGATCGAGAAGTTCGCGACCTTCGACACCACCAGCACGCTGATCTCGCCCTGCCGGAACGCCTCGAAGAGCTTCTCGCGCTGTGAGTTCGGGGTCTCGCCCTTGATGACGGGCGCGTTCAAGTGCTCGCCCAGTTCGTCCAGTTGGTCGATGTACTGGCCGATGACGAGGATCTGCTGCCCGGCGAAGCGGCGCACGATCGCCTCCGTGACCTTGCGCTTGGTCGCGGTGGTCGCACAGAAGCGGTACTTCTCCTCCGTCTCGGCGGTGGCGTACGCCAGTCGTTCCGACTCGGTGAGGTTCACCCGCACCTCTACGCAGTCCGCCGGCGCGATGTAGCCCTGCGCCTCGATCTCCTTCCACGGCGCGTCGAACCGCTTCGGGCCGATGAGGGAGAACACGTCCGACTCGCGGCCGTCCTCGCGGACGAGGGTCGCCGTGAGGCCGAGGCGTCGCCTTGCCTGCAGGTCCGCCGTGAACTTGAAGACCGGGGCCGGCAGCAGGTGCACCTCGTCGTACACGATCAGGCCCCAGTCGCGGGAGTCGAACAGCTCCAGGTGCGGGTAGACGCCCTTCCGGCGGGTCGTCAGTACCTGGTACGTCGCGATCGTGACCGGGCGGATCTCCTTCTTCGTGCCGCTGTACTCGCCGATCTCCTCCTCGGTCAGCGACGTCCGCTTCACCAGCTCGTGCTTCCACTGCCGGGCCGAGACCGTGTTCGTGACGAGGATCAGGGTCGTGGCCTTGGCTTGAGCCATCGAACCGGCTCCTACCAGGGTCTTTCCCGCGCCACAGGGGAGTACGACCACCCCGCTGCCGCCGTGCCAGAAGTTCTCCACGGCCTGCTGCTGGTACGGGCGCAGCGCCCAGCCGTCCTCGGCCAGCTCGATCGGGTGCGCCTCGCCGTCGACGTACCCGGCGAGGTCCTCGGCCGGCCAGCCCAGCTTCAGCAGCACCTGCTTGATCTGCCCGCGCTCGGAGGGGTGCACGGCCACGGTGTCCGGGTCCAGGCGGGCGCCGACGAGCGGGGTGATCCGCTTCGAGCGGAGGATCTCCTCCAGGATCGGGCGGTCCGTGGTCGTCAGGACCAGGCCGTGCGCCGGGTGCTTGGAGAGGGTGAGACGGCCGTAGCGGTCCATCGTCTCGGCGATGTCGACGAGCAGCGCGTGCGGCACGGGATAGCGGCTGTACTGCACGAGCGCGTCGACGACCTGCTCGGCGTCGTGCCCCGCCGCCCGCGCGTTCCACAGGCCCAACGGGGTGACCCGGTAGGTGTGGATGTGCTCCGGCGCCCGCTCCAGCTCCGCGAACGGCGCGATGGCCCGACGGCATTCGCCCGCCTGCTCGTGGTCGACCTCAAGGAGCAGGGTCTTGTCCGACTGGACGATGAGTGGACCATTCACGTACGTACACATCCCTTCCGTACGGTCAAACGTCCAGTGTGCCCCATCCCGGGGGTGACCCCGGGGGGCGGCGTCGGCTACGAAAGGCTGTGCGGAGGTTACGGAGTGGGTTGTTGTTCTGGATCAGGCGTCCCAGTCCCTATACGCTGCGACAGGTTTCGCGTGCCACGGACCTGACAGCGCACGCGTATGTGCGAAGGATGCCGATGGACGCTAGCGCCCGGATCGACTCATGTCTGCTCGATGTCACAGACCTGAGCATGGACGCGCTGGACGAACTGCTCGAAAAGCTGCCGGACAACGCGCTGGGAGCGATGTTGCGGCGCGTGGCCGAAGAGGCGGTCAATCCGGTCGGGGTGCCGTACGCGGCCTTCGAATCCTCGATCTGACATCGGACCGGCATTCGAGATCGGGTCGGGCAGCTTGAGCCGGTACCGCTCTGGGTATGACCATGACCCGGACGTGCACCGGCATACAGGCGGCATGCCGTCAAGTCGGCCCGGGAGGTATCGGGGGGCGCTTTGGTTCAGGAGCCGTACTTCTTCCTCAGCTATGCGCGGAAGGACGATCGCGACGAGTTCGTGAAGCGGTTCTACGACGATCTCGCGCTGGAGCTGCGCCGCATCGGCGCCGATCCGTCCGCACAGCCGCCGTTCCGGGACGTCGAGCGCCTCGGCCTCGGCGCGGACTGGGCGCGGGTGCTCGGCGGCGCCGTCGGGCACTGCCGCGCGTTCGTCGCGCTGTACTCCCCCTCCTATCTGAGCAGCGAGTACTGCGGCAAGGAGTGGACGGCGTTCCGGGAGCGGCTGGACAAGTACCGGCAGGAGACCGAGATCGACGTGCCGGCCCTGGTACCGGTGCTGTGGGCTCCCATGGAGGGCGAGCTGCCCGACGGGATCGCCCGTTATCAGTACAACGAGGCCGGGATGGGGCAGGACTACGCCACCCACGGGCTGATGCACATCCTGCGCACCGACCCGACGGGGCCGGTGTATCGGGCGGTCGTCGAGAAGGTCGCCGCCCGGGTGCGGGTGGCCGCGGACCGCTTCCGGCTGCCGCTCACCGCCGGCCTCGACCTGAGCGAGGTGCGTGGGGTGTTCCCGGTGGCCGAGCAGCAGCGGCCCGCGGAGCCCGGCACCGGGCACGTCCAGGTCTTCCTGGCCGCCGGGGTCGCCGACCCGCTGCCGGAGGGGCGGCAGCGGCCCGAGTACTACGGCAGATCCCCGCGCGAGTGGACCCCGTACCACCCGCCCAAGTACCCCACGGTCGCCCACCGGGCGCAGAAGGTGATCGTGGAGGAGGGCTACACCAGCAACATCGAGGTCGTCGACGCCGGTCTGAGCGGGCGCCTCGACGAGACGATGGTGAACAACCAGACGAGCATCCTGCTGGTCGACCCGTGGGCCGTGCGCTCCGAGGCCTACCGGGACGTGCTCGCCGAGTACGACGGCCAGTACCGCCCGGCCACCGGCGTCCTTGTGCCCTGCCACGACGCCGACGAGGAGTCCGTCGGCGAGGTGATCTGGCGGGACCTGAGCCAGGTGCTGTGGCGCAACTGGCGTCGGCGCAACGATCCGCACGACCCGCTGTTCCGGGTGCGTGTGGACGCGGAGGAGTTCGACGACCGGCTCGCCGTGATGCTGACGGTGGCGCAGAACCGGCTGATGGAGATGGAGAGCACCACCCCCTACCGGCTCCCGGTGGGCCCGCCCCCGCCGCCGCTGCACGGCCTCACCATCCCGGGCCCGGCGCCCTCGGCTCCGCAGGAGCCGCCCCGGGACTTCGGCGGACACGACCCCCACGACTCCCACGACCCCGAGGAGCCCGGCGGACCGCCCGCGCCTCGCTACTAAGGACACACGACGATGACCACTAGGACGATGACCACCAGGCCTACCGGACCGGGCAAGATCGTCACGTTCTACTCGTACAAGGGCGGCACCGGCCGCACCATGGCGCTGGCCAACGTCGGCTGGATCCTCGCCAGCGCCGGCCACCGGGTCCTGCTGGTCGACTGGGACCTGGAGGCCCCCGGCCTGCACCGCTATCTGCACCCGCTGCTGGTCGACCCCGAGCTGCGCTCCTCCAACGGTCTGATCAACATGGTGCAGTCGTACGTACGGACCGTGCTGAGCCCCCAGGAGCCCGCGGTACGCGCGACGGCCGCCGGGGGTGGCGGTCCGGAGCAGCCACGCACGGCCGCCACCGCCACCGCCGAGGCCGACGACTGGCTGCGGGCCGCCGCCGACCTGTCGCCGTACACCATCGGACTGCTCCTGGAGCTGCCCTCCGGCGGCCGGCTCGACTTCGTGCCCGCCGGACGCCAGTCGGCCGCCTACTCCGCCGCCGTCACCAGCTTCAACTGGCACACCTTCTACGACCAGCGCGGCGGCGGGCACTTCCTCCAGGCCCTGCGCGAGGAGATGATCTCCTCCTACGACTACGTACTGATCGACAGCCGGACCGGCGTCAGCGACACCTCCGGCATCTGCACGATCCTGCTCCCCGACATCCTCGTCGACTGCTTCACCATGAGCGTCCAGAGCATCCGGGGCGGCGTGGACGCGGCAGCCGCCGTACAGCGCACCGCGCCCCGGCCCATCAGGGTGCTGCCGGTCCCCATGCGGGTCGAGGAGGCCGAGACCGAACGGCTGGAGGCGGGACGGGACTTCAGCCGCACCGAGTTCGCCCCCTTCCTGTCCTGGCTGGGCGAGGAGGAGCACGCCCGCTACTGGGGCGAGATCGAGATCCCGTACAAGGCGTTCTACGCCTACGAGGAGATACCCGCCACGATCGCCGACCGGCCGCGCCAGGAACGCTCGCTGCTCACCGCCTTCGAGCGGCTCACCGAATGGATATCGGAGGGGCAGGTCCGCCGTCTCGCCCCGCTGCCCCCGGAGCGGCGCGCCGAACTGCGCACCGCCTATCTGCGCGTCCCCCGCACCCTGCCCACCCAGATCTACGTCAGCTACGCACCGCTCGGCCGCATGTGGGCCGAGTGGGCGGCGGAGGCCCTGGAGTCGGTCGGCTACCAGGTCTCGCTGCACAGCACCGTCGGCCCGGTCGGCGGCGTGCTCCCCGAGGTGGCCGGCACCCTGGGCGGCCAGGGCCGGCTGCTGGCCCTGCTGTCCCCCGAGTACGCGGCCCAGCCCCGGGCCGCCGCGATCCGCTTCCAGCTCGCCGGGCACGAGACGGCCGACGGCCCCGGCATGCTCGCGGTCCGCCTTCCGGACCTCGAACCGGCCGCCGCCGAGGCCTACCTCGACAGCACGGCCGCCGACCTCGGCCGCAGCGGCCCGGCCGAGGCCTTCGACCAGCTCGTCACCGTGTTCGGAGTGCCCCCGGGCCGTCGGCTCCCGGACGGCTCGACCCCGGCCGCCGGCACCACCCTGCCCAGCTTCCCCGGCTCGGTACCCGGGGCCCAGCGCCTGCCCTCCCGCAACCTCACCTTCACCGGACGCGGCCCGCTCCTGGAGCGGCTTCGCGACCACTTCACCACCGGCCCCGCGGCGGCCGTACCCAGTCAGGTGCTGTACGGCCTCGGCGGCATGGGCAAGACCCAGACCGCCCTGGAGTACGCCCACCGCTACAAGTCCGCCTACGACGTGGTCTGGTGGATCGACGCCGCCCAGCCCGGCTACATCCGCTCCGCCCTCGCCGACCTCGCCCCCTACCTCGACCTGGAGGGGGGCGAGGACGTGGGCAGCACCGCCGAGGCCGTGCTGCGCGCGCTCGGGCAGGGACGGCCGTACAAACGCTGGCTCCTGGTGTACGACAACGCGGGCAGCCCCAACGAGTTGGAGGGCCTGCTGCCCGAGGGGCCGCCCGGCGGGCATGTGCTCGTCACCTCCCGCGACCGGGCCTGGGTCAACAGCGTGGGCCGGGCCGAGGTGGAGGTGTTCACCCGCGCGGAGAGCGTCGAACTCCTCAACAGGTTCAGCCCGCTGCTCGCCGTCGAGGATGCCGAACAGGTCGCCCACGAACTCGGCGACCTGCCGCTCGCGGTGGGCCAGGCGGCGGTCTGGCTGAGCCAGAGCAGCATGCCCGTCGAGATGTACCTCGCCCGGCTCCGCGACCGGCCCACGGACATCCTCGACGACACCTCGCTGCCGCCCAGGGAGTACCCCACCTCCGCCGCCATGACCTGGAAGCTGGCGGTGGCCGAGCTGCGCGAGCGCAACCAGGCGGCCGCCGAGATGCTGGAGATCTGCTCCTTCTTCGGCCCCGACCCGATCCCCATGCGGCTCCTCTACAGCCGTGCCGTCACCAGCGCCCTCACCCCGGACGGCGACGAACTCCGCGACGACATGGCCGTCGCCCAACTGCTGCGCGCCCTCAGCAGGTTCGGGCTGGCCCGCACCGACCAGGGCAGCGAGACCCTCACCGTGCACCGGCTGGTCCAGGCGGTCATCCGGGACGACGTCGGCCCGCGCTGGACGGAGCTGCGCGGAGTGGTGCACAGGGCACTGGCGGACGCCAACCCCGGCAACCCGGACGCGACCGCCGACTGGAACGAGTACAACGAACTCGTGGCGCACCTGGAACCGTCGCGCGCCTCGGCCGACCCCAACCCCGACGTCCGCAGACTCATCATCGACTCGGTGCGCTACCTGTGGAAGCGCAGCCTCTACAGCACGGCCCACGACCTCGCCACCCGCACCCTGGAACGCTGGGGGCGGCCGGGCTTCCCGGGCGGCGGCTCCGACGACGTGCTCACCCTGCAGCTCCGCACCCAGCTGGGCAACGTACTGCGCTCGCAGGGCAGACTCGCGGAGGCGTACGAACTCGACTCCGACGTGCTGCGGAGGTTCACCGCGACCAGGGGCGCCGAGTACCCCGCCACCCTCGCCGCGGCCAACAACGTCGGCGCCGACCTGCGGGCCCTCGGCCGCTACCAGGAGGCCCGCGAACTGGACCGGAACACCTGTGAGGTGGCGCGCCGCGAGTTCGGCGAGGACCACCAGCGGACTCTGATGTACGTCAACAACCTCGGTATGTCCGAGTATCTGGCCGGCGACCGCCGGGCCGCCCTGGCACTGCACCGCTCGGTCTACGAACGGCAGCGCCAGAACCAGGGCAGCATGAAGCCGCGCACCCTGAGCCTGGCCAACAACTACGCCCGCGACCTGCGTGAGACCGGGGAACTGGCGGAGGCGCTACGGCTGTTGGAGACCACCACCCACCTCTACCAGCAGATCCTCGGCGACGGCCACAGCGACACCCTGCGGGCCCGCAAGAACCTGGCCGTCGCGCTGCGCCGGGACGGCCGCTACGGCGAGGCCCACGACATCGACCAGGACATCTACAACCGTCTCCTCCTGGTCCATGGCGCCGACCACTACGACACCCTCGCTGCCGCCTGCAACCTGGCCAGCGACTTCGCCGCGCTCGGCGAGACCGGCCAGGCGCTGGAGCTGGCCGAGCGGGCCCTCGGCCGCTACAAGGACTACCTGGGGGAGGAACACCCGGTCACCCTGGTCTGCGCCAGCAACATGGCGGTGTATCTGCGGCTGCTGGGCCGCGTGGAGGAGGCGCTCGCGTTCTCGGGGCGTACGACGGAGCAACTGCGCGCCGTCCTGGGGGAGTCGCACCTGTACACGTACAGCTGCATGCTCAACCACGCCAACGACCTGGTGGCGGTGGGCCGCACCGAGGAGGCCGTCGCCCTGGAGACCGCCGTACGGGACGGCCTGCTGCCCGTCCTCGGGCCCGACCACTACGACGTCATCGGCTGCACCTCCAACCTGTCGCTGAGCCTGCGCGTCCTGAACCGCACGACGGAGGCGGACGACCTGCGCGCGGACGCCCTGGAGCGGGCCAGGCGCACGCTGGGTCCTGAGCACCCGACGACGCGGGCGATCGCGGAGGGGGTACGGCTGGACTCGGACATCGAGCCGCCGACGACGTGAGCGGAGGGGTATGAGTCCGCGTCATGGGAGGGCGCCCGGGCGGTAACTGACAGGCGGTAGGCTGCCGCCACCCGCAAGCCGCACCCCCTGATCCAGCGAGGCCGGACCATGGTTCCCTTCCGGCAGTTCCTGCTGAAGATCCACAGCCGTTGCAATCTCGCGTGCGACTACTGCTACGTGTACGAGTCGGCCGACCAGAGCTGGCGCGACCGTCCCCGGGCCATGGATCTGGCGACGGTCCGCCGCGCCGCCGCCCTCATCGCCGAGCACGCCCGCGCCCATGGGCTGGCCGAGGTCCAGGTCATCCTGCACGGCGGCGAGCCGCTGCTGGTGGGTGCGGCGCGGCTGGAGGCCCTGCTGGGGGTGCTCGTCGACGCCCTGGACGGGGTGGCGGCCCTGCGGCTCACGCTCCAGACCAACGGCCTGCGGCTGGCGGAGGACCCGGCGCTGTTACCGGTCCTGGCCCGGTACGGCGTACGGATCGGCGTCAGCCTGGACGGCACCCCGGCCAGCCACGACAGGCACCGCAGGCGCCCGGACGGCCGCGGCAGCCACGCGGGAGTCGCACGAGCGCTGAGGTTGCTCGCCGACGGCCCGTACCGCCCCCTGTACGCGGGCGTACTGTGCGCGATCGACCTGACCGCCGACCCGGTGGAGACGTACGAGGCGCTGCTGGAGTTCGCCCCGCCCCGCCTGGACCTGCTCCTGCCCCACGCCACCTGGCACACCCCGCCACCGGGCCTGCCGGGCCGCACGACTCCGCCCCGCACGGCACCCGGAGCCGATCCGGAGGAGCCGGTGCCGTACGCGCGCTGGCTCTGCACGGTGTTCGACCACTGGTACGGAGCCCCGAGCCGACGGACCGGTATCCGGCTCTTCGAGGAGATCGCGGTCCTGCTGCTCGGCGGCACCGCCCGCAGCGAGTCGGTCGGGCTCGCCCCGGTCGACCTGGTGGTCGTGGAGACCGACGGCACGATCGAACAGGCCGACTCCCTCAAGGTCACCTACCCGGGCGCCCCGGCCACCGGCCTGGACGTCTTCACCCACACCTTCGCGGACGCGGCCCGCCACGAGGCGTTCCGGGCCCGCCAACGCGGCAGGGCCGGCCTCTCCCCGGTCTGCACGACCTGCCCCCGCGCGGAGGTCTGCGGCGGCGGCCTGTACGCCCACCGCTACCGTCCCGGGGCGACACCCACCCCCTTCGCGGCCCCGTCGGTCTACTGCCCGGACCTGGCGGTCCTCGTCGACCACATCGCCGGTCGCCTGAGCGTGGACGTCCCGGCTCTTGTGGCGCCGGCGCGGTCGGTGCCGGGGTGAGGGTGGGACGGCTGGTGCCGGGCGACGGCAGCATGTCCGGTGCCGAGACCGAGGCGGTGCGGCCGATACCGAGCCGACGCCGATGCGTCCGGTGTCGGGACGACGCCCGCGCGGTCGGTTCCGAGATGACGGCGGTGCCCCGCGCCCGCCTCGACCCGCGAGGAGCGAGCCCCCGTGTCCGACCCAGCCTCCCTCCGGCCTGCCGGTCCACCCCCTGACACCCCCTCCGCCCCCAGCCCCCTCGCCTCCCACGACCTCGACCCCGACCTCTTCGACGCCGTCGCCCGTGCCCGGGGCGGTGCCGCCGCCGTCGCTGTGCTGTGCCGGGGCCAGTTGGGCAAACGCATGCTGCTGGCGGTGGCCCTGCGTCGGGCACTGCCCCCCGACGCCGGCTTCGAGGAGCCGTACAGGCGGCTGTCCGAGTTGCACCGCGAGGATCCGGACCGTTGGCGGCGGACGATGCTCTACCCCTACCTGGACGAGGGGCTGGCCCGTGCGCTGGCCGAGTCGGCGCAGGGCGGGCGGCCCGATCTCGGCTGGTTCGGTGAGCTGGTGCGGGGTGGGCCGGACGCGCTGTCCGGGTCGCGGGTGCTGTCCGCCGAGTGCGACGGCGTCGTGCTTCGCGTCCGGCTCGACGACCGGGGCCCCTTCCGCGCCGTCCACGGCCACCTGCCCGCCGGCCCGCAGACCGCCGACGAGGTCCGCCACTGGCAGCGGTTGCTGGACGGTGCCTGGCGGGTTCTCGTGCGCCGTCATCCCTGGCACGCCCGCGCCGTCGCCGCCTGTCTGGCCACCCTGGTGCCGCTGCACCCCGCCCCCGGCGGTACGTCGGTCAGTTCGGCCGCCCGCCGGGCCTACGGCGCCGTCGCCCTCTCCCCGCCCGGCGACCCCGTGCTCCTCGCGCTCACCCTGGTCCACGAGTTCCTGCACGTCCAGCTCGGCGCCCTGCTCGACCTGGTCCCGCTGTACGGCCCGCCCTCCCCGGCTCGCTACGACGCCCCCTGGCGCCCCGACCCGCGTCCGCTCGACGCGCTCCTCCAGGGGACCTACGCCCACCTCGGCGTCTGCGACTTCTGGCACACCGAACGGGCCGCCGCCCCGCCCGACCCCCGGGCTGAGCAGGAGCACACCACCTGGTACGGCCACACCCGCGACGCCGTCGGCACGCTCCTCGGCAGCGGCGAACTCCTGCCCCCCGGCCGCCGCTTCACCGAGGAGATGCGCCGCGCCCTCGCCCGTTCAAGGGCGGTCCCCGGCAACCTCGAGCCCCCTCCGACCGTCTGAACGGGCGGACCCGAGCGGTGCGCACGGGCGGGGAGGAGCTCACGGTGACGTCCGTACGCGTCTGGGGACCCGGTGTCGGAGCTGTGGTCGTCCTGGTGGCCACGGGTGCGTGGGTGCTGTGGCCGACGGGGATCGACACCCGCCTGTGGGGCGAGATACGGCCCGTGATCGAGACCCGGCTCGTGGCCGACTCCCGGGGCAGCGGCTACGAGGAGACCGTGCCCGGGAGCGGGGTGCGGTGGTTCTGCCGGGCGGAGCCGCTCGAACTCCGTGCGGACGGCGACGGATTCGTACGGGCCGGTGTCAACACCCTGTGCATGGCGTACGGGACCCGCGCGGGCGCTCTCGTGGAGTGCGGCGGCTCCGGATACCCGCAGGTCGTGCGGCTGAAACGGGACGACGACGCCCCCGGCGGCTACCGCGTCGTGTCGCGGGAGGAGCCGCCGGACGGCGCGGGGTACGCGGAGTGGACGGAGGCCCACTTCGGCTTCCTCACCGAGTCCGACGCCGACGACACCCTCTCGTCCACCCCCCTGGAGACCGCCGCCCGAGCCCACTTCGGCCTGCCCTCGGATGCCCGGGTCGCGGCCTGCTGACCGGTTATTTCAACAAGGGCAGAGACAGGTTGTTGACCAGCGGTCCTTCGATGGTGACGCCCTCGGTGACCAGGGACTCCACACCGGGCAGCGGAAGCGGCAGCGCGGACGTGGCCGCCGAGGAATCGGGCGCGAGTACGGCGACGAGGGCCGCAGCGGAGAGCAGCACGGCGGTGGCGGTCAGGACGACGACGGAACGGGTGCGGGCGGGGGGTTTGGCACGCATGGGGACTTCAGAAGCCTTTCCGGCAGAGACAGGGATTGCAGCAAGGGGGGAGGGGCGGGCCGGGCCCGGGGCGCCGGGCCCGGCGCCCGCGTCAGATGGCCGGGGTCTCGATGACCAGGCCGGCGATGTCGATGCCGATGGCCGCGGCCTGGGTGGTGAAGGCGCCGAGCAGCAGGGCGGTGGCGGCCAGGAGGGTGGCGACACGACGGGCAGAACGCATGGGACGGGACTTCCTCTCACTGCGCTTGATGCACCACTTGGGACTTGATGCACCACTTGATCAGGACGTTCCGTGGCTGCCCAGCGGTCCGTTCAGGGATGCCGGACAGGCCCGAAGCTCCCTCGTGCGTGGGAAGTCTCCGGCGTGGCGCGCATGGATTCGGGGCGCCACCCGTACGAGTGACGGCGGCGGTTACGGCTGGTCGTCCGCCAGCTCCGCCACGCCCGTGACCCGGTGCAGCGGGTACGTCCGTACCTCGTCCGCGGTGTGGTCGTACGCCGTCACGAAGCCGCCCTCCACGCGGATCGGCGCGATGACGCGCTGACTGGCGGAGCCCTCCGCGTTGACGTACCCGATCCACACCGCCTCGCCGGTCATCACGGCGGCCTGCATGGTGGCGAGGGTCTCGGCGGAGCTGGTGCGCGGGAGGTCGCCGTTCGTGGCCGGGGTCTCCGTCGGCTTGCGCGGGGTCGTCGAGGCCAGGTCGCCCGCCCTGATCGCGCGGATCGCCGCCGAGAGCAGCGTGCCGTCGGGGGCCGGCGGGCCGTCCGGCACCGGGTCCGGGGCCGTGCGCGGCGGGGTGCGATGGGCATGCGCCCGGGTGATCAGGACGTCGCCCTCGGCGGACTCGGCGGCCGGCGCGAACCCCATGCCGCGCAGCCCGTCGAGGAGCGAGGCCGGGTCGGTCTGGGCGGCCAGCACCGTGGGCGCCAGGCGCCGCAGCCGCAGATTCGCGGACCGCTTGTCGGCGAGGATCTCGCTGAGCACCGCGTCGTCGTCGCAGCGCACGTACGCCGAGGCCGCGCCGATCCGCAGATGCCCGTGTCTGCGGGCCACGTCGTCGATGAGGTAGGCGAGGGGCTGCGGGACCGGCGTACGGGAGTGGGCGGTCAGGAAGTCGTGCAGGTCGGAGGCGGAGCGGCCGGCGTCCAGGGCACGGCGTACGGAGCCCGGGGTGAAGCGGTAGACAGTCGCGCCGCCCTTCGACTCGACGTCCGCGAGCACGTCGAGCATCTCGGCCAGCGGGCGCTTGAGCGGGCCCGGGGCCACCGCCGTCAGGTCCGCCTGGAGCAGGACGTGGTCGAGCGGCTCGGGGAGGAGCGGGGTGAGGAGGCGTGCGGCCGTCGCGGAGGCGGTGGCCTGTTCGGGGGCGGTGAGGGGTTCCGGGGCGGGATGCCGGTGATGGTGGACCGGGAGTTTGTCGCCGGGGCCCGTCGGCTCGGGCGCTTTCGCGGGAGCCGCGGGGAGGCCCAGCAGGGCCCGGCCCTGTGCGGAGAGCGCGCCCCGGCCGGTGACACCCAGCGACTCGGCCTCGGAGAGGGCCCAGCGGGCGAGCCGGGTGCGCAGATCCTCGTCACCGCCGTCCCTCTCCTGCTGCGGGCCGCGCGTCGGACGCTCCCAGTGCAGCCGGGCCAGCACCGACTCGACGGTCGGTGACGTGCCCTCCGGGAGGGCCGCCAGCAGGGTCAGCACCCGGTGCCGTACCTCCGGCGCGGCCGACCGGTCCAGGCCGGGCCCGAGCGCGGACAGCGTGCGGTCCTTGGTGTCCCGGCCGCCGATCACGCCGGCCGTCCGGGTCGCCGTCAGCCAGGCCTCCGCGAGCCGTGCCCAGCGCGTGGCGGCGGGCAGCTCCAGCCACTCGTCGTACGCCGGGGTCGCCGCGTACCGCTCGTCGGCCTCGCCGTCGGACGCCAACAGGCCCGCCGCGTAGGCGAGTTCGACCCAGAAGGCGGCCACCGGCTCGGAGAGGTCGAGGGCGACGGCGGTCCGCTTGAGGTCACGGACGCTCAGCCCACCGGCCCGCAGCACCGCCGGGCCGCCCTCGTCCCACTCCTTCAGCAGCTCCTCGACGGTCGCGAGCGCGGTGTACGCCTGCCCGGCCGCCGCGTTGTCCACAACCTGTGGACGATGGGTCGCGGCCGGCTCGACACCCGGCGGCAACGGCTCGGTCGTACGGTGCGCCCGGCCCTCGCGCAGATGCAGGGCCACTTCGCGCGGCAGTACGACGGTGCCGGGCGCCGTGGGCAGCAGGAGCCCCCGGTCCAGCAACAGGCGCAGATGCGCGGCCGGTTCGGCGGTGACCTGGCCGTACGGCGGCCCCCAGACCAGCCGCCGCAGTACGTCGACGGAGTCCGGCGAGGTGGAGTCCAGCAGCGCGGCCATCCTCTTCCGGTCCGTGAACAGCGCGGTCAGCGAGGCCACCGCGCTCACCGAGTCGTGCGTCGACGTGAGCCCCGCCGCCGTCACGATCTCCTGGATCCGCCCCGGCGACATGCCCGCCGTCGCCTCCGCGACCGTCGGGCCGAGTCCCGTCGGGGACGGATGCTGCGGCGAGGGCGCCAGCAGCTCGCGCGCGGTACGGACGAGGCGGAGGCGGTCCGTACCGCCCCACACCAGGGCCTGCTCGCGCAGCACGGTCAGGGCACGCGGGAGGGCGGCGGCGACGGCGGGATCGGCCGCGTCGCCGGCGAGCAGCGCCAGCAGATCCTCGTACGCCGCCGGGTCCGGGGCGACGGCCAGCGCCTGTGCCGTCTGGAGGGTGAACCTGTCCAGGCGTTCCAGGGCCCGTACGACCGATGCGCGGGTGCCGGCGCGGGTGGCCAGCTGTGTGAGGTCGGTCGGGACGGGGGTGATGAGGTCGGGGCGGCTGCGCAGCAGCGCGGCCAGGGACGCGTCGTCCCGCGCGCGAAGCGCTTCCGCGAGCGAACGCGGCGCCGGTGTCTCCTCGGTGCTCATCCTGACCACGGTAGCGGGTGGTGCCGGTGGGTGGGGGTGCGCGCCGTGAGGGGTTCGCCCCCGCCGCCCCTACCCGTCCCATCCTCGGGGGCGCTGCCCCCGAACCCCCGTATCGCGCTGAACGCGCTCGTCCTCAAACGCCGGACGGGCTGGATCTTTCAGCCCGTCCGGCGTTTGAGGACAAAGGGGGGTCTGGGGGCGCAGCACCCAGGGATGGGAACGGGTAGGGGCGGCGGGGGCGAGGAAAAGTGGCCCGGCCGGTAACGTCTGGGTTCGTGGGTATCGAGAGCGACCAGGTCGTCTACGAGTATCTGAGCAAGGTCGGAGACCTGGCCCAGCAGCGCCAGTTGCCGTCCGGCGACCGTATGCGCCTCGTCTCGGGGCTGCGCGACGAGATCGACCGCCGCCGCGCCAAGACCCCGGTCGACAGCCCCGCCTCCGTCCGCCGCATCCTCGACCGCATCGGCACCCCCGACGAGGTCGTCGCCGGCATCGGCGGCGGCGCCGGTGCGTCCGAAGCACCGCGCGCCTCCGTCCCCGTACAGCGCGATCGCGACGAGCCCCAGCGCAAGGGCAAGGGGCTAGGCCGCCTCGTACCGCGCCCGCGCCCCGCGGAGACCGAGACCGAGACCGAGACCGAGGTGTTCGCTCCCTTTCCCTCCGAAGGAGACCCCGCCCCGCCCCAGCTCACCGGCACCGACCAACCCGGTGACACGGACTGGTGGTTGGCCGGCAGCGGTAGCGGCAGGGGCTCGCTCGCGGACGCCGACAGCCTTCCGGCCGGGTTCGTCGGCGGGATCGAGATCCCCGACCTGCTCAAGCCGACGCGGCCAAGACTCGACAAGCCGCAGGCCAAGCCGGCCGACGAGCCCGTCGAGCAGGCCGCCGAGTTGGAGGAGGCCGAGCCGGGCGCTCCCCGGCGGCGTCTCCGGCTGCGCCTTCCCGTCCCCTCCGGCCGCTGGACCAACCCCCTGCTCCTCCTCGCCGCCGCCCTCCTCGTCGCGGGAGCGGTCCTCGGCAACCTCTACGCCCTGCTCCTCGGGTGGGCCATCGCCTACGCCTCGCGCCGGCTCTCCCAGGCCGAGACCAAGTGGGCGGTCGTCTACCTCCCGGGCGCGGCGGTCGCCGCCGGTGCCGGGTGGCTGTGGGGGCGTACGCAGGGCCGCTGGGGCGACCCCATCGCCGAGGGGCACATGAACGAGGCCATCGGCCAGACCTGGCCCTGGGTCGTCCGGGGAGCCGCCGTCGCCTCCGCGCTGTTCCTGGTCTGGCGGTCCCAGCGCCCACGCTGAAGACCGCGATCCGCGCCTCCCGCACAATGGTGCATATGACATCCACACCCCCCGGCCCGCTCACCGTCGGGTTCGACCTCGACATGACCCTCATCGACTCCCGGCCCGGCATCCACGCCTGTTACGTGGCGCTCGCCGAGCGGACGGGCACGTTCATCGACGCCGATCTGGCCATCACGCGGCTCGGACCGCCGCTCGCGGACGAACTCGTGCACTGGTTTCCGGCCGATCGCATCGCGGAGATGAGCGACCTCTACCGGGAGATGTATCCGGCCATCGCCATCACCGCGACCCCCGCGATGACCGGCGCCCGTGAGGCGATAGCGGCCGTACGGGAGTCCGGCGGGCGCGCGATCGTCGTCACCGCCAAGTACGAACCGAACGCCGAGCTGCACCTCGCGCACCTCGGGATCGAGCCCGACGCGGTCATCGGGAACCTCTGGGCCGAGCAGAAGGCGGTGGCGCTGCGCGAGCACGGCGCGAGCGTGTACGTCGGCGACCACGTCGGGGACGTGCGCGGCGCCCGCACCGCCGGTGCCCTGTCGGTGGCCGTGCCCACGGGGCCCTGCGACGCCGCTGAGCTGCGCGAGGCGGGCGCGGACGTCGTCCTCGACGACCTCACCCACTTCCCGGCCTGGCTGGCCGCCTACAGCGGTGTGGACGCGCGCGCCTGACGCCTGCCCTCGGCCACCGACCGGAGGACGCCCGCGGCGGCGACGAGGAAGCCGACGCCCATCAGCATGCTCAAACCGAACATGTACGTGGGGAATGGCGTCGTGCCGAGGAGGAATGGGGCCACGGTGACCAAAGTGGCCACCGCACCGACGAAGAACACGATGGCACCGACACGGATCAGCCGATCTCCGGCCGCGGCGGAATTCGTTTGGGTTTTGTCACGCACTCGACCAGGGTAGTTCCCTGCCCGAAGGAACAACCCGGCGACGTCTTGTCACCTGCCTGTCGACCATTAGCCTTGGTACCGGCGGGTCCAGCGACCCGCCCAAGTGCTATCAGCGCTCGTTTTCCTCCAGCAGCCCGAAGCAGTTTTCCGACGAGTACGAGGACGAGGAACAGACGTGCCCACCGGCAAGGTCAAGTGGTTCAACAGTGAGAAGGGCTTCGGCTTTCTCTCCCGCGACGACGGCGGTGACGTCTTCGTCCATTCCTCGGTCCTGCCCGCCGGAGTCGATTCCCTCAAGCCGGGCCAGCGCGTCGAGTTCGGAGTTGTCGCCGGGCAACGCGGTGACCAGGCACTTTCGGTCGTGATCCTGGACCCGACCCCGTCGGTCGCGGCGGCGCAGCGCAAGAAGCCCGACGAACTGGCCTCCATCGTCCAGGACTTGACGACCGTCCTGGAGAACATCACCCCGATGCTGGAAAGGGGCCGTTACCCGGAGAAGACCTCGGGCAAGAAGATCGCGGGCCTCCTGCGGGCGGTCGCCGACCAGTTGGACGTGTAAGCCATTCCTGAAGATTTCCAGCAGACCTAGGGGAAATCGAGTGCGTTCGGGCCGAGGGGCGGCACCAGCCCCTCGGCCGCCGCGCGCGTCAACAGCCCCCTGACCGCCGCATACCCGTCCTCGCCGAGGTCGGCGGTGAACTCGTTGACGTACAGGCCGATGTGCTGGTCGGCGACCTTCGGGTCCATCTCCTGGGCGTGTTCCAGGACATAGGCCCTGGAGGCCTCCGGGTCGTCCCAGGCGGCTCGTACGGAGGTCCGGGCGGCCTGGGCGAGGAGTTGCAGCTTCTCGGGGCCCAGTGAGCGCTTGGCGATGATCGCGCCGAGCGGGATCGGCAGGCCGGTCGTCGACTCCCAGTGCTCGCCCATGTCCGCGAGCTTGTGCAGGCCGTAGTTCTGGTACGTGAAGCGCGCCTCGTGGATGACCAGCCCGGCGTCGACCTTCCCGTCCCGCACGGCGGGCATGATCTCGTGGAACGGCATCACGACCACCCGTCCGACTCCGCCGGGGATCGTGTCCGCCGCCCACAGGCGGAACAGCAGGTACGCCGTCGACCGCTCGCTCGGCACGGCGACCGTACGGCCGGTCAGATCCGCCCCCGCCTCCCGCGTCAGCACCAGCGGGCCGCAGCCCCGGCCCAGCGCGCCCCCGCAGGGCAGCAGCGCGTACTCGTCGAGGACGTACGGCAGCACGGCGTACGACACCTTCAGCACGTCGAACTCGCCGCGCTCGGCCATGCCGTTGGTGATGTCGATGTCCGCGAAGGTCACGTCGAGCGCGGGCGCGCCCGGCACCCGGCCATGGGCCCAGGCGTCGAAGACGAAGGTGTCGTTCGGGCAGGGCGAGTACGCGATCTGTAGCGGCTGTTCAGGCTTTGGGCTCATGTGGGGTCCAACTCTCCAGTACCGGTCCGAGCTTCCCGAACGCCTCCGTCAGGGCCGTGAGCGCCTCGCCGATGCGCCAGGCGGCTCGGTCCCGGGGGCCCACGGGGTTCGACACGGCCCGGATCTCCAGTACCGGGACGTCGTGCGCTGCGGCGGCCTCGGCGACCCCGAAGCCCTCCATCGCCTCGGCCAGGGCGCGGGGGTGCCGGGCGCGCAGTTCGGCGGCGCGCTCGGCGCTGCCGGTGACCGTGGAGACGGTCAGGACGGTGCCGGCGCGGGCGCCTGTCACGGTCGTGAGATCCCGTACGAGTGATTCCGGCGGACTGTGGGTGACGGTGCCGAAGCCCAGATCCGTGACCGGAACGAAGCCCTTCGGGGTCTCGGCGCCCAGGTCCGCGACGGTGATCTCGTCGGCGACGACCAGCGAGCCGACCGGCGCCTCCGGCTGGAAACCGCCGGCGATGCCCGCCGAGACGACCAAGTCGTACGGGGTGCCGCGGAGGGCGGCCGTGGTGAGGGCGGTCGCGGTGGACGCGGCGGAGGCCGCCGGGCCCACTCCCACGGCGATGATGTCGATCCCCACCGGATCCGCGAACGCCTGTGCCACCGCGTCCCGTTCGGCGGGGACCGCGGTGGCGATCAGGACTCGTACCCCTGACGTGGTCAGGAGTCCTTCTTCAGGCGGAACGACCACAGGCCGTTGACCTCGTTCTCGCCCTCCTTGACGGAGACGAGCGTCGAGTTGCCCTGGGCGCCGTACTGGGCGTTGAAGAAGACGCTGCCGGGGATCGTGCGGTACGTCTTGGTGCTGGAGTCGGTCAGCGGCTGACCGTTCATCAGGATCGTCCAGCCCTTGTCGGCGATCTCCGGGTCGACACCGAAGCGCACGGTCTCGTCCGGGTCCACCTTGATGCTCTTGATGTCCGTGTCCTTGAGGCACGCGGCCACGTCGGCGGTCTTCAGCTCCTTGCCGTCGTCGTAGCAGGAGGCCTCCGAGTTCACCGAGGAACGGCCGACGGTGATCGTGGAGATCGGCGTCGGCTTGTCGCAGGCGGACAGGACGAGCAGTCCGGCACCAACGGCGCCGACGGCGGCAACAGCGCGGCGACGGCGCGCAGTGGAAGCGGAACGCAACGAGGTCATGGCCGAAGGCTATCGGGCACCCGGGGCACGGTTGTCACGTGGGTACGGCGTGCCGGGTCCCGGTGAGAGGTGTCAGGCGACGCGGGGGTGGGCCCGGCCGCCGTGGCGGGCCGAGCCGATCAGGCCCTTGGCCGTGGTCAGCCAGCCCGTGGCGACGATCGCGGCGGCCACCCCGAGGCCCAGGGTGCCGTCCAGGGGCAGGGCGATACCGACCGCGCCGCCGAGCACCCAGGCCATCTGGAGCAGCGTCTCCGAGCGGGCGAACGCGGAGGAGCGGACCAGCTCGGGGACGTCCCGCTGGATCAGCGCGTCCAGGGACAGCTTGGCGAGGGCCTGGCAGAACCCGGCGACCGCCGCGAGACAGGCCACCAGGGCGGCGCCGAAGAAGATCGCGGTGACGATCGTGGCGCCGAGGACCACGGCGACGACCGTCACGACGATCAGCTCGGGCGCACGCTGCTTCACGGCCGCCCCGACCGCCGTACCGAGCGCGTTGCCGACGCCCGCCGCGACGGCGACCATGCCCAGCGACCACGCGGCGCTCTCGCCGGTCAGCGGATGCTCGCGGAGCAGGAAGGCGAGGAAGAAGGTGAGGAAGCCCGAGAGACAGCGAAGGGCGGCGTTGGCGCCGAGGGCGTGGGTGACGGCCGTACCGACCGTGCGCAGTCCGGGCCGTTTGACGGGGCGCAGGTGCGGGCCGTGCAGATGATCCGGGTCCGCCGCCAGCAGGGCCGTGTCCTCGCCCTTGGCGGAGTCCACCTTGGACGGGAGCGTGAAGGACAGGAACGTACCCGCGATGAAGATCACGAAGGCGCCGTAGAGCGGCCAGCGCGGGCCGAGGACCTGGAGTCCGGCGCCGATGGGGGCCGCGATGCCGGTGGCGAGCAGGCCGCTCAGCGTGACCCGTGAATTGGCCTTCACCAGGGAGAAGCGGGGTGGGAGGAGGCGGGGGACCACTGCGCTGCGGACGACGCCGTACGCCTTTGACGCGACCAGGACGCCCAGTGCGGCCGGGTACAGCTCAAGGCTGCCCGTCGCGACCGCGCCCGCCAGGAGCAGGGCGAGCATCGCGCGGGCGAGCATCGCGCCGGCCATCGCGGCGCGGCGGCCGTGCGGGAGGCGGTCGAGGAGGGGGCCGATCACGGGGGCCAGGAGGGTGAAGGGCGCCATGGTGATGCCGAGATAGATGGCCACGCGCCCGCGTGCCTCGTCGGTGGGGACGGAGAAGAAGACGGTGGAGGCGAGGGCGATGGTGATCATGACGTCGCCGGCGCCGTTCACCGCGTGCAGTTCGATGAGCTTGCCGAGCCCGGACTCACCGGCCCCGTGCGCGTGCGTGGCCTTCCGGATTCCGCGGGCGGTACCGGTGACGGGGAAATGCAGGGCACGCCCGACGGCACGCACGGACCCGTTCACCCGGTCCCGTGCGCCACGCCGGTTGCTCCCCTGGACCCCACCGACTCCGGTGGCGCCGTGGGGCGACCTCTCGCTTGCCACCCCGCCATAGTGCCCCGAGAAGCCCGTACCTAGTGCGGTTACCGCGCGTATGGGGCCGAGTGAGGTGGGGCAGGAGGGGGAGAGCGGGGGCCCGTGGGGTGTTTTCCGGCCATCGGGGGCTGGGAAGAGTGGCGTGAGAGGCGCGTCGGAACGGTGTCTGAGAGGGGCCGGAGTTGCCACAGTTGGATGTCGGTCGTCGCGAACCGTCCCGTCGGTGTGGGCCCCGGGCTCTGGAGAAGGTAGCGTGCGTAGCGCGCAGTGGCGGTTGTTCTCGGCCGCGCGCCTCTCGGCCATCCCGCAGAATGGATGACGTAGGTGCGCCCGAGCGCGATCGGGCGCGGACGTCGACGCGGCCCTCTGGTCCGCTCCGTTCGCAACCGTTCGCACCCCGTCGGGACGGGCGCACTCGTGAGACGGCGTAGGAGAGAAGCGATACCTGTGAGCGCAGCGACAACGCGAAGCCGCACCCCCGACCGCCTGTGCGCCGAGGCCGTCGACCTCGCCCGTTCCGCGGCGGAGGAGGCGGCGGCACCAGGCGTGGTGGGCGAACACTCGGGCCTGATGTCCGAGGGCGACCGCGTCGTGACGCACTTCTTCGAGTGCAAGGAGTTCGGCTACCGGGGCTGGCGCTGGGCGGTGACGGTCGCCCGGGCGTCCCGGGCCAAGCTGGTCACCCTGGACGAGGTGGTCCTCCTCCCCGGCCCGGACGCCCTCCAGGCACCGGAATGGGTGCCGTGGAGCGAGCGCCTGCGCCCCGGCGACATGGGCCCCGGCGACCTGCTCCCGACGGACGCGGAGGATCTGCGCCTGGAGCCGGGTTACTCGGGCGAGGACGAGCCCCTGCCCAACTCGGTGGTCTCGGCGGCCGGTTCGGCGGCAGCCTCGGCCTCCGTGGAGCTGGCGGCGGACCTGGCGGACGCCGAGGACGCGGACATCACGGCGGGCTCACCGTCCGACTTCACGGTGGTGCCGGCCCGCGGTTCGATCGCGGCGGTGGCGGAGGAACTGGGCATGCGCCGGGCGCGCGTGCTGTCCCGGTACGGCCTCCACAGCGCCGCCGACCGCTGGGAGGACGCCTACGGCCCCAAGACCCCCATGGCCCAGGCCGCCCCGGCGACCTGTGTGAGCTGCGGATTCCTGGTGGCCATCGGAGGCTCGCTCGGACAGGCGTTCGGCGTCTGCACGAACGAGTTCGCCCCGGCGGACGGCCGAGTGGTGTCCCTGGCGTACGGCTGCGGCGGCCACTCGGAGGCGGCGATCATGCCGAAGCCTCCGGTTCCGCCGCCGCACGTGATCGACGAGACGATCGTGGACCCGTTCCCGCTGAGGCCTGCGGCGGATTCGGGTTCGGTGTCGGTGGGCGGGACGGACGAGGACACGGCGGAGCTGGGGCACTCCTAGGGGCCTACACCCCTAGGGGCGCGATTCCCGGGGGTGACGGTCGGCGGTCCTGCTTCACGTGGGCGATCACGGCGGAGACAGCGGCGGTCGCGGCCAGGCTGCCCAGCATGACCATCCCCACGCCGATCACGTAGAGGCCGCTGGCGTCGTCCGACCAGTCGTGGAAGGCGGCGGCGGTCAGGCCGACCGTGACGCCGGGCACGGCCACGAAGTGGCGCCGTGAGGCGGCCCAGTACACCGGCGCCAGCAGGGTCAGCACCAGCCCGATCACCTGCCACGCCTCGTACGGTCCGGTCGTCGAACCGTCGGGGTGCACGTCACGCTGCTGGTCCCAGCCCAGCCAGGCCGCCCACATCGCCGCTGCCACCACGGCCAGCAGGAGAGCCTCGGACAGCTGGAGCGCGGTTTGTCGTTGTCGCATGGCCCCAGCGTCCCGGCCCACGCGGGCACCGGACAGAGCGCAAGTACTCAGTTCCGGCTGGGTACTTCTCTCGTACGTCTCCGGCGGTGCCCGCGCGCGATGGGCCTGACAGGGGGCAGGGTCTAGTTCTTGGTGCCGTCCACGATGACCGGGGTGCCGTTCGCGTCCGTGCCGCACGGGACCGCGTACACCGGGTTGGCCTTGGCGGCCTCCTTGAAGGCCTCCAGGCACTGGTTGTACAGCACCTTGTCGCTCAGCGACTTCGCGAGGATCTCGTTGGCGCGGGCGATGCCCTCCGCCTCGATCCGCTTGCGCTCGGCCTCCGCCTTGGCCGTGCGCGCCGCCTCCACCGCCCGCTCGGTGGCCTGCTCCTGCTGGATCTTCTTGTCGATCTGGTCCTGGAGCTTGTCCGACGGCTTCACATTGCGCAGGTTCACGTTGGTGACGTCGATCCCGCGCGGCGCCAGCCGCTCCTTGACGAGGGCCGCGATCTCCGAGCCGATCTGCTCGCGGGCGGAGGCGTAGCCCTCCTCGCTGGTGTGCTTGGCGAAGACGTTGCGGATGATCTCGCGGCTGTCCGGCAGCACCAGCCGCTCCTCGACCGCCTCCTCACTGCCCGCCAGCCGGTACAGCTCGACCGCCTTGGCCGGAATGACGGCCCACTTGATGGTGACGTCCGCGTACAGCACCCCGCCCTGCGCCGAGCGGACCTCGACCACGTCCTTGTCGTACAGGTTGAGGTCCACGGGACGCGTGGAGAAGGACGTGACCTCGGTGAACGGCGACTTGAACTGGACGCCGGAGTTCAGCGGCCTCCCGATCTTCCCGAAGGTCACCGGCACCCCGACCTCGTAGGCGCTCACGACATGGACGCAGGCGAAGACACCGGCCAGCACGGCTCCGACGGCGCTGAGCGCGGCCCCGATCTTCCAGCCGCGGTCCTTGCCACGGCCGACGAGAAAGAGCACGACTGCCGCTATGAGCAGCAGGATGGACAGCACGAACATCGGGATCCCCCCTGGGAAACAGGCAACCGACCGTGGGTACGGGGTGCCGGATCGGTGGATCGGCGCCGGCTTGGGCGTGATCCGGAGGGAATGGTAAGGGGCGCCGGTTTCGTGGTCCGGTGGGCGGGGGCCCCGTCCGGCGCGCGGTACCTTCTTGCTCACGCCGATGAGGAGAGTGAACGTACGTGAGCAAGTTCGTGCGGCCAGCAGCTGAGGGCGCGGACCCTTTCGGTACGGCCCGTCTGCGCCGGGGTGTTCTGGACGCCTGGGCGACCAGCCCCGCCAGGTTCCGTGAGGATGCCAACGCCGAGGAGGATCTGGTCCTCGGCGGGTACCGGGACCGGCTCGTCGTCGAGCTCGCCCAGAACGCCGCCGATGCCGCGGCGCGGGCAGGCGTGCCCGGACGGCTCCGTCTCACCCTCCGCGACGGCGTCCTCGTCGCCGCCAACACCGGTGCACCGCTGGACGCCACCGGCGTCGAGTCCCTCTCCACGCTGCGCGCCTCCGCCAAGCGGGACGCCCAGGACGGCCAGGAGACGGGCGCCGTCGGACGGTTCGGCGTCGGCTTCGCCGCCGTGCTCGCCGTGAGCGACGAGCCCGCCGTCGTCGGACGGCACGGCGGTGTGCGGTGGGCGCTCGCCGAGGCCCGCGAGCTGGCCGCCGAGACCGCCCGGCACAGCCCCGGACTCGGTGACGAGATCCGCCGCCGCGACGGCCATGTGCCGCTGCTCCGGCTGCCGTTCGCCGCCGAGGGCACCGCCCCCGACCCGTACGACACGGCCGTCATCCTCCCCTTGCGCGACACCGCCGCCGAGGATCTCGCGGAGCGGCTGCTCAGCGGCGTCGACGACGCGCTGCTCCTGACGTTGCCGGGTCTGGAGGAGGTCGTCATCGAGGTGGGGGAGCAGGCCCCTCGTACGCTGCGGCGGCTCACCGACGACGCCCTGACCCTCGTGGAGGACTCGCGGGACGGTACGAGCCGTTGGCGTACCGTCTCCGCGCACGGGCCACTGGAATCCGCCCTGTTGGCCGGGCGGCCGGTCGAGGAGCGGCTGCGTCCCTTCTGGTCGGTCACCTGGGCCGTGCCCGTCGACACCGACGGCACTCCCGTACCGCCCCGGACCAGCCCCGTCGTACACGCGCCCACACCTAGCGACGAGCCCCTGGGCGTACCGGCGTTGCTCATCGCCTCGCTGCCGCTGGACACCGCCCGCCGGCATGCCGCGCCGGGCCCGCTGGCCGACTTCCTGGTGCAGCGCGCCGCCGACGCGTACGCCGAACTCCTCGCCGACTGGCACCCGGTGGGCGAGGGCATCATCGCGCTCGTGCCCGGCTCGCTCGGCAAGGGTGAGCTGGACGGGCAGCTGCGGCACGCGATCCTCGAACGGCTGCCGCGAACCGCCTTCCTGCCGCCCGCACTTGACCCGGGTGATGATGAGGAACTGCCCTCCGCCCTCCGGCCCCGTGACGCGGAGGTCGTCGAGGGTGCCGGGGCTGACACCGTGCGCGTCCTCGCCGAGGTGCTGCCCACGCTGCTGCCCGGCGGGCTCGAACGCCGGGTGGAACTGCGGACGTTGGGCGTCGCCCGCGTCCCGCTGACCGACGCCGTCGACCGGCTTGCGGGCCTGGAGAAGGCGCCCGAGTGGTGGCACCGGCTGTACGACAGCCTGGCCGGCGTCGACCCCGACCGGCTGACCGGACTGCCCGTGCCGCTCGCCGACGGGCGTACGACCATCGGCCCCCGCCAGGTTCTGCTGCCCACGAGTGGGGAGGGGCAGGGCGCGCCCGCACCCGAGACGCTCGCCCGCCTCGGCCTCAAGGTTGCCCACCCGGACGCCGCGCACCCCCTGTTGGAGAAGCTGGGCGCCCTCCCGGCCACCCCGCGAGCCGTCCTCACGACTCCCCAGGTACGGGCCGCCGTCGCCGCCTCCCTCGACGAGGACGCCGTCATGGCGTGGGACGACGAAGACGCCCCGGACGCCGACGAGTTGGCCGACACGGTCCTCGCCCTGGTCCGGGACGCGGGCCTCGAACCCGGTGACGAGCCCTGGCTCGGCGCCCTCGCTCTCCCCGACGAGGACGGCGAGCTGGCCCCCGCCGGTGAACTCGTCCTCCCCGGCAGCCCGTTCGCCGAGGTCATCAGGGAGGGCGAACTGGCGGCGGTGGACGCCGAGTTGGCGGACAGGTGGGGCGAGCAGCCCCTCGCCGCATGCGGAGTCCTCGCCAACTTCGCGCTCGTCCGCGCCACCGACGTCGTCCTCGACCCGGACGAACTGGAGCCCCGGGACAGCGACTTCGCCGAACCCGACGACCCGGGCCTGCTCGACGCCGTGGACGTGTGGAGCGAGGACATCCTCGACCGCTTCCCGGACTCACCGGTGCCTCCCGTCGCCACGGAACTGGTAGCGGTACGGGACCTGGACCTGGTGGACGAGGACCGCTGGCCCCAGGCCCTGGCGCTGTTGGCCCAGCCGCCGCTGCGGGACGCGATCGTCCAGCCGGTGCGGGTCCTGCTGCCCGACGGCACGCATGAACTCGTACGGCCGTACACGGCTTGGTGGCTGCGCGGAAACCCGGTGCTGGACGGGCGCAGGCCGGCCGGTCTCCTCGCGGCGGGCGGCGACCCGCTCCTGCGCGGCCTGTACGAGGAGGCCGACGCGACCGGGTTCGACGACGAGCAGGTGCTGCGGGCACTGGGCGTACGGACGTCGGTGGCCGCGCTCCTCGACGAGCCGGGCGGCGCGGCCGAACTCCTCGACCGCCTCGCCGACCCGGACCGGGACGTGAGCGGGGTCCAACTGCACGCCCTCTACGGGGCGTTGGCCGACCTCGACCCCGAACAGGTCACGCTGCCCGATGACTTGCGGGCGGTGGTCGACGGTCACGTGGAGGTGGTGGACGCGGCCGACGCCGTGGTCGTCGACTCGCCCGACCTGCTGCCCTTCACGGCGGGGGTGCCGCTGCTCCCCGTACGCCCGGCGCGGGCGGCCGAGCTGGCGGAACTGTTCCAGGTACGGCGGCTCAGCGAGTCGGTGACCGGCGAGGTGACCTCGGAGGGCGCGGAGCACGACGTACCGGAGTCGGTACGGGTGCTGCTCGGTCCGGCGACCCCGGCGACGTACGTCGAGCACGAGGAGCTGGTCGTCGACGGCGTGGAGCTGGACTGGCGACGGACGCGGGACGGGGTGCTGCACGCCTCGACGCTGGAGGGCGTCGCGGCGGGGCTCGCCTGGGCGGCCGGCCAGTGGCCGCGCCGGTTCGAGGTGGCGGCGCTGCTGGAGGATCCGTCGAGGACGACGGAGCTGGCGCGGGACCGCTGGTTCGACTGAGGCGCGGGGGCGGTGGGGGTGCTGCGGTAATGCGTACGTAAAAATCTGCGCGGTCTTCAAAACTTCCGCAACTTCCGTACAACCATTCCCATCCGTCACGGATCTGAGCGAGCGAGTCAACAGACTCCAAGATCATTTGGGTCCTGGTGCGACCACGATCCGTGACGGATGGATTCCGTACGGACGGCCACCGCCGGACCCCCTTTCTCCACTTGGGGAAACGCATGCGCATACGTGCCACTGTGGCCGCCGTGTCCGGCGCCCTGGCCCTCTCCGCCTTCGCCGTGCCCGCCGCGCACGCCGCCTCGGCGCCCGACGTCACCTTCACGAAGGTGACGATCAACAACGGCAAGCCGATCGTGGCCAAGGCCACCGGGACCGCGACCGTGCCGGTGACGTACACGTTCAAGCACGCCGAGGGCCTCGACATCAGCTCGGACAAGCTCCTGGTCCTTCCGTTCCTCTACGTGGGGACCGTCGACGTGGACAAGGTCCGCCTCGGCGGTGAAGACCCCGCGACCTGCACGGCCACCTCGACGACCACCGCCAGCTGCAAGTCCACCTTCGCCCTGCACACCAGCGGAGAAGACGCCAGGCTCCGGAACACGGACGCGCGCACGTGGAAGGTGGGCGCCGTCGCCGTCGACATCGCGGGCGAGGGCGAATACAAGGCCCAGGGCGATCTCGGCACCACCCAGATCAAGTTCCACTCCAAGCTCAACACCGACGCCACCCCGGAGCCGGTCAGGAAGGGCGCGACCATCACGGTCAAGGGCACCCTGACCCGCGCCAACTGGAACACCAACAAGTACGGGGGCTACGTCAACGCCCCGGTGACCCTCCAGTTCAAGAAGACGGGCGCCAGCACCTACACCACCGTCAAGACGGTCAAGGCGGGTGCCGCGGGCGCCCTGAAGACGACCGTCAAGGCGTCGGTCGACGGCACCTACCGCTTCGCCTTCGCGGGCTCGACGACGACTGCGCCGATCACGGCCATCGGTGACGTCATCGACGTGAAGTAGAGAAAAGGAACACGCATGCGTATACGTGCCACCGTGGCCGCCGTCTCCGGCGCCCTGGCCCTCTCCGCCCTTGCCGTGCCTGCCGCGCAGGCCGACGGTTCGGTGTCCCGGGCCGATGTCGCCAAGGTCCGTGAGGCCGGGCAGGCCGCCTCCGGCAAGTCCGCGTTCAGTGCCTCGGCCGCCGCTGTCGCCGAGCCGTACGTTCTGAACGCCTCCTTCTCCAACATCAAGGTCAACAACGGCAGGTCGATCGTGGCGGGCACCACGGGCAAGCTGACCGTGCCGATCACCTACACGCTGACCCACGGTGCCGATGTCGACATCGCCGCCGAGGACTTCTTCACCGACGTCGAGCTGTACTACGGCACGACGTACATCGACTCCGAGTTCGGGCTGTTCGGCGACGACTGGGCCAGCTGCAAGGCCGTTTCGGCGACCGTCGCCAACTGCACCCAGTCCATCGTGATCAGCCCGAGCGAGGACCTGTTCAACGAGACCGCCGGGAAGTGGAAGGCGTACGCGTACGCGATCGCCTGGAACGGTCAGGATCTCAGCAGCGACGACTTCGACGTCACGAAGGTCGGATACGTCGAGAAGGACGGCATCGCCGGCCCCAACCTCCTGCGTCACTCCAGGCTGACGGTCAACGCCACCCCGGAGCCGGTGAAGAAGGGCAAGACCATCACCGTCACCGGCAAGCTGACCCGCGCCAACTGGGACGCCGGCAACTACACCGGGTACGCCAGCCAGCCGGTGAAGCTGCAGTTCCGTAAGAACGGCACCAGCACCTACACCACCCTGAAGACCATCAAGACGACCACCACGGGTGACCTGAAGACGACCGTCAAGGCGAACGTCGACGGGTACTTCCGGTACGTCTTCGCGGGCACCGCGACCACCGCCGCCCTCGGTTCCGCGACCGACTTCATCGATGTGAAGTAGTCAGCGGGGGTGAAGTAGCCGCCACGCAGTGTGTGTACCGCCGCCGGCTCCCGCGTTCCCGGGGCCGGCGGCGGGCGTGTGTGTAAGGGGTGCGCAAAATTACGTCACCCCCGCGCAACCAACCACCCCCGCAAGGGATCTGATCATGGGGGCCAACAGGCTCCACGATCACCTTCTCCTCCTTGGGGAACACGCATGCGTATACGTGCCACTGTGGCCGCCGTCTCCGGCGCCCTGGCCCTCTCCGCCCTCGCCGTGCCGGCCGCGCAGGCCGATGTCCACGCCTCCGGTGCCGACTCCGGCTACCACGCGGCCGCCGCGAAGATCCTGGCGGGCGGCAGGTCCGCGTTCATCACCTCGCCCGTCGCCGCCGACGAGCCGTACAAGCTGAACGTCAGCTTCTCCAACTTCAAGGTCGCCAAGTCGATCAACGCCGGTGCCGGTGGACACCTCGTCGTCCCGGTCACCTACACGCTGACCCACGGCACCGAGGTCAACATCAAGGCCGCCGACTTCGACAGCGGGCCGTACCTGTACCGGGGCGACTTCGCGACGCCGGACAACGTGATCTTCGGCGAGAAGGCCGGCACCTGCACGGCCACCTCGACCACGACCGCCAACTGCAAGGCCAACCTCGACATCTACCCGGGCGAGGGCGACCTGACCAACACCGACGCCGGGGCCACCTGGACGGCCGGCGGGCTCGCCATCGCCTTCAACGGGCAGGACCCCGAGAGCGACACCTTCGACCCGTCCAAGGTCGGCATCGCCCAGCAGGGCGACCTCGGCACCACGACCGTGCGGCGCGTCTCCAAGCTGACGGTCAACGCCACCCCGGAGCCGGTGAAGAAGGGCAAGACCATCACCGTCACCGGCAAGCTGACCCGCGCCAACTGGGACGGGCCCAACTACACCGGGTACGCGACCCAGCCGGTGCAGCTCCAGTTCCGTAAGAACGGCACCACCACCTACACCGTCGTCAAGACCATCAAGACGACCACCACGGGTGACCTGAAGACCACCGTCAAGGCGACCGCCGACGGGTTCTTCAAGTACGTCTTCGCGGGGACCAAGACCACCGTGGGCGCCAGCGCCGCCGCCGACTTCATCGACGTGAAGTAGGCGCACCCGTACGAACTACGCCGGGAAGCGGCGGTCCACCCACCTCCACAGGAGCTCCAGGATGGCCGCCGCCACCGTCGCGATACCCACCGCGATCCACGGCATCGTCGTCCCCACCAGCTTCAGCGCGAAGAACTCCTGGAGCGGCGGTACGACCAGCACCAGCAGGAAGCCCGCGCCCATCGACGCGACCAGGGCGATCCGCCACCAGGTGTACGGGCGGGCGATGATCGCCAGCACCCACATCGAGATCAGGAACAGGGTCAACGTCGCCGCGCTTGTTTCCGCGTCCAACGCGCCCTCTCCTGTGTAGTAGTGACGGGCTATCAGGTACGTGGCGAAGGTTGCCACTCCTGCCAGTACGCCGCCCGGGATCGAGTAGCGCATGACCCGGCGTACGAAGTGGGGCCTCGCGCGCTCCTTGTTGGGGGCCAGGGCCAGGAAGAACGCCGGGACGCCGATCGTCAGGGTGGAGAGCAGGGTCAAGTGGCGTGGCAGGAAGGGGTATTCGACCTGCCAGCAGACCACCAGGACAGCCAGGAGGACCGAGTAGACCGTTTTCACCAGGAAGAGGGTTGCTACTCGCGTGATGTTGCCGATGACCCTGCGGCCCTCGGCCACCACCGAAGGCAGCGTCGCGAAGCTGTTGTTGAGCAGGACGATCTGGGCCACGGCCCGTGTCGCCTCCGAACCCGATCCCATCGCCACGCCGATGTCGGCGTCCTTCAGGGCCAGTACGTCGTTCACGCCGTCGCCCGTCATCGCCACCGTGTGCCCGCGTGACTGCAACGCGCCCACCATGTCCCGCTTCTGCTGCGGGGTGACCCGGCCGAACACCGTGCCCTCGTCGAGCGCCTGCGCCATCTCCTGTGTCTCGGTGGGGAGTTGGCGGGCGTCCACCGTCGTGCCGGTCAGGCCCAGTTTGCTCGCCACCGCGCCGACCGACACCGCGTTGTCACCCGAGATGACCTTCGCGTCGACGTCCTGCTCGGCGAAGTAGCGGAGGGTGTCGGCGGCATCGGGGCGCAGACGCTGCTCCAGGACGACCAGAGCCGTTGGGGATGTGTTGGTGGCCACCTCCGGGTGGCCGAGGTCGCGGGTGGCGCGAGTGAGGAGGAGGACGCGCAGGCCGGCCTGGTTCAGGCGGTCCGTCTCGGCGAGGGCCGGGTCCTGGGGCGAGAGCAACACGTCCGGGGCGCCCAGGAGCCAGGTGCTGCTCTCGCCGTTGCCCTCGCTGAACGACGCGCCGCTGTACTTGCGCGCCGAGGAAAAGGGGAGCGATTCCGTGCAGCGCCAGTCCTCGCTGTCCGGGTAGGCGTCGATGATGGCCTGGAGGGAGGCGTTCGGGCGGGGGTCCGATTCGCCGAGGGCGCCCAGGACCCTGCGTACGTACGTCTCGTCGCTGCCGTTGAGGGCGCGCAGCTCGGTCACGTCCATGCCGCCCTCGGTCAGCGTGCCCGTCTTGTCCAGGCAGACCGTGTCGACGCGGGCGAGGCCCTCGATGGCGGGCAGCTCCTGTACGAGGCACTGCTGTCGGCCGAGCCGGATGACACCGATCGCGAAGGCGACGGAGGTGAGGAGGACGAGGCCCTCCGGGACCATCGGGACGATCCCGCCGACCGTGCGGGCGATCGAGTCCTTCAAGTCGTTGTCCTTGACGACCAGTTGGGTGATGACCAGGCCGATCGCGGCCGGAACCATCATCCAGGTCACGTACTTGAGGATCGTCGAGATGCCGGTGCGGAGTTCCGAGTGGACGAGGGTGAAGCGGGAGGCCTCTTCGGCGAGTTGGGCCGCGTACGCCTCGCGGCCGACCTTCGTCGCCGTGAACGCGCCGCCGCCCGCGACCACGAAGCTCCCCGACATGACCTGGTCGCCGGGCTGCTTCACGACGGGGTCGGCCTCGCCGGTGAGCAGGGACTCGTCGATTTCGAGGCCGTCTGCCTCCACGCATTCGCCGTCCACGACGATCTTGTCGCCGGGGCCGATCTCGATCAGGTCCCCGAGGACGATCTCGGAGTTGCTGACCTCCGCGGCGACGCCGTCGCGGCGGACCGTCGGTTTGGCCTCGCCGATCACGGCGAGGGAGTCGAGGGTCTTCTTCGCCCGCCACTCCTGGATGATGCCGATGCCGGTGTTGGCGAGGATGACGTAGCCGAACAGGGTGTCCTGGAACGGGGCGACGAACATCATGATCAGCCAGAGGACGCCGATGATCGCGTTGAAGCGGGTGAAGACGTTCGCGCGGACGATCTCGGCGATGCTGCGGCTGCTGCGTACCGGGACGTCGTTTACCTCGCCGCGGGCGACGCGTTCGGCTACCTCGGTGGTGGTGAGGCCTTGTGCGCGGGGGGTGCTGCTGTGGGGCGCGCTGGGGAGGGGCAGGGGTACGGGGTGCACAGGATCGAGTTCGGCGCCGGCGTCGATGTGCGTCATGTGTTCGACGGTACGGGTGGATTTGGGGCTTCACCCGTTGAGTGCGGCAAAGATCCGACCTGGGGAGGAGGGGTGGGGTGGGAAATGGTGCGGTGGTTGTAGTCGGGGGTGTGTAGGGGGTGCGGGTGGATGGGTTTTCGCCCCCGCCGCCCCTGCCCGTCCCATCCCGTTCCTGGGGGCTGCGCCCCCAGACCCCCCATCGCGCTGAACGCGCTCGTCCTCAATCGCCGGACGGGCTGGAATGGGACCGTCTGATCGCCGCGTCCCGTTTCCGGACGTACCAAATCCCGATCAGGCCCAGGCCCGCCCCCGCGAGGCACGTCCACACCCACCACTCGTGGTTGTGGTCCGCGTACCAGCCGTAGAAGGGGAGCTGGGCCAGGAAGAGGACGAACCAGAGGATCGTGCCGCCTGTGATGGTGGCGACGACGGGGCCCTCCAGGGGTGCCGGCGCCTCGTGCTTCGGTGTCCACTTCGCCATGGGCACAGCTTACGAGGCCCGATTCGTCAATCCGGCCTCATATGTTCATACTGAAACGACTTGAGCCTGGCTCATTTCTTTCGTACGAAACGCCAACAGAAACATGAGCGCGCATGTCCACCTCGGCCCCCGCCACGGCCGCCCTCGACCGCTATTTCAAGATCTCCGAACGGGGCAGCACCCTGTCCCGGGAGGTCCGCGGCGGGTTCGCCACCTTCTTCGCGATGGCCTACATCATCGTGCTGAACCCGATCATCCTCGGCAGCGCCAAGGACATGTACGGCCATCAGCTGGACAACGGTCAGCTGGTCACCGCCACCGCCGTGACCGCCGCCTTCACCACACTGCTGATGGGTGTTGTCGGCAACGTGCCCATCGCGCTGGCGGCGGGGCTCGGGGTCAACACCGTCGTCGCACTCCAGCTCGCACCCCGTATGTCCTGGCCGGACGCCATGGGCATGGTCGTACTCGCGGGTTTTGTTGTGATGCTGCTTGTTGCCACCGGCTTGCGTGAGCGGGTCATGAACGCCGTGCCGCTCGGGCTGCGCAAGGGCATCTCCATCGGCATCGGGCTGTTCATCATGCTGATCGGGCTCGTCGACTCCGGGTTCGTGAGCCGGATTCCGGATGCCGCCCAGACCACCGTTCCGCTCCAGCTCGGCGGCGACGGTCATCTCAATGGCTGGCCGGTTCTCGTCTTCGTGCTGGGTGCTCTGCTCACCCTCGCGCTCATCACCCGCAAGGTGCCCGGCGCGATTCTCATCTCCATCGTCGCCATGACCGTGCTTGCCATGGTCATCGATGCCGTCGCTTCCGTGTCCTCCTGGGGGCTCACCACGCCCAAGTGGCCCGGCAACCCGGTCGCCAGCCCGGACTTCGGGCTCATCGGCAAGGTCAGTCTCTTCGGCGGGTTCGACAAGGTCGGTGTGCTGACCGGCACCCTCTTCGTGTTCACCGTGCTGCTCTCGTGCTTCTTCGACGCCATGGGCACGATCATGGGTGTCGGTGACGAGGCCAGGTTGACCGATGCCCGGGGCAATATGCCCGGCATCAACAAGGTCTTGTTCGTTGACGGTATTGCCGTTGCCGCGGGTGGCGTGAGTTCCTCTTCCGCCACCACCTGCTTCGTCGAGTCCACCGCCGGTGTCGGGGAGGGCGCACGGACCGGGTTCGCGAACGTCGTCACGGGGGCCCTCTTCGCCGTCGCGCTGTTCCTGACCCCTGTGGCGACCATGGTTCCGTCCCAGGCCGCCACCCCTGCGCTGCTCGCCGTCGGCTTCCTGATCCTGGCCGGCTCGGTCAGGGAGATCGACTGGGACGACCGCACGATCGCCATTCCGGCCTTCGTGACGATGGTGATGATGCCGTTCACCTACTCGATCACCAACGGCATCGGCATGGGCTTCATCACCTTCGTCGTGCTGAGACTGGCGGCCGGACGGGGGCGTGACGTCCCGGTGGCCATGTACGTCGTCGCCGGCGTCTTCGGGTTCTACTACCTGATGCCTGCCCTGGGCCTCACGTGACCTCCGCTCACGTGACCCCGTAGAACCTCTCCGTCTCCTCGACCGCGGTCTGGAACCGCTCGTCGAAGTCGTCCCGGACGAGCGTCCCGACCACGTAGTCCTGGACGCTCATTCCCCTTTTCGCCGCATGGTCCCGGAGCCGGTCGAGCAGCTCCCCGTCTATCCGCAGGCTGAGCACGCTGGTCCCCATGGAACGAGGGTCGCGGGCGGGTGCGGGGCGATGGGGGGCTTTTTGCGTTCGACTCACTCGTATGGGTGATGTGGAGATTCGGTGGCCCTTGTCACGGGCATCCCGGCGCGTCACGGGTGGTCTTTAGTCAGGGTAATGAGTTATGCTAAAGAACATGCCGGACCTAACCCATGGCGACGACGCTGCCGCCGTGAACTCACTGCGCTCCGCCGTGATGCGCCTGTCGCGCCGACTCAAGCACCAGCGGGTCGACGAGTCGCTGAGCCCCACCGAGATGTCGGTGCTGGGCACCCTCGCCCGCTGCGGCTCGGCCACGCCGGGTGAGCTTGCCCGCAAGGAGCATGTGCAGCCGCCCTCGATGACCCGCATTGTCGCGTTGCTGGAGGGCAAGGGACTGGTCAGGCTGGAGCCGCACCCCGAGGACCGGCGCCAGAAGGTCGTCACCCAGACCGAGACCGCCGAGGCGATGCTCGAAGAGAGCCGTCGCAGGCGGAACGCCTGGCTGGCCGGTCTGGTCGAGGACCTCGACGAGGACGAGTGGGCCAAGCTGCGTGCCGCCGCCCCCGTCCTGGAGAAGCTCGCGCATCTGTAGCCGCGCATCCGTAGCCCGCGTATCCGTAAGCAGGACCCCAGCAGCACCCCCAAGCAGGACCCCGCAAGGAGGCGACCGTTTTGAGTTCGGGACCCGGAGCAGATTCCGCCCCCGCACCAGCCACCCACGACTCCCCGCCCACCCCCACCCCCACGCCGACCCCCACCGGACGCACCCGCAAGTCCGAGATGTTCAGCTCGCTGAAGGTCCGGAACTACCGCCTCTTCTTCCTCGGCCAGGTCGTCTCCAACACCGGCACCTGGATGCAGCGCATCGCCCAGGACTGGCTGGTCCTCAGCCTCACCGGCTCCTCGACCGCCGTCGGCATCACCACCGCGCTCCAGTTCCTGCCGATGCTGCTCTTCGGCCTGTACGGCGGTGTCCTCGTCGACCGGCTGCCCAAGCGCCCCACGCTGCTCGTCACCCAGACGCTGATGGCCCTCACCGGCCTCGCGCTCGCCGTGCTGACACTCTCCGGCGACGTCGAGGTGTGGCACGTCTACCTCGCCGCCTTCGCCGTCGGTCTCGCCACGGTCGTCGACAACCCGGCCCGGCAGTCCTTCGTCTCCGAGATGGTCAAGCCGGATCAGCTTCAGAACGCCGTCAGCCTGAACTCCGCGAACTTCCAGTCCGCCCGCCTCGTCGGACCCGCCGTCGCCGGGCTGCTGATCACCGGGGTCGGCACGGGCTGGGCCTTCCTCGCCAACGGGCTCTCCTTCGTCGCCCCCATCGCCAGTCTGCTGCTCATGCGCTCCCGCGAACTGAACGCCGTGGAGCGGGCGCCGCGTGCCAAGGGGCAGCTGCGCGAGGGCCTGCACTATGTCGCCGGGCGGCCCGAGCTGATCTGGCCGATCGTCCTCATCGGGTTCATCGGCACCTTCGGCTTCAACTTCCCGGTCTTCCTGTCGGCGTACGCGGACGACGTCTTCCACGCGGGCGCCGGCGCGTACAGCCTCTTCAACACGCTGATGGCGGTCGGTTCGCTCACCGGCGCCCTGCTCGCCGCCCGGCGCGGTACGGCGAAGCTGCGCGTCCTCGTCGCGGCGGCCGTGGCCTTCGGCGCACTGGAGATCGTGGCCGCGGTGGCCCCGTCCCTGTGGCTGTTCGCGCTGCTGATGATCCCGATCGGGATCGCGGGCCTCACGGTCAACGTCACCGCGAACACCTCGGTCCAGATGGCCACCGACCCCGCCATGCGCGGCCGGGTCATGGCCCTGTTCATGATGGTCTTCATGGGCGGTTCGCCGCTGGGCGCGCCGATAGTCGGCTGGATCACGGACGCGTACGGCCCCCGGGTCGGCCTCGCCTTCGGCGGCATCGTCGCGACGACCGCCGCCCTGACGATCGGCCTGGTTCTCACGCGCGTGGGTGGCCTGCGGGTCTCGGTCGTCTGGAACTCCGGGCGTCCGCGCGTCCTCCTCCTCAAGCGCGAACAGGACCAGCAGGAACCTCGGGCACAGGAACAGGAGTTGTCGGAGCCGGTCCCCTCGGCCGTGTCCGTCAGATGATCGACCTCATGCGTTCCAGGGCCAGTTGGAACGCCGTGGGGTTCACCTTGAGGGGTCTGGAACTGTTGCCGCTGGAATGCCTTCAAGAACGTTCTGGTGAGCGGGAGTGAGCGCTGCTGGTCTGCGTTGTGCCGCGTACCTCGACCATGGGGCCGGTTCTCGGTGGCGAACTGACGTTCTTTCATCGAATGCGTGACCTTCATGGGGCGTGCTCGTTTCCCATGACGACGGGATCTTCGGGTGGAGTCGGGCGGGGGTGACGGGGTGAGTGAGCTGAGGACTATCGCGGCGCCGTTCGTCGCGTCCGGCCCGAGTGGTGTGGCCGTCCGGACCCGCCTCAAGCACCTGACGCCCGGCGATGAGAAGGTGCTGTGCCTGGTGGGCGCGCATCTGGGGTCGCTGGCCTCGAAAGACCTCAAGGCACGCTGCCGGGACGGCCTGGAGCACTCCGGTGAGACGTGGGCGGTGCGTAAGCGGGAGCTGACGCCGCTGTCGTCGTCGCGGTGGGCGGGCAGTATCACCAAGGCCACGCACGACCAGTGGGCACTGGCCCGCCGCTGCCAGTCGGCGCACATCCAGAACCTGGAAGCCGGCATCCGCACCATCGAGCGCCGGCTGTCCCAGCCGGTCGGACAGAAGGGAACGAAGAAGGCACCCGGGGGTTACCGGTCCCGGTGTGAGTGGCATGCGAAGTCGCGTCGTCTGCGGGTGCTTGAGGACCGGCTGACTGCTGTGCGGGCCGACCGCGAGGCCGGAGTCGTACACGTCGTACGGGGCGGCAAGCCGCTGGCCCGCACCCGCCACCACCTGGATGCGGCCCAGCTCACGGAGTCCGCGTGGCGTGGTCGTTGGGAGGCGGAGCGCTGGTTCTGCCACGCGGACGGTGAGTCCGGCAAGCGCTACGGCAACGAGACCATCCGCATCAGCCCGGACGGCGAGGCGAGCATCAAGCTCCCCGTGCCGCTCGCGCATCTGGCCAACGCCCCGCACGGCCGCTACGTCCTCGCATGTCAGGTCACCTTCGCCCACCGGGGCACTGAGTGGGCCGACAGAGTCGCGGCCAACCGGGCCGTGGCCTACCGCATCCACCTGGATACCGGCCGGGACCGCTGGTATCTGACCGCCTCCTGGCAGATCCCGCCCGCCCCATCCATCCCGATCGAGGCCGCGCTCGCCCACGGTGTGATCGGCGTCGACATGAACGCCGACCACGTCGCCGCCTGGCACCTCGACACCCACGGCAACCCCACCGGCAGCCCGCGCCGCTTCTTCTACGACCTCACCGGCACCACCCAGCACCGGGACGCCCAGGTCCGCCACGCCCTCACCCGCCTCCTGTACTGGGCCCGCAGCTGCGGCGTCAAGGCGATCGCGGTCGAGGACCTGGACTTCGCCGCGGAGAAAACCCGGGAGAAACACGGCCGCCGCAAACGCTTCCGCCAGCTGATCTCCGGCATGCCCACCGGCAAACTCCGCACCCGGCTGGCCTCGATGGCGGATCACACGGGTATCGCGGTCATCGCCGTCGACCCCGCCTACACCAGCCGCTGGGGCGCCCAGCACTGGCAGAAACCCCTCACCAGCACGACCCGCAAGACCACCCGCCACGATGCTGCTGCCGTGGCGATCGGAAGGCGCGCCCAGGGACACCCGATCCGGCGACGGACGACACCGCCCCCTGCTCACCGGAGTGATGAGCAAGGGCATCGGACCGTCCAGGCCAGGCTGGGCATCCTTGGGCGTGAGGGAACCCGCCCCCGCATTCCCGGACCACGGACACGATCCGTAGGCGCCGGACGCGGAGCGAACGCGGGCAACCAGAACGCCCAACACCGTCCGGGGCGTTCGGCTGAGCATGGGTCCTGGCAACAGGACTCACTCCCGCTCAGTTCTTAGGAACGGTCCGCTGAACGGGTAGTTGAACTCATAGACGATCAGCAGCATCACGCCCACGATGAACGTCAGTGAGAAGACCACGCCCGCGTGGGCGCGCAGGCTCTCCACGCCGAAGAGGTAGACGAACCCGACGGTTACCAGGGCGCCCAGGAGCAGAGCCGTCCACAGCAGGGCGGGTACGCCGGCCGTCGCGGCCTCGTTGACGCGCTCGTGGCGGGCGTCCCCGAGCTGGGCGACGGCCTCCAGGGCACCCTCGTAACGGACGACCTGGTCCGCGCCCGTCGCGGGTTCCTGCGTGTTCACGAGGGAGCGGATCTCGGTGAACTGCCGCCAGGCCGCCGGGTCGTCCCGCTGCTCGGCCAGCAGCGGCCACTCGTCGTCGATCACCGTGCCGGTGTACCGCTCGACCAGGGTGCCCAGGCGGGTGCGGTCGGGCTGGGGCAGCGAGCTGCTGTACCAGGTGAGCTGGAGCAGCGCGTTGGTCTCGGTGTACGTGTTCTCGTGGGCCTGCGACCGGGTCTCCCACACGCCGACGACGACCATGGCGAGGACGACGGCGTAGATCACGCCTATCTCCGCGTACACGTACCCGAGGATGTCGTTGTGAGCCTTGCGCCGGGCCACCGGCACGAGCCGCGCGACCACGAAGACCGCCGTCGTCGCCATGGCCGAGCCGCCCAGGAGCAGCACGATTCCGAGAATGGGCATGCAGACGTCCCCCGTCCCCCTTGTCCCCGCCCATGTTCATGGTGCGGGTGGCTCGCCGGATGATCCATTCCCTGGAAGGGTGACGCTCATGAGACTCTTCGCCGCCGTGCTGCCCCCGGAGGACGTGACCCGTGAACTCGCCGCCGAGGTGGCCGGGTTGAGGAGCCTGCCGGGCGCGGACACGCTGCGCTGGACCGGCGTACCCGGCTGGCACTTCACGCTCGCCTTCTACGGCGAGGTCGACGAGGACGTCGTACCGGATCTGTCGGCGAGGCTGGAGCGGGCCGCGCACCGTACGGAGCCGTTCGCGCTGGCGGTGCGCGGGGGCGGGCAGTTCGGGCACGGGCGGGCGCTGTGGGCGGGCGCCGCCGGTGAGCTGGACGTGCTGCGGCTGTTGGCCGAGCGGGCGGAGGCGGCGGCCCGGAAGGCGGGCGTCGAGATGAGGGAGCACCGGCACTACAAGCCCCACCTCACCGTGGCCCGCAGCCGCGAGGCCTTTGAGGCAGGGCCGTACGTCGAGGCCCTGGACGCGTATACGAGCCGCACCTGGACGGTGGGCGACCTGGCGCTCGTGCGCAGCAACCTGCCTAAGTCGGGGGTGCCGGGGGAGCAGCCGCGGTACGAGGTGGTCGACCGTTGGCCGCTGGGGCCTGGCCTGCGGGGTGGGGTGTAGGGAGGTGTTTTTCGCCCCCGCCGCCCCTACCCGTCCCATCCCTGGGGGCTGCGCCCCCAGACCCCCCTTTCGCGCTGAACGCGCTGGTCCTCAAGCGCCGGACGGGCTGAGCGGGTGCCTGGGGTGGGCGGGCCGGGTCGAGAGGCGGCCCGTTAGGCTCGGCCGTGTGAATCCGAAAATCCGGAACCGGGTGATGGCCGGTGCGCTCGTGCTGATGTTCGTGGTGGTTGCCGTGGCGGCGGCGGTCGGGAAGTGATGGCCTAAGGGTTGTCCCGTAACCGATTCTTTGGTGTAGACCGAGGTGTGGGTGGTCGCGCTGTGCGGGCTGCTCGGCTACCCGCCAATGGTGAGATTGTGCAGGCGGGCGATGCCGGGCATGGCGTGGTGCACGCCGTTGCCTTTGAGGCGACAATCGCGAAGGATCTTCCAGCCCTTCATCCGCGCGAAGGTGTGCTCAACACGAGCGCGGACCTGTTTGTGGGAGCGATTGTTCCTTTCCTTCCAGGCCGCGAGTTCCTCGCCCTTGCGGCGGCGATGGGGGACGACCAGGCCGGTACCCTGGTAGCCGCCGTCGGCGATGGTCATTGTGGCGCCGACGGCAGCCTTCGCCCCAGATTCCTCCCAGCCGCGGGCATCGTGCCGGTTTCCCGGCAAGGGGCGACCGACCAGGACGACCAGCCGGGTGTCAGCGTCGATGACGACCTGGTGGGCAGTGGAATAGCGGTAGTTCTTCGACTGCTCGGCGACCGAGTGGTCGCGGGTGGGCACCAGGGTGCCGTCGACGATGAGCACGGTGTCCTTGCGGAACTGCTTCCGCTGCCGAAGCGCCAGCAACGGACCCATGTGGTCGATGATCCGGTCAGCGGCCGACTTGGAGATCCCGAACAACGGAGCAAGTTGCCGCATCGTCAAGTTCGTGCGCCAGTACGCCGTCACCAACAGGACACGGTCCTCCAGCGGCAGGCTCCAGGGCCGGCCGCGCTGCTGATCCGAAGCTTGCTCGCGTCGCACCGAGGCAACCAACGTGCCGAAGCAGCGCAAACTCAATCCGGTGAAGGGCTCTATCCAGGACGGCACTGACGCCGTGATCACACCAGCCACCACATGATCGTTTCACTCGGCGAGAAGCAGCCACCGCCCCCGTGCGTTCTCGGCCCGAGCCGGTCAAGAATGCCGTCATGGCCGACGAAGAGCACACCAAGCCCGCCGCGCGCTCCTTCCTGTCATGTGCCATCGAGGTGGCACGGCTGATGGATCTCGGGGATGCGGCCGACGTGCCGGAAGCCCGCCGCGCACGGCACTTGGCCCATGCTGTGCGCAAGCCGCTGCTCGAACTCGCCCACCTGCCCGAGGAGTTCTTCGCCCCGCTGCTGACTGCGGCTGTCTACGACCCGGACCCCAGCTTCTGCCGCTGGTTCGTCGAACCCGCGGTCTACGCCTTCGGACGCCGCCGAGTCATGACCGCACTGCTCGACTATCTACGGACCGGCACGGACACGGAGCAAGCAGGCGCCAAGCGGGCCTGGTACTGCGCCCATGTGCCGCTCCGCGCAGACCGGTCACCTGCCTACGCACCTAGCGGAAGCCGCGATCCCGCCCTGGACGAGTCCCGCGATGTGATGGACGAGTGGCGAGACACCCTTCTGAGGTCAGCCACGTGAGACGGCGCCGTGGCCATGGGGCCGTTGGTCTCTCCGCCCAGTTACGGGACAGCCCTTAGGCCGGAGCCCCGGCTTCGACCTACGCCTCGACCGCCGCCCACCTGCTACGGCTGCCGCTCACCTTCTGCGACGGCTGCCCATCTTCGGCGACGGCCGCCCGCTCGCTACGGCCGCTGCCCGCCTGCTACGGCTGCCGCCCACCTTCTACGGCCGCCGCCTGCTCGCTACGGTCGCCGCCCACTCGCTACGCCTCCCGCCCGTCTACCAGGCGAACGCCTCCGGTGACGGGCCGGGGCCCGGGAAGATCTCGTCCAGCGTGGTCAGTAGTTCGTCGTTCAGCTCCAGCTCGGACGCCCGTACCGCCGACTCCAACTGCTCGGCTGTGCGCGGGCCGACGATCGGGCCGGTCACTCCGGGGCGGGTCAGCAGCCAGGCGAGAGCCGCCTCGCCGGGCTCGATGCCGTGCTTGTCGAGCAGGTCCTCGTAAGCCTGGATCTGTGCGCGCTTGGCAGGGTCGGCCAGGGTGTCGGCCGCGCGGCCGCTCGCGCGTCGGCCGCCCTGGATCTCCTTCTTGATGACCCCGCCCAGCAGTCCGCCATGCAACGGCGACCAGGGGATGACTCCGAGCCCGTACTCCTGCGCGGCCGGGATGACCTCCATCTCGGCGCGCCGCTCGGCGAGGTTGTAGAGGCACTGCTCGCTGACGAGGCCGATGGTGCCGCCGCGGCGGGCGGCGATCTCGTTGGCCTGGGCGATCTTGTAGCCCGGGAAGTTGGACGACCCCGCGTAGAGGATCTTGCCCTGCTGTACGAGTACGTCGATCGCCTGCCAGATCTCCTCGAAGGAGGTCGAGCGGTCGATGTGGTGGAACTGGTAGACGTCGATGTAGTCGGTCTGCAGGCGCTTGAGCGACGCGTCCACCGCGCGGCGGATGTTGAGCGCGGAGAGCTTGTCGTGGTTGGGCCACGCGTCGCCGTCGGCGGCCATGTTGCCGTACACCTTGGTGGCGAGGACCACCTTGTCGCGACGGTCGTCGCCCTTGGCGAACCAGTTCCCGATGATCTCTTCCGTACGGCCCTTGTTCTCGCCCCAGCCATAGACGTTGGCGGTGTCGAAGAAGTTCATTCCCGTGTCCAGGGCCGCGTCCATGATCGCGTGGCTGTCGGCTTCGTCGGTCTGGGGGCCGAAGTTCATGGTCCCGAGCACGAGCCTGCTGACCTTGAGTCCTGTGCGTCCGAGCTGCGTGTACTTCATGACTCCTCAGCCAACGTCGTGGAGTGCGCTCTAAGCAAGGGTGGGTTGGGCGGCCACATCGGACCTTGACGCTAACTCATGGTTAGTGCTTACGTATGCACAGCGTTACTCGTTTTAAGTTTCAAGATTCTACGAAAGGGAGCATCGTGTCCCCCCACATGCCCGCTCGCCGCATCCTTGTCGCCGCCCTCGCCGCGTCCGCCCTGCTGGGCGCCGCGACCGTGCCGGCCGTCGCCTCGCCGTCGTCCGCCAGTGGGCGGCATGCCTTCGGCGGGTACGTCGGTGACGGCGCCCGGCTCGACTACCAGAAGGACGTCGTCGTACGCGTCCTCAAGGGCGTGTTCGAGCGCGGGGACACCGCTGTCGTGGACCGGTTCGTGCGGGCCGACTACATCCAGCACAACCCCCTCGCGGCCGACGGCTCCGGGCCGTTGAAGAACCTGGCCACCGGGGTGCACCAGCAGTTCCCCGACGCCAGGTACGACATCAAGCGGGTCATCTCCGAGGGCGACCTCGTCCTCGTGCACTCCAACGTCGTGCTGACGCCGGGGAGTCGGGGCTCGGCCGTATTCGACATCTTCCGGTTCCGGGGTGGGAAGATCGCCGAGCACTGGGACACCGGGCAGAACGTCCCGGACAGCAGCGTCAACGGCAACGACATGTTCTCGACGGTCAGTTGGCCGCGGAGCGGGCAGCCGGGGCCGCGGTGGCTCACCGACCACAACAAGCGGCTCGTGACCAGGGCGTTCGACCGGCTCATCGTCGACAAGGACCTGTCCGCGCTGGACGTGTACTGGGGGTCCGAGTACCACCAGCACAATCCCGGCATCGCGGACGGTGTGGCTGGTGTGCGAGAGGGGCTCGGGGCGTACTTCCGGGCGTTCCCCGAGTTGGCTGTGTCCCGTAAGCGAGTTGTGGCGGAAGGGGATCTGGTCGCCGTCCACAGCCACTACGTCAGCGCGCCCGGTGAGCGCGGGCAGGCCGTCGTGGATCTGTTCCGGGTACGGGGCGGGAAGATCGTCGAGCACTGGGATGTGCTCCAGGACGTTCCGGCCACCTCGGCCAACGACAACACCATGTTCTGACGGCAGTACGAGGTTCTGAGTTCCGACGGTGGTCGGGCGACGCAAGTGTGGCTGGCGTCGCCCGATCGCGTTTGTCCTACCCGGAGTCGTGCTCAGAGCTGGGCGAACATACCGGGCTGGTAGTCGCCGGCCGGCTGCTGGACGATGACGTTCATCCGGTTGAAGGCGTTGATGAGCGTGATGGTGAGGACCAGGGCGGCGAGCTGCTCCTCGTCGTAGTACTTGGCGGCGTTCGCCCAGGCCTCGTCCGTGACCCCGCCGGCCGCGTCCGCGATACGGGTGCCCTGCTCGGTCACTTCCAGGGCGGCGCGCTCGGCGTCGGTGAAGACCGTGGCCTCGCGCCAGGCCGCGACCAGGTGGAGGCGCTGTGCGGTCTCGCCGGCCGCGGCGGCGTCCTTGGTGTGCATGTCGGTGCAGAAACCGCAGCCGTTGATCTGGCTGGCGCGGAGCCGTACCAGCTCCTGCGTCGCGAGCGGCAGGGCCGAGTCCGCGGCCGCCTTGCCCGCCGCGACGAGGTGCTTCGTGGCCTTGGTCGCGACCGGGTTGGCGAAGAGGTTCAAGCGGGCTTCCATGGTGGGCTCCTCCGTCTTTGTGCTGCCTCTGTCGGGCGTTACACATGAACGACGGAACGGCTCACCCGGACGTGACATGGATGGATGTGACGTGGGTCACCGTGGAGTCGGCCTGGGTGGAGGGGGCGGTGGAGGCGGTGGCGGCGGCTCGTTGCGGAGCAGGGGGATCGGCGCGCGCAGTCGCATCGTGCCGGGAAGGTCCAGCCGTCCCTGCCTTTCGGCCAGCACGATCCGCTGCACGGTGAGCGTGCCGTCGATCGTGCACTCCCCGCTCCGTACGCGGGCCAGACAGGCGTCCCGGACGACGGCGACCAGCCCCGCGACCTGGTAGCGCAGGGTGAGTTCGACGTCCAGCGTGCCGATCCTGGTGCCGTCCACGAACACGTCCACGAACGGGCGGTGGCTGGAGGTGATGCTGTGCGTCGCCAGCGCGACGACCTCCTCGCTGCCCGGCACGGAACGGGTGCGCCGTGCGGCGGCCCTCAGCTCCGCGTGCTTGCGCCAGCCGCCGGACGCCAGGTCGAGCAGGTCCAGGCCGAGGAAGCTGTCGATGACCGTCGCCAGCTCGCGCTCGACCGCCTGGTCGGCCGCCGGTGTCAGGGAGGGCACTCCGCTGAGGAGGGTGCGGGCCAGCCCGTGGGAGCGGACCGGGTCGACGAGCGCGTCGGCGGAGTCCCGCCGCCCCTCCGAGTCGAGCAGGAAGGCCCGTACGGTCAGGAGTTGCAGTGCGTGGGTCGTGGTCATGGCGTCGCCTCAGCCTCTGTCGGTGCCGTCGACGCTCTGGTCGCCGGGGTCGAGGTGCGGTTCGAGCCGTACGGTGCGGGTCGGCGGACCGGTGTCGTACGGCTCACGCACGGCGGACCTCGCGGTGCCGGGGCGCAGTGCGGTGCTGACGTGGTCGTGGACCCAGCGCGGGCCGCGTTGGCGGTGGCGCACCAGGGCGAGTCCGGCGGCGGCCAGGAGCAGTACGCCGCCGAGGGCGGGCCCGACGACCAGTCCGACGGGGGTCGAGCTGTCCACGGAGCCGGTCCCGCCGACCGTACCGCCGTCGCTTGTACCGCCGTCGCTTGTACCGCCGTCACTGGTACCGCCGACCTGACCGTTGGTGCCTGTGCTGGTTTCGCCGGTCGTGCCTGTGCTGGTTTCGCCGTTGGTTTCGCCGGTCGTGCCTGTGCTGGTTTCGCCGTTGGTTTCGCCGGTGGTGCCTGTGGTGGTTTCGCCGTTGGTCTGGTTGCCGCTCGTGGTCTCGTTCGTCGGGGCGGTGAGCACCGTGAAGTCGGCGTCGTCATCGCCGTACTTCTCGTAGTCCGTGCAGACGGCCCGCACGGTGTGCGTGTCTTCGGGCGCGTCCGTCGGAACCTTGAACGACGTGGTGAACGTTCCCGTTTCGGACACCGGGACGGCGGGGACGAGCTGTTCGCCGTCGTCCCATGTCACATCCACACTTGAGCAGTTGAATGCGGAACCGGTTGCGGTGACGTCCGTATCCGGGCGGCCTTCGGTGGGATCGAGGGCGAGGGCGGCCTCCTCCTTGGTGTCAACGGTGAAGGTCTTCTCGGCTTTGCTGTACGGGCCGGTGACGCATTCGGCTATCACCTGGTAATCGCGCGGCTCGGCGTCGTCCGAGACCGTGAGGCTGGACTCGAAGGTGCCCGCCTCGGCGGTGCTCTCCGGGTCGTTGACGGATACGTGGGTGGCGGGAGCCGCGTCGCCCATGGAGAGTTCGACCGTGCCTGGCTCCGAGTCTGTGGTTTCTCCCTCCGAGTCGGTGGATTCTCCCTCCGAGTCCTCGACGCCTCCCGGATAGCAGTCGTCGAAACCCCCGCCCCGAACGCCGATGACTGTCCCCGGCGGCCCATGTGTCTCCTGGATCTCGATGTACGCGCCCGGCCCCGCGAACGCAGTCGGGCCCAGTGCGACCGCGGTGCTCAGCAGCACCGTTGTCAGCAGCCGGCCGATGGTTCGCGCGACGGAGGACATGAGTCACGGAGGGGGAGGGGAGAGGCGGAGAAGGAGCTGACGGGCACGAGAGGCCCGGGCGCCGGGCCCGGATCGTCGCCCTTCACGCATCGCCTCCATTCTCCTCCCCCTTCCCGGTGCCCGCTCGTCGTCCGGTGCTGATGCCGCATCAGTCCGTGCCCGGCCGGACCGAACTCGGCGCACCGGAGCGGCCCTTCGGGGGTTTCGTGTGCCTCCTGCTCCGGAATGCGATCACGTACCGGGGCGCGGAGACTGGAGGTATCGCCCATGCTCCCGGCCCGCTACGGCAGGGGCTGGATCCACGCGGGTTCCGCTGTTCCCGGCCCCGCGGTGGGCGCTTCGGAAACGCTCGGCGACCTCGTCGCGACGGCCATGGGGGAGATCGAGCCCGGCCTCACGACGCAACGGCTCACGGGTGCCGACGACCCGGCCGCCGGCCGCAGCGACCACGCGAGCTTCCACGAACGCAACTGCCCCCCGCCCGGGAGCACGGACCAGGGCTGGACCAGGGCCGGTCAGTTCTCTCCGGCCCCGTACCGCTCCCCCAGATCCCACGCCTCGTACAGCGAGTCCGCGAACGCCCCCGCGATCTTGTGCTCGCCGCTCGCGTTGGGATGTGTGCCGTCGTACGTGTCCTGGTGGATGTCGTACGAGGGTGGGGGCGACGTCAGGAGCAGCGGGGAGCGGGGTTCGTCCAGGTCGGCCGCCGTCTTCGCCAGGAGTTCGTTGAAGCGGACGACCTGGGCGGCGAAGGGCGGGTCCGTCTCCGCGCGGACGTTCGGGATCACCGGGAGCAGGGCGATGGCGATGCGCGGGTTGGAGCGGCGGGCCTCGGCCACGAAGAGGCGGGCGTTCTCGGCCGTCTGGTCCGCGTCCGTGTAGAAGCCCAGGTCGATCAGGCCCAGGGAGACCAGGAGGACGTCCGGCTTGTGGGCGCGTACCGCGTCCGCGATCAGCGGGGTCATGTGCTGCCAGCCCTCGCCCCAGCCGGCCAGATGGGCGCGGGGGAACTCCGGGTCGGCGTACTCGTACGAGTCGGAGGCGTTCGTCGCCTTGTCGTACAGCGTCTCGCGTGGGCCGACGATCCGGAACGGGCCGCCGTACGTCTCCCGCAGGTGCTGCCACAGCCGGTAGCGCCAGGTGTGTTCGCCGGCGCTGCCGATGGTCATGGAGTCGCCTACGGGCATCAACCTGAGCATCCGCTCATGATGCGGGATGGGGGGAGGGGTGTGGGGCGGGTGTGGTGTGTGAGCCCGGCCACCCGGTGTCAGGGAAGTGTCAGGTCTGCGTCAGCTTGTGGTCAGTTGGGTGTCGCTGGGCGGGCGCGGGCGGGTGTGCGCAGGCGTCATGGGCCTCGAATCGAACGCCGGGATGGCACGCTTGAGGGCATGCGCCGATCGCTCGCCCTCCTCGCCGGGGGCCTACTCGTCGGGGCGCTCGCCGCGCCCGCCTCCGCTGCCGATGGTGACAAGGACTTCACCATCAAGGACCCGCGGATCACCGAGTCCAGCGGTCTGGCCGCCTCCCGCCTCCACCCGGGCATCTACTGGACCCACAACGACAGCGACGACGGCGCCTATCTGTACGCGGTCGACAGCGCGACCGGGCAGACCGTCGCCACCATCACCATGACCGGCGTCGGCACCCCCCGCGACATCGAGGCCATCTCCATCGGGCCGAACAACCAGATCTACGTCGGTGACATCGGCGACAATGATGGCGTGACCTGGGATTATGTGTGGGTCTATCAGCTCACCGAGCCCAAGGTGCTCAAGGACCAGACGATCCGCGCCACGCAGTACGTCGTGAAGTACTCGGACGGGTCCCGCGACGCCGAGTCCCTCGTCGTGCATCCCAAGACCGGGCGCGTCTACATCATCGACAAGCAGGAGGACGGCGGGCATCTGTACGCGGGCCCGGCCAAGCTCTCCTCCTCCGGCACCAACGTCTTCCGGCCCGTCGCCGCCGTCGACATGTGGGCCACCGACGCCGCCTTCTCGCCCGACGGGCGGCAGTTGGCCGTACGCGGCTACTTCGGCGGTGTCGCCTACGCCTGGAACGACGGCAAGCTCAAGCGGGAGGGGCAGCTCGACGTGCCCCTGCAGGGGCAGGGGGAGTCGGTCACGTACAGCCGTGACGGGTCGAAGATCATGTACGGGAGCGAGGGCGCCGAGAGTGGCGTCGAGGCCGAGGACGCGCCTTCGTACGATGCTTCCGGGAATCCCGAATCGCCCTCGGCGAGCGGGAGTTCGGCTTCGGACGGGGGTGGCGGCTCCGACGGGAACGTCAAGAACGGGGCCATCGCCGTCGCCGTGCTCTTCCTCGGCTACTTCGGGCTCAAGCGGCTTCGGCGGAAGCCGACGGCGTAGCCCACAGGCGGTTCAAGGGTTTCCACAGGGAGTTCTCAGGTTCCTTTGAGGTGGCCCCGGTAGGTCTGGGGGAGTGACCAGTTCACCCCGGCTCCTCGTCGTCGACGACGAGCAGAACATCCGCGATCTGCTGTCCGAGACCTTCCGCCTCGTCGGCTTCGACGTGACCGTCGCCGCCGGCGGGGTCGAGGCGCTCAACGCCGTGCTCTCGGCGCCGCCCGACCTCGTCGTCCTCGACGTGATGCTGCCCGACATGGACGGTTACGAGGTCGCCCGTATGCTCCGGCACGACGGGCGGGAGGTGCCCGTACTGTTCCTCACCGCCCGCGACACCGTGCGGGACCGGGTGGAGGGGCTGTCGGTCGGCGGCGACGACTACGTCACCAAGCCGTTCAGCCTCGAAGAGGTCGTGCTGCGCGTGCGGGCCATCCTCCGGCGCACCCGGCGGGACGAGTCCACGCCCGACCCCGTACTGCGCTGCGCCGGAGTCGAACTCGACGCCGCCGCGCACACCGTACGGCGCGACGGACGTGAACTGGAGCTGTCGGCAACCGAGTTCCGCATGCTCCGCTATCTGCTGGAGAACGCGGGGCGGGTCGTCAGCAAGACGCAGATCTTGGAGCGGGTCTGGGGGTACGACTTCGGCGGCGACACCCGGATCGTCGAGAGCTACGTCTACTACCTGCGCAAGAAGATCGACTCGGCCGGGGCCGCGCCCCTCATCCACACCCTGCGCGGGGTCGGGTACGTGCTCCGGGCGCCCGAGTGACCCGGCCAGGGCTCCGGTTGAGGCCCTTGCGTCAGCTGAGGCACTGGTCCCTGCGTGCGCGGCTCGCCTTCGCCGCCACCGGACTGGCTCTGCTCGCGTTGGTCGCCGCCAACGCCGTCGGGCTGGTGCTGCTGGAGAACTATCTCGTCGAACGGGTCGACACCAACCTGGACATGGGTGGTGGCGGCCCCGTCGGCGACAGCGCGGTCGATCAACTGGTCGCCGAGCGCGTGGACTTGGCGCGCAGCGAGGAGACCGTCGTCGCGTTCCTCGCGGAACGCTTCGGCGGTGACTTCCGGTTGTACGTCTACGAGGCCGGCGGCGGTCGCACCGGCGTCCCGAGCGACCCCGAGGGCCCGGGCCCGCTGCTGCCGGACCGGTACGGGCTCGCCGCCCGTACCGGTGAGGTGTTCACCGTGCCCGGGGAGTCGGGCGCCGACTGGCGGGTCGCCGTGCGCACGGTGGGCGGCGGCACTCTGCTGGTCACCGCCGTCTCCCTCGCCGACGTGGCCGAGACCACCGAACGGCTGCTGCTCATCGACGCGTTGGTGACCGTCGTCGTGCTCGCCGGGCTCGCGGGCGTCGCCGCTCTCGTCGTACGGGCCGGGCTGCGCCCCCTGACCCGGATGGAGGCCACCGCCGACGCCATCGCGGCCGGGGACTTCCGGCGCCGCGTCGAGGGCACCGACCCGCACACCGAACCCGGGCGGCTCGGCGGTGCCATGAACGCCATGCTCGCCCGGCTGGAACACGAGATCGCCGCCCGCACCGCCTCCGAACGGCGCCTGCGCCGCTTCCTCGCCGACGCCTCGCACGAACTACGCACCCCGCTCACCTCCATCCGTGGCTTCGCCGAACTCAGCCGGCGCGGCGGCGACCGTACGGACGCGCTGCGCCGCATCGAGGCCGAGGCGGCCCGGATGGGTGTCCTGGTCGAGGATCTGCTGCTGCTTGCCCGGCTCGACGAGCGGCGCGAGCTGGAGCGGCGGCCGGTGGATCTGCTGGAGCTGGCCGCCGATGTCGTACGGGATCTGCACGCACGCTCGCCCGGACGGGACGTACGGCTGGTGGGGGCGATGCGGCCCGTGGTGGTGCCCGGGGACGCGCTGCGGCTGCGGCAGGTGCTCGGGAACCTGCTGTCCAACGCCGACCGGCACACCCCGCCGGACGCGCGGATCAGCGTTCGGGTCGATGTCGTCCGGCCCGTCGACCTCGGGCCGGTCGCGGCGGCCGCCGGGGAGCCGCTGCCGCCGGGGGTGCCGGTCGGGCTCGTCGAGGTGGCCGACAGCGGGGACGGGGTGCCGGCCGAGCATGCCCCGTACGTCTTCGAGCGGCTCTACCGGGTGGACGGGGCGCGGGCGCGGGGCAGCGCGGAGACCGCCGGGAGCGGGCTCGGGCTGTCGATCGTGGCGGCGCTCGCGGGGGCGCACGGGGGGCGCGTCGATCTTGCCGCGGGAGGGACTGCGGGTGCGGTGTTCCGGGTGCTGCTGCCGTTGGAGCGGGTGGGCGCGACGGTTCCGGCGCGGATTACCAGCTTGCTTTGAGGTTCGGCGCAGGGTCCCCTGACGCTGCGCCGCCAGCCTTCTTCTCGTCATGGAACACCCCGTGACGCGATGAGAAGAGGCGAGGATGCGCAGGAGGTTGACGCGCCGGATACCGGTCGCGACCGCCGCCGTACTGCTCGCGGCCGGGCTGCTGGCCGGCTGCGGTGGGGGAGGGGACGACGGGCCCGATATCGCTTCGGTGGCCGAGAGCGGCAGTGCGGGCGGTGGGGAGACAGCCGCCGCCTCCGACAAGAGCGAGGTCGAGCAGGCACAGGAGTTCGTGGACTGTCTGCGTGCGGAGGGGCTGGAGGTCGAGGACCCCGATCCGGTGACCGGCGAGCTGAACCTCCAGGCGCTCGCCACCGCCGACGCCGACCGCGACACGCTCATGAGCGCCTTCCAGGCCTGCCAGGACAAGGCGCCGCAGTCCTTGCAGGACCAGGCGTCCCAGGCGCCCGACACCGAGCAGCAGAAGGAGTTCGCGCAGTGCATGCGTGACAACGGCGTCGACATGGACGACCCCGGACCGGACGGCTTCACCCCCGAGTCGGTGCCCACGGGCGACCCCGACTTCGACTCCGCCCTGGAGGCCTGCCGAGGCCAACTCGGCTTCGGCGGCGGGGAGGAGTCGCAGTGAGCGACCTGATCGAGGACGTCGAGGACGTCGAGCACACGGTCGCCGTGGCCCCCGACGGGATGAGTGAGGTGCGCGCCGCTCGAACGGGCGGGCGTCGCCGGCCCCTCCGGGTCGCCCTCGCCCTGCTCGCCTCCCTCGGCGTCACCGCCGTCGCCGTGGCCGCCGCGACCGGTGCCTTCGGCGGGAGCGACGCGGAGGGTACGGAGTCGGGCGCGGCCTCCGGGCCCGCGAAGACCGCGACCGTCCAGCGCACCGACCTCACGCGCGGCGACACCCTGGACGGCACCCTCGGCTACGGCGACTCCACCCCCGTACAGGCCGCCGGGCAGGGCGTGTTGACCTGGCTGCCGAGTGCCGGGGACACCGTGAAGCGCGGGCAGCCCGTGTACCGGCTGAACGAGCAGAAGGTGCCGCTCCTGTACGGGGCCACCCCGCTCTACCGCACCCTCGATGTCGACGCCGAGGGCCGGGACGTCGAGGTGCTGGAGAAGAACCTCGCCGCGCTCGGCTACACCGGGTTCACCGTGGACGACACGTACACGGAGGGCACCGCCGACGCCGTACGGGACTGGCAGAAGGACCTCGGGAGGGCGGAGACCGGCACGGTCGGCGCCGGGGACGCGGTGGTCGCGCCGGGCGCGCGGCGGGTCGCCGAGGTGCAGGGCACCCTGGGCGGGCAGGCCGGCGGTACGGTCCTCACCTGGACCGGCACCGTACGGACCGTGACCGTCGAACTCGACGTCAAGGACGAGGACTTGGTCTCCGGCGACGACACGAGGGCGACGGTGAAACTGCCCGACGGCCGTACCGTCGAGGCCGAGGTCACCGAGGTCGGTACGGCCGTCACGGCAGCGGCCACCGCCTCCACCGGGGGCCAGTCCTCCGACCCCACCCTGCCGGTCACGCTCACCGTCGACGACCAGCGGAAGCTGGGGCGTTACCAGGCGGCCCCCGTCGACGTCGACTTCGAGGCGGAGACCCGGAAGAACGTCCTCGCCGTGCCGGTCGAGGCACTGGTCGCGCTGCGCGAGGGCGGGTACGCGGTGGAGCGGGTCACCGCCACCGGGAGCGAGTATCTCGCCGTGGACACCGGGCTGTTCGCCGGTGGCATGGTCGAGATCTCGGGTGCCGGGGTCACGGAGGGCCTGAAGGTCGGGGTGCCCAAGTGAGCAGTCAAGTCCACACCCCCATCGTGGAGTTGGCGGACGTGTCCAAGTCGTACGGCGAGGTGGCCGCCCTGCGCGGTGCCGGACTGGTGGTCCAGCGGGGTGAACTCCTCGCCGTCGTAGGGCCGTCGGGCTCCGGCAAGTCAACTCTCCTGAACATCATGGGGACTTTGGACCGGCCGACCTCCGGGACCGTGCGCATCGACGGTCACGAGGTGGCGCGGCTCAGCGACCGCGAGCTGTCCGCCCTGCGTGCCCGGACCATCGGGTTCGTCTTCCAGCAGTTCCATCTGGCGTCCGGCGTACCGGCGTTGGACTGTGTCGCCGAGGGGCTGTTGTACGGCGGCCGGTCGCGTGCCGAGCGCAGACTGCTCGCCCGGCGGGCGCTGATCCGGGTCGGCCTCGGGCACCGGCTCGACCACGAGCCGCACCAGCTGTCCGGCGGCGAGAAGCAGCGCGTCGCCATCGCCCGCGCGGTCGCAGGCGATCCGCCGCTGCTGCTGGCCGACGAGCCGACCGGCGCCCTCGACTCCCGCTCCGGCGCGGTCGTCATGCAGCTGCTGCGCGACCTGAACCGGGCCGGCACGACGGTCGTCGTCATCACCCACGACCGGGACATCGCGGCCTCCCTGCCGCGTGAGGTGCGGGTGCGGGACGGCCACATCGAGTACGACGCGGACCGGCACCCCGAGAAGGCGGTACGCGCATGACCGTCACCCTTGTTCCCGTACGCTCGCCCCGGCCCGCGCGCCTCCGCCCCGTCGACGTCGTCCGCGTCGCCGGATCGGGGCTGCACTCCCGGCCCATGCGGGTGTTCCTCTCCGCGCTCGGCATCGCCATCGGCATCGCGGCGATGATCGGGGTGGTCGGCATCTCGACGTCCAGCCAGGAGGAGCTGAACCGGAAACTCGACGCGCTCGGCACCAACCTGCTGACCGTGGCGCCGGGGCAGTCCTTCGGCGGAGGCGAGGCCCATCTCCCCGACGCCGCCGAGGACATGGTCGGCCGGATCGGTCCCGTCGAGTCCGTCTCGGCGATCGGGCTGACCGACGCCAAGGTCTACCGCAACGACCAGGTGCCCACCGAGCGCAGCGGCGGCATCGGCGTCTACGCGGCCCGTACGGGACTGCCCGTGACCGTCGGGGCCGAGATCGCCGAGGGACGGTGGCTGAACGCGGCCAACGCCCGCTATCCGGCGGTCGTCCTCGGCTCGGCCGCCGCCCAGCAACTCGGCGTGCACGACACCGGCGCGGAGGTCCAAGTCTGGCTCGGTGGACGCTGGTTCACGGTCGTCGGGATCCTCGCGTCCAACGAGTTGGTGCCCGCCATGGACTCGGCGGCCCTGATCGGCTGGCCCGTCGCCGAGGAGCTGCTCGGCTTCGACGGATACGCGACCACCGTGTACACGCGGGCCGCGCAGGGCTCCGTCGCCGACGTCCAGTCCGTGCTGGGCGCCACCGCCAACCCCGAGGACCCGTCCGCCGTCCAGGTCTCCCGGCCCTCCGACGCGATCGCCGCCAAGGAGGCCACCGACGAGACCCTCGCCGGGCTGCTGCTCGGGCTGGGCGCGGTCGCCCTGCTGGTCGGCGGGGTCGGTGTCGCCAACACCATGGTCATCTCGGTACTGGAGCGCCGCTCCGAGATCGGTCTGCGCCGCTCGATGGGCGCGACCAAGGGGCAGATCCGTACGCAGTTCCTGTGCGAGTCGCTGCTGCTGTCGGCGCTTGGCGGGCTCGGCGGGCTGCTGCTCGGCATCGGCGTCACCGGCGGCTACGCCTCCTACCAGGGCTGGCCCGCCGTCGTACCGGCCTGGGCGATGGCCGGCGGGATCGCCGCGACGCTCGTCATCGGCGGCCTCGCGGGCTTCTACCCGGCGGTCCGGGCGGCCCGGCTGCCACCGACGGAGGCGCTGGCGTCGGCGTGACGGGACGGGACAGCCAGGAGGTGAGGGTCCCCCGGCACCGGCATCGGGGGACCCTCGGCGCGTCACTCCTCCCGTACCTCCCGGGCCTCCCGTACCCGCAGCTCGTAGTGGAGCGTCGGTGTCCCCATCACCCTGTGGGCCAGCGGGACCAGGACGCCGTGGGTGACCGGGTACTTGCGGCGCAGCAGCTTCGCCGCGTGCCGGTCCTCGGGGCTGTCGTGGTCGAGCAGCCGGGCGCGGGCGGCGATCTCGGGCCCGGTCGGGGCGCCGCGCAGGGTGGAGGGGGCGATCTCCACGTCCGGGTTGTCGCGCATGCGCCTGGTCTTCCAGGCGCTGCCGGGCGTACGGAAGTAGGCGTGGTCGCCTTCGACGGCGATGTTGACCGGGGTACCGACGCCGCTGCCGTCCTTCTTGTGGCTGGTGAGCAGGACGGCCCACTGCTTGACGAAGGGGGCGAGCCGGGGGCTCGGAGTCGGAGTGCTCATACCTCCATCCATGCACCGGGCGCCCGGTTTGTCACCCTTGCGTGCGCCGTTCGACCCAGCCCTCCAGGCCGTCCAGGATGCGCTGCAGACCGAACTCGAAGTGGTCGAAGCCGGGGGCGAAGGTGTCCTCGGAGAGGGTGGCGAGGACGGGGTAGCGGCCGGAGGCCATCGCCCTTTCCAGGACCGGGAGTTGGGCCCGCCAGAACTCCTGGTCCGTCAGGCCCGTGCGGCGCTCCGCCTCCTGCTGGTGGACCTGGGCGCGGGCCGCCCCGACGACGTACCCGTCGACCATCACCACCGCCGAGACCAGCTCGGGGTCGGTCAGCCCCATCGGTTTGATGCGCGCGAGCACGCTCTCCATGCCGTCGAGGGAGCTGGGGCCCAGGACCGGGCGGGACTGGTTGACCTGGAGCAGCCAGGGGTGGCGGCGGTAGTGGGCGAGGGTGGAGCGGGCCATCGCCTCCAGGGTGGCGCGCCAGTCGCCGTCGCCCAGCTCCTCCGGGGCGGGGCGCTGGACGCGGTCCAGCATCAGGTCGAGCAGCTCGGCCTTGCCGGGGACGTACCGGTACAACGACATGGCGCCGGTGCCGAGTTCGGTGGCGACGCGGCGCATCGACAGGGCCTGGACGCCCTCGGTGTCCGCGATGCGCACGGCCGCCTCGACGATCCCGTCGAGGGTCAGACCCGGCTTGGGGCCACGGCTGGGGCGGGGTCCGGTCGCCCACAGCAGTTCGAGGGTGCGCGCGATGTCACCACTGCCGCTGGTCTCCGTACCGCCGCTGCCGCTCGTCATACGCCGAGCTTAGAACCCGGCGCGCATCGTTCGCACGCGAACTGGGTACGTCGTACGCGAAAACGAGTACGGTGTACTCAGTTCAAGGCGGCAGGGGTGGGCGAGGGAAGACCGGGAGGGCGTCATGGACGACTGTGTGGTGCGGGCGGAGGGCCTGGAGAAGCGGTACGGCGAGAAACGCGCCCTCGACGGGTTCGACCTGCTCGTCCGCCGGGGCACGGTGCACGGACTGCTCGGCCCCAACGGCGCCGGCAAGACCACCGCCGTACGCATCCTGGCCACGCTGCTCCGGCTGGACGGCGGACAGGCGACGGTGGCCGGACTCGACGTGGCCACACAGGCGCGCCAGGTCCGCTCCCGGATCGGGCTCACCGGGCAGTACGCGGCACTGGACGAGATCCTCACCGGCCGCCAGAACCTGGAGATGTTCGGACGGCTCTTCCACCTCGGCGGGAAGCGGGCGCGGCTGCGGGCCGCCGAACTCCTGGAACGCTTCGGCCTGGTGGCCGCCGCCGACAAGGGCGTCAAGGGCTACAGCGGCGGAATGCGGCGCCGTCTCGACCTCGCCGCCTCGATGATCCTCGCCCCGGCTGTCCTCTTCCTCGACGAGCCGACGACCGGGCTCGACCCGCGCGGCCGGGGCGAAGTCTGGGACGCCGTACGGGCGTTGGTGGCCGACGGCACGACGGTGCTGCTCACCACGCAGTACCTGGAGGAGGCCGACCGGCTCGCCTCCCGGGTCACCGTCATCGACCAGGGACGCGCGATCGCCGACGACACTCCGGACGGGCTGAAGCGGCGCGTCGGCGGCGACCGGATCGAGGTCGTCGTCGGGCAGCGGGACCGAATTCCCTGGGTGGTACGGGCAGTTGGCCAGGTCGCGGACAGTGAACCCGAGGTCGATGTGGCCGGGCTGCGCGTCCACGCGCCGGTGACCGACCGGGTGGCCGCGCTCACCCATGTGGCCCGCACGCTCCAGGACTTCAGGGTCCCGGTGGAGGACATCGGGCTGCGCAGGCCGAGCCTCGACGACGTGTTCCTGCGGCTCACCGGCCGCCGTACGGAGGAGAACGCGGACGTAGAGGGTGCAGAGGAGACGGCCGCGTGAGCGCGGTGGAGGCGCCCCCGGCGGGCGGCGGCCGGCGCGGGGCCCGTCGCGGCGGCCGGAGTCATGGCCGGCTGTACTGGACACTCGCCGACTGCTGGAACGTCGTACGCCGAGGCCTCACCCACTACAAGCGTCAACCCGTCAGCATCCTCTGGCAGTTGGGCTTTCCGATCCTGTCCGTGCTGCTGTACGGATATGTCTTCGGCAACGCGATCCAGGTGCCGGGCGGCGGGGACTACAAGGAGTTCCTGATGCCGGGGATGTTCGTGATGACGATGGCCCTCGGGTTCGTCACCACGGCGACGGTCGTCGTCTACGACTCCAGCAAGGGCGTCATCGACCGGTTCCGGTCCATGCCGATGGCGCCGTCGGCGGTGGTCGCCGGGCGCGGGGGAACGGACCTGATCGTCGCCTGTGCCGAGCTGGGCATCATGATGGTCACCGCGTACGGCATGGGCTGGCGGCCGGACGGCGGACTCGGCTTCGTGCAGGCCTTCGGGCTGCTGCTGTGGCTGCGGTTCGCGCTGATCTGGGTCGGGATCTGGCTCGGTCTGGTCGTGCCGAGCCCCGAACAGGCGGGCGGGCTGTTCGCGGTGGTCTTCCCGGTGACGATGGTCTCCAGCATCTATGTGTCGCCCCAGCTGATGCCCGACTGGCTGGGCCAGGTCGCCCTCTGGAACCCGATCTCGTCCACGGCCTCGGCCGCCCGTGAGCTGTTCGGGGCGCCGGGGGTGACCGGGAACTCGTGGGTCGAGCAACACGCGCTGCTGATGGCGGGGGTGTGGCCGCTGATCCTGACGGTGGTGTTCTTGCCGCTGGCGGTACGGAGGTTCAAGAGGCTCAGCCGGTGAGCTGATGAGCCGGTGAAGTCGGCGTTGCCGGATGTCTTGACGTGGTGATGGTGTGTCAGTTTCCTGGAGGTGCGCGGTTCATGGGAGCGCTCCCATTTGTTCCGGGGCCGCGCCTCCCCGAAGGGAACGAGCGACATGTTCCGCAGCTTGCGAAGAGCGCTGTGCGCGGTGGCCGCCGTGCTGCTGTTACCGCTGGGAGCCGGTGCGCAGACGGCCCACGCGGCGGACGTCCGTGCGGCGGACGCCGGCGCCGGCTACTGGCACACCAGCGGACGCCAGATCCTGGACGCGGCCGGGCAGCCGGTCCGGATCGCCGGCATCAACTGGTTCGGCTTCGAGACCGCCAACTACGTGGTCCACGGCCTCTGGTCACGCGACTACAAAAGCATGATCGACCAGATGAAGTCGCTCGGCTACAACACCATTCGGATGCCGTACAGCGACGACATCTTCAAGTCCTCCACCGTCCCCAACAGCATCGACTTCAGCAGCGGCAAGAACGCCGACCTGCAAGGCCTGAACTCCCTCCAGATCATGGACAAGTTGGTGGCGTACGCCGGTCAGAGCGGCCTCAAGGTCATCCTGGACCGGCATCGGCCGGACGCGGGCGGGCAGTCGGCGCTCTGGTACACATCGGCGGTGCCCGAGTCGACATGGATCGCCAACCTCAGGGCGCTGGCAGCGCGTTACTCCGGCCAGGACGCGGTCATCGGCATCGACCTGCACAACGAGCCGCACGATCCCGCCTGTTGGGGCTGCGGCGACACGACGAGGGACTGGCGGCTGGCGGCACAGCGGGCGGGCAACGCCGTGCTGTCGGTCAATCCGCAGCTCCTGGTGTTCGTGGAGGGCGTGCAGACGTACAACGGGGTCTCCGGCTGGTGGGGCGGCAACCTGATGGGGGTCGCGCAGTATCCGGTGCAGCTGGATGTGGCGAACCGGGTCGTGTACTCGGCCCACGACTACGCGACGAGCGTGGCCCAGCAGAGCTGGTTCAGCGACCCGACGTTCCCCGCCAACATGCCGGGGATCTGGGACAAGTACTGGGGCTACATCTTCAAGCAGAACATCGCGCCGGTGTGGGTGGGGGAGTTCGGCACGACGCTGACCTCGACGGTGGACCAGCGCTGGCTGGCGGCACTGGTCGACTACCTACGGCCCACATCGACGTACGGCTCGGACTCCTTCCACTGGACCTTCTGGTCGTGGAACCCCAACTCCGGTGACACGGGCGGGATTCTGAAGGACGACTGGCTGACCGTGGACACGGTGAAGGACGGCTATCTGGCGAGCGTGAAGGCGCCCGGGTTCCCGGGCAGCGGTGGCGGAGGAGGGGGCGGTGGCGGCAGTACGGCGACCTGTGCTGCCTCCTATGCGATCAGCAGCGACTGGGGCGGCGGGTTCAACGCCGAGGTGAAGGTGACCAATACGGGGACGGTGGCCCTCAAGTCCTGGCAGGTGACGTGGACTTGGAGCGGTTCACAGACGGTCACGAGCATGTGGAACGCGTCGTACACGCAGAGCGGGGCGACGGTGACGGCTGTGAACGCGGCTCACAACGGGAGTGTGGCGGTGGGGGGTTCGGCGAGTCTCGGGTTCGGGGGAGCGCCGGGGGGTGGGGGTGTGCTGGCAGTGACCTGTACGGCGACGTGAGGGCGTGAGGGCCTGCGGGCATGAGATGGGGGCGCCTGGTGTTCGCCGGGCGCCCCCATCGACGTATGCGGAGTGAGGCACCTTGCGAAGCCTGGCCCTCCTGCCGAAGGCCCATCTGCATCTCCATCTGGAAGGCGCGATGCGTCCTGCCACGCTCGCGGAACTGTCGGGCGAGCACGGTGGACAACAGCCGTCGGGCTCACGCGACTTCAAGTCGTTCGAGGACTTCACGTCCTTGTACAGCCTCGCCGCGAGGCTGGTGCGCGAGGGCCCGCGGGAGAACCTTCTGCGGCTGGTGCGCGAGGTCGTCGAGGACGCCGCCGCGGACGGAGCGGTGTGGATCGAGCCGCACGTGAACCCCCTGACCTACGAGGACGACCCGGACGCCGCGCTCGACGTGCTGGACATGGTCATCGACGAGGGCCGTCGTGCCGCTGCCCGGCTGGGTATCGGCTTCGGCGTCCTGGTGTTCGCCCGGCGCAACGCGGACCCTTCGCAGGCCGTCGCGACCGCCCACCTCGCAACCCGGCGGGCAGGAAACGGGGTTGTCTCCTTCGGCTTGGCAGGGGACGAGGCTCGGTTCGCGCCGGAGCCGTTCGCCGAGGCATTCGCCATCGCTCGCGATGCCGGGCTGATCTCTGCTCCACACGCAGGGGAACTCGCCGGTCCGGCCGGCGTGCGTGCCGCACTCGACGTGCTCGGCGCGCGACGGATCGCCCACGGCGTACGGGCGGTCGAGGACCCGGCTCTCGTCGCCCGTCTGGCTGCGGAAGGGGTGGTCCTCGACGTCTGCCCCACCTCCAACGTCGCCCTCGGCGTCGTGGATTCCCTGTCCGACCACCCCCTCCCGCTTCTGCTGCAAGCCGGCGTCCGGTGCACCCTCAATGCCGACGACCCGCTGCTGTTCGGCCCCGGGCTGCTGGAGGAGTACGAGACAGCCCGCGCGGCCTTCGCCCTCACCGATTCCCAACTCGCCGCGACAGCCCGCACCTCGGTCGAATCCTCTGGCGCGCCGCGCGCAATGGTGGAGGACGCGATCGCGCTCATCGGTGAATGGTTGGCCCAAGACTGTGCGGTGGTCAGGTGATCTTGGTGAAGCCGCCTTCGGGGAGTGGTTCGACCATGGCATTGCCTGCTGGGGTGGTTGCCGCGTCGAGGGCAGAAAGAGGAAAGGGGCGCCGGTACTCACCGGGCGCCCCCATCTTCGTACGGCCTGAGGTGTTACAGCTTCTCGATCACGTAGTCGATGCACTTCGTCAGCGCCTCGACGTCCGCCGGGTCGACCGCCGGGAACATCGCCACGCGGAGCTGGTTGCGGCCGAGCTTGCGGTAGGGCTCCGTGTCGACGATGCCGTTGGCTCGCAGGACCTTGGCGACGGCGGCGGCGTCGATCTCGTCCGTGAAGTCGATCGTGCCGATGACCTGCGAGCGCTTGGCCGGGTCGGTGACGAACGGCGTCGCGTGCTTGGAGTCCTCGGCCCAGGAGTACAGGCGGGTCGAGGAGTCCTTGGTGCGGGCCGTCGCCCAGTCCAGGCCGCCCTGGCCGTTGATCCACTCCAGCTGCTCGTTGAGGAGGAACAGGGTGGCGAGGGCCGGGGTGTTGTACGTCTGGTTCTTGCGCGAGTTGTCGATCGCCGTGGGGAGGCTGAAGAACTCCGGGATGTGGCGTCCGCCCGCGTGGATGCGCTCGGCGCGCTCGATCGCGGCCGGGGAGAACGCGGCGAGCCAGAGGCCGCCGTCCGCCGCGAAGGACTTCTGCGGGGCGAAGTAGTAGACGTCGGTCTCGGTGATGTCGACGGGCAGACCGCCGGCGCCGGACGTGGCGTCCACGAGGACGAGGGAGCCCTCGTCGGCACCCGGTACGCGCTTGACGGGCGCGGCGACACCGGTGGACGTCTCGTTGTGCGTGTACGCGTACACGTCGACGCCCGTCTCGGCCTCCGGGTCCGGGTGGGTGCCCGGGTCGGACGAGATGACGGTCGGGTCGGCGAGCCAGGGGGCGAGCTTGGCGGCCTTCGCGAACTTCGAGCTGAACTCACCGAAGGTGAGGTGCTGCGACTTGTTCTCGATCAGGCCGTGCGTCGCGACGTCCCAGAACGCGGTCGAGCCGCCGTTGCCGAGGATCACCTCGTAGCCCTCGGGGAGGGAGAACAGGTCCCGGATGCCCTCGCGCACCTTGCCGACCAGGTTCTTGACCGGGGCCTGGCGGTGGGAGGTACCGAGGAGGGAGCTGCCGGTCGCGGCGAGGGCGTCCAGCGCCTCCGTGCGCACCTTGGAGGGGCCCGCGCCGAAGCGTCCGTCGGCGGGCTTGATGTCAGCGGGGATCTGGATGTCAGCCACGGGCGCGAGCCTATCGGCTCCGCGAAACGTGGGTGAAACGTCGTCCGTCGGATGAGACGGGGGCCGTCGGAGGAGGTGGAGGGCCGTCGGACGATGCGGCGGGTCATTCCGTACGGGTGGTGCTGCCTGTGTCGTCGGGGTCGATGTCCCGCGCCCGGTCGCTCATCTGGTCCCAGAAGCGGCGCATGCCGGCGACGGGCACCTTGCGCTGCCAGGGAGCCTCGCGTCGGAAGCGGAGGGAAGCCCACGCCCAGGGCTGCCACTTCCTCAGCAGGTCGCGCTGGTGCAGGCAGAAGACCTCGCTGAACTCCATCCGCAGGTTCTCCACCTTGGCCGGGTAGGGGCACATCTTCATCCGGCAGTCGTCCGTGCAGCTGGATCCGGGCTGCGCCGTGCGTTCCGCCCCCCGGACCGGGTTCAGCCGGGTGCGGTCCCTGCGTATGCAGGACGGCATCTGGGCCGGCGCGCGGGAACGGAGCTCCAGCCTGCGGAACGTGTCCTTCGGCCGGTAGGACCGTTCGCCGAGCACCAGCAGCAGCAGTACGTCCGCGAGCAGTTGCTGTGCCGTGGGGTCCAGGGTGCTCCACCCGGTGGACGGCGGGATCCACAGGTTGTGGGCCCGCTGCTCCCCGGGCAGCCCGACCTCGGTGCCGATGCAGGAGGCCAGGGCCGCCTCGTCGATCCACAGGAACCGTTCGGGCCGCCGGGTCTGCAGAGCGCGGACCGCCAGCTTCGCGGCACCCTCGACCAGCGGGTGCTCCGCCCGGTTTCCGTCGCCCCGCGACAGCCACTCCCGCACCTGGCCCCTGGGGTCAGCCCCGTGGCCGCGGATCGCCTGGTCGGCGTTGACGTCGTCGGGCAGGCTCCACAGGGTCAGGGCGTGCAGCAGCGTCAGGCGCGTGTACCAGAACGTGCTCTGGTTCAGCAGCTCCTGGGCCTGTTTGACGAGGAACTCGCGGGCCCTCCGGTTGGGCCGGGAACCGGGCCGTCGGTTGGCGGCGTACTTGAATCCCTGGGCCAGCGCCGATCCCAGGCCGATGGGGGCGCCGGGGCCGTCCTGACGGATCCTGGCGTCGATCGTCTCCCCTGTCTCCCCGGTCGCCATCCGAACCCAGTTGTCCAGGTCGTCGCGAGGGCTGGCGAGATGGCGGGACATCATGGAGGAGTCGACGAGCAGCGGGAGGAGCCAGGCGCGCATGGTGTTGCAGGCCCAGTTCCCCTTCTCCGCCAGGGCCTCCTCCTCGGCGTACCGGCGATCCCGTCGCTCCCTCTCTTCCCTCAGGTCCCGCTGCGACCTGAGGCCGTTCGTGCCCGCCTCCCCGGAGGAAGGCTCCAGGGAGTCCATGTGCTCCATGTGCTCCATCGCCTGGCTGTCGCACTCGCGCTGGATCACGAGCGACGCACAGGCCGCGGAGAGTCTGTCGCACAGCGCCTGGTACGCCGGTTCGCCACCCGCTCCTACCTCCTTGACGAGCGCCTCGCGCACCCGGCGGTCCGTTTCCTTGCGGCCGATCTCGAACAGGACGCCGTACGGCGGGTACGCCGGGTGCTCGTGCCCGGAGTTGCGGCTCTGGGCGGCGGCCACCCGGCGTACCGCCGTTCCGCACTGCTTCACCAGGGCGAGCTTCGCCTCGCGGAGCCTGGCGGGGTCCTCGTTCTGGCCGAGCCGGTTCCAGTCCTTCGAGATGTCCGAGATGAGGTCGTACTGTCTCGGGACGGTCCGGACGCTGTCGATCTCCACGGCGGCGCCATAGATCTCGAGCGCCCTCAGCCGCGGACCGCCACGCTCGTCGGGCTCGCCGTTACCGGTCGCCGGGAGCTGTCCGGCCACCTTCTGGGCGCGTTCCGCGTAGGTCAGCAGGTTCTCGGCCTGCTTCCTCAGCAGCCCGCACATCGTGTCCACGGGGCACGGCCGCCTGCGCTCCGCGGAGCCGCCGCAGGTGCACTTCCCGTTCTGCGACCGGGAGTACAGGGTGAGAGCGATGAGGAGTTCCCGTCCGCCCCGCCGCAGAGCCCCGGCGATGTGTTCCGGCCGGCTGTCGGCCGTCGCGTTCTCGAACATCTTGTCGAGGAAGCGGGATCCGAGATACGCCTGCACGATGCTGTGCTGAAAACGGACCTTGTCGCCGTTCTCGTGGACCAGGCCCATCCGGGTGCCCCAGGTCGCGGCGATCCGGGCGTCCACCCTGGGGCCCAGCCGCCAGTCGGCGCCGTCCTGCGTTCCTCGGCAGGGGTGTTCCTGCCCCTGACCCTGCCCGCAGGCGCCGCGCCTGTGGCCGTACTCCTTCGGCGACCACCGCAGGTCCGCCATCCGGTCGTCCAGCTTCCGCGCGGCGCGCTTGTTCCATTCCGTGTCCGAGGCGAGTTCCCCGAGTTCGACGTCGGCGCTGTCCGAGGCGAGGCCGATGCACGCCAACGCGGAGATGTACTCCACCACCGCCAGCCTCGTGTCGTGGTCGATGGGGAGTTCGGGGTGGACGTCTCCGTCGACCAGCGCGTGGATCCACGTCTCCATGAGTTCCGCCCGCAACGTCCAGCTGTCATGGAGCTGGAGGTCCGGACTCCCGCCCCCGGTCCACAGGGGTTCCAGCAGGTCCTTGCTGTGCAGATCCTTGGCGATCTTGAGGTAGATGGGGGATTCCGCCATGTTGGCGGCTTCCACGATGCGGTCGAGCAGGGTCTGATCGGAGCGCCAGCTGCCGCTGCGGGCGATGTAGCACAGGGCCGCCTCGTTGCTCAGCGGCTCCAGTTCCGAGACGGCCGCCTGCATCGCGCGCAGCGGTTCGTGCGGCCGCGAGGCGATGACCAGCGGCAGGCCCTCCTGGCCGGCCCTGCGTATCGCGTCCCGGATCAGATTGTCGCGTCGGCCGCGCATGTTGTTCTGGCCGAACGCCTCCTCCAGGCCGTCCGCGAGGACCACGATCCGGTCGGCTCGCTGCCTGAGCCACCGCCAGATCCGGTCGATCTCGCCGTCGGACCGTACTTTCGACCGCACGATGTCGCGGAAGCGCGCGAGCGCCATCTCGTCGAAGTCCAGCGGCTCGTCACCCTGGACGTCGCGCAGCCGTATCGGGATGGGTACGGCCCCCACGGCCGCGAGTTTCTGGGCGAGCCGGACCAGCAACGCCGTCTTGCCGACACCGACGCCACCGACGACGACATGAGGCCGTCGGACCTTCTTGTCGCCCAGGTTCTTCATGATGGCGTTGCAGAGCTGGTCGCGTCCGACCACTTCGTCCATCAGACTGCCCGCGGTCTCCACCAGCCGGCTGGGCTCGTGCCTGGCCTGGTACGTGCAGTAGCGGCGGACCTGCCAGAGCCGCCAGGACAGGAAGAGGAGGGTTGAGGCGGCGACCAGCAGCACGGGCATCGCCACGCCGGTGACCGCGTCGCACGCGGCGGATTTCTTGCTGTCCTCGCACAGGTGGGGTCCGAAGCCATTCACACGCCACGACTTGTCGACGAGCTCCAGCACCGCGACGAAGACCCACGCGAACAGCCCCGCGGTCAACAGGGCGACGACCGCGACCAGCGCGGTCGTCCACGGCGGATTCCACCACCGTCTGGCGTGTGTGACGCCGCGGTGGATCAGCCACCGGGTACGGAGGCGCCAGAAGACGGCGACGAACGGGCGCCGGCCGTGCGCCCACAGCTCCCGCAGGGGGCCTCCCTCCGCCGGACCTGCGACGATCTTGACCTTGCGCTGGTGGAGTGCGTATCCCATTGACCACCACTCCGTCGGCTCCGCCGGGATCGGCCGGGGGCCGACGCTTCCGGGTACGGGGTGTAGAGGTGGAGGGATCCCTGCATCCAGTTCACCAGCCCCTGCCTGGCCTCGCCACTTGGATCCGCCCCCGCCGCCCCTACCCGTTCCCATCCTTCTGGGGGCGCAGCCCCCAGAAGGATGGGACGGGTAGGGGCGGCGGGGGCGAGGAAAAGGGGCCTACGTCGGTACGACGCCCAGCGCCGGTGTCGGCGTGAACCGCACCGGCAGTTCCACCAGCCCCCGCAGCCACGGCGACGGGCGGCGGGTCAACGACTCGGCCGGGACCGCCAGGTCGATGTCCGGGAGGCGGTCCAGGACGACCTCGATGCCGGTGCGGGCGATGACCTCGGCTACCTCCTGCGCCGGGAACGGGCACCGGTGTTCCCCGTGCCCGAAGGAGAAGTGGGCGTTGTTGCCGCCCGTCAGAGCCGAGCCGTCGGTGCGGACCTGCGGGTCGGAGTTGGCGCCCTGGAGACCGAGGAGGAGCAGATCGCCCGTACGGATGTGCCGCCCGCCGAGGCGGGTGTCACGGGACGCCCAGCGCCCCGGCATGGTCTGCACGGGCGCGTCCTCCCACAGCACCTCGTTCATCGCCTCGGCGACACTGCTGCGCCCCCCGAAGAGCGACGCCGCGAACCGCTCGTCCGTGAGCATCAGCCGCAGCGAGTTGCCCATCCAGCCGGCGGTCGGCTCGTTCCCGGCCGCGATCATGATCATCAGGTCGTGGGCGATCTCCTCGTCCGTGAAGCCGTACGGGTTGGAGAGGAGACGTGAGACCACGTCGTCGGCGGGGCGAATCCTGCGCGACGCCAGCAACTGGCCCATCGCCATGACCAGATGACGCTGTCCCGCCGGCCCGGCCTCCTGCCCGTCGACCATGTCGTTCGCCGCGCCGACCAGCCCCGGCGCCTCCTCGTCGGTGAAGCCGAACAGCCGCGCCATGACCCGTACGGGCAGCCGCATCGCGTACTCCTTGACGAGGTCCGCCTCGCCCCGGGCACAGATCGAGTCGATCAGCTCGTCCGCGAACTGCTCGGTGTACGCCCGCAGTTCGACCGGGTCGGCCTCCTCCAGCGCGCTCCCGATCATCGCGGCCCGCTCACGGTGGCGTTCCCCGACGGTGTAGAGGATCGACGGCTGGCCACGGCCGATCATCGGCAGGTGCGGCCAGTCCGCGGGGATCCTCTCCCACTGGTTCCACAGCTCCGAGTCCCGGCTGAACAGCACCGGATCGCCGGTGACTTGGTGCAGCTCGCGGTAGCCGAGCACCAGCCACGCGGGCACGTCCCCGTCGAGCAGCACCGGTGTCACCGGGCCGTGCTCGCTCCGCATCTCCCGGTACAGCCGGTCGGGTTCGTTCCTGAACCGGGGGCCGTCGAGCGGGACATGGGCGCTCACCGGGGCAACTCCTCTGTTCGTACGGGCACTTGACCATCGTACGAACGCGGGCCCGGTCGTGAGCTCTGGCAGCGGTGTCTCGCGTGTTCCACGAGGGCGATCAGTACCCCCTTGCTCGAACTCCGGGCGCGGGCATCGCAGTTCACCAGCGGTACGTCGGGATCGAGGTCGAGCGCCTCGCGGACCGCCCCCGGGGCGAAGTCGGGGCCGCCGAAGTCGTTGCGGGCCACGACGAAGGGGGTGCCGTGCTGTTCGAGGCGGTCGATGGCGTACCAGGAGTCGTCGAGGCGGCGGGTGTCGACGAGGACGACCGCGCCGAGCGCGCCCGCGAACAGCCGGTCCCAGAGGAACCAGAAGCGTTCCTGGCCCGGCGCGCCGAACAGGTACAGCACGTTGTGCGCGTCCAGCGTGATGCGGCCGAAGTCGAAGGCGACGGTCGTCGCGTTCTTGTCGCGCACCGCGCTGACGTCGTCGAGGGCCTCGCCGGCCCGCGTCATCGTCTCCTCGGTACTGAGCGGACGTATCTCGCTGACCGAACGGACGAGCGTCGTCTTGCCCGCTCCGAAGCCGCCGACGACCACGATCTTCAGCCCGTTGTCGGCGGAGGCGCGCAGGGGCGGACGCGGGTCGGGGTCGCCCGCCGCTGCGGGGTCAGAGGTTGCGGAGTCCAACTAGCACCTGCTCAAGGATGTCGGGGTCGGTGACGGCGGTGCGGCGCGGATGACGGGCGCTGACGCGGCCCGCGGCGAGCAGGTCGGAGAGCAGGACCCTCGTGATGCCCACCGGCAGCCGCAGCATCGCGGCCACCTCCACCACCGCCATGGGTCGCTCGGTGAGCCGCAGGATCGCCGCGTGCTCCGACTGCATCCCGGGCACCGGATCGCACTCGGCGACGACCAGCGTCACCAGGTCGAACGGACTGTCGGGCGCGGAGCGGCTGCGCCCGCCGGTGAGGGTGTAGAGGCGGTCCGGAGAATCGTCCCTCCCCGGGCGGTTGCCCGGCCGTCCCGTCGGCTGTCCCGCCGTTCGGTTCATGCCGTACGGGGCTGAGCCGTACGGGGCTGGTCTGTTCGTAGCTCGCCTGTTCGGGGCTGGTCTGTTCGGGGTTGGGCGCGCAGGTGGTCCCCGAGCTGCTCGACGAGTTCGCTCATGTTGTGGCCGACGAGCCCGGCGTCCGCGTCCTCGGCGGTGACCACGGCGAGGTGCGCGCCCTGGCCCGCCTCGACGATGAACAGCACCCCTCCGTAGAACTCCGTCATCGCGGTACGCACCCCTCCGCTGCCGTCCCCGAACTCCACGGACGCGCCGTGCGACAGCGACTGGATCCCGGCGGCGATCGCGGCGAGCTGGTCCGCCTGGTCGACGGACAGCTCCGGCGTACGGCACAGCTTCAGGCCGTCCCGGGACAGCACGAGCGCGTGCCGGGCACCCGGGGTGCGCTCCAGCAGGCCCTCGATGAGCCAGGTCAGCTTCTCGTCGGCGGTCGTCGGGCCGGGGCCGAGGCCAGTGCCGGTCATCAGGTGAGGTCGCCTTCCGGGTGGGAGCTGGGAGAGATGGGAGGTGAGGGTGCGGCTTCCGTCGGGGGTGCGGGTGTGTTCGTGATGGTGGTGGCGGAGGTCGATGTCGAGGTCGACGTGGGTTCGGGGGCCGACTCCGGGTTCGTGCTGCCCTGGAGGGCCGCCTGGTCCGGGAGGGCGCCGCGCACGGCCTGCCGGAAACTACCGAAACGTGCCACCCGCGCGCGCGTGTCCTCGGGATCGGGGTCGGCCGCGAGCGGGACGGACCACCTCGACTCGTCGGCCCGAGCCGCTCCCCGCGCGCGCTCGGCCTCGGCGAGGGTACGGCCCCGGCGCCGCTTCGGCAGCACGGCGGGGGGCTCCTCAGAGGTGGTGCTCTCCGGGTGCTCCGGCGCGTGGCGGTCGGGGGACTCGTGGGTGGGTACGGGGTCCGGGTCCAGGTCGCTGGTGGCGGCGCGGGCGGCGGCGTACGACTGGTCCGCGCGGGACTGGTCCGCGTACGGCTGGTCCCCTCCGTACGACCGGTCTGCGGGGGGCTGCTCCGCGTACGGCTGGTCTCCTGCGTACGAGGGGTCTGTCCCGTACGACTGGTCCTCGCGCGGCTGCTCCGCGTACGGCTCCGGCGTGGAGGGACTGTCCGCGTACGCGGCCTCCGTGTATGACCCCTCCGCGTACGAGGTCTCCGCGTAGGCCGTCTCCGCGTACGACGTCTCCGGGTACGGCCAGTCCGGGCGGGCCTCCTCCGCGTACGACACCCGCGGACGCTGTTCCTGCTCCTCCTGCTGCCGTTCCTTGGAACGTGCCTCCCAGGGTTCACCGGGCGTCGGCACCGGGGCTGCGGGCGACTCCTGCGCCGGCTGTCCCGCGCGCGCGGGAGGTGCCGGCATCGGCAGTGGCTCCGCGGTCGCCGCGCCCCCGGCCAGGACGTCCTGCGGGATGAGCACCAGGACGCCGGTGCCGCCGCGTGCCGAGGGGCGGAAGGAGACCTTGAGGCCGTACTTGCGGGCCAGCCGGCCGACGACGGAGAGACCGAGGCGGGTGCCGGTGAGGCCGCCGAGGCCGATGGCGTCGGCGTTCCTGCCCTTCCGCCCGCCGCTCTTGCCGCGCTCCTCCCCGCGTGCCCCGTGTACCCCGGATTCCTCGGACTCCCCGTCCTCGCCGGAGACGGCCCGTTCGGCGCGGCGCAGCTGTACCTCGCTCATGACCAGGCCGCTGTCCTCGACGGACACGATGACCCCGGAGGGGACCTCCTCCACGTACACGTGGACCTCGGCGGTCGGCGGCGAGAAGTTCGCGGCGTTGTCGAGGAGTTCGGCGAGCGCGTGCATGACACCCTCGGCGGCGTGTCCGGCGACGGCGGCGGTGCTGGCGGAGTGCACGCGCACGCGCTGGTACCCGCTGATGCGGCCCATGGCGCCGCGCAGGATCGACTCCATGACGATCGGGCGGGCCCAGCGGCGGCCAGAGCGGGCGCCCGAGAGGACGGCGATCGAGTCGGCGAGCCGGCCCGCCTGGGCGGTGCGGTGGTCGAGGTGGAGGAGGTCGGCGACGACGTCGTCGTCCGAGTGACGGTCCTCCATGGCGCGCAGGTCGGCGAGGGTGCCGGTGGCCAGCGCCTGCATACGGCCGGCCGCGTTGGCGGTGGCCGCGAGGATCGCCGCGCGCTCCTGGTCGGCCCGGCGCAGCTCCTCGGTCAGCCGGGCGTTGTCCTCGGTGAGCAGGGTGATCTCGTACGCCTTCTCCTGCTGGAGGCGGGTGACCTCCTGGGTGGAGGCCTCGGTGAGGCGGGCGCGTTCGCGGGCGAGATCGGCGGACACGCGCGCGCGTTCCCGCTCCAGGTCGGCGGTGAGGCCGGCCCGTACCTGGTTCAGCTCCTCGGTGAGACGGGACCGGTCGTGCAGCAGACGGCCGGCGTCGTCGATGACGCCCGCGAGCCGTTCGCGCAGCAGCCGGGCGGTGTGGATGCCACGGGCGGCCACGGCGACGGCCGCGCACAGCAGCAGCGCGGCGCAGGCCCCGCCCAGGGCGAGCGGGACGCGCACCTCGTCCGGCGCCCGGGCGACCGCGCCCGCCACCGCGAGCGCGGCGAGCGCGGCGGTGAGCAGCGGGGCGGGCAGGAGGGCGCGGTAGGCGGGGCGTTCGCCGGGCTGTCGGGGCGCGGTCATCAAGCGGTCCTCGGTCGGTTCCTAGGGTCTGTCCCCGGTCTGTTCCTGGGTCTGTTCCTGGGGGTTCTGTGGGGCGCTTGTGCGATCAGTGCGATCGATTTGTGAGCGAGAAGTGACTGATGGTGTTCAACTCGCCGTCACTATAGGGGAGTTGGTGATCGAATTTGCGGTGTTCCGGTTCGGTTCCCACAAACTGTGCACGTTTCCCTGGCCGCACGGACCGTCACTGTCAGTGGTGGGATGCATGCTGGGGTCATGACGGATCTTCGGCCGCTGGAGGCGGAACTGCGCGGGGCCGTCCGGGGCGAGGTCGGTTTCGACGCCACGTCCCGGGCGCTGGCCACCATGGACGCGTCGAACTACCGGCGTGTTCCGCTGGGCGTGGTCGCCCCGCGCGACGCGGACGACGTGGCGGCGGCGCTGGCCGTCTGCCGGGCGCACGGCGTGCCGGTCGTCGCGCGCGGCGGGGGCACGTCGATCGCGGGCCAGGCGACAGGCACAGGGGTGGTTCTGGACTTCACCCGGCACATGAACCAACTCCTCTCCCTCAACCACGAGGAACGGACGGCGGTGGTTCAGCCTGGTCTGGTCCTGGACCGTCTCCAGGAGGCCGCCGCCCCGCACGGTCTGCGCTTCGGCCCCGACCCGTCGACCCACGGCCGCTGCACGCTCGGCGGCATGATCGGCAACAACTCCTGCGGCGCGCACTCGGTCGCCTGGGGGACGACCGCGGACAGTGTGCGCGAGCTGACGGTGATCCGCGCGCGGGGCGACCGGCTCCGCCTGGGCCGGGACTGGGCGGGCGCCCCGGAGGGCCTGCGGCAGCTGGCGGAGGGCGAGTTGGCCCGCCTGCGCACGGGCTTCCCGGACCTCCCGCGCCGTATCTCCGGTTACGCGCTGGACGCGCTGCTCCCCCAGAAGGGCGCGGACGTCGCCCGCTCGTTCTGCGGTTCGGAGGGCACCCTGGGCATCGTCACGGAGGCGGTCGTACGCCTGGTCGAGGCCCCGCGCGCGCGTGCGCTGGCCGTGCTGGCGTACGCCGACGAGAGCGCGGCGGCGGAAGCGGCGGCGGGCCTGCTGCCGTACGGCCCGCTGACGGTCGAGGGCATGGCCGCCGACCTGGTCCGCACCGGCACGGACCTGCCCCGGGGCGGCGCTTGGCTGTTCGTGGAGACGGGCGGCGCGGATCCGGCGGAGGCACGCGCGCGTGCGGAGGCGATCGTGCGCGCGGCGGACGTCATGGACGCCCTCGTCATGTCCGACCCGGCCGGCCAACGTGCCCTGTGGCGCATCCGCGAGGACGCGAGCGGCACTGCGACGCGTATGCCGGACGGCACGGAGGCCTGGCCCGGCTGGGAGGACTGCGCGGTACCACCGCCCCGACTGGGCGCGTACTTGCGGGACTTCAGGGCCCTGCTGCGGGAGCACGGTCTGCGCGGCACGCCGTACGGCCACTTCGGCGACGGCTGCATCCACGTACGCATCGACTTCGACCTGCTGACGACGCAGGGCGTGGCCCGCTTCCGCAGCTTCTCGGAGGAGCTGGCGGAGCTGGTGGTGGCCCACGGCGGCAGCCTCTCCGGCGAACACGGCGACGGCCAGGCGCGGGCCGAACTCCTCCCGAAGATGTACGCCCCCGAGGTGATCGCCCTCTTCGAGCGCGCGAAGGCCCTCTGGGACCCGGACGACCTTCTGAACCCCGGGATGCTGGTCCGCCCGGCCCGCCTCGACGAGAACCTCCGCTTCGCGGTCCTCCCGCGCGAGCCGGTGGACGTGGCTTTCGGCTACCCGGCGGACGGCGGGGACTTCGCGGCGGCGGTGAGCAGGTGCGTAGGGGTGGCCAAGTGCCGTACGCCCGCGCTGGGTTCGGGAGGCTCGGACGTGATGTGCCCGTCCTTCCGGGTGACGGGCGAGGAGGAGCACTCCACGCGCGGGCGGGCACGGCTGCTGCACGAGATGCTCGCGGGCGAGGTGATCACGGACGGCTGGCGGTCGGAGGAGGTCCGCGACGCACTGGACCTGTGCCTGTCCTGCAAGGGCTGCCGCTCGGACTGCCCGGTCGAGGTCGACATGGCCACGTACAAGGCGGAGTTCCTCCACCACCACTGGTCCGGCCGACTGCGCCCGGCGGCCCACTACGCGATGGGCTGGCTGCCGGTGTGGCTGGGGGCGGTCGCGCGTACGCGCACGGCGCGGCTGGTCAACTCCCTTGCTGGGGTGAGGGTGTTGGCGGCGCTGGCGAAGCGGCTGGGGGGCATCGCGCCCGAGCGGGAGATTCCGGGGGTGGCGGGGGAGACGTTCAGCGGGTGGTGGCGGAAGGATGGGCGTGAGACTGGGGGGAGCGGGCCGACGGTCATGCTCTGGCCCGACACGTTCACGGAGCACTTGACGCCGTCGGTGGGGCGGGCGGCGGTACGGGTGCTGGGGGCGGCGGGCTTGAGGGTGAGTCTGCCGCCGACCGGGCGGGGCACCCGGGTCTGCTGCGGTCTGACGTACGTCTCGACGGGCCAACTGGACCGGGCCCGCAAGGTGTTGCGCCGCACGCTGGATGTGATGGAACCGGTCCTGGAGGCGGGAACCCCGGTGACGGTCCTGGAACCGAGCTGTGCGGCGGCCCTCCGCACGGACCTGCCGGAACTCCTGCCCGACGACCCCCGAGCGCGCCGCCTCGCGGACACGGTCCGCACCTTCGCGGAGACCTTGGAACACCACGCCCCCGACTGGACGCCGCCCCGCTTGGCCCGTCCGGTGACGGGCCAGACGCACTGCCATCAGCACGCGGTTCTGGGGGACGCAGCCGACCGTCGGCTCCGTCAAGCCGCTCTGCTCTCGGGCGAACTGAGCGGTGGCTGCTGCGGTCTGGCGGGTAACTTCGGTTTCGAGAAAGGTCACTTCGAGGTGTCGGTGGCCTGCGCGGAGGAGCAACTGCTGCCGGCGGTGCGGGAGGCGACCCCCGACACGGTGATCCTGGCGGACGGCTTCTCGTGCCGGACACAGCTTCAGCAGCTGGCGGGAGTACGGGGACGGCATCTGGCGGAGGTGCTGGCCGAGGGACTGGAGGGGGACGAAGCATGATCGGCAACGAGCTGACGCGGGTGGCCGTCCTCTCCGACATCCACGGGGTGCTCCCAGCTCTGGAGGCGGTGCTCGCCGAGCCGGAGGTGACCGCCGCGGAGCGCATCGTGCTCACGGGGGACATCACAGCGGGTCCCCAGCCCGCCGAGGTTCTCGCCCTTCTCCAAGGGCTGGGCGACCGGGTGTTGTGGATCGCGGGGAACGCGGACCGGGAGCTGGTCGAGTACCGACAAGGGAAGCGGATGTCGATCCCGGACCCGATCGCCCCCTTCGCCGCCGACCGGCTCACGGACGAACAGGTCGAGTTCCTCGCGGCCCTGCCCACGTCCCTCACGCTCCCCGTCCGAGGACTCGGCGACGTCCTCTTCTGCCATGCCACTCCCCGCGACGACGAGGAGGTCGTCCTGGTCGACTCCCGCCCCGACCGCTGGACGGAGGTCTTCGCGGACGTCCCCGAGACGGTCCGCACGGTGGTCTGCGGCCACACCCACATGCCGTACGTCCGCCTGGCCCACGGCCGCCTCGTCGTGAACCCCGGCAGCATCGGTATGCCGTACGGCCGCCCGGGCGCCCACTGGTGCCTGCTCGGCCCCGGCACCGATCTGCGCGTGACGCGGTACGACATCCCGGCCGCGATCACCCGCCTCGTCGCGGAGTGCGCGTACCCGGAGATCGCCGACTGGGCCGACTGTTACCTGCACGCCCGGGTGACGGACGCGGAGGCGCTGGGGGTGTTCGGGGCGCGTGACGGGAGAGCAGCCGCGCCGACGGGGTGAGGTGGGTGAGGCCTGGCGGGGTGGCCGTACATGCCCGCGTACTCCGCCAGGTGAACGGCAGTTGGTCAGTTCCCCGCACTGTGGCGGGTGCGGGTAGGCCGTGGCGCCCTTCGACTGGTCCGCAGTGCCGTGACCTGGAGTGCAACGTCACCCCGCGGTCTCGCGTAGACGGCTGGGCCGTTCCTGGCCTCGACGTATCGGTGGCGGATGCGTCCGCTGCTCCGCGAAAGCTGCCACAGATCGACTCGCGTGGTTCGTCGGTCAGTCGAGTGTCTCGCCCGAGTCGGCGGGCTGGGAGTCGTTGATCGGCGCGGACCGCTCGGTGTCGTCGTTGGTCGCGGCCCAGCTGGCCAGCAGGTTCAGGGCGTCCTGCGAGGGTGAGTGGGGCTCGGCGGTGTAGGTGAGGAGGAACTGGCTGGGTCCGTCGGGGAGCGGGAAGGTTTCGAAGGGCAGGTCGAGGTCGCCGACGACCGGGTGGTGGAGGAGCTTCACGCCCGTGGTGTGCATGCGGACGTTGTGGGCCGCCCAGCGGCGGCGGAATTCCTCGCTGCGGGTGGACAGCTCCCCGATCAGGTCCGTCAGGCGCCGGTCGTAGAGATCGCGGCCGGCCTCGGCGCGCAGCATGGCGACCGTGTCGTTGGCGACTTCGTCCCAGTGGCGGAAGAACTCGGTCGCGTGCGGGCTGAGGAAGACGAACCGGGCGTTGTTCGGCGGCCTGGCGGGGTCGGCGTAGACGGGGGAGAACAGGGCGCGCCCGAGGTGGTTGGCGGCCAGGATGTCCCCGCGTCCACTGAGGATGAACGCGGGTGTGCCGGCCATCGAGTCGAGGACGCGCTGCACCGTGGGCCGCACACGCTGCTGGGCCGGGCGGCGGCGTGGCGGACGGGTCGTGCCGGCGCCGCGCAGGAGATCGAGCAGGTGGATGCGTTCGGCCTCGTCTCCCACGCCGGCGACGGCCCCGGCGTCATCGACAGCAGCCCCGCCAACGTGAGGACCGCCGTCGAAGGCTCACTCCTGCGGCTCGGCATCGACCACATCGACCTCTACTACCAGCACCGCGTCGACCCGAACACGCCCATCGAGGAGACCATCGGCGCGCTGGCCGAGCTGGTCGCCGAGGGCAAGGTGCGCCACATCGGCCTCTCGGAAGCCGGCCCCGCAACGATCCGCCGGGCGCACGCCGTGCATCCGGTGGCCGCGCTGCAGACCGAATACTCGCTGTGGACCCGCGACGTCGAGGCCGAGATCCTCCCGCTGCTGCGCGAGCTCGGCATCGGGTTCGTCCCCTACTCGCCGCTCGGGCACGGCCTGCTGACCGGGCAGATCCGGACCGTCGACGACTTCGCCGATGACGACTGGCGCAAGACCAACCCGCGCTTCACCGGCGAGAACTTCCAGCGCAACCTGCGCATCGTCGACGAGGTGCAGGCCATCGGCGCCGAGATCGGGGCCACCCCGGCCCAGACCGCGCTGGCGTGGCTGCTGACCCGCGGCGACGACATCGCCCCCATCCCCGGAACCCGGCGGGTCTCGCGCGTCGAGGAGAACACCGCCGCCGACGGCATCGAACTCACCACTGCTCAGCTCGACCGCCTGAACAAGCTCACGCCGGCCTCGGGCGAGCGCCACGACGAGGCGAACATGGCCACCATCGACCGGTGATTCGCGGCTTGAATCCGCGGTCTACCGCAGAGTTTTGGCGTCGACCGCCTGACCCCCGAGCTTGACCGAACCCGACCCGTCTGGCGCCAGGTCGCCGCGATCATCACCGCTCGTATTGCCGGGGGCGAGTACCCAGTGGGTGCTCGTGTGCCCACCTCAAGTCTGAGGGGCTGGTCCGCGCGGAGGTCGGCCTGGGTTCATTCGTCGCCGAGCAGTAGCCAAGCCGCCGGAGCACAGGCCGGGGCGCATCGGTTGCACATAGGTTCGTATGCTCTTCCTGGTCCATTACTCTGGACGGGAAAGTGCATCGCGTTGTACGGAGATCGCGCGTTAATCCTGGGAAGGCCCTGTGAAGATGCCCAGCGCTGAGCGTCTGCCCTCGTGGGCCGCCGTGGTCGGGCCGGTTGCGCCCGGCTCGGCTCTGCCTTCCGCCAATCTGCCCGCTCTCGTCGAGCCGGTCCCCGGGGGATCTCGGGGGCGCCATCGAGGGGCGCGCAAGGGGTGGGGGACCCTCGGGGCCGTCGGGCTCGTGCTGTCCGGGGGGATATCCGTGCAGTTCGGCGGGGCACTCGCCGTGACCCTGCTGCCCCGGGCGGGGGCCTTCGGCGTCGTCACGCTGCGGCTGGTGGCCGCCGCCGTGATCATGATGCTGGTGTGCCGGCCCAAGGTGCGCGGGTACTCGCGCGGCGACTGGGGCGTGGTCCTGCTGTTCGGGCTCACCATGGCCGCCATGAACGGGCTGTTCTACCAGGCCATCGGCCGGATCCCGCTTGGGCCCGCCGTCACGCTGGAGGTGCTCGGGCCGCTCGTGCTGTCCGTCGTCGCCTCCCGGCGAGCCCTCAACCTCGCCTGGGCCGGGCTCGCCCTCGCCGGGGTGTTCCTGCTCGGCGGAGGCGGCTTCGACACCCTCGATCCCGTAGGGGCCGCCTTCGCCCTCGGCGCCGGTGCCATGTGGGCGGCGTACATCGTCCTCAGTTCCCGTACGGGACGACGGTTCCCGCAGGCCGACGGGCTCGCGCTCGCCATGGTCGTCGCCGCGGTGGCGTTCCTGCCCCTGGGTGTCGTCGAGTCGGGCGAGAAGCTGCTCGACCCGGCCACCGTGGCGCTGGGCGCGGGCGTGGGCGTGCTGTCGTCCGTGCTGCCGTACACCCTCGAACTCCTCGCCCTGCGACGCCTGCCCGCCTCGACCTTCGCGGTCATGATGAGCCTGGAGCCCGCCGTGGCCGCGCTCGCCGGTTTCCTGATCCTGCACCAGACCCTCTCCGCCCCCGAGGCCCTCGCCATCTCCCTCGTCATCGTGGCGAGCATGGGGGCCGTACGGACACAGGTGGGGCGGAGGAAGGTCCCGGTGGTGGCGGGCGAGGAGTCCGCGGAATCGGCTGAATCAGCTGCGTCGACTCAAGTGCCCGTGCCCCGGAAACCCCTGGAGCTGGAGGCCTGACCGAGTGTCTGCCGCGCTCCGGTGAGGGTCAGGCGCCGCCGGTGCAGTTGATGTACTGGGCGTAGAACTGGATCGCCAGTGCCATGGCCTGGACGCGGGTCTGGTAGTCGGGTGCGGTCTGGGCCAGCAGTATGTACGTGTTGTAGGAGTCCAGGAACGCCTGGCAGGGGTCCGCCGCGGCGACGGCGGTCGTCTGTGTGACCGGCGCGGCGCTCGCGGCGGGGGCGGCGACGACAAGCGCGCCCACGCAGCTCGCGGCGACGGTGAGTGAGGTGATGAGCCCTCGGATCCCGGTCCTGCGCGTCATGTGCCTCATGGTGGCTTCCTTCCGCTGGGGCCGTCGGACGGTTCCGGCGACCGGGCAGGAGCAGGAGCCTAGGACGGCGCAGTGCGGAGAAAGTGAGCGAAGAGTGACCGTCGGTGCTTGCACCGACGATGCCGCCCTACCCCTCGATGTCCAGTGCCGTCCCGTACAGCCGGTGTGTCTTCAAGCGGATCACCAGTCTGCGTTCGGCCACCTGCTGCTCCAGGAACGCCTGTTCGTCGTCCGGCCTCGCCGTCGCCGGGATCATCTCCAGCAGTTCCCGCCCGACCGCGTCGCCCGGGACCGTCGTGACCTCGGACGCCTCCGCCTCGCCCTCCGCCACAGCGAACGACCACACGTCGCCGCCCGGCACATGCAGTGCCGCGCGCGGGTCGCGTCGCAGGTGCTTGACCTTGACGCGGTCGGCCGTGGTGGAGAAGCGGAGGGTTCGGGTGGCGGGGTCCCAGCTGTAGACCATGGTCGTCAGGTGCGGGTGACCGCTGCGTTTGTTGGTGGCCAGGGTGCCGAACTGGTGCTTGGCGAGGAGGTCGGAGAGGGCCTCGTCGGACAGGACGCGGGGTGCGGGGCCTTGGGTCATGGATGGGGTAACCGCCCGTGGAGTGCACCGCATTCCACTGCGGGGCCTCAATTGGTCGGTGTCGGCGTCGGCGTCGGTGCCGGTATCGCGAACAGGCGGAGTTGTAGCGCCAGCGTCGCGTAGTAGCCGACGAGGGTGGACAGTTCGAAGAGGGTGCGCTCGCCCAGGGTGGTGCGGGCCCGGTCGTACTGTTCGTCGGTCAGGGTGCCGCCGTCGCGGATCAGGGTTCGGGTGAGTTCCCAGGCCGCGTGCTCCACGGGGTCCGTCAGGCCGGGGTCGCCGCCCTCGCGCAGTGCCCGTAGTTCGGGTTCCGTGAGGCCGACGGCCGCGCCCACCCGTTCGTGGGCGTACCGCTCGAATGCGCTGTCCCAGGACGCGGCCACCACCAGGATCGCGATCTCCCTTGTGCGTGGCCGGAGTTGGGAGGCGTACCGGATTGCCGCGCCCAGATCCTGGAGCGCCCTGCCCACGGCCGGGCTCAGCAGCATCGCGTTGAACGGGCCGTGCAGCCTACCCTCGGGGTCCGTGAGGGCGAAGCGCTGAGGGCCCTTCGCGCGCGGGCCGTCGGTGATCGTCTCGTACAAATCCCGTTGGTCGGGCGTCAGTTCCGAGGGTGAGAAGGCGGGTAGGCGGGGGCTGCCGCTCATCGGAATCGGATCTCCTCCGCCAGTGCTGCCAGGTCCTCGTCCGTGGCCAGGCAGTCTTCCGTCGACATCAACTTGCGTGCACTCCCCAGGAGTTCATCCACCTGGGTGGGTGTGAGGCCGTCGATGCCGAGACTCGTCAGGCGGTCGGTCAGGGTGTAGGGGCCGCTGTCCGGGGTGAAGGGGATTCTGCGTTCGTTGCCGACCAGGGTGGGTTCCAGGCAGTTGTGCAGGAGGGGATCGATCTCCGTCTCCTGGGTGATGAGGTCCATGCCGCCCCAGCAGAAGGCGTGCGTGCCGGTCACCGGGTGGTTCCAGGCTGTTCGGTAGCCCGTCAAGTCCTGTGCCGTGCGGGCCAGTTGCGTCAGGCGGTCGGTTCGGATCCCCGTCCGTACGCCGTACAGCGCCTCGAAAGCCAGCGCGGTGGCCGCCAGGTCCGCGTTGCCGGGGCCGCCGCAGTAGCCGTTGACCGACAGCTCCACGGCGGTCGCGCCTGCCTGGACGGCGGCCACCGCGCAACCGACCGCCAGGCCGAAGGTGTTGTGCGGATGCAGTCCGACCTCGACGTCCGGGGCCAGTTCGCGCGTACGGCGGACCAGATGGCCGTACGCCTCCGGGCTCAGCGCGCCCGGACCGTCGAACAGGGTCAGTTCGGTGGCGCCGGCCGCGGCCAAGGCGGTGACCGACTCCGCGTGGCTCTCCTCGGTGGCGTACGAGACCATCAGCAGCGAGACGATCACGTCCAGGCCGGCGGAACGGGCGTGCCGGACAAGGGCAACCGCCTTGTCCAGTACCGCTGTTCGGCCGCGTGGTGTTTCCGGGCGCCGCCACTCCTCGCCCCGCCAGGCCGCCGCGTAGACCGCCGGCTGGTAGATCAGCGACGTTTCGCCGAAGCCCTGCACCCAGACCTGTACGGCGTCGTAACCGGCCGCCGCCGCACGGTCGATGTCCTCCGGCGAGCGCATCAGCGGGCAGATCAGCCGGCAGTTCTGGTTCTCGCCCTTCACCAGGGCGACCTCGGCCTTCAGGGCGTCGTCGTCGCGTCCGGACAGTCCGGCGGTGACGACCTCCGGTACGCCCGTTCCCACCAACTGCCTCAGGAACTCCGCCTTTTGCGGTGCCGAGGCGGTGACTCCCGGCAGGGTCTCCATCGAGCGCAGGGTCGCGTCCCGCAGCCGTACGGACGTCGGCAGTGAACCGACCACGTCCGTGCGGCGGTTGAGCGGGCTCACCGACCAGCGGCCGGGCTCGTACGCGCCCGGCGCCCGGCGTGCGGCCAGCTCGGCGCGGAAGCGGGCGACCTCCTCGGGGGTGAACACGGGCGGCTTCTGCATCGGGCGTCCTCCGGGAGCGGGACCGGTTCTCACTCTCCATCCAAGCCCTCTGTCGACACCTTTGGCAATACTCCTGCCTGTTATCGCTCACAGGTCCCTCTATGTTTACTTCCTGTCGACACTTGGCTAAGACTGTCGGCAGGTTCCGAAGCCGGACAGAGGTCCTGATCGAGGTCGACCCAGGGAGACTCCTGTGATCCAAGACGCGCCAGACGCCCACCCCGCCAGGTCGGGCGGAGCGCCGCCGGGGCGGCTCGCCGGGAAGGTCGCCGTCGTCAGCGGTGCCGGCAGTGTGGGGCCGGGCTGGGGCAACGGCCGTGCGACCGCCGTGATCTTCGCCCGTGAGGGTGCGACCGTGCACCTGACCGACCGGGACAAGGGCGCGCTGGACGTCACCGCGCGGCAGATCCGCGACGAGGGCGGCACCGTCCGCACCCATCTGCTCGACGTCACCGAACCGGCCGCCGTCCAGGCCTGCTTCGAGGACGTCGAACGCCTCGCGGGCCACATCGACATCCTTGTCAACAACGTCGGCGGGTCGCGGGCCGGTGGTGCGGTCGAGCTGAGCCTGGACGACTGGGACGGTCAGCTGCGCACCAACCTCACCAGCGCCTTTCTCGCCTGCAAGTACGTCATCCCGGTGATGCGGCGCGGTGGCGGGGGCGCCATCGTCAACACCGCCTCCTGCTCCGGGCTGCGCTGGACCGGTGCCGGGCAGGTCGGGTACGCGTCGGCCAAGGCCGCGGTCATCCAGCTGTCCCGGGTCACCGCCGTGCAGTACGGGCCTGAGGGCATCCGCGTGAACACCGTCGTCCCGGGGCAGTTGCACACCCCGATGGTCGAGGCCCGTCTTGCCGGCCAGCGCGCGGGCGGGGACGTGGAGAAGCTGCTGGCCCAGCGGCAGGCCCGGATCCCGCTCGGCTTCATGGGCGACGGCCGCGACACGGCGTACGCGGCACTGTTCCTGGCGTCCGACGAGGCGCGGTTCGTCACCGGTACGGAGATCGTGGTCGACGGTGGAATGACGGCCCGCTGTGACTGAGCCAACCGTGCAGCCCCTGTCCACAGTTCAGCCGCTGTCCTCGCTTCAGCACGTGCCCGCCGCCCAGGCCGCCGTACCGCCCGTCACCCCGGCACCCTCCCCGGGCTGCCCGCCCCCGCACCCCGCCCCGCGTACCCCCAACCTCCGTCTCCCGCCCGGCAGTTGCGATGCCCACTGCCACATCTTCGGGCCCGCCGACGTCTTCCCGTACGCGCCCGAGCGCACCTTCACTCCGTACGACGCCCCCAAGGAGCAACTGCGCGCCCTGCACCGGCACTTGGGGATCACCAGGGTCGTGGTCGTGCAGTCCTCCTGCCACGGGTACGACCACCGGGTGCTGTTGGACGCCCTGGCCGACGGGGGCGGGCGGCTGCGCGGGGTTGCCCTGGTCGGTGAGCGGACGAGCCGTGCCCAGGTCGAGGAGCTGCACCGGGCCGGCGTACGGGCCTTCCGGCTCAACTTCCTTCCCCATCTGCGGACTCCACCGACCAGGGCCGAGATCGACGCGATCCTCGAACGCGTCGACGGGCTCGGCTGGGCGGCCCAACTCCATGTGCGGGGCGAGGAGATCGCCGTACTGGAGAGCCTCGTACGGGCCCTGCCGGGACGTGTGGTCGTCGATCACATAGGCAGGGTCGATCTCGCCGCCGGCCGTGACGGACCGGCGCTGCGCAGTCTGCGCGCACTTCTCGACTCGGGGCAGGTGTGGGTCAAGGTCAGTGGCGTCGACCGGGTTTCGCGGCAGGGGCCGCCGTACACCGACGCCGTCGACCTCGCCGCGTCCCTCGTCGCCCACGCGCCCGAGCGGGTGGTGTGGGGGACCGACTATCCGCACGTCAACATCGTCGGCGACGCCCCGGACGACGGCCTGCTCGTGGACCTCGTCGAGCGGATCGCCCCGGACCCGGCGCATCTGAGACGCCTGATGGTCGACAACCCGGCGGAGCTGTTCGACTTTCCTGCCTGATTAGTGTCGGCAGATACACAGAATCTTTGAGTGTCGAACCCCTTGAAGGCGAAAAGTGTCGACAGTACTGTCCCGATTCCTACCCTCGTGAGGAAGAGCCGTTCCATGAAGACGAGAAACAAAGCACGTCGCGCCGTTCTCGCCGCCACCGCCTGTGCCGTCGTCCTGTCCATGGCCACCGCCTGCGGTGGGGAGGCCGCGACCGCGACCAGCGCGGACGGCAAGCCGAAGATCACCGTACTGCGGTCCAACGGCGCCATCTTCGAGCCGCTCTATATCGCCGAGCAGCAGGGCTACTTCGAGGACGCGGGACTCGACGTCACCATCAAGGCGGGCGCCCAGGACACCTCGCAGAACGCGCCCTCCGTCCTCAACGGCGAGGCCCAGTTCGCGATGACCGACAGCTCCGGCTTCCTCAAGGGTGCCGCCCAGGACATGCCGATCCGGATAGTGACGGGCCTGCAGTCCGCGACGACGAAGACCGATCCGACCGACGGTCTGCTGGTGAAGAAGGACAGCGAGATCACGTCGTTCGCCGATCTCGAAGGGAAGACGGTCGGTATCTCGGCGCTCGGCGGGACCATCCAGTTCATCTGCGAGTACCTCGTCCAGAAGGACGGCGGCGACCCCTCGAAGGTCAAGTTCGTCGCCCTGCCCACGACTTCGCTCACCGACGCGGCCACCTCCGGCAAGACGGACGCCATCTTCTCCTTCGGCCCGTTCTACTTCGCCGCCAAGGACAGCGGGCTGCGCTCCATCGGCAACGGTATGAACGACCTGCCCGGCATGGTCCAGGGCGTGCTCTTCTCCAGCGAGGAGTACCTGTCCGCGAACGCGGCCACCGCGAAGAAGTTCACCGACGCCGTCGCCAAGGCGATCACCTACGCCAACGCCCACCCCGACGCGGTCAAGGCGATCGACAAGAAGTACACCGAGGTGCCGGACGAGTTCATCGACGCGCACGACACCAACTTCTACGACAAGGACCTCGACACGACGGTCATGCGCACGGTGATCACCAAGATGCACGAGTTCGACCTGCTCGACAAGGAGCCGACGGACGACGCCGTGTACTGGGACCAGGCGCCGACCGTCACCGGCGAGGAGTAACACGATGGTGAGGGTACGGTTGCTTCAACTGGGCGCCCTGGCCGCCGTATTGGCGCTGTGGGCGCTCATCGCGGCCGTGGGCGTGGTGAGTTCGACCGCACTGCCCGGACCGGCCTCCGTCGCCGCCGCGTTCGGGGACCTCGTCGGCAGCGGTACGTTCTGGCAGGCCGTCGGTGACACCCTGCGCGGCGCGGTGACCGGGCTGGTCGTGGCCGTCGCCGTGGGAATCCCGGTGGGCCTGGTGACCGGCGTGTACGCGGCGGCCGAGGAGTCCTCACGGCTGCTGATGGAGATCCTGCGGTCGTTCCCGGTGATCGCCCTGCTGCCGGTGTTCCTACTGGTCCTGGGATCGACTCCGGGGATGAAGGCGACAGTTGTCTTCATCGCCTGTGTCTTCCCGGTGCTGCTCCAGGCCCAGTACGGCGCCCGCAGCGTGACCCCGGCGGTGCACGAGACCGTACGGTCCTACCGCGTCCCCCGCCTGCTCCGCTTCCGCCGCGTGATCCTGCCGGGCTCGGTGCCGTCGATCATGACGGGACTGAGACTGGCCGCGACCACCTCCGTGCTCGTCGCGATCGGCGTCGAGGTACTGACGACCCTGCCCGGCATCGGGCACATGATCATGGAGTCCCAGCAGGCGGGCGTGTCGGCACGGGCGTACGCCTACATCCTCACCGCCGGAACCATCGGGTACGCGATCACCATGCTGGCGCAACTCGCCGAGCAGCGCCTGCTGCGCTGGCGCCCGCCCACGCACCCGGGAGGGGAGCAGGCCCCATGAATTTCACAACCTGGACGTTCTGGAAGCCGGCGCTGCGCCAACTCTGGCTGCCGGTCGTCGTGTTCGCGGTTCTCCTCGTCTCCACGGCGGGAAGCACCAGCTTCTACTTCCCGCCGCTGACCGAAGTCCTCCACGTGCTCTGGACCGAACTGCTGCACGGCGGACTGGTCGAAGACCTGTGGTTCAGCCTCCGCAACATCGTCCTCGGCCTGGCCCTCGCCACGGTCGTCGGCGTCGGGGCGGGCCTCGTCATCGGCGAGGTACGTACCCTGCGCCTGGCCACCGGCCCCCTGCTCGACTTCGCCCGCGCCACCCCGACCGTCGGATTCGTGCCGGTCATCATCCTCACCCTGGGGATCGGCTCCGGGCCCAAGGTCTTCCTGATCTTTCTCGGCTCCGTGTGGCCGATCCTCCTCAACACCGTCAGCGGGGTGCAGGCGATCGGCCCGGCGGTGCACGAGACCGCGCGCGGCTACCGCATCCCCTGGGCGCTGCGGATGCGCCGGGTCGTCCTGCCCGGCGCGCTGCCGCAGATCCTGGCCGGCATCCGGGTCGCCCTGTCGATCGCCGTCGTACTGATGGTCGTCAGCGAGATCTACGGATCGCCCATCGGGCTCGGCAACTTCATCCTGCAGAGCGGATCGAGCTTCCACGTCGCCGAGACCTGGGCGGGCACGATCCTGATCGGCGTCCTCGGCTACGCACTGAGCGTGCTGCTCCTGCTCGTCGAGCACGCCCTGCTGGGCTGGTACCACCAACGGGCGCCGCGCGCACGACGGGCAGTGCGCCCGCCAACTCCCCCTGCACAGCCGCCTTCCACGGAACGCGCCACGAGTAACGGAGTCGCCGTATGACACGCGGATCCAGCCTGCACGTCGAGGACGTCGGGATGAGTTTCGGCCGGGGCGCGCACGAACACCGGGTGCTGGGCGGGCTGTCGTTGAGAGTGGATCCGGGGGAGGCGGTGTGCATTGTCGGCCCGTCAGGTGCGGGCAAGACGACGCTGCTGCGGTGTCTGGCCGGGCTGACTCCGCCGACCCAAGGGGCGGTGCGTTACGGCGAGTTGCCGTTGACGGCTCCGCACGCGGACATCGCGGTGGTCTCGCAGGACTACCGGGGGTCGTTGCTGCCGTGGATGCGGGTGTGGGACAACGTGGCTTTCCCGCTCCAGGGGCGGGGCGTGCGGAAGGCCGTACGTCGGCAGCGCGCCCTTGAATGCCTGGAGGCGGTCGGGCTGGTGGACGTGGGGGAGAAGTACCCCTGGCAGCTGTCGGGCGGGATGCAGCAGCGGGTCGCGATCGCGCGCGGGCTGGCGTACGACGCGCCGGTGCTGTTGATGGACGAGCCGTTCGGGTCGGTCGACGCCCAGTCGCGCTTCGACCTGGAGGATCTGACTCTGGAGCTGCGCCGTCGACTGGGTATCACGGTGGTCGTGGTCACGCACGACATCGACGAGGCGGTGTATCTCGGGGACCGGGTCGTGGTGCTGGGCGGGAAGCCCACGGCGGTCCTGGAGACCCTGACGATTCCCCTGGGCGCCGATCGCGATCAGCTGACCACCCGCGCGGATCCCCGGTTCACCGAACTGCGTACACGCGTGCTGTCCCGCATCAGAGGCGAACGCGCGCCGGAAGTACCGGACTTGACGGAGTCCGCAGCCCGCTAGGGCACCTGCTTCCCACTTCTCTTCTTCTTCTCTTCTTCTCTCAGGCCGACGCCAAGCGTCGCTCACCCCTGCCCAAAATCTAGGGAGTCCACAGTGCTGCGCACCAACATCAGCTATCGGTCCCGCAATCGCGCCCTCCTCGTGGCGGTCGCCGCCGTACTGGCGCCGCCGGTCCTCGCGCCGGCCACCGCCCGTGCCGCGACCGCCGACACGATCACCGTCGCCGCCGGGGAGACCCTGACACTCACGGAGACCACCACCGCGAGCGCCCTCGTCATCGAGGAGGGCGGTGCCATCGCCGCCGCGGACGGCTACAGCCTCAGCCTCACCGTCAACGGTGTCGAGATCGGCAGCGAGCTGGCCGAACTCACCGACGGCTACGGCGGAGTGGCGACCGCCATCGCGGCGGGCACCTACTCCGGAACGGTCGTCCTGACAGTCGCCGAGGCCACCGACGTCGCCTACGACGACCTCACCTTCCCCTTCCGCCAGGCCCTGTACGTGGACGCCGACGGCGTCGACGAGGCCAGGTCGGTCCCCTCGGCGGTCCTCGGCGGCACCGTCACCGACACGGGCGCGAGCGACGTCCGGCTGCTGTCGGACGGCGAGGCGTTCAACGGTGTGTACGTCGCCGGCGGCGGCACCTACACGCTCACGAATCCGCAGGTCGCGTACGTCGGGAACGGCCGCTGCGACTTCGTCGGGTACGGCGCCTCCATCGTGGGCACGGGCGAGGGCACGACGCTCGTCGTGGACGGCGCGACCATCAGCAACGAGGGCGTGGTCCGTACGGCGGTCATCGCCGACGCCGGCGCCAACGTGATCGTCAAGAACTCCACGCTGCACTGCGCCGACGGCACCGTCCCGGACGAGTACCCGAGCGCCGGTACCGGCGACACCCGGTACATGATCACCGTGCCGTGGATGCTGGGCCTGTCCGGCAATGTCCGCGCCACCAACCTGCTCGGCGCGAACACCAAGATGGCCTTCGTCAACTCCTCGGTCTCCTCGGAGAAATGGGGTGCCCTGTCGGTCGACGGCGGCAGCTACTGCACGCTCACCGCCATCAACAGCAAGATCGCCAACACGGGCGGCCAGGGCTACGGTTCGTACGCCATCGGCAACGTCACCGAGCACTTCCTCGGCTGCACCTTCGACGTCGGCGACTACGCCCTCATCCACTGGGGCTCCTCGGCCCACTACGGCGACAGCACGGCCGACGCGGTCGCCGACCTGAACGACTCCCTCGAACTCGGCCTCACCAGCGCCGAGTTGAGTGCCATGTCCGAGCAGCCGACGGTCATCAACGCCGGCCGCTTCATGGTCCTCTGGTACGCGGCCGGGTCGGTCACCATCGACGGCGGTACCAAGGTCAACACCGGCGAGACCGCGTTCATGTGCAAGGCGGTCGCGGGCACCGTCACGGCCGACGGCTCGGACGGCGCAACGATCAACCCCGGCAACGGAGTTGTCTTCCAGCTGATGGACTCCGACCGCCCGAGCAGCGTCACGGTCTCGGGGAAGGCATGGAAGACGGAGACCATAGGCACGTACACCGAGCCCACCGGTTCCCCCACCAAGTCCTCGTCCTGGACGACGACTTCGTCCCAGTCCACTGACGCGAAGGGCACGTTCACCGACATCGCGCTGACCGGCGACTTCTACAACTCGGTCTGGGGCGGCGGCACCGGCAGCATCCAGGGCCAGAACCTGACCCTGTCCTTCACTCGCTCGACGGTCGAGGGCGTCATCTCCGCGTCCACCGCCAAGCACACCGTCTCCACGATCACCTCGGCGGAGTACCGCGAGATCAGCGAGGTCACCAACACCCCGAGCGCGGTGGTCAACAACGGCGTCCTGGTGACCCTGGGCGCGGGCTCGACCTGGACGGTAACCGGCACGTCGTACCTGAGCGCCCTCACGCTCGCCTCCACGGCAGCGATCGAGGCCCCGACGGGCAAGACGGTGACTTTGACGGTCAACGGCACGGCGACGGCCATCACGGCGGGCCGCTCCTACACGGGGGCGATCACCTTGACGGTGGCGTAGCGGCACTAACAGGACCGGCCCCCGGGATTGGATGCGAACCGATTCCCGGGGGCCGGAGCTCTGAACAGGGGGGAGGGGCACCCACCTAGGGGCGCGGGGAACTGCGCGACAAGCCCCCACCGGCCGGCACCCACCCAACTACCCCTACGCCCCCACCATGTTGTAGCCCCCATCAGCAATCAAAAACCCACCCGTTATATGCCGCGCATCCTCCGTAGCCAAAAACAAAGCAGTCCCCGCAAGTTCCTCAGGCCCGGGAATCCGCCCCATAGGCGTAGCCGCCCGCAGAACATCCCCCCGCCCACTCTTCCAGTCGTCCCGCCCAAGCGTCGCCGCAGTCTCAATGAACCCCGGCGCAAAGACATTCACCCGAACCCGCGGAGCGAACGCCTGCGCATACGACTTGGTCAACCCGATGATCCCGTACTTCGCGGCCGCGTACTGCGGCGCCCGCGCACTCCCACGTACGACCACGGTGGAGCCGACGTTCACGATCGACCCACCCCCCTCCTGCTCCAGCATCCGCGCCCCGAACTCATGCGTGCACAGCAGCGTGCCCTTGATGTCGACGGCGAGGACATGGTCGATGGACTCCTCGGTGATGTCCCGCCAGGACATCTGCTCACGGGCCACGTCGCCGACGTTGTTCACGGCCACGTCGAGACGCCCGAAGTGCGACCAGACCTCGTCGGCGAGGCGTTTGATCTGCTCGTGTTCGGCGATGTCGGCCTGGACGACGAAGGCCTTGCGGCCAAGTTCCGTGACCCGCCGGGCAGTTGCCTCGGCGCCGGACCGGGAGCTGCGGTAGTGGACCGCGACGTCGGCACCTTCCTGCGCGGCCCGTACGGCGATCTCGGCGCCGAATCCGGTACCGGCACCGGTGACGAGGACGGTCTTGCCGACGAAGCGTTCGGATACGGGAGTCACGGGGGTCATAGGGGCTCCGATCATGAAGTCCGCTGCCGTAGCGGCGAGTTGGAGGACACGGATGTCATACGAGGGTCCGCCCGCCGTCGACGTACAGCACCTGCCCGGTGACGAACGCCGACTCGTCGGAGGCGAGAAAGAGGACGGGCCCGGTCAGATCCCCGGGCCGGCCGAGGCGTCCGGCGGGGACGAGGGACTCCAGGGACGCGCGTACGCCGGGCCGGGCGAGGTAGGAACGGGTCAGCTCGGTCTCGGTGTAGCCGGGCGCAACGGCGTTGACGGTGACGCCAGTCGGCGCCCACTCGCGTGCCATCACCCGCATCAGCTGGTTCACCCCGCCCTTGGTCGCCGCGTACGGCGAGTGGTCCGCGTGCGCGAGGAGACCCGAGACGGAGGACAGGTACACGATCCGCCCGTACCCGGCGGGCACCATCACCGCGCCGACGGCCCGGCCCAGCCAGAAGGCGCTGTCGAGGTTGATCGCGGTGATCCGCTCCCACACCTCGTCGGGCGTCCCCAGCACCGGACGCCGGTCGTTGGCGCCCACCGCGTGCACGAACACGTCGATCCCGCCGAGGAGTTCGACCGTACGGCCGACAGCGGCACGGCAGGCGTCCGCCGAGGTGAGGTCGACGGCCAGCCCGCTGACGGAACCGGAGGTCTCCTGCTGGAGCCGGTCGAGTTTCGCCTTGTCGACGTCGAGGACGAGCACCGCCGCGCCCGCCCCGGCGAGTGCCCCGGCCACCGCGGCTCCGATGCCACCGGCGCCGGCGACCAGCGCTCGCGTTCCCGTGAAGTCCCATGTAGCGCGCATGGTCCGGACGGTAAGCCACGACATGGTTTGTGTCCACACTTGACGCGTCTATTGACGCTCAACCGCACCGTTGGCAGGCTGTCTGTCGACAGTTAAGGCCTGTGGATGGTTGAGTGAGGTCGGAGATTCGATGAAGCTGGTGACGTTCGACGAGGGACTGGTGGGGCGGCTCGACGGGGAGACCGTCGTGGAGCTGGAGGTGCCCTCGACACGTGCGTTCTTCGCGCACGAGGGCCAAGTCCGGGAAACTGGGCAGACGTTCGCGCTCGCGGATGTCCAGCTGCGCGCCCCGATCGTGCCGAAGAAGTTCTTCCACACGGCCGGCAACTTCCGTGAGCACCATGAGGACCTGGTCCGGGTCGACTGGTCCCACCCGGTCAACAAGGGCATCGTCTTCTTCCAGAACGTCGACGCGGTCATCGGCCCGGAGGAGCCGATCGTGTACCCCGCGAACCTCACCCAGGAACTCGACTACGAACTCGAACTCGCCATCGTCATAGGCAAACCCGGCAAGTTCTTCTCCGTCGAGGAGGCCGTCGAACACATCGCGGGCTATCTGGTGTTCAACGACATCACCGCGCGCGACATCCAGCGCCGGGAGATGGAGTCCGGCGTCTTCTCCTTCTCCAAGGCGATCGACACGTTCTGCCCGATCGGCCCCTACATCGTCACGGCGGACGAGATCGACGACCCGCACGACCTCGACATGGAACTCCGGGTCAACGGCGACGTACGCCAGAAGTCCAACACCTCGCGGATGTCCGTCTCGATCCCGCAGCTGGTCGCCTACCACTCCCCGCAGATCTACAGCGCGGGCGACATCATCACCACGGGCACGATCGCGGGCGTCGCCGCGAGCACCCCGGACCCCTTCGCGAACTACCTCAAGCCCGGTGACGTCGTCGAGGCCGAGATCGAGGGCCTGGGCGTGCTGCGCAACCCGGTGCTGTCCTGGAAGGACGCGTACGGCACCGAGGAGCCGCCCGCCGGACAGTGGGAAGCCTGAGTCGATGCGCATCGCCCAACTCGCCGGTCGTACCGTCCTGTTGACGGAAGAGGGCGCCATCCCGGTCCCCGCCGACCTCGCGCCCGACCTCTTCGCCCACTGGGACGACCTGCGCGAGTGGTCGAGATCCGCCAAGGGCGCCCGACCCTATGACCCGGCTGACCTCCAGGCTCCCGGCCTCCCCACCCCCCGCCAGATCTTCGCCGTAGCCCTCAACTACCGCCCCCACACGGCGGAGGCGGGCTACGAGGAACCGTCGGCTCCCCTCGTCTTCACCAAGTTCCCGACCTGTCTCACCGGCCCGAACACCACCGTCGAGCTGCCGCCGGGCAACGTCGACTGGGAGCTGGAACTGGTCGCGGTGATCGGCCGCGAGGCGCACAAGGTGCCCGTGGAGAAGGGCTGGGACCCGGTCGTGGCGCTCACCGTCGGCCAGGACCTGTCCGAGCGGATCAGTCAACTCGCGGGCAGACCAGCCCAGTTCTCGCTCGGCAAGTCACACCCCGGTTTCGGTCCGGTCGGTCCCGCCCTCGTCAGCCTCGACGAGATCGACGCCGCCGGGCATCGGGACGACCTGGAACTGACCTGCGAGCTGAACGGCGAGGTCGTCCAGTACGACCGCACGGCCAACATGATCTTCCCCGTCCCGCAACTGGTGTCGTACCTCAGTGAGTTCTGCACCCTGCTTCCCGGTGACCTGATCTTCACGGGCACCCCGGCGGGCGTCGGCAACCGGCGCGTGCCGCAGCGTTTCCTCACACCGGACGACGAACTGGTCAGCCGCATAGGGTCGGTGGGGGAGATGCGGCACCGCTTCCGGAGGACGGCCCCATGACCCGCACCCTCTTCACCGACGTCCAGATCTTCGACGGCACCGGAGGGGACCCCTTCCCGGCCGAGGTGCTCGTCGAGGGCAACCGCATCGCCGAGGTCTCCGACCGGCTCCCGCGTGACCTGCGCACCGGGGCCCGGGTCATCGACGGCGGCGGAGGCACCCTCCTCCCCGGTCTCGTCGACGCCCATGCCCACCTCGGCTTCGGCTCCACCGTCGAGCATCTGTCCCGGCGCCGCGACGAACCGCCCGAGGAAAAGGCCCTGTTGGTGGCCCACGCGGGCCGGGTCCTGCTCGATCACGGGATCACCAGCGCGTACTCCGGCGGCAACCGGCTGCCCGGTACGGAGATCGCGGCCCGCAAGGCGTTCGCCGAGGGCTGGATGCCGGGCCCGCGTCTGAAGGCCGCCTCCTGGGAGGGCAGCGCCGGCATGGTCGAGCCAGGCGTGTACGACTTCCCGGGCGTCGACGGCCGCGCCTCCGACCCGGAGTCGGTGTCCCGCTTCGTGGCAGGCATGGCCGAACTCGGCGTCGACATCGTCAAGTTGTCCCTCTCCGGAGAGAGCGCCGTCGTCCAGGGCACCTCGCGGATCGTGCAGTTCACGGACGAGGAGGTCGCCGCCGCCTCCCGTACGGCGGAGAAGCACGGCGTCTGGCTCACCGCCCACGCGCACGCCGCCGAGTCGATCAAAATGGCCGTACGGCACAGCATCCGCGCCGTCTACCACTGCACCTTCGCCGACGAGGAGGCCCTCGACCTCCTCGAAGCCGCCCGGGACCGGATCTTCGTCGCCCCGACCCCCGGCATCATCCACGCCAACCTCCACGAGGCCGGCGGCGAACCCGAACCCGGCATGGAGGTGGAGGCGACCGCCGAGGCCGTACGCCGGGTCGTGCCCGAGTTGGTCCGGCGAGGCATCCGCGTCGTCCCCGGCGGCGACTACGGCTTCGCCTGGAACCCGGTGGGCCGCAACCTCCGTGACCTCGAACTCTTCGTCGACTGGTTCGGCTTCACCCCGGCCGAGGCCCTGCGCGCGGCGACCGGGTACGGCGGTGAGGTGATGGGCCTCGGCGACCAACTCGGCCTGGTCCGGGCGGGGTTCCTCGCCGACCTCGTGCTCGTCGACGGCGACCCGCTGGCCGACATCCGCATCCTCCAGGACCGGGACCGGCTCGCGGTGATCATGAAGGACGGACGCCTGCACAAGCAGAGGACGGCCGGGTGACCGGCCAGATGACCGACCCGGCAATCCAGGCCCGTTCACGCTCCGGCCGACTGAAGGGGTGCTGGGAAGGAGAGGTGGCCGTCTTCCGAGGCATCCCCTTCGCGGCACCGCCCGTCGGCGAGCTGCGCTGGCGGCCACCGGCGGCGCCCGCCGCGTGGGACGGCGACCGTCCCGCGTACGACTTCGGCCCCGCGCCCCTGCAACCGCAGCCGCCCCGCGACTCGATCATGTTCCACACCAACTTCGCCGACCGGCGGGCCCTGGTGATGAGCGAGGACTGCCTCTACCTCAACGTCTGGACCCCGGAACCGGGCGGTGGCGGCCTGCCCGTGATGGTGTGGATCCACGGCGGCGGCAACCGCTACGGCCACGGCGGTCAGGAGATCCACGACGGCCGCTCGCTGGCCCGCCGGGGCGTGGTCGTCGTCACCCTCAACCACCGTCTGGGCGCCCTCGGTTTCCTCGCGCACCCCGGCCTGGCCGCCGAGGACGACCTCGGCGCGTCCGGCAACTACGGCCTCCTGGACATCGTCGCGGCCCTGACCTGGGTACGGGAGAACATCGCCCACTTCGGCGGCGACCCCGACCGCGTCACCCTCGCAGGCAACTCCGCCGGAGCCGCACACATCTGCCACCTCATGGCCTCGACCGTGGCCCGCCCCCTCTTCCGGGCCGCGATCGGCCAGAGCGCCTCGGGCATCGGCAGGGCGGAGGGCCCGCTCCCGGACCAGGCCACCGCACAGCGGCAAGGGCTGCGCTGGGCGGGGGAGTTCGGAGAGTCCGGAGGGCTCGGGGACCGGGACATCGCCGCGCTCCGCCGCATCGACGGCGTCGAGCTGGTCCTGAGGGGCCACTTCGGCCCGGTCGTCGACGGACGGGCCCTGACCGTCCCGAGCGACGACGTCTTCGCCGCCGGACACCAGCACGCCGTACCGCTGCTCGTCGGCACCAACTCCGACGAAGGGTCGGCGTACGCGACCCTGGACGCCGTACGCCGCCTGCCCGTCGAGCCCGGCACGGACGAGCTGTACCCCCTGCGGGACGGCGACCAAGTCCGCCGTACGGCACGCCGGTTCACCGGCGAGAGCCGTTTCACGTACCCCGTCTGGCACTGGGCGCGGGCCCACAGCACCGTCGCCCCGACCTGGATGTACCGCTTCACCCGTACGCCCCCACTGCCACCCGACCTCGACCTGGCACCGCCCCGCGACGGCCTCCCGGGATACGGCGTCCACCACACCGCCGAACTCCCGTACGCGTTCGACAACTTGGACGCCAGACCCTGGCCCTGGACCGAGGCCGACCGCACGCTGGCGCGAACCATGGCGGACACCTGGGTGCGCTTCATCGAGACGGGCGACCCCAACGGGACCGGGGCCCTGCCCAGTTGGCCCCGGTTCACCGGCGCGGAGGCGATGGTCTTCGGCGGTGGTATGACTCCCGCAGAGCCGGGGAGTGTCGAACGCCTTGACGCGATGCGGCTGCTGGCGACGCTGCCCCGCCCCCTCTGACGCCCCCTCCATCTCTAGTCCCCAGGAGATTTATCCCTTGGCACGACTCCCCGGCACCGAAGGGGTCGGCGAGATCGCCGACCGTATCCGCGCCCGCCGTGGCGGCGCACTCCGCCCCCTGGACGAAATGCTGCTGCACAGCCCCCAGTTGGCCGACGGCTGGAACAGTCTTCTCGGCGCCGTACGGCAGCGGATGGCGCTGCCCGCCGACATCCGGGAGCTGGTCGTCCTGCGGATCGCCGTCCTCAACCGGGCCCCGTACGAATGGACCGCGCACGAGGGCCCCGCGCGTGAAGCGGGCCTGGGGGACGCCGAGTTGGCCGCCCTGCGCGAGGAGAAGCCCGAGCTGGACGACGTACGCCGGTCACGGGTCATCGCGTACACCGACGCGATGACCCGCGACGTACACGTCCCGGACGAGCTGTTCGACGCCCTGCGGGACCACTTCACCGACGCGGAACTCGTCGAACTGACCGCCACCGTGGCCGCGTACAACATGGTGTCCCGCTTCCTGGTGGCCCTGGACGTGCGGGTGCCTACCGGGAACGCCCGGACCGGCGGAGGAAGTTGACCATCAGGTGGTTCCACTGCACGGACTGCTCCCAGTGCGGGTTGTGGCCCGACTCGCGGATCACATGGAACTCCACGTCCTGGATGTGCTGGGCGTTGAGCCGCATCAGCGACGGCGGGCTGTAGAGGTCGCCGTCACCGACGAGCAGCTGGACCGGCATGGTGAGGGTCTCCAGCAGGGCCCATGTCGTCGTGTGCGCGAGCGACTGGGGGAAGGCGTCGGCGGTCCTGGCGCGGGCGTTGATCTCCAGCCAGGCCGCCACTCCGTCCCGGTCGCCGCCCCGGTACGAGGGGCCCAACTCCTTGAAGTCGACCGGCATGTCGTCCCACGGGTCGGGCAGCAGCAACTGCTCCAGCTCCGCGTACTCCGCGTCCGTGACACCCATCTTGCTGCTGGAGACGGTGAGTCCGTACAGCCGGTCCCCGTACGACAGCGCGTAGTCGACGGCGACATAGCCGCCCGCCGCCGAACCGGAGAGGTGGAAGCGGTCCAGGCCGAGATGGTCGGCGAGGGTGTTCAGATCCCCGGAGGCGGTGTCGGACTCGGCGCGGGTGCCGGCCACGGAGCCGTACGCGCCGCGCCGCGAGTAGCCGATGACCCGGAAGCCCGCAGCGGAGAACACCGGTTGCTGATAGGGCCAGCTCTCGCCGCTGCCGGACCCGGGGTGGAGGAGGACCACGGGCTGACCGTCGCCCCCGGTGTCCCAGGCCCACAGGCTGCCGCCCCCGGCGACGGGCACCTGGTACTCGGTGACGGCGACCTGCTCGGGGACGGGTACGGGGGTCCAGGGCGCGGCCGGGCCGGATGCGGCTGTCGCCGCGCGTGCGGTGCCCGTACTCATGGCGGTGAGGCCTGCGAGCGCGGCACCGCCGACGACGGCACGGCGGCTGGGATCTCTCTGCATCGTTCCTCCTGAGATGTTGACGGGCGATCGGGCGTCTGTCGACAGAAGCCCGAGAAGTGGGATATATGTCGGCTGGAGAGTGGGATAGTGTCGACACCGTGCGTTGGCTGTGTGTCGCTCTGAGTCAGGGAGAATTGCCGGATGGCTGCCGAAGAGGATGAGGACACGCACGTCGTGGTGCTCGCGCGCCTGCTGCGCCTGCGGGACAGACGTGAGCCGTTGGTCGCGCAGATCGCCGAATGGGTGGGGTCGGGCATCATCGAGGGCCGGCTGGAGCCGGGCCAGGACCTCAACAGCGTTGATCTGTCACGCCGGTTCGACACCAGCCGTACGCCGGTGCGCGAGGCGCTGATGGTGCTCGAACAGGAGGGCCTGGTCGAGATGAAGGCGCGCCGCCGGCCCCGGGTCGCCGCGCCCTCCCTCCAGGACATCCGCGACATCTACCAGGTACGCCGCCAACTCCTGTCGATGCTGGCCGGGTTGCTCGTCGAGCGTGCCACAGACGAGGAGCTGGCCGAACTGCGGCTGCGGGTCGGGCGGATGCGGAAACTGGCCGACGACGGTGACGTGGACGCGTACTTCTGGAGCCATGTGCAGCTCCAGGAGCGGATGACCGAGATCGTCGGCAACAGCACCCTGAAGCAGATCCTCGACTCCCTGGCCCTGCGCACCCTGATGCTGCGTCACCTCAGCCTGACCCGTGCGGGCCGTCTCGCCTACAGCGTCGACGACCAGGAACGCCTGCTCCAGGCCTGCGAGGAGCGCAACGGGGAGCTGGCGTCGGCGCTGATCGCCGGGGCGACGGTCCGTGCGCTGCGGGCGGTGGAGGAGCAGTTGGAGCAGGACGCCGCCGGGCGCGGCCGGAAACCGACGCGTCGGCGCCGGGCGGCGGCTTCCTGAACGGAGACCTTGTGTACGAGGGTCTGGCGAACGGCGGTTTCCTGAGCGGCGATTGTCCGAACGGTGATTGTCCGAACGGCGGCTTCCTGAACGGCAGTTGTCCGAACGACAGTCTCCTGAACGGCGGTTGAGATCCGGCGCCCGTCTCACTTCGCCAATACCCCGCCGTCCACCGGGAAGTTGCCCCCGGTGACCCAGGCCGACTCGTCGGACGCCAGATAGACGGCGCACCAGGCGATGTCCTCGGGGGTGCCGACCCGGCCCAGCGGAATGCGGGCGAGCAGGGCCTCACGGGCGGCACCCTCGTGGGCGCCCGCCGACTCGGTGGCCGGGGTGCGGACCATGCCGGGGGAGATGGTGTTGGCCCGGATGCCCGCCGGGCCGCCCTCCACGGCGAGCTGGCGGGTCATCCCGAGCACCGCCGACTTGCCCGCGCAGTGGGCGACCATCCCGAAGGTCCCGCTGCCCCGAAAGGCGTTCACCGAGGCGAAGTTGACGATCGACCCACCGCCGGACGCCATCAGACGCGGCCAAGCGGCCCGCACCGGCAGAAAGACGACGTCGACCTCGCCACGCATCGTCGGCGTCCACTGTGCGTCGAAGTCCATCTCGGCGGCGGACGCCATGCGCGGGGCGATCGCACCGGCGGTGACCAGCGCGTCGACCCGCCCGTGCCGCTCGTACGCCTCGTCCGCGAACCGCCGCGCGTCGTCGGGGACGGTCATGTCGAGCGGCGCGAGCACCTCGACGCCCAACCCCCGCTCGGCGGCCAGCTTCCGGGTCCGCTCGGCCGCCGCCGGGTCGATGTCGCAGCCGACGACGGTCGCGCCCTGTGCGGCGAAGAGCAGTGCGCACCCCTGGCCGATCCCGGCGCCCGCACCGGTGACGAGAGCGACCTTGCCGGAGAGTCTGCCGGTCACTTGGTCCTCCTTGGTGGGGGTTGGCTTACGTGCCGACCTTCTTCCTAGTGTCGACACTATGGCCGAGTCAAGGGTTGGGTCATTGAATTCGCGCTCAACTGTCGACAGTGTGTGGGTCCTGAGGGTCGCGGCGGGGTGCCCCACGAGCCGAGGACGGTGAACGAGCGGCGCCCAGCCCCCAAGCCGGGCACCACTCGCCCACCCATGAATACGTACGAACACGTGCGAATAGCGGGTGAATGCCTGCGAACTGTGGTCAGGCGCAGGCGCCGGTGAAGACGTCCACCTCGTCGCCGCTGCTGCTCGCCACGACGAGATCCCGCGTTCCGTCGGACGTCAGATCGGCGGCTGCCGCCTCGTACGCGCCGGGTGCGGCCAGCTCGGTCAGCTCTTCCAGGGCGCCGCCCGAGGTGCCCTGGAAGACGGTGACCGAGTTCCCGTTGAGGGAGGAGACGAGGAGGTCCGTCACGTCGTCGCCGTCCAGGTCGGCGGAGTTGACCGCGACGGGGAGCGCGGGCGTCGTGTAGTCCACGGCGTCCTGGAAGGTGCCGTCGCCGTTCCCGGCGTACACCTCCAGGGTGTTGGAGCCGTTGCTGATGGTGGCCAGATCGACGGTCCCGTCCCCGTCGAAGTCGCCCTGGGCGATGGAGTAGAGCCGGTTGACACTGGCGTACTCCGTGACGTCGCCGAAGGTCCCGTCGCCGTTGCCGAGGGCCACACTGACCCCACCGGCGGTGGCGACGCTGGCGGTGGCGATGTCCAGGTCGCCGTCGCTGTCGAAGTCGGTGAGGACGAGCCCGTGCGGCCGGGTCACGGTCACCGCCTCGACATCGACGGTGAACGCCCCGGCCCCGTCGCCGAACAGCAGACTGACCCCGCCGCCCGACTCCTCGGCCACCGCCAGATCCAGCTTGCCGTCGTCGTCGAGATCACCGGCGACGAGGGAACGGGCGCCCGCGCCGACGGTGTACTGGGTGGAGGTCCCGAATGCCCCTCCACCGGTCCCGAGCAACACACTCACGGTGCCGCCGTTGAAGTCGGCGGTGGCGATGTCCGGGTTGCCGTCGTCGTCGAAGTCGGCGATCACCGACTGGTACGGGTGGGCGCCCACGGCGTACTCGGTGGCCGCGCCGAAGGTCCCGTCGCCGTTGCCCAGCAGCACGGACAGCGAGTTGCCGTCGTTGTTGGCGGCGACGACATCCGCGTTGCCGTCACCGTCGAGGTCCCCGGTGACCACGTGCCGGGGGTTGTCGCCGACGGCGGCGGAGGTGCCGGACTGGGTGAAGGAGAGGGAGCCCGTGCATTCGGCGGCGGCCGCGGTGAACGCCCCGGTCGCGGAGGCCATGGCCACGACGCTGGACCCGATGGCTAAGGCCCCGAGGGTGCCGGCGGCCAGGACACGACGGGCCCTGTATTTCTTGTGCCTGCGGTTCTCTGTCATGGGCACGGGAACCTAGGAGCCCCGCCTGTGATTGACGTGTCACGGGACAGTGGTTTCGCACAGTGCCGCCGCCGAGGCTGTGACGGTGAGGGTCGGGGCTACTGGAGATCGAGGACGGCCTTGCCGTGGAGGCGGCCGTCGAGCAGGGCTCCTACCGCCTCGGAATGGCGGGTCCAGGGGCCGCGCCAGCTGATGCCCGGATCGAGACGGCCCGCGGCGATCTCGCCGGCCAGCCAGGTCAGATCCGCGGAGTGGTCGGCGGCCGGGTCGCTGAAGAGGAAGAACGTGCGGATCGACCGGTCGTGCCGTCCCTCGGTGCCCACCAGGGCGTCGGCCGGCAGCACCGAGTCGGTCCCGGCGGAGCGGCCCACGCTGAAGAGGGTGCCGCCGGCCGACAACAGGGCGAAGGCGTCCACGAGTTGCTGTCCGCCGACGTTGTCGAGCACGGCCGACACGGGCTGCTTCACGGCGGCCGGGTCGGGGTGGACCTCGTGGGCGCCCAGGGCCCGCAGTCCGTCCGCCTGGGCCGGGTTCCGGCTGACGGCGACGACGTGCGCGCCCGCACGGGCGGCCAGCTGGACGGCGTACCGCCCGACACCGCCGGAAGCACCGGTGACCAGCACACGGCGGCCGAGCAGCGAGCCCATCCGGCGCAGCACGTGCAGGGCGCTCAGCCCGGCCACGGGGATGGTGCTCAGCGCGCCGGGGTCGGTGTCCTTCGGCGCGGTGCCGACCAGGACGGTGGGGGTGGCCCGCAGCTCGGCCCAGCCGGACTCGCCGAGGGTGACGACCCGCTCGCCCTCGGCCGGCCCCGAGCCGTCGGCGGCGGCCCGGACGACCACTCCGGCCGCGTCCCAGCCGAGCACGGTCCCGTCCGGCATCGCCGGATCGGCCGCCCCGTGGAAGACCTCCCCGAAGTTCAGCGAGACCGCCTCGACGCGGATGAGCGCCTCATGGGCGGCGGGCCGCGGGTCGGGGACGTCCGTCAGCGACAGATGTCCGGGCGAGGTGTGGTCGACGGCGAGTGCGCGCACGGGAAAACCCTTCGAGGAAGCGTGAGTTGCTTAAAGTGCCACAGTGTGGCGTTTGCTCTATTGGAGCATACGCGCGATCTCGGCGCACTTGGTAAGGTGGCTGTCGATGACCACCTCGACCGCTCCTGTCGCCCCCGAAGAGCCCGTCACCCTGCGGGAACGCAAGAAGCTGCGCACGCGCCAGGCGCTGGCCGACACCGCCGTCACGCTCTTCGCCGAACGTGGGTTCGACAGCACTCCGCTGGACGCGCTGCTCGATCAGGTGGAGGTGTCCCGGCGGACCTTCTTCCGCAACTTCCGCTCCAAGGAGGACGTGGCGTTCACCGCCGCCAAGCAGCTCTGGGCCGTCTACCTGGAGGTCCTGGACGACGGCGGTACGGAGAGGTCCGGGCCGCTGGCCGACGTCCTGCTCCACGCCATGCTGGCCACCCTGGAGCGCATGGACGAGGACTGGTACCGGCGCTTCCCTCTCACCCTCCGGATGGTCGCCGACTCACCGGCTCTCGACGGCTACGCGCTGCGCCACTGCGCCGAGGTCCAAGCAGAGATCGCCCGCCGGTTCGACGGCCAGAACCGCCTCGAACTACGGCTCCTCATCGAGTTCTTCGTGGCCACCTGGCGCTGCACCCTGGACGAATGGCTCCCCGACTGCGCCCCGGGCGAACTCCCCGGACTCCTGCGGCTGTCCTGTTCGTCGATGAACTCGGCCCTCGCCCTGGAGGCGTGAGCCCATTCCCGGCCGAGACCGGGGCCGGGGCGCCACACGAACCGGTACGTGAACTCGTGCTGGTGGCAGGCCTGAGCCACGCGGACATCGCCCTCGTCCACCGAGAGGCCCTACGGGCGTTGCGCTCCGGCATCGACACGGCTCACCTGGACGCGTACGGCGACGACCCCGGGATGGCCATCGGCGTCGACGTCAGGGACGACGAGCAGTTCGAGCTGCTGGTGTGACCTGGCGCCGTACACCATCAACGCGGAGGCGCTGCGGGGAGACCGGCAGGTCTTCTGCGCCAACGACCCGGGGACCTCGCTGTGGCCGGCGGTCACACGGGAACAGGAGGCGCAACTGCGAGGTCGGCTGGACGAGTTGGGGATCCCGGCGGGCCTACTCGCCGACCCTTCGCCGCGCCGCCCCGGACGTCGGAGCGGTCGCCGACGGAGGCGAACTCCGGCACGTGACCCGCGCCCGCGACCTCAGCCGATGGCGGCCGGCTTCTCCCACACCGACACGTGCTTCGTGCTCTCGTGCGTGAACGGCTCCCGCGTCCACCCCTGCCACCGCTCACGCAGTCGCATCCCGGCCAACTGGGCCATCAGATCCAGCTCGGACGGCCAGACATACCGGAACGGAATGGACCGGTAGGACCCGCGACCGTCCACCACCCGCACGTAGTTCGAGCTGGTGTTCTGGGTGGCGACGTCGTACACGTCGAAGGCCCAGCGCGTCGGGCTCGCGTGGTACGGCACGATGTTCTGCCCGGGCGGCAGGCTCCGCAACTTGGGCACGTTGACCTCGATGACGAAGGTCCCGCCGGGCGCCAACTGCGCCGCGACATTGCGGAAACACGCGACCTGCGCCTCCTGCGAGGTCAGATTCATGATCGTGTTGTAGACGAGGTACGCGACGGAGAACTCCCCGTCGGTCGTCCCGGCCCGCGTCGCCGAGAAGTCCCCGTACGTCACCCCGATCGCGTCCCCGCCCGGCTTGGCCCGCATCCGCGCGACCATCGCCCGGGACATGTCGATCCCGTGCACCTCGACCCCGCGCCGCGCCAACGGCAACGCGATACGCCCGGTCCCGATCCCGAGTTCGAGGGCCCGCCCTTCACCGGCCGGCCCGGTCAACTCGGCCAGCCCGGCCAGGAATTCGGCGGTCGGCTCGACGGTGGCGGGGGTGAACATGTCGTCGGCGGGGTCGTCGTACTTCGCGGCTACTGATGCGCCGAAGTAGCCGTCCTCGTGGTCGTCTTCGGCTGGGCCTGCGGTGGTTCCGGCGTCTGAGGAAGTCACCGGCGGACCGTACTGCGGGGGTCAGCGGCGCCGCACCTCAATTTCCTGGTGCCGGACAAGGAAGTCGGTGTTGTCCGCCCACTGGTCCACGCTTCCGGTCAGGGGCATCGCCCGCAGCTCGGGATCGGTGATCGTCCGCGCGAGCGCCCTTGCGAACCGCTCCGCGTGCAGCACCTGGAACGGCCGGCTGTGGTACGGCCGTCGCGTCGGGTCCACCGGCTCCGCGAGGCCCGTACGGTTCTGCAGCGCGCCCACGATCTCGTACGCGTCGCACAGATGCCGTTCCCGGGACGAGTACTCCGCCGCCGTCACCGCTCCTTGGAGAGAGGGCAACAGCCGCTCCGCCACCGGCAGTTGACCGAAGGCACTTCCCAGCCATTTCCCGTACGGCGCATACCGCCGGCCCAGCAGCAGACACAGCCGCATCAGGTCCCGCACGAGCCGGCCCGCCACCACGGCCGAGCCGAGTTCGTCACCGACCTCCGCGCAGCGCCCGACGAACGCCTCCTCCTGGGACACGCGCTGCCACTGGCAGGCCAGCAGGTACCGCCACACCTGATACGGGTACCACGCCAGTTGCCGCCGTGCGGCCGTGAGCGTTCCGAGCCCGTCGTGGAAGACGGCACCGCCGGTCACCTCGGCGAGCTTCTGCTGGGGCAGGGCGAGCCAGTCGGTGGTTGTCAGCCCCAAGGCCCCCGCGCCAAAGCCCAGTTGCGAGTCCAGCCATCCGTCGACATCGCTCACGGAGACCCGGTGGTTCACCGGCCCCTCGGTCAACTCCATGACACCCACCGGGTCTTCCGGGGTGCCCGGCCGGAAGTGCGTCGGCCAGCCCCGTACTCGCTTGGGCAGCTGCTCGCTCAGGAGCCGGCGCAATCCAGCTCCGTGAGCGGCGACGGCGTCCGCCGGGAGGAAGAGATCCAGCCGTGGCCCCCACTCGTGATCCGCCGACCTCGGGCTGTCGAAGCCCAGCACCTCGGACCCGGTACCGACCCGGGCGGCGGCGTACGCGAGCCCCGGGTGTTCCCGATCGAGAATCGGCCGCACGGCCTCCGTATAGAAGATCCGTGACAACTCGAGTCCGGGCAGGAACTCAGGATCAGGCGCGGTCATGCGATCACTGTGCCCCGCGCGACAGTACGCCACTCTCATGCAAGCACGCTTGCTTGTTTCTGGTGTCGCTGCCATGCTGCGGGCACGGACCGCACCACGCCGCAACGCCCGGCACGCCGTCGTGCCCGAAAGGAAGCGCCCGTGTCCGACCCGTCGGCCGTGATCGACGATCTGTGTGAGGAAGGCGCCCAACTCGACCGACTGGTCGCCGAGTTGGGCAGCGAACAGTGGGCCCTCGACACCCCCGCCCCCGGCTGGACCGTCGCCCACCAGATCGCGCACCTCGCCTGGACCGACCACTCCTCCGTGCTGGCCCTGACCGACCGGGCCGCCTTCGACCAGGAGGTGGAGAAGGCGCTGATCCTGCCCGGGGACTTCGTGGACAACGGCGCCGAAGAGGGGGCCGGGAAGCCGCCCGCGCAGCTGCTCGCGGACTGGCGGGCCGGACGTGAGGCCCTCGCGGACGCCCTGCGCGCGGCACCCGACGGGGCGCGGTTCCCCTGGTACGGGCCTCCGATGTCCACCGCCTCCATGGCGACCGCCCGCCTGATGGAGACCTGGGCCCACGGCCTGGACGTTGCCGACGCCCTGGGCGTGCCCCGGATCGTCGCCACCGCCCGCCTCCGGCACATCGTCCGACTCGGTGTCCGCACCCGCGACTTCGCGTTCGGCGTGCATGGGCTGACCCCGCCGTTCGACGAGTTCAGCATCGAACTCGTCGGCCCGGCAGGGGAGTTGTGGACGTACGGTCCCGAGGACGCGAAGCAGGCGGCCGGCCGGGTCACCGGCCCCGCACTCGACTTCTGCCTCCTCGTCACCCAACGCGCCCACCGCACCGACCTCGACCTCCATGCCGAAGGCTCCGACGCCGACCAGTGGCTCGACATCGCCCAGGCCTTCGCGGGTCCGTCGGGCAACGGCCGTGCACCGAAGGGGAGTACGCGGTGACAGTCCCCCTCCGGATAGGCAACGCCTCCGGCTTCTACGGCGACCGGTTCGACGCCATGCGCGAGATGCTCACCGGCGGCCAACTCGACGTCCTCACCGGCGACTACCTCGCCGAGCTGACCATGCTCATCCTCGGCCGCGACCGTCTCAAGGACCCGTCGGCCGGGTACGCCCGCACCTTCCTACGGCAGTTGGAGGAGTGCCTCGGGCTCGCCCATGAGCGCGGGGTACGGATCGTCGCCAACGCGGGCGGCCTCAACCCGGCCGGACTCGCGGACGCCGTAAGGAAGTTGGCGGACCGGCTCGGCATCCCCGCCCGCGTCGCCCACGTCGAGGGCGACGACCTCACCGCCCGACACCCCAACAGCCTTGCCGCACACGCCTACTTGGGCGCCTTCGGCATAGCCGCCTGTCTGCGCGAGGGCGCGGACGTCGTCGTCACCGGCCGGGTCACCGACGCGGCCCTGGTCGCCGGGCCCGCCGCCGCCCACTTCGGCTGGGGGCCGGAGGACCACGACCGGCTCGCGGGTGCCGTGGTCGCCGGGCATGTGCTGGAGTGCGGTACGCAGGCCACGGGCGGCAACTACGCGTTCTTCGGGGCCGGGGACGTGCGCCGACCGGGCTTCCCGCTCGCCGAACTCCACGCCGACGGCAGCAGCGTGATCACCAAACACCCCGGCACGGGCGGCTTCGTCGACGTCGGCACGGTCACCGCGCAACTGCTGTACGAGACCCAGGGCGCCCGGTACGCCGGACCCGACGTCACCGCCCGGCTGGACACCGTACGCCTCGCCCAGGACGGACCCGACCGGGTGCGGATCACCGGCGTCCGAGGGGAGGTGCCGCCACCCACCCTCAAGGTCGGCCTCAACCGGCTCGGCGGTTTCCGCAACGAGGTCGCCTTCGTCCTCACCGGACTCGACATCGAGGCCAAGGCGGCCCTGGTGCGCGAGCAGATGGCCGACGCCCTCGCCAAGTCGCCACCGCGTGAGGTGCGTTGGGAGCTGGTGCGGACCGACCGCCCCGACGCCGACACCGAGGAGACCGCGAGCGCCCTGCTCCGGCTCGTCGTACGCGACCCCGAACAGGCCGTAGTCGGACGGGCATTGAGCGGTGCCGCCGTCGAACTCGCCCTCGCCAGCTACCCCGGCTTCCATGTCCTGGCCCCACCCGGCAAGGGCTCCCCGTACGGCGTCTTCGAGGCCGATCGTGTCCCCCAGGACGAGGTCGACCACCTGGCCGTCCTGCCCGACGGCCGCCGTATCCCCGTACCCCCACCGCAGGACACCCTCGTACTGCGGGACCTGCCGGAACCGCCCCTGCCGGACCCGCTGCCCCCCGGCCCGACCCGCCGTGCCCCCCTCGGCCTGCTCGCCGGCGCCCGCAGCGGCGACAAGGGCGGCAACGCCAACGTCGGTGTCTGGGCACGCACGGACGAGGCATGGCGCTGGCTGGCCCACGCCCTCACCACCACCCTCTTCCGCGAACTGCTCCCGGAGACAGCCGACTTGACCGTCGTACGACACACCCTCCCGCACCTCCGCGCCCTCAACTTCACCGTCGAGGGCATCCTCGGCGAGGGCGTCGCCGCGCAGCACCGCTTCGATCCGCAGGCCAAGGCGCTCGGCGAATGGCTGCGCTCCCGGCACGTAGACATACCGGAGGCCCTCCTGTGACGGTCCTGAACTCGGCGCTCGACCCGGCCACCGCCGACCACACCTCGCACCGCGACTCCATGCTCGCCAAGCTCGCCGACCTGGACGCCGAGCACGCGAAGGCGGTGGCCGGGGGCGGGCCCAAGTACGTCGAACGGCACCGCAAGCGCGGCAAGTTGCTCGCCCGCGAACGCATCGAGCTGCTCCTCGACCCCGACACCCCCTTCCTGGAGCTGTCGCCGCTCGCGGCCTGGGGGAGCGAGTACGCGGTCGGGGCGTCGCTCGTCACCGGTATCGGGGTCGTCGAGGGCGTGGAGTGCCTGATCACGGCCAACGACCCGACCGTGCGCGGCGGCGCCAGCAATCCCTGGAGCCTGAAGAAGGCCCTGCGCGCCAACGACATCGCGCTCGCCAACCGGCTGCCCTGCATCAGCCTCGTCGAGTCCGGCGGCGCGGATCTCCCGTCCCAGAAGGAGATCTTCATCCCCGGCGGGGCCGTCTTCCGCGACCTCACCCGGCTCTCCGCCGTCGGAATCCCCACGGTCGCGGTCGTGTTCGGCAACTCCACGGCCGGCGGGGCGTACATCCCCGGCATGTCCGACCACGTGATCATGGTCAAGGAACGCGCCAAGGTGTTCCTCGGCGGGCCGCCCCTCGTCAAGATGGCAACCGGCGAGGAGAGCGACGACGAGTCGCTCGGCGGCGCCGAGATGCACGCGCGCGTGTCGGGCCTCGCGGACTACTTCGCCCTCGACGAGCACGACGCCCTGCGCCAGGCCCGCCGCGTCGTGGCCCGCCTCAACCACCGCAAGGCGTACGCCGATCCGGCTCCGGCGGAGCCCCCCAAGTACGACCCGGAGGAGTTGTTGGGGATCGTCCCCGGTGACCTCCGCACGCCCTTCGACCCCCGCGAGGTCATCGCCCGTATCGTCGACGCCTCCGACTTCGACGAGTTCAAGCCCCTGTACGGGACCAGCCTCGTCACCGGCTGGGCGGCGCTGCACGGCTACCCGGTCGGCATCCTCGCCAACGCCCAGGGCGTCCTCTTCAGCGAGGAGTCCCAAAAGGCGGCCCAGTTCATCCAGTTGGCCAACCAGCGCGACATCCCCCTCCTCTTCCTCCACAACACCACCGGCTACATGGTCGGCAAGGAGTACGAGCAGGGCGGCATCATCAAGCACGGCGCGATGATGATCAACGCGGTCTCCAACTCCCGTGTCCCGCACCTCTCGGTCCTCATGGGTGCCTCGTACGGCGCCGGCCACTACGGCATGTGCGGCCGCGCCTACGACCCCCGCTTCCTCTTCGCCTGGCCCAGCGCCAAGTCGGCGGTGATGGGCCCGCAGCAACTGGCGGGCGTGCTCTCGATCGTGGCCCGGCAGTCGGCCGCCGCCAAGGGACTGCCGTACGACGAGGAGGGCGACGCGGCTCTCCGGGCCATGGTGGAGCAGCAGATCGAGTCCGAATCGCTCCCCATGTTCCTCTCCGGGCGGCTGTACGACGACGGCGTCATCGACCCGCGCGACACCCGCACCGTCCTCGGCCTGTGCCTCTCCGCGATCCACACCGCCCCCTACGAGGGCGCCCGCGGTGGCTTCGGCGTCTTCCGAATGTGAGGAACGAAAAGTGATCACCTCTGTACTGGTCGCCAACCGGGGCGAGATCGCCTGCCGTATCTTCCGCACCTGTCGTGAGCTGGGCATTCGCACGGTCGCCGTGCACTCGGACGCCGACGAGAACGCCCTTCATGCGCGCGTGGCCGACGCGGCGGTACGGCTGCCGGGGGCGGCCCCCGCGGACACGTATCTGCGCGGCGACCTGATCGTGGAGGCGGCGCTGGCGGCGGGCGCGGACGCCGTGCACCCCGGATACGGCTTCCTGTCCGAGAACGCCGGCTTCGCACAGGCCGTACTCGACGCGGGGCTCGTCTGGATCGGCCCGCCGCCGGCCGCGATCGAGGCGATGGCGTCCAAGACGCGCGCGAAGCAGCTGATGGGGCTGAAGCCGCTGACGGACGTCACGGAGACCGACCTGCCGGTGCTGGTGAAGGCGGCGGCGGGAGGCGGCGGGCGAGGCATGCGCGTAGTACGCGAACTGGCCGACCTGCCAGGGGAGTTGGAGGCGGCCCGAGCCGAGGCCCAGAGCGCCTTCGGCGACGGCGAGGTCTTCGTCGAGCCGTACGTCGAAGGAGGCCGGCACATCGAGGTCCAGATCCTGGCGGACACCCACGGCACGGTGTGGGCGCTCGGCACCCGCGACTGTTCCCTCCAGCGTCGCCACCAGAAGGTCATCGAGGAGTCCCCGGCGCCGGGCATCCCGGAGGAACTCACGCACGAACTCCACGAGTTGGCCGTACGAGCGGCTCGCTCTGTGGACTACACGGGCGCGGGAACGGTCGAGTTCCTGGTGGAGGAAGGGACCGGCAAGGCCCACTTCCTGGAGATGAACACCCGCCTCCAGGTCGAACACCCGGTCACGGAGGCGGTGTTCGGCATCGACCTGGTGGCTCTCCAGATAAGCGTCGCGGAAGGCGTCCCCCTCGCCGCCGATCCCCCACACGCACGTGGCCACGCGATAGAGGCCCGCCTGTACGCCGAGAACCCGGCCCAGAACTGGACACCACAGACCGGCACCCTGCACCGCCTGGCCGTACAGGAGGAAGGTGTACGTCTCGACACCGGCTACGCCGACGGCGACACGATCCCCGTCCACTACGACCCGATGCTCGCCAAGGCCGTCGTACACGCCCCCACGCGCGCGGAGGCGATCCGCAGGCTCGCGGGCGCCCTGGAACGGACGACGATCCACGGCCCGATCACCAACCGCGACCTCCTGGTCCGATCCCTCCGCCACACCGAGTTCACGACGGCCACCATGAACACGGCCTTCTACGACCGCCACTTGACTCACCTGACCGAACCGACCCCCGACCCCCACGCCCCCTTGGCGGCAGCCCTCTCCGACGCCCACGGCCGCTCCCGCTTCGGCGGCTGGCGCAACGTCCCCGCCCAACCGCAGCGGAAGCGGTACGCGACGGCAACGGGCGAGGAGTTCGAGGTGACCTACCACCACACCCGAGAGGGACTGACGGCGGACGGCGTACAGGTCATACACGCGGACGCGAGTCTCGTAGTCCTCGAAGTGGCAGGCGTACGACGGAAGTTCGAGGTCACAAGGTACGCCGACCAGATCCACGTCAACACCACAACCCTCACCCCCCTACCCCGCTTCCCCGACCCGGCCCCCCAACACGCCCCCGGCTCCCTACTGGCCCCGATGCCAGGCACGGTGATCAGGGTGGCAGAGGGCCTGACCGCAGGAACGGAAGTAAAGGCCGGAGAACCCCTCCTCTGGCTGGAGGCAATGAAGATGGAACACAAGATCACAGCCCCAACAACCGGCACGCTCACAGCACTTCACGTAGTCACCGGGCAACAGGTGGAGGTCGGCACGCCGCTGGCGGTGGTCTCTTAGCGGGCGCCGGCGAAGCCGCGCCCGCTAGGGGCGCGGGGAACTGCGCGACCAGCCACAACGCACCCGCACCCACCACACAACAGAACCCCCCTCCCCCTTAGGACCCTTCATGACCGCGATCGAATCCGAAGAACACAAGGCCCTCCGCACCGCAGTAGCCGCCCTGGGCACCCGCTACGGCCGCGAATACCTAACAACAGTCACCCAAGAAAACCGCCACCCCACCGAACTCTGGCAAGACGCAGCCAAGCTCGGCTACCTAGGCGCCAACCTCCCCGAGGCCTACGGAGGCGGCGGAGGCGGCATAGCCGAACTCTCCATAGTCCTGGAGGAGTTGGGAGCCGCAGGCTGCCCCCTCCTCATGCTCATCGTCTCCCCAGCCATCTGCGGCACAGTAATCGCCCGCTTCGGCACAGAACCCCAAAAACAGACCTGGCTCCCCGGAATCGCCGAAGGCACCCGCACGATGGCCTTCGGCATCACCGAACCCGACGCCGGCTCCAACAGCCACCGCATCACCACCACGGCCCGCCGAGACCCGGACACCGGCGACTGGCTCCTGACCGGCCGCAAGGTCTTCATCTCGGGCGTCGACATAGCCGACGCGGTCCTGATAGTCGGCCGCACGGAAGACTCCCGCACCGGCCGCCTCAAGCCCTGCCTCTTCATCGTCCCGCGAGACGCCGAAGGCTTCACCCGGCGCCAGATCGACATGGACCTCGAATCCCCGGAGAAACAGTTCGAGTTGACCCTCGACGACGTACGGCTGCCCGCCGACGCGCTCGTCGGGGACGAGGACGCCGGCCTCCTCCAGCTCTTCGCCGGGCTCAACCCGGAGCGCATCATGACCGCCGCGTTCGCCATCGGCATCGGACGGTACGCGCTCGACGCGGCCGTCCGGTACGCCAAAGAGCGCACCGTCTGGAAGGAACCGATCGGCGCCCACCAGGCCGTCGCGCACCCCCTCGCCCAGGCGCACATCGAACTCGAACTGGCCCGCCTGATGATGCAGAAGGCGGCAGCCCTCTACGACGCGGGCGACGACGTCGGCGCGGGCGAGGCGGCCAACATGGCCAAGTACGCGGCGGGCGAGGCCTGCGTCAAAGCGGTCGACCAGGCCGTGCACACCCTCGGCGGCAACGGCCTCACCCGGGAATTCGGGCTCGCCTCGTTGATAACTGTCGCCCGCGTGGCTCGTATTGCTCCAGTGAGCCGGGAGATGATTCTCAACTACGTCTCACATCAGACCCTGGGCCTGCCCAAGTCGTACTGAGAGCCGTGCAGCCGTACAGGCGAGGAGGAACCAACCATGTTCCGCAGCGAGTACGCAGACGTCGACCCCGTCGAACTCCCCATCCACGAAGCGGTGTTGGGCCGGGCCGCTGAGTTCGGCGACGCACCCGCCCTTGTCGACGGCGTCGATGGCACCACCCTCACGTACGACCAACTCGACCGTTTCCACCGGCGGATGGCCGCCGGACTCGCCGAGGCGGGCGTCCGCAAGGGCGATGTCCTCGCCCTGCACAGCCCGAACACGATCGCCTTCCCGACCGCCTTCTACGCCGCCACGCGCGCGGGTGCCGCCGTCACGACCGTGCATCCGCTCGCCACCGCCGACGAGTTCGCCAAGCAGTTGCGCGACTCGGCCGCCGACTGGATCGTCACCGTCTCCCCGCTCCTGGAGACCGCGCGGGCGGCGGCCGAACGGGCGGGCGGCGTACGGGAGATCTTCGTCTGCGACACCGCACCGCCCGGACACCGCTCCCTCATCGACATGCTTGCCTCGACCGCGCCCGAACCGGAAACCGACGTCGACCCGGTCGAGGACGTGGCGGTCCTCCCGTACTCCTCCGGGACGACCGGCATCCCCAAGGGCGTCATGCTCACGCACCGCTCGATCGCCACGAACCTCGCCCAGCTCACGCCGACCATTCGCATGGGACCCGGCGACCGCATCCTGGCCGTGCTCCCGTTCTTCCACATCTACGGCCTCACCGCCCTCATGAACATGCCCCTGAAGCGGGGCGCCGCCGTGGTCGTCCTGCCGCGCTTCGACCTCGACACGTTCCTCGCCGCGATCGAGAAACACCGCATCACCGGCCTGTTCGTGGCCCCGCCGATCGTCCTGGCCCTCGCCAAGCACCCGGCGGTCGAGCAGTACGACCTGTCGTCCCTGGAGTACGTCCTCAGCTCCGCCGCACCCCTGGACGCGGCCCTCGCCGCCGCCTGTTCCGCGCGGCTCGGCCTGCCGCCCGTCGGCCAGGCGTACGGCATGACGGAACTCTCCCCGGGCACGCACATCGTCCCCCTCGACGACATGAGCACCGCCCCGCCCGGCACGGTCGGCAGGCTCCTCCCGAGCACCGAGATGCGGATCCTGTCCCTCGACGACCCCGACCGGGACGCCGACGCCGACGAGGCCGGCGAGATCGTCATCCGCGGCCCCCAGGTGATGAAGGGCTACCTCGGCAACCCCGACGCGACGGCCGCGATGATCGACGACGACGGCTGGCTGCACACCGGCGACGTGGGCCGCGTCGACGCCGACGGCTGGCTGTTCGTCGTCGACCGCGTCAAGGAACTCATCAAGTACAAGGGCTTCCAGGTCGCCCCCGCCGAACTCGAAGCCCTCCTCCTCACCCACCCCGGCATCGCCGACGCGGCCGTCATCGGCGTCTACAACGCCGACAACAACGAGGTCCCGCACGCGTACGTCGTCCGCCAGCCGTCCGCGCCCGACCTCTCCGAGGGAGAGGTGATGATGTACGTCGCCGAGCGCGTCGCCCCGTACAAACGCGTCCGCCAGGTCACCTTCATCGAGGGCGTACCGAGAGCGGCCTCGGGCAAGATCCTTCGCAGGCAGCTCAGGGAGAAGACATGACCCTGGTCGTCGACACGCGCGCGCGGGGCATCGCCACGCTCACCCTGGACGCGCCCGCGACCCGCAACGCCCTGTCCGCGTACCTCGTACGGGACCTGGCGGACGCCCTCACGGACTGCGGCAAGGATCCGGCCGTACGCGCGGTCGTCCTCACCCACACCGGGAGCACGTTCTGCGCGGGCGCGGACCTGAAGCAGCCGCCCGACCCGGCGGCCTTCGTCGGTCTGCTCCGGCAGCTGCTGGAGCTGCCGAAACCGGTGATCGCCCGGGTGACCGGCCATGTACGGGCGGGCGGCCTCGGCCTCCTGGGCGCGTGCGACCTGGCGATCGCCGGCCCGGAAGCCTCTTTCGCCTTCACGGAGGTACGGATCGGAGTCGCGCCCGCCGTCATCTCCATGCCCCTCCTGCCCCGCCTCGACCCGCGCGCCGCCGCCCGCCACTACCTCACCGGCGACCGCTTCGACGCCGTAGAGGCTGCTCGCAGTGGCCTGCTCACGGAGGCGGCCGAGGACGTGGACACGGCCCTTGAACCGATCCTCGACGGGCTGCGACGCTCGGCACCGGGTGCCCTGGCGGAGACCAAACGGCTGCTCACGGCTAAGGTGCTGGAGATCTTCGACCGGGACACCGCCGAGCTGACCGCCCTGTCGGCACGGCTGTTCGCCTCCGCCGAGGCCCGCGAGGGGATGACCGCCTTCCTCGAACGACGGGACCCGGTATGGAAGTTGTAGCGACCGAGCGCGCCCCCCGGACACAACGTGCCCCCAAACAGGACCGCAGCCGCGCCACCCGCCAGCGCCTCCTCGAAGCCGCCGTCTCCTGCCTCGCCGAACACGGCTGGGCGGGCTCCACGGTGTCGGTCGTCGCCGAACGCGCCGGTGTCTCCCGGGGCGCCGCCCAGCACCACTTCCGTACCCGCGAGGACCTGTTCACGGCTGCCGTCGAGTACGTCGCCGAGGAACGCTCCACCGCCCTGCGCGCCCTCTTCCCCGAGGGCGCCGCCGACCGCCGCGCGGTGGTCGCGGCCCTGGTCGACCTCTACACCGGCCCCCTCTTCCGCGCCGCCCTCCACCTCTGGGTGGCCGCCTCGAACGAGGAGCAACTACGCCCGCGCGTCACGGAGTTGGAGGCCCGGGTCGGCCGCGAGACACACCGCATCGCGGTCGACCTGCTGCGGGCGGACGAGTCCCGGCCGGGCGTACGGGAGACGGTCCAGGGCCTGCTGGACATGTCCCGGGGCCTGGGCCTGGCGAACCTGCTCACGGACGACGGGGGCCGGCGGGACCGGGTGGTGGCCCAGTGGGCGAAGCTGCTGGACGCGTCCCTGGACTGACCTTGTTCGTTGTCGCTGATCAGGGACTGAGGCGCTCGACGCGCCAGCCCCCGTCGGCCTCGGCGACGTACCGCAGCCGGTCGTGGAGCCGGTTCTCGCGCCCCTGCCAGAACTCCACGGTCTCCGGGGCGACCCGGTAGCCGCCCCAGTTCGGCGGTACGGGCACCTGCTCGCCCTCCGGATAGCGGGCGGCCAACTCGGCGTACGAGGAGTCGAGTTCGTCCCGGGAGAGGATCACCGAGGACTGCTCGCTGGCCCAGGCGCCGAGCTGGGAGCCGTGCGGCCGGGTACGGAAGTAGGCGGCCGTCTCGTCCCGCCCGGTGCGACGCGCGACGCCGGTCACGACGACCTGGCGGGCAAGAGGCAGCCAGGAAAAGAGCAGCGAGACGTACGGATTGGCCGCCAGGTCGCGCCCCTTGCGGGAGCCGTAGTTGGTGAAGAAGACGAAGCCCTGATCGTCGTACTGCTTCAGCAGCACGGTACGGGAGGTGGGCCGCCCGTCGGCGTCGGCCGTGGAGACGACCATGGCGTTGGGTTCCAGGAGCCCGGCATCCGCGGCGGCCTGCCGGAACCAGCGCGCGAACTGCTCCATGGGCCCGCCGGCCAGCTCGGTCTCGGAGAGGCCGTCGGCGCGGTACTGCTTGCGCATGGCGGCGGGATCGAGAGGGGCGGCGTCCCGGGGATCATGGCGATCGGTCACATGGTCATCCTGCCGTATCGGCGACATCACTGAGCGGCATTGAGCGACCACACATGGCACTGAGTGCCGCGAGGGCTCCCCAAAGGTGGCACTCGGGGATATCGTGCAAACAATCGCGCACTCTGGCCACACGGCCGTACACCTTTCGGAACAGCTGCCGCAAAATCGAGCGCAGATGTCGCACGTCGCACGCAAACCTGTCGCACACATCAAGAGGAGCCGCCTGATGTCCGACTTCGTACCCGGACTTGAGGGAGTAGTCGCGTTCGAGACGGAGATCGCCGAACCGGACAAGGAGGGCGGCGCACTCCGGTACCGGGGCGTCGACATCGAGGACCTGGTCGGCCATGTCTCCTTCGGCAACGTCTGGGGCCTGCTGGTCGACGGCGCCTTCAACCCGGGCCTGCCGCCGGCGGAACCGTTCCCGATCCCGGTCCACTCGGGCGACATCCGGGTGGACGTGCAGTCGGCGCTGGCGATGCTGGCCCCGGTCTGGGGCCTGCGCCCGCTGCTCGACATCGACGAGCAGACGGCCCGCGACGACCTGGCGCGAGCCGCGGTCATGGCTCTCTCCTACGTCGCCCAGTCGGCGCGAGGTCAGGGCAACGCGATGGTCCCGCAGCGCGAGATCGACAAGGCGCAGTCGGTCGTCGAGCGCTTCATGATCCGCTGGCGCGGAGAACCGGACCCGAAGCACGTGGCCGCGGTGGACGCGTACTGGACGAGCGCGGCCGAACATGGCATGAACGCATCGACATTCACCGCGAGGGTGATCGCGTCGACGGGCGCGGACGTGGCGGCGGCGCTCTCGGGAGCGGTGGGAGCGATGAGCGGCCCGCTGCACGGAGGAGCCCCGTCCCGAGTGCTGGGCATGATCGAAGAAATCGAACGAACGGGCGACGCGGATGCGTACGTGAAACAGGCCCTGGACAAGGGTGAACGCCTGATGGGCTTCGGCCACCGCGTCTACCGTGCCGAGGACCCACGCGCGCGCGTGCTCCGCCGTACGGCCCGCGAGCTGGGCGCCCCGCGCTTCGAGATCGCGGAGGCCCTGGAGAAGGCGGCCCTGGCGGAGCTGCACGCCCGCCGCCCGGACCGGGTCCTGGCGACGAACGTCGAGTTCTGGGCGGCGATCGTCCTGGACTTCGCGGAAGTCCCGGCCCACATGTTCACGTCCATGTTCACGTGCGCCCGCACGGCCGGCTGGTCGGCCCACATCCTGGAACAGAAGCGCACCGGCAGGCTCGTACGCCCGTCGGCCCGCTACATCGGCCCGGGGACACGGGATCCGCGGGAGATCGAGGGGTACGGGGACATCGTCCGCTGAGGCCACCCATCCGCCTGCCCGCCCGCCCGGCTATCCGGAAGAGGGCAATTCCCTCTTCCGGGTGATGGCGGGGCCATGAATTTCGAAGTACTTTCAAAGTCATGGCGACCGACAACGCGGCAATGTCAGTGAACTTCTCTGAGCTGGTGAACAAGAACAAGCAGACGCTCGCCCGGCTCAAGGACTCGCCACGGCTGCTGCTGCACCGCAGGGACGGGGAGGACCTGGTCCTCACCACGGCGGTACGTGCCGAGCAGGACCAGACCGTGGTGTCGGCCGCCACCCGGATACTGGCCGCGATGGCGCGCCGGGAGCCCGGCAGCACGGAACTGCTCCTCGACATACTGCCGGACGCGTTCCCCTGGGTGCGTTTCCTGCCCGAGACCGACGTCCACGCCTTCGCCGTCGAACTGGTCGACACCATGCGGGCCGCCGACTCCGTCGGCAACAACGCGTCCGTCGCGCAGCTGCTCATCGCCTGGCAGCACACGGCGGAGGTCTACTCCGACCCGGTCCTCCTGGCCGCACTGACCGGGGACCACGGCGACGACTACGGTCCCGTCCCGGACCCCCGGGAGGCCAAGTGAGCACGGGCCGCGGAGACCGCGCCGCGCCCCCGGCACCGGAGGGCCACTGGGAGGTCCGCTTCGCGGACGCCGCCTCGGCCAAGGGCTGGGAGAACCTCGCCCAGCAGGCGCAGGAGAACACCTACCGTGCCTGGCTCATCATGCGTACAGACCCCAGGCCGGCCACCGGGACACCTCGCCACCACCGCCTCAAGGGCAGTCTGGCCCACGGCACCCACCGCGGACAGACCTGCGAGCAGTGGCAGATCGAGGTGACCGGCGGCGGACGCGTCTGGTATCTCCTGGACACCGCCCGCGAGACCTGCTGGATCACCTTCGCGGGGACGGGGCACCCACGAGCCACGGACCGCAGCTGACGCAGGCGACGACCGCGAACTCAGTCCCTCTGAAGGAGGGGACCGTGACCCGCTCCGATAATGTGTCCGCCCAGGCGAGGGGAGACACGGCACATGCTGGTCGGGGCGGGGAACAGGCGGCGCGGACTGATCCAGGCGGCGCTGCTGGTAGGCGTACTGGCGGGCTGTACCGAATCACCGGACGACGACGCGAAGCCGGAAGCGAAGGCTTCGGCGACACCGACGAACGGAGCCACCACCAAGAGCGGAGGCAGCCTAGGAGCCGCAGGCTCGGCCTGCGAACTCCCCGTCACGTTCGACATCGCCGAGAAGTGGACCGCGGAGGCCGTCGACGCGCCCCTGAGCCAGGGCCTGGTCACCCTCGCCTGCGAGGTGGACGCCAAGCCGGCCGGCAACATCGGCTTCCTGCGCGTCTGGACCGGCACCCCGGGCAACAACAACGCCCGCACCGCCCTGGAGGCCTTCGTGATCGCCGAGGAGGGCGCGAGCAAGGCGAGGTACAGCGAGTTCAAGGCGAACGGCCTCACAGGCGCAGAGGTGGAGTACGTCTACGCGGACGAGTTCGAGGAGACCCCGAAGAAGGAACGAGCCTTCGCGGTCACGACCCCGAGCGGCCCGGTGGTCGTACACCTCGGAGGCCTGGACACCGAGGAACACGAGGCGATGCTTCCGGCGTACGAGCTGGCCAGGGGAACCCTGAAAGCTCACGCCTGACCTGGAGCTTGTCCTCCATGAGGGTTCGCCCGCCTGCGCTTGCGATTGGGGCGACGCGGGCGGACGAGGGTGTCGAGCGCGCCCACGGCCGCTCGGACATGGGCCGGGCCGCGACGCAGCCGTTCTCCCGCGCACCACCAGGACAGCTGCCCATCCACGTCCCTCGGATGCATGCCCAGGCTGTGCTCGACGCACAGGGGCCAGACCTGCCACAGACGCTCGATGACGGTCTCCTGCGCGGCATCGGCGACGATCGCCAGCGCAGCGGCAGGGTCGTCCGCCGACTCCGGGTACAGGTAGTTGCCGTGCGACTCGCCATTGGCCAGAGCGACGTAGACGTGCTCCGGCTCGTCCGCGTCGTCGGGGGGAAGGGCCAGCAGCTGCAGGGGCTCCTGCTCGGGAAGGGTCACCGCCAGGTCCCGGTTGAGAAGGGCGAGAGCCCGGTCCCACTCGGGGTACGCGCCCGGCGGCACGCGACGGGGTTCGGGGCCGTATCGAGCAGCGTGCATGGGGCACCATCCTCTGCCACACCAGGGGGAGCCCCCAGGTCCAGAGGCCGGAAAGCAGGCGACCCGCGAACTCGGTCCCTCCGAAGGAAGGGCCGGCCGGACGTACCGGCGAGCTCGCGGGTCGGGTGACTGCGTTGGTTTGGGCCGGCTGCGTGTCAATCGCCCACGCTGGTCCGGCACCGCACTGAATGTGGTGGCAGGCCGCTAGCCCGCAGCCACCTCACGCGTCCGGGTTTGACTCATTTGCCCGACCACCTCCCTTCGTGTGTAAGCCACACCCTAGGAAGCGACCGACCGCCCATCAACTGATTTTCCGAGACGTTGGGGCGTTTCTTGATGCGCTCACTGACCGGCCTCCAGATGGGCACAACACAGGGTCTCGTAGTGGTCGCACAGGGCGTTCAGGGAGCGGGAGAGACGGCGCGCGTACGCGATGTGTGAACTCAGGCCGGGGCGCGGCTCGAGGCTCAGCTTCCTGCGGCTCTCGGAGACGGCCGTCCAGGCGCACACGCGGGCGAGGTCGTAGTCATCGTCCCGTCCCGTCGCTGCCCGCTCCACTTCGGGGATGACGAGCGCAAGATGCCCTTTCAGCGTGAGCGTCAGCGTCTCCAGTTCCTGTACGGAGGGCACCGCGGCGTCGGGCGCGAGCAGGCGGTATGCGCTGGCGCGCATGGTCTCGGTATCGACGGGGAGGGAAGTGTTCGCGGTCACAGGTGCTCTCCCCGTGAGCGTGCGTTGGCCACCGCGAAGGCAGAGCGCAGGGCCTGGGCGCCGGTGACGGGCCGGAGGTCGTCCGGCCGCGCGTCCCATTCCCGGCCGCCGCCGATCGGCCGCAGTTGGACGTACGGCCCTGCGAAGCCCATGATCTTGCCGATTTTCCTGGTGCCGGTGTCCTCGACGACGTCACCCAGGTTCGGCGTGTACGCGGTCATGGTCACCGGGCCTCCTGTGCCGACACGGCCAGCGCTCGCGCCTGTCCGTTCGGTGGAAAGGCGTAGGCGTGCACGGGAGCGGCTGTGCCCGGCCCGATGCCCTGGAGATGTGCCTGCACAGACCCTCGGCGCTTGGCTCTGCGACGGCGGGCATGGATGAGGATGGCGCCCCACATCTCCGGCGACGGACCGCGCACGTTCATGCTGGAGCCGTCTTCCCAGTCTGCACGAGGGGTGGGGCAGCGGGATTCAGACGGCCCGAACAGGAGCGCTCTCACCCGTTGGATCAGCCGTGGTACAAGGTTCACTGTCGACTCCTTCGCAGTCGGCCACGCCTCGGGACCGTGTCAGCGGTCGCCGGGGCCTCATGGGGAACCGTTGCCCGGCGTGGCCGTTTCTCGTCCCACTACCGTTCCAAGAGAAGGGCTCAACGTCACGGGCGGCAGTGTCCAACTTTTCTGGACAGGCGAAACAGCCTTGACCTGCTACAACACCCTTTCTTGGGTGGCGAGTTGGGCCTCCGGCCTCGCGAATTCTCGGCAGTCGTCATCCCCTTGGGTGACTGCGCGGATACCGTGAGTTCACAACGCCGCGCAGGGAGCCCGCCCATGACCGCTCGTCCCAAGCCCGGTTCCAAGGCTGACCGGGACGCCCTCCGCCATGACATGACCGGCGCCGGATGCACGGTCGCGGACGTCGCCATTGAAATGCGCATCCGCTTTCGCATGCGCCCTCGTGAGGCGTGGAGGCATGCCTACGGCTGGACCCTCCAGGAGGCGGCGGATCGCATTACTCAGATCAGCAGCCGCCGCCCCGGCGAGGCCGTGGCCGCCGACGCGTCGCTCGTCGCCAAGTGGGAGAAGTGGCCGGGCCCGTCTGCCCGTCGACCCACCCCCGCCGTCCTCCTCGCCATGGCTGACGCCTTCGCCTGCCGTGTGGAGAACCTGCTCGATCTGGACGACCGGCGGGCCCTGTCCGATAGGGACCTGCGTCTGCTGAGCGGCGCGGTCCTTTCCCCCGCCCCCGAGCCGACGCCGCCAGTACCTAGAGCATCGGGCGAGCAGACGGAGCCGAGCCGCAGCGACCTGGTGCGCCTCGCCGCAGACGAGTCCGTGACCTGGGCGCAATGGGCAGAGGCATCCAACGTCGGGGACATCGCGCTGGAACAGCTCATGGCCGACACCCGGACGCTGGCTTCCGACTACCTCACTTCCGACCCGCTGCCTCTCTTCACGCGTACACGGGTCCTGCGCGACCGTGTCTTCGCTCTCCTCGAAGGCCACCAATACCCGCGCCAGTCCGCCGACCTCTACGCGGCGGCCGGCTACCTGTGCGGGCTGCTTGCATGGATGTCGTCCGACCTCGGGCAGCTCAGGGACGCGGACACGCAAGGCCGCGCGGCGTGGCTCTGCGCCGAGCTGGCCGGGCACAACGACCTGCGCGCCTGGGTGCTGTCCACCCGCTCCAAAGTCGCGTTCTGGGACGGGCGCGTACGGGACGCCATCGCCTATGCCCGGCGCGGGATGGCGTACCGCTCTTCGGGCACGGTCGCCGTGCTGCTCGCCTGCCAGGAAGCTGATGCCTGGTCACAGCTCGGCGCTGAGAGCGAGGCTCTGGGAGGACTGGCTCACACCGCCGACACCCGCGGATCCGTGACCGGTGAAGACGACATCGGTGGCATCTTCGCCTGCCCGCCCGCACGCCAGGAGAACTACGCCGCGGCGGTCCACCTCCGTGTCGGGCGCCCGGCCGACGCCCTCCGCGCGGCGGACAATGCCCTCACCCTCCTGGCCACGCAGCCCGTACGTGCTTACGGCACCGAGGCGCAGATCCACATCAGCAAGGCAGCGGCGCACCTGGGCACAGGCGAAGCCGAGGGCGCGTTCGAAGCACTCGCACCGGTGCTCGCGCTCCCACCCGACCACCGCCTTGCGCCCGTCACCCGGCGTCTGAGCGAGTTGCCCGTAGACGCCGGTTGCCCACATACGAGCGGCACAGCATCCGTTGGCCTGCGCGCAGCCATCGAAGAGTTCTGCCTGGACTCCGCTCCACGGCATCTTGTGCTCTCGTCAGGAGAAGCCGCCTCCTGATTTCATCTCGGGCATGACCTCTCGAACCGAGACCATGCGGAACCATTGGTGGTGGCGGCCCGGTTGGAGCGTGGGCCGCCGCTTCTACACCTGGCACCTCACCTTCGAGGGCGAGGCGGACGTGCACCGGCTTGCTGCCGAGTACCGGTCGGCTCTTGCTCCGCTCGGAGACGTCCTCACCCCCATCCCCGACCGATGGCTGCACCTGACCATGCAGGGCATCGGCTTCGTGGGCGAGGGCAAGGAAGAGGACACGCAGGCCATCGCCGATGCGGCTCACGATCGTCTGGCCGCCGTCCGCGCCTTCGACCTCCGGATCGGGCCGGCTGTACTCGACCCCGAGGCGGTTCTTCTGCACGTCAAGCCTGATGGCCCGGTCCGCGCCGTGCGGAACGCGATCCGGGAGGCGATCGGTGACGTCCTGGGCGATGTCCCGGAGAAGGCCGAAGGCTTCACACCACATGTGTCTGTTGCCTACAGCAACAGCGACGGCTCCGCCGAACCGATCGCCCAAGTCCTCGCCGGGCTTGACATCCCACCCGCCACAGCACGTATCTCTGCGGCGGAACTGATCGTGATCAATCGGGACAACAAGATGTACGAGTGGGAGTCGTTCGCGAAGGTTCCGCTCGGCTGACTACGCGCCGGGAATGCGGCCAAGCCCCGTCGTCCGCCTGAAGCCCGCGCGAAGTGGGCGGCGGGGTGCGGTTGTTCAGCGTGCTACCCGGCGACGGACGGGGAGTTGAGGAGCCAACATGGCGCGACTGGTCCTGTGGGACATCGACCACACCCTGATCGACACCCGCGGAGTAGGCCGCGAACTGTCGGCCGCAGCCTTCCAGAAGACCACCGGACAGCCCTTGCGCGAGCAGGCGAGGATCGACGGAATCACCGAACCCGTGATCTTCCGCGAGACCGCGAAACTGCACGGACTCACCACGGGCCGCGCGGACTTCGAGCGCTTCGCCGATGCCCTGACCGAGGAGCACCTGCGCCGGGCCGCCGATCTACGGGAACGAGGCCATGCCCTGCCTGGCGCAGCCGCCGCCCTCAATGCGCTGAACTCCGCCGACGTACGCCAAACGGTGGTGTCCGGAAACGTCCGCCCGGTCGCTGAGATCAAGCTCTGGGTGTTCGGGCTCGACCGGCACGTCCTATGGGACCTGGGCGCCTACGGCGAGGACGACGACACCCGCAGCGAACTGGTCCGCCTCTCCCTCCAGCGCGCCGACGCGAGCCCCTCGGAGGCCGTGCTGATCGGCGACACACCGGCCGATGTGGAAGGCGCTCACGCCAACGGCGTACGGGTCATCGCCGTCGCGTCGGGGCGCAGCGACGAAGCCGCACTGCGCGATACCGGGGCCGAAGCGGTGCTTGCGGATCTTCGGGACACAGAATTGCTGGTGAAGTTCGTACTAGGTGACATCGAGCGGTGATGGACGTCAATGAAGTGGTGTGGCATGTGTGATCTCTCTGCCTGCCACCCTTTTGGGTGGATAGCGAACTGACGCTCCTTTCCGCTCTGCTCGTCGGGCAGGATTCGGTGCATGCGTAGGGGGACTTCATGGGTTCAGCAGTTGCTCTTGGCTGTTGGTCTGGTGTCGGCGTGTGCTGGTTCGGCTGGCGTGTGGTGGACAGCACGCGAGGCGCGGAACGAAGATCTCGACCTCGGTGCGATAACCGGAGTGTTCAGTCTCGGCCTGAGCGCTCTGGGGCTGATCGTCGGGGTGGGCTCGCTCGCGGTCTCCTGGCTCAGTTACCGGGCTGACCGGCGTGAGCATGCGGGCGAGACGGCGATTGGTGGCGTCGCGGACAGACTGGCGCTGGCTGTACGCGGCCAATGGGAAGCCGAAGCCCAACTTCGGCGGCTGAACGACCCCTACCCGCTGCCCGTTTCCTGGCGCCCTGCCGACCAGAACCTGGTAGAGCCTTGGCCGCTGCTCCTCCAGATGGCTACCCGCCATGGCCGGGAGACCCAGTGGGCCTCGTGCCCCGACGACCTCGCCGGCGCCGATTCCGAGATCACCGATGTCCTTACTCGTCGAGCCCCTGGCCGCCGCCTGCTGGTTCTGGGCGAACCCGGGGCCGGTAAGACCATGTTGCTCGTTGTCCTCCTGCTCGGCCTGCTCGACCGCCGCACCTCAGGGGACCCCGTTCCGGTCATCTTCCCGATCGCGTCGTGGAACCCCGCCCAGGGCCTGGAGTCCTGGATGGCGGACCGGCTCACGACTGATTACCCCGCCCTGCGTCAGCACACCAGTGAACAGGGGCGGCAGAATTCAGCCCAGGCTCTGCTGGACAACCGAATGATCTTCCCGATCCTGGATGGGCTCGACGAGATCGAGCCCTCCAAACGTAGTGTCGCGCTTACCGCCATCAACGCAGCCCTTCCTCCCGGCCGTCCCGTGGTTCTCTCTTCGCGAAGTGTCGAGTACGGTCAGGCGCTGAGCCCGGACACCGGTGTCCCCCAGCGCCTCAATGGCGCTGCGGGCATCGTCCTGGAGCCACTCACGCGGGACATCGTTGCCGCCTATCTGCGTCGAGACGCCGGCGGCGAAGGCACCCCGGCCGCTGACCGATGGAACCCGGTCCTGGAGCAATTGGCCCAACGATCGCCGCTCGCAACGGTTCTCGTCACGCCGCTGGCGCTGTTCCTGGCCCGCACCATCTACAACCCGCGCCCTGGCGAAGCCGGTCCTCGTCTGCCCGATCCCGCCGAACTTTGCAACGAGGAGTGCTTCCCCGACGAAACAGCCCTGCGCACCCATCTGTTGAATGCATTTGTGCCTGCGGCTTACCGCACGCACTCCCTTCGTCCCTGTCCCTGGACGCCTGCCCGAGCTGAACACATCCTGCGTAAGCTCGCTCAACACTTGGAGAACCGACGGCACGGGCGGGTCGACATTGCGTGGTGGGAGCTGCGGTACGCCCTCCCCGCCCCAGCCCTCACGATGCTGACTGCATCTACCGTCAGTCTGTTAGTGCTCGTGCTGTCGTTTGCGGGCTACATCACCAGCGATTTACTGTCGTACAATTTGTTCGGCGAAGATTACACGTGGCTCTCTGAAGGGTTCCTGATTCCTTGGTTCAGTGGTTTTGGAGCCTTTCCTGAATTCCTTGCGGAAACACTTGTTCCCTCTTCTGTTGGTTATCACGTTTACTATTGGGGAGAAATTCCATGGGTGTTTTTGGCCGGGCCTTTCGACTTTCTGACCGTCGGGTTCCTCGTCGCGCTCTGCTTCCTCGTCGATGGTGTCGCGCGGCTGAGGAGCCGCTTCGCTCCTGCCCGGCGCCTGCGCTTGTCCTTCAACTCGCGCACCCTCATCGTGAGTCTGCTGTGTGCACTCACCACCGGCCTGCTCGTCACACTGGGCTTCGGCCACCCGGCAGGCGTCTCCTGGGCCGTTGTGGCCTTGTCCATCTCCATCATCATCATGGGACTAACGGCGATTCCTGTTGACGCCCGCACGGCCGTATCGCCCAAGGATGTGTTCCGTGAAGACAGGCGCAGTTGTGCGCAGTTCCTCCTGGCTCCTGTGCTTGGCGGAGGTCTTCTACTTGCCCCTGGAATCATGCTGGGCCATGCCGCAGCCGATGAAACCCTCGACCTGACCAGCTACGCACTCTCAGTCGCGAGCGGAATCGGATTCTGGGTGGGAATCGCCATCGGTCTGGCGCTCGCACTGAACCGAACCGCTTGGGGGCGGTTCACCCTGATCCGCCTCTACCTTGTCCTGCGGTGGAGGATCCCCTGGAACTTGATGGCGTTCCTCGACGATGCCCACAGGCACCGCGGAGTGCTACGGCAAGCCGGATCGGTCTACCAATTCCGGCACGTCGACCTTCAGCGGCACCTTGCGTCCTCGGATGCCACTTCAGTGGCCAGGCCGCCTGTGAGCACACTCCCATCTGCTGCCGATCCATCAACATGAGCCGAGACGCAGAAATTCAGGTTCATGGGAAACCGCAGGTCATGGACTGACGCCGAGCGAGAATGCCCCACGTCAGACGTCGAACCGCCGCCGAGCCCCCTCGATATGCCCCAGATACTGATGCGTCCAGTCACACATCCCATCAACCGTGGCCCGCAACCCCTGCCCCGCCTCCGTAAGCGTGTACTCGACCCGAGGCGGCACAGTCGGGTACACCTTCCGCTCCGCCAGGCCGTTGCGCTCCAGCATCCGCAGGTTCTGGGTGAGCATCTTGTGGCTGACGCCCTCGACCTCGTTCCGCAACTCGCTGAAGCGCAGGGTGCGTTCGCCGAGGGTCTCGATGATCAGCAAGGCCCATTTGTTGGCGACGTCGGAGAAGATCTCGCGGGCCAGCGAGTCCGCGCGCCGCAGGTCCGCGTCCTCGGGGGAGCCGCTGAACTGTTTGGTCACCATCTGGTTCCCCAGTCACTGAAAAGTGCGTTCTTCCATGTCAGCGTTCACTCTCCTATGGTTCCTGAGTAACCACAAGAGAGCCAAGGAAGTAGGAAGGCGGACAGGCACATGGCCATCACCCTGCTGAACCCCGAAGGACTGCCCAAGATCGACGTCTACCGGCAGGTGTCCGTCGCGACCGGATCGAAGCTGGTCTTCGTCTCCGGGCAGGTCTCCTGGGACGCCGACGGCGTCACCGTCGGCGAGGGCGACCTCGCCGCGCAGGTCGAGCAGTGCTACGTCAACGTCGGCACCGCCCTGGCCGAGGCCGGCGCCTCGTTCGACGACGTGGCGAAGCTGAAGTTCTACGTCGTCGACTGGACCCCCGACAAGATGCCCACGCTCCTGGAGGGCGTCTCCCGGGCGGCAAAGAGGCTGGGCGTCACTGCGGTCCCGCCGGTCACGATGATCGGCGTGGCGGCACTCGACATCCCCGACCACCTGGTCGAGATCGAGGCCACCGCGGTCATCGACTGAGGGGCTTGCCCGGGCGGATGGTCTTCACGCCGAGCACCGGGTTGATGGGGACGACGAGTTGCTCGACGGCTAGGGCCTCCAGGTCGGCCGGCAGATCGTCGTCCAGCAATCCGGTCACGTACGTGAGGGCCCGCGCCGGGGACAGCACCGGCAGCCTCCGCCGCAGGGCGCGTACCGCGTGCACGCGCCCGCGTGCGGCGGCGAGTTCGCGTAGTTCGTCGTGCAGGTCGTCCACGGCTGTACGGACGGTCAGGCCTCGGATGCGGATGCGGTAGTCCGTCTCCCACTCCCCGGCCGCCATGGCGGCGGACCCGATCACGTGCAGCCCTCCGTCGACGCGGTCGACGAGGTACGGGCCGCTGCCGACCAGCATCGCGCTGGAATCCCCGGTGCGTACGTACTCCTCGGACTGGGAGGAGACGAGCCACACCAGCTCATGCTCCTTGACACCCGTCACCACCACGCGTACCGGATCCACGCCCAGCGCCGACCACCTCTGACGCTCGTGTTCCAGCTCCTCCTCGACGATACGCACCGCCGCCTCGCGTCTGATCACGCGTGAGCCGTCCTCATCGCCCGTCATGTCCGCTCGCGCCCCATGAACACATCCACCGCGTCCTCACCCTCCACCACGAACCCGTACCGCTCATACAGCCGTCGAGCCGGGCTCCCCTGGAGCACGTTCAACCGGACCAGGGCACCCTCGCCGTCGCAGCGCTCCAGCAGCTCGCGCACCACACCCGAGCCGATGCCCGTGCCCTGGAAGCGTGGGTCCAGATAGAAGTGCTCCAGCCAGTGGGCGTCCTCGGCCGGGCGCAGGGCCACGCAGCCCGCGAACTCGCCGGTCACCTCGATCACCCAGGTGTGAGCCGCGTCGAACCCGTCCCGGAAGCGCTGCCGGACGCGGTGGTCGTCGTACCGGCCGAGTCGTTCCAGATCCGGCCGCATCACCACCGCCCGCAGTTCCGCTATCGGCTCGATGTCCGATGCCGACGCCGGTCGTATGTCCCAGTCCGCCATGATCGGCACGCTACCGCGATGGTGCCCGAATCCCGTTGACGGTCGCCCGGGTGTGCGATTTTCTGGCGTCGTGTCTGATCTTCGTATCGTCCCCGTTGATGACGCCGACGAGACTGCTCTCCGCGACTGGCAGTACGTCCATAACCTGATCGTTCCGCCCGCCGCCCTGTCCCTCGACGAGGTGCGGGTGCGCAGTGGGCGCAATCGGCTGGAAGTCGCGTATCTCGACGACACCCTGGTGGGGTGTTCCACCGTTCGGCCGCCCGCCCTGGACAGTGATCCGGCCGTCTCCACCGTCATCGCGCGCGTGCTGCCCGGTTTTCGGCGGTGCGGGTTCGGGACGGAGATGTACGTGCGCGGGCTCGCGCTCGCGCGAGAGCTCGGGGCCGGGGCGATCGAGACCGTCGTACTCGCCGCCAACCACGACGGGCTCTCCTTCGCGCTCAAGCGCGGGTTCGTGGAGGTCGAGCGGTATGTGCTGGACGGGGAGAGCGACCTCTGGGTCGATCTGCGGCTGTCCGGCACGGGGGCCTGAATGCGTGGGCATTCCGGACGGTCGGTTTGGTCCGGGGGCAGGAGGGGCAAGAGGGGCTTGTTCCCGGACTACGGCGAACTACGGCGAATTTCCGCCGTACAACGATTTCCTTCAATCTTGGGGGAACGTGATGTGTGCTGCGTCACGTTCGAGTTGAATGATGGTGAGTGAGCGAACCGTCGCGCAGTACGTGCGGACGCAGCCTGCAGGGGGTCCAGGTGAGTGCTTCCCGGCGTAGTGGGACCACCGACGAGCTGGGGCCGGACGAGCCCGAGAGGGCCGGCCCGGACAGCCCGGTGGGTTCGGACGGCCCGGTGGGTTCCGACGGTGGTGGCTCCGACCTGCTCGCCGCCCTTCTCGACGGCATGGACGCCGCCCTGTGCGCCTTCGACGCCGACGGCGTCGTCACCCACTGGAACCGGGAGGCCGAGCGGATTCTCGGCTGGACCGCGGAGGAGGCCGTCGGGCGGCACGGGTTCGCCGGATGGGCCGTGCGCAGCGCCGACGCCGAGGACATCGAGGGGCGACTGCTGTCCGCGATGCACGCCCCTGGGCGTCAGGTGCACGAGTTCGCGCTGCTGACCAAAGACGGGGGGCGGGTGCTCGTGCGTACGCAGTCCGCCGCCGTGCGCGGGCCCGACGGCAAGCCCGCCGGGCTGTACTGCGCCTTCAGCGAGGTGCACGCGCAGATAGATCTTGAGCGGTCCATCGCGTTGAGTGAGGCTCTCTTCGAGGACGCCAGTTGGGGGGTCGTGCTCGTCGACGCCGATCTGCGGCCCGCCGTCGTCAACTCGCACGCCGCTCGCGCGCTCGGCATCGGGCGTACGGCCGTACTCGGACGGCCCCTCGGCGAGCTGCTCGCGCAGGGCGTCGAGGAGCTGGAGAGCGCGCTGACGCATGTCCTCGCCGAGGGCGCGCCGCCCGCGCCCGCCGAGATGTGGGTGACCGTACGGACGCCCGAGGGTGAGAAGCGGCGCTGCTGGCGGAGCGGGTTCCTGCGGCTGGCCTCGCCGCTCACCGAAGAACCGGTTCCGCTCGGGGTGGGCTGGCTGTTCCAGGACATCACCGAGGCCAAGACGACCGAGCAGGAGGCGGCCCAGCTGCGGTTCCGTACGAACCAGCTGCACCGCGCCGCGCGGGCCGCCGCCGAGTGCGAGGACCCCGCCGAGGCCGCGACCGTCCACCTGGACTTCTCTCTCGCCGGCTTCGCCGACCACGCGCTCATCGACCGGATCGCCGTCATCGGCGGTACGGCGGCCGACGGCTCGTCGGGTGACGGCGAGGGGCCCGTACGGCTGGTCCGCGCCGCCGCGACGCCGTCCGGGGCCCCCGGGCCCAGCGTCCTCGCCGGCCACGCCGGACTGCCGCTGCGTTACGGCGACTCGCACCCGGCCGTGCAGTGCGTGGAGCGGGCCGGGTCGGTGCGGGCGAGCGCCGGGTCGTACGGCGTCGAGCAGGCCCGCGCGTGGGCCGTACAGCGCCGCTGGCCGCCGGACACGGTCCACGCACTGTGCGCGGTACTGCGCAGCCGGGGCCGCACCCTGGGCGTCGTGACGTTCCTGCGCGGCGGCGGACGGACCCAGTTCGAACGTACGGACGCCGTGTACGCGGAGGACGTGGCCGTACGGATAGCGGCGGCCCTGGATCTGGCCGGCCTCAACACCTGACCAGGGGCTCGGTTCAGCGCTGCATGACCAGTGGCTCGGCTCAGCGCTCGTAGAAGATCCGGTCGCCGTACTGCTTCAGGATGCGGGCGTTCCAGTCGTGGCCGCCGTCCACGTTGCCCGAGCGCAGCAGCGGGGGCTCGATGCCCCGGTCGGCCAGGATGCCCGCCGCCGTCGCCATGACCGACTGGAGCACCGCCGACGTGACCACCGTGGACGCGGGCGCGAAGGGCGCCGGGACGCTGTCGAGGGTGAGTACGGCGTCGCCGGGGGCGATCTTCGAGTCCAGTACGACGTCGCAGTGGTCCTTGAGGAACGTGCCCGAGGCGTTGCGGGGCGTCGTCTCCGTCGCGTACGCCACCGAGGTCACGCCGATGACCCGCACGCCGAGGGCACGCGCGTGCAGCGCCATTTCCACCGGGAGGGTGTTGCGGCCGGAGAGGGAGATGATCACGAGTACGTCGCCCTCGCGCAGCGGTGAGGTGTCCAGGACGGTCGTGGCCAGGCCCTCGACGCGCTCCAGGGCGGAGCCCAGGGTGGCCGGCATGACGTCGACGCCGACGACACCGGGCACCGCCAGCAGGTTCATCAGGGCGAGGCCGCCCGCGCGGTAGACGACGTCCTGCGCGGCGAGCGAGGAGTGCCCGGCGCCGAAGGCGAACAGGCGGCCCCCGGCGGCCACGGTGTCGGCGATGAGCGTGCCGGCGGCCGTCACGGCCTCCGCCTCCTCGTCGCGCACCCGCTTCAGCAGGCCGATCGCGGCGTCGAGGAACTGTCCGGCCAACTCGCTGTCGCTCATCGGGGAACCCTTCGGGAGATCGGCCTGACGGTCGTCTGGCGGTCCGTGTCGCCGATCACCGTGAGGTCTGGACCACTGCCCTGTCAACACGGCCGTCCGCCGTTGTCGCCGCCGCCCCCGTACCCTCGGTGAAACGCACTGTCTACCCGGCCACGGGGATCCGTAACCGTGTGGTTTCACCGCGACGGCACGGTTGTCAGTGGTATGCGTCAGAATTGAAGCCAGGGCCAGCGCACGCGCCGGAGCCGTCGAGCCTCCGGCACATCTCATCAAGGGGCACGAATGTCCGGACTGATCGATACGACGGAGATGTATCTCCGCACCATCCTTGAGCTGGAGGAGGAAGGTGTGGTCCCCATGCGCGCCCGGATCGCCGAGCGGCTGGACCAGAGCGGCCCGACGGTCAGCCAGACCGTGGCCCGGATGGAGCGCGACGGTCTGGTCGCGGTCGCCAGCGACCGGCATCTGGAGCTGACGGACGAGGGCCGCCGCCTCGCCACCCGCGTCATGCGCAAGCACCGCCTCGCGGAGTGCCTGCTCGTCGATGTGATCGGCCTGGAGTGGGAGCAGGTCCACGCGGAGGCGTGTCGCTGGGAGCACGTGATGAGCGAGGCCGTGGAGCGCCGCGTCCTCGAACTGCTGCGCCACCCCACCGAGTCGCCGTACGGCAACCCGATCCCGGGCCTGGAGGAGCTGGGCGAGAAGGACGGCGCGGACCCGTTCCTGGACGAGGGCATGGTCTCGCTGGCCGACCTCGACCCGGGCGTCGACGGCAAGACGGTCGTCGTACGCCGGATCGGCGAGCCCATCCAGACGGACGCGCAGCTGATGTACACGCTGCGCCGGGCGGGTGTGCAGCCCGGTTCGGTGGTGAGCGTGACGGAGGCGGCCGGCGGTGTGCTGGTCGGCAGTGGCGGCGAGGCGGCCGAGCTGGAGGCGGAGGTCGCCTCGCACGTGTTCGTGGCGAAGCGCTGATCCGGGGCGCCGTCGCTCCCGCGAGCAACTTCTGTGATCGCAACCGCTGTGACCGAGGGGGAACTTGCCGCGTCCCGGGGTCCGTGCCGCTCCGGGGCGCCAATCCAAGATTCAGTGTGCGGAATCGCAGCGCTCGGACGCTTCGCGTGCCACGCTGTCGCGAGAGGCATATGACTTGAGGGCTCTTGGCCGGGCGCGGCAGCGGTGCCGCCCGGCGGGGGAGGGGGAGCGTGAGGATGTGCCGCGGACGTGAAGAGGGCCCCGGCGCCAAGTGGCGCCGGGGCCTGTCCTCCCCTGTGCTGACCCGGAGCCCCGAGCTCCCAGGGTCATCCCCTACGGACCGCTTTCCCCGAGCGGTCCGCCTCCCGCAGAAGATCTCCCCTCGGCCGCGCGGATCATTCCTGGAGCGTGGTCACTCGATCGAGGGGTGTTGCGGCCGGAGACCGCATTTTCGAATAGCCATTCGATAATCTGTGGCGGTAGAGGAACCAGGCAGAGGAAACTTCGATAGCTAGGGGGGTGCCAGGAACTGTGGCGCGGCGTATCGACGTGACCGGAGCGGGCGGTGTGCGCCTTGCCGCATGGGAGTTCGCCGACCCTCCCAAGACCGGCGAGCCCGACCGGGCACCCGGAGTGCTGTTACTGCACGGGCTCATGGGCCGTGCCTCGCACTGGGCGTCCGCCGCCCGCTGGCTGGGCGAGCGGCATCGGGCCGTCGCGCTCGACCAGCGCGGCCACGGCCAGAGCGACCGGCCGCCCGGTGACATCTACACCCGCGAGGCGTACGTCGAGGACGCCGAGGCGGCGATCGAGCAGCTCGGACTCGGCCCGGTCGTCCTCATCGGCCACGCCATGGGCGCCCTGACGGCCTGGCAGCTCGCCGCGAAACGTCCCGACCTGGTGCGGGCCCTGGTCATCTGCGACATGCGGGCCTCGGCGCTCGGCGGGGCCTCCCAGCGTGAGTGGGAGGACTGGTTCAAGGCGTGGCCGGTGCCCTTCGCGACGCTCGCCGACGTACGCAAGTGGTTCGGCGAGGACGATCCCTGGGTGGAGCGGCCGACTCCGTCGCGTGGGGAGTTCTACGCCGAGGTGATGCAGGAGTCCGCCGACGGCTGGCGTCCTGTCTTCGAGCCGGAGCAGATGCTCAAGTCCCGGGAGACGTGGGTGTTCGACGCGCACTGGGAGGAGTTGACGCAGGTTCAGTGTCCGGCGCTTGTGGTGCGGGGGCTGGATGGGGAGTTGGGGCGGGCGGAGGCGCAGGAGATGGTTCGTGTGCTGCCTCGGGGGGAGTATGCGGAGGTGGCTGATGCGGGGCATATCGTGCACTATGACCAGCCTGATGCGTGGCGCGCGGCTATTGAGCCGTTCTTGGACGGCGTGCTGACTCGCTAGGGGTTTGCTGGGTGGGCGGTTCTTTGCCCGCGGGCCGGTGGGGGCTGGTCGCGCAGTTCCCCGCGCCCCTTGTGAGGGCGCTTCGCGCCACCCACAAACGGGCTCAGCCACTGCCGCCCGTTGGGACGGGATCAGCCACCGCCACCCACGAACAGGCTCAGCTGCCCCCCGCCCGTCGGGGCGGGCTCAGCTGCCCCCGCCCGTGACCGTCAGGAACGCCACCGCCCCCGTCGCGACCAAGGCCACCGCCAGTACGCACCAGCGGCGGGCCTCCTGGAAGGTCACGCGGATCTGCCAGACGTGGGTCATGGCGAGGAGCCAGCGTACGAAGGGGTCCGTGCGGGTGATGTTGGTCTTTGCGCGGGTCAGGTGGCGGCGCAGGTGTTCCCGGCGGGCGGGGTCGGTCTCGGCGGTGAGGGCGCGGTGGATGTTCACGGCTACGGCCCGGTGGCGCAGGAGGTCGTCCACGCCGGTGGCGGCGGAGCCGAAGAAGTCGGCCGGGGAGGCGTCGATCAGCTCGCGCAGGCCGCGTGCCGCCGGGGTGTCGAGGGTGGCGGCGGTGGTGATCGGCGGTACGAGCACCCGGCTGACCTGCCAGACGGCGAGGCACACCCCGGTGAGCGCGACGAGCAGCGCGCCGCCCGCGACCAGTGCCTCGCCGAGCCCGTGCACCTTCCCGACGGCCACCAGCGGGCCCCCGCCGACGAGCGCGGCCCCCACGACGCCGAACGAGGCGATCATCCACCGTGCGGCGGCCCGCAGTTCGGGCACGGCGTCGAGGGGGGAGGGGAGGGCGTCGAAGGGGGTGACCATACCCGGGTCCGACGAGGGGGAGGACGGGGGCGGCTCGGTGGTCACCTCGGACGGTCCTCGTCCACGGGGGAGTCCTTGGTGAGGGCCTGGGGCGGCCCGTCGTCGTCCGGCACGTCCGGGTACACGACCCACGCCGTGCCGTCGTAGAACTCCAGCACGCCGTTGTCGCCGAGCCGTACGTCGTTGATCTTCGGGGCGTCCGCCATACGCGCAGTATCCCAGGCCACAGCACCCCGACGGCGGGTCAACGGGACGCCCCCTCCGCGTCGTTGAGGTAGTGCAGCACCGCCGCGACCGCCGCCCGCTGGGTGGGCTGTTGCAGGCCGGTGGCCAGCCGGGGGTCGCGTTCGCCGGCCAGGATCTGTTCCAGGATCGCGGCCATCGGCGCCAGCAGCGGATCCGCGGCGAATCCGTCCAGGTTCTCGCGGGTCACCTCGTCGGTGCCTGCCACGCCGAGGGCTGTGGAGACGAAGCTGCCGAGGGCGATGCCGAGATACATCACCGTCCACAGTTCGACGGGTACGGTCACCCGGCCGGCCAGCGCGTCGAGGGCGCGCCGTGCCACCGGGGCGTCGAGGGGCCCCAGGCCGAAGAGCACACCGGGGCCGCGTTCACCGCCCTGGATCCGGCCCAGTACGTCGGCCAGCGGCTCGAACATGGCGTTCATCGCGGCGAGTTGGGCGAGGTGCTGGCGCAGCTTCACCTTCGCCGCCGTGTTGCGCCGCTCGGCGGCCACCAGCGCCGCGAGCACCGGCTCCCAGAGCATGCCCCAGGCCGCCGCCTGCACAGAGCCGAGCCGATCGGCCCCCGTCACCCCCTCCTTCGCCTCCCGCACCAGCGCGTCGAGCGCCTCCCGGGCCCGGACGAGACCGGGGTCCAGACCGGCCAGCAGCCGGTCCAGGGCCACCCCGGGCACCTCGGCCACCCGCGCGCACAACTCCTCGACCCCAGAGGGCAGTTGAGCCACGCCATCCGCCCCGAACTCCTGGAGGTCGGCCGCGAGGGACTGCGCCGCGTTCATCGTCCGGCCGCCCCCGCTGAGCGTGGCGAGCAGCGCCGCCGCGAGATGGTGGGCGACCGCGCCCGCCGCGTCCCGCGCGTGGCCGTGCAGATACGTGCCCAGGTTGGCGTGCCCGACGGCGACGACCGGCGGAACGCCCGCCCGGTACGCGTACCGCAGACTGTCCCGCTCCCGCGCGATCGCCACCTCGCCGTGTCCGCGCACGTCCGCCACATTGGCGAGCGCCCCGAACACCTCACCCAGGGAGAGAACGTCCCCGGCGTCCTCGAAGACCTGCCGGCACTCCTCCAGCAGCCGCAGCGCGTCCTCCGTACGGCCCAGGCGCAGCAACGGCATGTACGCGGGCTGCCGGGCCGCCGCGAGGTCGGTGACCGGTGCGCCGCGCGCCCGCTTGGAGGCGCTCAGGTCGTCGGCGTACTCCAGTGCCCGCCGCCACTCCCCGGCCTCGGTCGCGGCGCGCTGCCCGGTGTCGCACAGCTCCTCCCAGACCTCCCACCAGTCGACTCCCTCCCGGGGTCCGCGTGTTCGGGGCACGTCACGCATCCGCCGGTGCAGTGCGTCGGCCTCGGCGAGGGCCTCGCCCGCCCGGTCGGTCTGCGACAGGACGTGCAGCCGCTGGACCTCGTACAGGAGGGTCGTCCAGGTGCCCAGGCCGGCCAACCGGGCGTGTTCGGCGCCCTGTTCGGCGAGGGCGAGTGCCTCGGTCAGGCGTCCGGTGCGTACGCAGAGGTCGACCAGGCCGCTGGTCGCGGAGGCGGCGGCGGAGTGGTCGCCGCGGGCCAACGCAGAGGCCAGGGCGGCTCGTTCGTGGCGTTCGGCGGCGGCCGGGTCGATCTCGCCGAGTATCCGCGCGAGCGCGTCCGTCGGCGGTACGACCCCGGTGCCCGGCGCGGACGCGGCGCGGGTCGCGATCCTGCGCAGCAGGGGCAGCACGCGGGCCCTCGTCGGGGCCGAGGTGTCCCGGCGCAGCACGGCCTCCAGCAGCGTCGCGGCGGACGACTCCTGCCGCAGCCGGATCAGATAGGGCGCTGCGGACAGCGCGGCGAGCGTCAGCAGTGGCCCGGCCAGCTGGGCGCCCTCGGCGTCGGTGCCCTCGCGGGTCCACGCCATCTCGAACACCCGCAGCCAGTATCCCGACAACCGTGTGTCGACCAGCTCCCGGACCCGCGCACCGGCCCGCGCCCGCCCCTCGGCGGCTACGGCGGCCTGGATCTCGTACGACTGTCCGGGGCGTGGCGTGAGCAGCCCGTGGGCCACCAGGGTCCGCAGGGCCGCGTCAACCGGTGTGTCCGGATGGCCCAGTTGAGCGCGCAGGTCGGGCCAGTTGTGGTCCACGGCCACCTGGTTGCGGTCGTTCTCGTCGAGGCAGCACAGGACGTGGAACAAGTCCCGGTCGGCGGGGGCGAGTTCGGCGGCGACACCGTCGGACCAGGCACGCAGTACGCGCAGATGCTCGTCGTCGCCGGATGCCTCCGCCGCCCGGTTTCCGGCGGCCAGCAGCCGTTCCAGGCGTGCCGGATCGGCCGCCTGGGCGTCGGCCAGCTCCAGCAACTTCGGGTGGCCACCGGCCAGTTCGAGGAGGCCGGTGGCGAGTCGGCGGGCGGCCGAGGGTGTCGTGCCGGGGAGCTGTCCGTCGATCAGGCGGGCCAGGTGGGGGAGTTCGCGGGCGAGCAGCAGGGCCTCGTCGGGGGTCAGCAGGTCGACCGGTTCGGTCCGTACGAGCGGCCCCAGCCCGACCGGCCGCACCCGCCCGCACAGAATCAGCCTCCCGGCCCCGGCCTGCCCGGTCAGCGCACCGACCAGATCTCCCCAACGCCCGTCCCGCCAGGCCCTGTCGGGGGTCAGCAGGGTGTCGATGCCGTCGATGACCAGCAGTACGCGCTCCCGCTCCAGCCGCGAGGAGACGGCGGCCACGAACTCCGCCGCCGACCCGTCGGCCGTCTCCAGGAGATGCAGACAGCGCAGTCCGGGCACCGCCTGTTCCAGGGCCAGCGCGAAGGAGGCGAGCACCGCCTCCTCGTACTGGTCGTGGTCCTGCTCCTGGGGTGCCGTGAACCAGACGGTCCGCTCGAAGGCGTGCGCGTGCGTCGCGACCAACTCCTGTGCACACGCGGTCTTTCCGGCCCCGGGCATACCGTGCAGCAACACTCCGCCGAGCCCGCTGCGGGGGGCCAGTGCGGCCCCGGCGCGGGAGAGGAGGGCGACGCGGCCGACGAAGTGCTCGGGCACGGGCGGGAGTTGGGTGGCGGAGACATCCCGGCCGGGGAAATTCTGACCGGAGGCACTTTGGCGGGGGGAGTCCTGGCCCGGCGGGTCCTGACCGGAGGCGCCGGGGCTGGAGACATCCCGGCCGGAGCCATCCGCGCCACCGGTCGGCGCACCCGGAGTCGGCCCCATCGGCGCACCCGGCGCCGGCCCCGTCGGCGCACCCGGAGCCAGCCCTGTCGCCGCCGGCTCCGCCGACCCCGTAGGCGCACCCAGCCTCAGCCCCACCGCCCGCGCCCCGAACAGCGCCGGAGTCGCCGCCCGGAGCGCGGAGCCGGGTACCCCGTCCGCCTCCCCCGACAGCTCACCCAGCACCTCCGCCAGCGCCCGGGGCAACACCCGTCCCTCGACGACCAGTTGACGGTAGAGACGCTCGGCGAGGGCGGTCGCGAAGCCGTCCTCCACCGGGTACCGCATGGCCAGCACCGCGCACCCGAGCCGCTCGACCAGGTCCCCGGCGACAGTCCCGACGACGGGTTCCCCGGAGCCGCCGGAAGCCTCGACCGGCTCCGGGGCCGCCGCCGACCAGCACGCCGACAGGGTGACGAGGGAGACGTCCCGGGCGGCGGCGAGGAGGTCGACGAGTTCGGGCGCACGGACCCGGTCGGGGCGCCCGGCGTCGGTCTCCAGGAGGAGTTCGCCGGGGCTGCCGTGGCCGGAGACATGCACGAGGTCCCAGCCGGCCGGCCGCGCCAGTACGGCACGCAGCCGCTCGCGCGTCACCCCGTACTGAAGCGTGTGCACCTCCACCGCGCGCCCGGCGTCCGCCGCCTCCGTGAACAGCCGTGTCAGCGCCAGCCGTTCGCGCCGCAGGTTCAGCGCCCGACTGCCCTCGGGCAGACTGAACAGCGCCAGCACCCGCACCGGACCGCCGTCACGCTCCTCAGCCGCGCGCCCCGCACCCCACTGCGTCACGAGGGTCACGTCCTGGACTGCCAGTGGCCGCCCGTCCGCGTGCGCCAGCTCCAGGGGTACGGACATCAGGCGCCGCGCGCCCGGTACGTCCGTCGGCACGACGACCCGTACCACCGCCGGGGCCGCCGCGAGCAGCGCGGGCGCGACCGGCCCGAGGACCTCGGCGCCGATCCACGCACCGACCTCCCGGACGATCTCCCGTTCCCGCGCGGCCCGTACGTCCGGGGGCGCGTGCCGACGCAGATGTCCGGGCAGGTCGAGGAAGGCCTCGTACAGGGGGCCGGTCGGGTCCAGGCGGACCTCGTGCCGGGCGAGGACCTCGCCGTCCGGCGCCACCAGCACCCACCGCCAGTGGTCCGGCCCGGCGAAGTCCTCGACGAGCAGCGTCAGTTCGACCAGGGAAGGCTGATCCGGCACTGTCAGATCCCGAACTGGACGCGCAGCCCCAGGATCATGGCGAGCGTCTGCCGCACGCCGTCGTGCGCGGGGTGGCCGGCCGGGAGTTCGCGCAGGCCCTGCGTGTACATGTCCTCGGCCTCGGCGATGTGTTCCGGATGGCCGGTCTGGACGAGCCCGAGGAGGACTCCGCCTAGGTTGACGAGACGCACCGCGTGCATCGGATGGTCGTCCGGGGTGTCGCGCAGGGCGGCGCGGGCGTGTTGGACGGCCTCGTCCAGGGTGTCGCCGTCCCGGCTCTTACGCCCTTTGCGGAGCAGGGAGTTGGCGAGGTTCGACACCTGGCCGACGCGCTGCTCGACCTGCGCGGCGCTGCCGCCCTTCGGCATGAGGTCCAGGCAGCCGCGGTACAGGGCGATGGCCTCGTCGATGGACTCCTCGTCCTCCGTCCTGTCGTAGGCCTCCTGGAGGGCGGTGGCCAGGGAGGACATGTGCCGGGAGAGTTCCGGGTCGCCGGGCGGGGACTTGTCGACGGCCTGGCGGCCGTAGTCGATGGCCTTGACCAGATCGGCGGTGCCGTGGTCGCGTTCCCAGCTCAGCCGGTGCAGCATGCACAGGGAGGAGAGGGCGGCGGCGTGGCGGACGTCGGTGACCGGGTAGACCTCCACGGCCAGTTCGGCGGCCTGCATCGAGCCGCGCAGCAGCTTCGGGTCGCCGGTACGGCCGTACGCCAGCCGCAGGTCGTCGGAGACACCGAGGGGTTCGAGGTGCTCGGACTCCGCCGCGTCCCCGGCCTTGTCGTTGCCCCTGGACTTGGATCTGCCGAACCATTTGGCCATGCGCAGGCTCCCCCCTGCTCTCGCGCTCCGCTGGTTGGGCGGGGCTGTGTCGGTCGTTGTTCGTCTGCGGCGCCCGTCGTGGCTGGTCGCGCAGTTCCTCGCGCCCCTATGGTGCGCTTTTCCGTCATCCCCTTCCCTCCCCTCGAACGGCGTCCCAAACCCCCTATGCCGTAGGCAAGTTCAGCCTCTGCTGACCGCTGCCAGGATCTCCGGGAGGCGTCCGGCCGTGCGTGGGGCGGCGAGCCGCAGGCCGAGGAGGGTGAGCAGGGCGCCGTAGCCGGCGCCGACCGGCAGGAGCAGCCAGGTCCAGCGGTCGCCGCCCGAGTCGGCGTTCAGCCAGATGGTGAGGGCGATGACCGGGGCGCACAGCAGGGAGGCTCCGATCATGCCGCCGAAGATGGCGACCGTGGCGAGCCCGGACTGCCCGGGGGCCACGTTCTTGTACCCCTCCTGCGGGATGGAGTAGGGGAACCGGGCCGACGACCAGGCCCCGGCCGCCAGCATCGCCCCGAGCAGCGCGAGGGACAGCCCGAGCGCCTCCGGCAGCGTGGCCCAGTCGTCGAGCAGCGCGGTGGTGAGCACGACCACGAGGGTCGCGTACGGCAGGCTGATCAGCAGCAACGCCAGTGCCCGGCCGCGAAGTTCGACGTACGCGTCCCGGGTGGACGAGATCGTCATCGCGACCATCCAGAAGGCGGAGGTGTCCTGGCCGAACTGGTTGTACATCTGGATGCCGAGCATCCCGGCCGCGAAGCAGGCGAAGTAGATCGACCCGGTGCCCTGCAACGCGTTGAACACCGGCACGATCAGCCCGATCGCCAGCGAAGTCACCCACGCGGCCTTGGTCTTGGGGTCGCGCCACGCGTACCGCAGACTCCGCTCCATGACGGTCCCGGTACGCCCGCCCGGCAGCAGCCGCCCCAGCCCGCCGGAGCCCCGCTCCCGCGTACCGGACGGCTCGGCGGCCTGGAGGGTGGACCCGTCGGGGGAGACCATCAGCCGGGTGAGGGTCCGCGACCAGGCCCCCAACAGCAACACCAACGCGCCTGCACTGAGTAGGAGTTGGGCGACCGCGACTCCGTACGACCCCTCGCTCGCCGAGTCCACAGCCCCGATCACCGAGGCGGGCGGCACCCACGCCAACACCTCGGCGGCCGGGTCGAGTTGCCCGAACCCGGCCGAATTGAGCTGCTGCGCACCGAAGTTGACGACCTGCGCCCCGATCGCGATGACCAGCCCGCTCAGTACGGCGAGATCGCGGCCCTTGCGGCTGCTGAGCAGCCGGATGTTGGCGGCGGCGACGGCCCGTGCGAGCGCCACGCAGACGAGCAGCGCGAGCGGCACGGCGACGACCGACACGACGAACGCCGCCCCGCCGCGCGCCACGGCGATCACCGACCCGACGAGCAGCGACAGCGTGAACAGCGGCCCTATCCCGACGAGCGAGGCCGCGAGCAGCGCCCGGACCAGCGGCCGGGGGCGCAGCGGGAGCATCACCAGCCGGGTCGGGTCGAGGGTCTCGTCGCCGCTGGGGAAGAACAGCGGCATGACGGCCCAGCCCAGCGCCATCACCGCGAGCAGGAGGACGGTGACGGACGCGGCGTGCGCCTCGCCGCGCAGGGCGACGAGCCCGAGGAACTGGAGCGCGGCGAGCAGCAGCACGACGACGAGGGACGAGATGTAGGCGGCCCGCCGCCCGGCCGACTGCCGCAGCCCGTTGCGCAACAGCGACAGCTTCAGCCGTACGACAACAGGTGTGAGCGAAGTGGCCGCACTCATCGGGCGCCGCCGCCCAGCCAGTCGAGGTGGGACCCGTGGTCGCGCCCGCCCGCGCCGACGAGTTCGAGGAACGCGTGCTGGAGGGAGGGAGAGTCACCGCGTACCTCGGCCAGCGACCCGTGCGCCCGGATGCGCCCCGCCGCCATCACCGCGACCCAGTCGCACAGCGACTCGACCAGCTCCATCACATGGGAGGAGAAGACGACGGTGGCGCCGGAGGCCGTGTACCGCTCCAGCACGCCCCGGATGATCTGCGCCGACACCGGGTCCACGCCCTCGAACGGCTCGTCGAGGAACAGGACTTCGGGATTGTGGAGGAGAGCGGCGGCGAGGCCGATCTTCTTGCGCATGCCGGTCGAGTAGTCGACGACGAGCTTGTGCTGGGCGCCGGCCAGGTCGAGGACGTCGAGCAGCTGGGCGGCCCGCTTGTCGACCTCGGCACCGGGCAGCCCGCGCAACCGCCCCGAGTAGGCGAGGAGTTCACGCCCGGACAGCCGCTCGAAGAGCCGAAGCCCCTCGGGCAGCACCCCGATCCGCGCCTTCACCTCGACGGGGTCCCGCCACACGTCGTGCCCCACGACCTCCACGGTGCCCTGATCGGGCCGCAGCAGCCCGGTCACCATGGAGAGAGTCGTGGTCTTCCCGGCCCCATTGGGCCCGACAAGCCCCACGAACTTCCCCGCGGGCAACTCCAGATCGATCCCGGCAACAGCAACCTGCTGCCCAAACCGCTTCCAGAGCCCCTGCACGCGCACGGCAGCACCATCGACCATGCGGTCACCATATGGTTTTTACGGTGCGATGGAGGCTTTTAGGGGCGCGGGGAACTGCGCGACCAGCCCCCACCGGCCGGTAGTCGCCACACAACCGCAACCAGGCACCCCGAACCGCGAAGTTACCGATCCCGCCCGCAAGCGTAAGCGAGCGGCGAGATCAACTCCTCCGCATCCGGCAGCCACCGATTCGCAGGCGTAGGCCGGCAGGCCCACTGCACAGCCCCCCGAGACCCGTACCGAGTGGGCGGAGCGGCCACATACGCCCCCTCCCCCAGCGCGACCAGGTCGAGAGAGGCCGGCGCCCACCCCAACTTCCGCACCAGATCAGGCACCTTCACAGACGCCCCCGGAAGAACGAAGAACCGCATCCGCCGATCCGGCGTCAACGTCACCGGCCCCAGCGTCAGTTCCATCCGCTCCATGCGCGCGAGCGCGAGGAACCCCGCGGTCTCGGGCACATCGATCGCATCGAACGTATGGCCGGTAGGCAGCAGGATCGACGCCGTCGGCTGCTCGGTCCACAGCCGGCGCGCGACGGTCGCACTGCCCGTGGCCTGCGTGATCCAGTCGGGCCGTGTCGGGTGTGCGCCGGGCAGCGCGCACGCGGCGTCGCCGCAGGAGCAGCGCTGCACCCCGTCGACTGCTTCCAGCCACGTACCGGGAAACACGTCCCAGTGGCGCTCTTCGGCGTACCGGACGGCGGTTTCCAAGAGGGATTCGCCGCGTTGCTTGGGGATTTGGGCAGCATCAGGGCCCGCGATGGTCTCTTCCACGATGAACTCAACTCTAGTGGGAATCATGAGTTACGCATGTCACATGCGCGGGGGAGGAGCATCGATTCCGCATCTGGGGCGCATGGATGCATGTGCGGGGGCGCGCGGGAGGATCCGCGGCGGGGCTGGGTAGGCACGTGAGGGGCTGGGCATCCGCCTTTACCCCGGCAATCCTCACAAGCCTCGCATTTTCGGCATGCCTGCGGGGCACTGATCTTCAAGGCCGGATCTTTTCGCCGTACTCGTCCGCTTCCAGGACGCGCACGGCAGGAGTTCCGGGCACGGAAGACACGTCAACTCGGTGCGTGGGCAGGGCACCGCAGCCACAGGGGGTACGCCATGGCCGCAAGGCCTCTCGTCGCGCGGCAGCCGAACGAACGGTTGCAGGCGCTCATCCAGGAAGCGGGCTGCTCGAACGCCGGGCTGGCCCGCCGGGTCAACATGTGCGGTGCGGAGCACGGCCACGATCTGCGCTACGACAAGACGTCCGTGGCGCGCTGGCTGCGCGGACAGCAGCCGAGGGGACGGGCGCCCGCGATCATCGCCGAGGCCCTCGGCCGCAAACTGGGCCGTACGGTCACGATCGACGAGATCGGCATGGCCAACGGCAAGAACCTCGCCTCGGGTGTCGGGCTCCAGTTCTCCCCGACCGTCCTCGGCGCCATCGAGCAGGTGTGTGAGCTGTGGCGCAGTGACGTGGGCCGGCGGGACTTCCTCTCCGGTTCGTCCGTCGCCGCGTCCGCGCTAGTGGAGCCCAGCCGCGACTGGCTGATCTCGTCCCCGGACTCCCAGGTGGCCCGCCAGGCGGGGCCGCGCGTGGGGCCGTCGGACGTGGCGGCGGTGCGCGCGATGACCCAGGCGCTCACGGATCTCGACCACCAGTACGGCAGCGGGCATGTGCGTCCGGTCGTCGTGCACTACCTCAACAGCGTCGTCTCCGGGCTGCTGGCGGGCTCGTACCGGGAGGCGGTCGGTCGTGATCTCTTCGCCGCCGTCGCACGGTTGACCGAACTCGCCGGGTACATGGCCGTCGACACCGGCCAGCCCGGTCTCGCCCAGCGCTACTACATCCAGGCGCTCCGCCTCGCCCAGGCGGCCGGGGACAGAGGGTACGGCGGGTACGTACTCGCCGCGTCCATGAGCCATCTCGCCGCGCAGCTCGGAAACCCGCGGGAGATCGCGCAGTTGGCGCGGGCGGCGCAGGAGGGGGCGCGTGGGAGGGTCACCCCGCGCGCGGAGGCCATGTTCTACGCGGCGGAGGCCCGCGGGCACGCGTTGATGGGCGACGCGCGGGCGGCCCAGCTGGCGTCGGGCCGCGCGGTGAACGCCCTGGAGGCGGCCGATCCGGAGTCCGGGGACGACCCGGCGTGGATCGCGCACTTCGACCAGGCGTATCTGGCCGACGAGTTGGCGCACTGCCACCGGGACCTCGGCCAGGCCGAGGCGGCGGCGCGGTGCGCGCAGGAGTCGCTGGACGGGCACCCCGAGACGCGGGCGCGGCGGCGGGCCATCGGCCTGGTGCTGCTGGCCTCGGCACAGGTCCAGCAGCGCGAGGTCGAGGAGGCCTGCCACACGGGTCTGCGCGCGGTGGAACTCCTGGGCACCCTGCGCTCCAACCGGGGCGCCGAGTATCTGGAGGACCTGCATCTGCGCCTGGAGCCGTACCGCGACGAACCCGTGGTCCGGGAGTTCGGGGCGCGGATGGAACTGCGGGCGGCGGCGTGACGGGAGCGTGACGGGAGACACAGCCGGAGGCCGAGTCGCTGGTGGGGCAGTGGTCTGGTCCTGTGCTGCGTGAAAGGGGATTCCGGGGACCCGGTAGCGTTAACCGACGATTCCGAAGGTCCCCCATCAGTAGGAGTCCCGGTGACGCAGAGTGGACAGGGCGAGGAGCCCTCGCAGCGCGTGGCGCGCGAAGGCATCGTGCTGCCCTCCGACGGCGGCGAACCGCTGCTGCCGGGCATGACGGGGGGAAGCGCCGGCCGACCGGTCCCCGCGCAGGCACCGCCCCCGCCCCCGCCGACCCCGACCGGCGGCCAGGCCTGGGGCCAGCCGTGGGGCCCGGACATGAACCAGCACCAGGGGCAGTCCCAGGGCCCGTACGAAGGGCAGTCTCAGGGCCGGCACCAGGGTCCGTACGAGGGTCAGCCTCAGGGACAGAACCAGGTCCACTCTCAGGGTCGGCACCAGGGGCAGCCCCAGGCCCAAGGCCAGGCGCAGGGCCAGGCCCAGGCTCCGGCGGCCGAGGGCTGGCCGGCGACGCCCGACGCCCAGCCGCACCAACAGTGGGGCGCCCAGGGACAGTTCCAGCCCCAGTCCCAGCCTCAGTCGCCGCAGCAACAGCCCGAGCAGCAGGCCCCGTCGGCACCGGCGTGGAACAACGACCCGAGGGCGACCGGGGATTGGTCCCAGCAGCCCGGCTACGGCGCCCAGCCGACCCCGGGCGCCCCCCTCCCCGTACCGCACGCCCCACAGGGCGCCGGGTCCGCGCCGCTCCCGCCCGCGACCGGGGGCACCCCCATGCCGCAGCACCAGGAGCAGCCGTACGGCCAGGGCCAGCACCCTGGCGCGTACGGGCCGTACGGCGGCGCCCCGCTGCCCCCCGAGGGCGGTGCGGCGGTCCCGTACGCCGCCGCGCCCGGTGCTCCGCTGCCGCCCGCCGACGAGGGCGCGACGCAGTACATACCGCCCGTTCCCGGCACCCCCGGCCCGGTCGTCGACCAGGCCACCCAGTACCTCCCGCCCGTCGCGGCGCACGCCCCCGCGCACGCCAACGAGGCGGCGACGCAGTTCCTGCCGCCCGTGGGACCCGGCGCGCTGCCGCCCGAGACGAACGCCGAGGCGACCACGTTCCTGGGCCGGGTGCCGCAGGCGGCCCCCGCCCATCCGGACGCCCAGGCCACGCAGTACATCCCGCCGGTGCCCGCAGGGCCGTACGGCGCCCCCGACGACCGGCAGCCGCCCTCCGCCTTCGACAACCTCTTCCGCGGCGGCCCGGCCGCCGACGCACCGGCCGGTGCCACCCAGCAGCTGCCCCGCGTCCAGCCCCAGCAGCCCGGCCCCCCGGCCTACGCCCAGCAGCCCTCGTACGGCTTCCCGAACGCCGCGCCCCACGCGCCCCACGACCTGGACGACCGGCACGATGGGCGAGGTGGGGGCAGACGTTCGCGGGTGCCCGTCATCGCGGCCCTGGGGATCGGGATCGCCGTGCTCGGGGTCGGGGCCGGTGCCCTGCTGAGCGGCGGGGGCGGGGGCAGCGACGACGACGCGGGCAACAAGACCGTCGCGGCGACCTCGGCCGCACCGGAGGAGTCCGGGTCACCGGCCGCCGATCCGGCGAAGGCGCAGGCCGTCGAGCTGGACAAACTGCTCGCCACCAGCAACAACAGTCGGGACGCGGTGATCAAGGCCGTGGCGGACGTCAAGTCCTGCGACAACCTCGGCCAGGCGGCCACGGATCTGCGCGACGCCGCCCAGCAGCGCGGCGAACTGGTCACCCGGCTGTCGTCGCTCCCCGTCGACAAGCTCCCGAACCACGCCGCGCTGACCGAGTCCCTCACCAAGGCGTGGCAGGCGTCCCAGTCGGCCGACAACCACTACGCGGCCTGGGCCGACCAGGTGGCCCGCAAGAACGGCTGCAAGAAGGGCCAGGCCCGTACGACGAGCCAGACCCAGAACGGCAACAAGCAGAGCGGGATCGCCACCACGCAGAAGGCCCAGGCGGCCGAGCTGTGGAACGCGATCGCCAAGTCGTACGGCCTGACGGAACGCCAGTCCACCCAGCTCTGAGTGTCCGCTGCGGGTCAGCCGTCCGCCGCGTTCTCCAGCAGCTTCGTCGTGTTGATGAAGCCCTTGCGGGCGGCGACGAGCCGGCCGTCGCGGACGACCTGGAGCGTCACCTGCGCGTTGACCAGGCGCGGAAAGCCGACCACCGACAGCAGGTCCTCGAAGCGCCAGCGCAGCGTCGGGGTGAGGCCCCCGGTGCTGACCTGGAGGCCGTCGTCGAGGGCCCGCCGGACGGTGGTCGAGGAGACCTCGCCGTCCAGTGACTCGACGACCGCCTTCAGAACGGTGTACGCGATCCAGGTGGTCTGCACACCCGCGTCCTGCGGGTCGATGCGGTCGTCGTCGAACGCCTCTTCGTTGATGACCTTCTTCATGTCGTCCCAGCGGGCGTCACTGGCCACCGGGTACCAGCCGGTGATGTACGAGTCCTCGTACGGGCCGGACTTGCCGCCGTTCGCGTTGATCACGGTCTGGTCGACGCTGCCGAGGACGTTGGCGGTGCGTACGTCCGGATAGTCCTCGCGGTCGCGCCGGAAGGAGTCCATGAAGGTGTTGGTCCGGTCCCCGAGCGCCGGCACCACACACCCCTTCTTCTCGGTCTCCGACCCGGTCCCGGCCTCGGTCTCCGTCTCCGTGTCCGTCGTACGTTCGAGGGCGCGCTTCGCCTGGGTGCCGTACTCGGTGGCGTCCTCGGGGGCCAGCTGGTCCAGGGCCTCGGCGTGTCCGCCGGCCTTCAGACCGGAGTCGAGGAGCTGGGGCAGCTGGTCGCCGGCGATGCTGTCGGGGCGTATCAGGGCGACGGGACCGCAGACGGTGGCGAGTTCCTTGCCGAGGCCGGCCAGGAGGGCGGGCGAGCCGCCGTTGACCGGGTAGGACATCGGGTTGGTGAACTCGTCGTTGGTGACGCCGTAGCCGCCTATGAACGGGATGCCGGCGGAGGCCAGCGGGCCCAGGAAGTCGTCGCCGAACTGGCTGTAGGAGCCGACGACCGCGACGACGTCCTCGTCGACGGCCCGCCGGGCGCACTTCACGGCCGTCACCCGGTCGTTGCGGTCGTTGCAGGTCAGGATCTTGAGCTTGCGCCCGTTCAGACCGCCGTTGGAGTTGATCCAGCGGGCGTACGCCTGCGCCATGGCCGGCATGCCGGGCTTGTTGGTCGCGTTGGTGTCCTGTGGCGCCCAGGTCATCACGGTGATGTCGCCGCCCCCCGACGCGTCCGAGGTGCCCGGGATGACCCCGCACCCGGCGGCCAGGGCCGCGCACACGGCCAGTGCGCTCAGTCTGAAGGGGGCGCGGAGGGTGGTACGGAAGGTGCTGCGGGTGCGTCGCCTGCCGGTCATGGTCATGCACGATTCCGTCACACAGCCAACCCGGGTGTGACCCTTGGTCAATATCCGGTGACGCCGAGGTGAATTACGGGGGCCGTTGTTCTCATTTTCACAGGGAACGTACGATCGGTGACCGTGCAAGGTTCGGAAGACTCTTCCCGTCGCGGCCGTCGCTCCTCCACCATGGGCGGCATGCCACTCAACGACATGCCGTGGTGGCGCTGGCGCAGCAATGTGCGCTCCGCGCTGCACATGCTCTCCGACCCGGTGTTCCAGCGAGACGTCTGGCTCGCCGGCGTCGACGGATACGGGGACGTCACCGACGCCGTGTACCGCCTGGTCGAGGACACCTGGCTGGACAGCTGGTCCGCCGAGAAATACGTCGGCACGATCTTCCGGGACTCCCAGGAGGCCGCCCTCGTCGACACCGCCGTGCTCCGCGTCCTGCGGATCATGCACCAGGTCGGCCCGGACGCCCCCGTCTCCGCCTACCTCGACCACGCCGGCTGGCCGGAGGCGGTCCGGGCGGCCCGGGACGCCCACGTACGGCTGGCGGCGAGCGACGGCGAGGAACCGGACACCCCGCCGCGCACGCTGGAGGTACTGCGGATACTGACGCGTTCGGCGTAGGGGTCGATGGTTCCGACGGGCCGTTCCGTCGGGCTGTTCCGCGTGGCGGACGGGAGTCGGCCGTTCGGGGCGGATATGGGACCCTGTCCGGCATGAACGAGCAGTCCAGCCAGGCAACGGCCCCCGCCGAGAAGCCCGGAACGAAGTCCGCGGAGCAGTACGTCCTCACCCTCTCCTGCCCCGACAAGCAGGGCATCGTGCACGCCGTGTCGAGCTATCTCTTCATGACCGGCTGCAACATCGAGGACAGCCAGCAGTTCGGCGACCGGGACACGGGACTGTTCTTCATGCGCGTCCACTTCTCGGGTGAGGCGCCGGTGACGGTGGAGAAGTTGCGGGCGAGCTTCGCGGCGATCGGCGACGCCTTCCACATGGAGTGGCAGATCCACCGGGCCGAGGACCGTATGCGGGTCGTCCTGATGGTCAGCAAGTTCGGCCACTGCCTGAACGACCTCCTCTTCCGCGCCCGTATCGGCGCGCTGCCGGTGGACATCGCGGCGGTCGTCTCCAACCACACGGACTTCGCCGAACTGGTCGCCTCGTACGACGTCCCCTTCGTCCACATCCCGGTGACAAAGGACACAAAGGCGGAGGCGGAGGCGCGGCTGCTGGACCTCGTACGCACGGAGAACGTGGAGCTGGTGGTCCTGGCCCGCTACATGCAGGTCCTGTCGGACGACCTGTGCAAGGCCCTGAACGGCCGGATCATCAACATCCACCACTCCTTCCTCCCGAGCTTCAAGGGCGCGAAGCCGTACCACCAGGCACACGCGCGAGGCGTGAAGCTGATCGGCGCGACGGCCCACTACGTCACCGCCGACCTGGACGAGGGCCCGATCATCGAGCAGGAGGTCGAGCGGGTCGCCCACGACGTCACGCCCGACCAACTGGTGGCCATCGGCCGCGATGTGGAGTGCCAGGCGCTGGCACGGGCGGTGAAGTGGCATGCGGAGCGACGAATCCTCCTCAACGGGCGGCGGACGGTGGTGTTCGCGTAAGCGGGTGCGACGGTTGGGGTGGCTGCGGTGGTCGCCGTGGTTGCGGTGGGGCCAGGACGCCAAGGGGCGGTCGTCCTGGACGCGGGGGCGGGTGCTCGCGTCGCTGGCCGTACTGACCGCCGCCCTGCTGACGTTCCACGGGGCCGTGCCCAACACCCCCGGCAACCTGGGCAGCCTGCTGGAGGCGTTCCTCCCCTGGCTGGGCCTGACGGTCCCCGTACTGCTGCTCCTGGCCCTGCTGCGCCGCTCGGCCACGGCACTGGTGGCGCTGCTGCTCCCGGTGACCGTCTGGACGTACCTCTTCGGCGGGCTGCTCTTCCCCCGGGCCGGTGAGGAGGGTGACATCACGGCGATCCAGCACAACGTCAGCGACGAGAACCCCGACCCGGCGGGCACGGCGAAGGCGCTGATGGAGGCCGGCCCAGAACTGATCGCGCTGGAGGAACTGACCCCCTCAGCGCTGCCGCTCTACGAGAGGACCCTGGCCCCCGCCTACCCCCACCACGCGGTCGAAGGCACGGTCGGCCTCTGGTCGAAGTACCCGCTGACGGACGTACGGCTGCTGGACATCAGGCCGAAGGGGATCGGGGAGGGCTGGGACCGCGGACTGCGGGCCGCCGCACGCACGCCTTGGGGCGAGATCGCCGTATACGTGGCTCACCTGCCCTCGGTCCGCATAGGGCCGACGGGCTTCGCCTCCGACAACCGGGACGAGAGCGCGGGACTGCTGGGCAAGGCGCTGGCCGCGGAGACGACGGACGAGGTGATCCTGATGGGTGACTTCAACGGAACGCTGGACGACCGCGGACTGGACCCGGTCACGTCGCGGACGAAGTCGTCGGAGGGACGTTTCGCGTTCAGCTGGCCCGAGGGGTTCCCCGTCTCCCGGATCGACCACGTACTGGCGCGTACGGCGACGGTAACCGACGTACGCACCCTGCCGGCCACGGGCAGCGACCACCTTCCGGTGATCGCCGGCATCAGACTCGCCTGACGGCGAGCGATGAGTTCCGCCGTGGCCGCCGGTCTGTATCTCCGACAGGCGATCGACCGCGCTTGAGGAGAGCATCGTGACCGTGACCTACACCTTCGACGTGTTTTCCAGCCTCGACGGCTTCGGCGCCGCCGGCGGCGACTGGACCGGCTACTGGGGCAAGCAGGGCCCCGAGCTGCTCGACCACCGCCTCGCCCTGTACGGCGAGGAGCAGCGGATGGTCTTCGGGGCCAACACGTACCGGGCGTTCGCGGGGATGCTGGCGGCAAGCACCGAGGATTCCGAGGTACGTGATCCATGGGTCACCCGGATGGTGAACCTCCCGGCGACGGTGGTGTCGACCACGCTGCAAGCCCCCCTCGACTGGCCGGACGCGACCGTCGTGAGGGGGGACGCCGTGGACGTCGTAGCCCGGCTCAAGAAAGAATCCGAGGTGCCGTTGCGCTCGCACGGCAGCCTGTCGATGAACCGGGCGCTGATGGCCGCAGGTCTGGTCGACCGCGTCCAGGTGACGCTGTTCCCGGTGATCACCGGCCGGACCGGGCTGGACCCGATCTTCCAGGGCGCGGCCGACTTCGACCTCGAACTGATCGAGAGCAGGACGCTCGACGGCCACATCCAGGAGCTGGTCTACCGGCCTGCCCTGCATCCGGCCCGGTGAGGTTGTGTCAACGACAGTCGGCCGTACTGTCGAACCCGTTGACCGAGGAGGACTTCTGATGCGCAGCGTGACCTATTCGATGAGCGTTTCCCTTGACGGCTACATCGTCGACCCGGATGGCGGCATCGACTGGACGGTGCCCGCCCCGGAGGTCTTCCGCTTCTGGATCGACGAGATCCGAGACGTCGACGTCCACCTGATGGGACGACGGCTGTACGAGACGATGCTGTACTGGGAGACCGCCGACCAGAACGGCTCGCTCGACGACGCCGAGCTGGAGTGGGCCGCGCTCTGGAACCCGCTCCCGAAGGTGGTGTTCTCCACCACGCTGTCGGAGGTGCAGGGCAACGCCCGCCTGCTCTCGGGCGGCCTCACGGAGGAGATCGAGCGGTTGCGTGCCGAGCCGGGGGAGGGCGAGATCGCGATCGGCGGGGCGACGCTCGCCGCAGAGGCGTCCGCGGCAGGCCTGATCGACGAGTACCGGACCATCGTCTACCCGGTCCTGATCGGCGGCGGCATTCCGTTCTTTCCCCGGAACGAGCGCAGGGTGGACCTCGAACTGGTCGAGACCCGCACCTTCAACTCGAAGGTTGTGTATCTCCGCCATCGGGTGGTGCGTTAGCCGGTTTACCTGCCGGGCCGTAGGAAGAACGGGCCAGTTGGTGACGTCTTCTGAGCGAGGATCACGTCCCGTGTCTGTTGAGGGCGTGGGCGGTGCGGGTGATGGCGCCGGTGCGCGTCGGGCTGAGGGTGACGTGGTGCAGGGGGCGCCAGGGGTGTTCGAGTTCGGTGGTGGTGCGTTCGCCCGGGGCGCGGACGGTTCTGATCAGGGAGTTCGTTGCGCGGGTGTCGGCGTGCAGGGCTGGCTCGGACTTGTCCGTGGGGCGTCGGACGGGGACCCGGATACCGACGCCCGTACCGATAGCCCTTGTCCGTCAAAGTCGGCATCCTCTCGGCGGCTGCCTTGTGCCGCGCGGGTAGCGCGTGGCGGCGAGCGGCGGTGATATCTGGGGTGGAGCGGTCTCGGGGCCACGGGTACGACGTGTGAGGGGGCGTTCCGGCCAGGCGACCCGGTGTCCTCTGGACAGGTGGTGGACGGTGGTGTTCGCGCAGGGCGTGAGTGGTTTCCGGCCAGTCCCGTCGAAACCGCTCTGTGTGGCGCCGGGCGCTTCTGATCTCGGTACCTGGTGATCCAACTGCCCAGGTTTCTAAAGGAAGTTCGACGTCAGATGCGTCGAGGCGACGCATGGGAACCACTGCCGGTTCGAGTGACCAGGTCTGAGGTGCCCGGGTTGTTCGACGGGGTGATCTGGCAGCCCTCAATAATCGAACACCTGATCGTATTTGGCTTATTATTTGCCTTGTGTGTCCCTGGTGGCACGTGTTGTGATCTGACGCATCCACTACAAGCTGCAAGTCCGGCCATATGTGGTCAAGTTACGCATCGCCGGTGAATTGCTGTCCAGTTTTGTGAAGCGGGGGCGTTGTGGGGTCGGAGGCGGCGTTTCGTCACGTCGGCGTACGTGCAAGACGTATGCGTAAGTCGTTTGCTCTTGTTGTGACAGCGGCCGTGCTCGCGGGTCTCTCCGCGCCGGCCGCTTTTGCTGTTGCTCCTGCGGCGAGTGCGAACTCGTCCTCGGGGGCTTCCACAGATATCGGCTCCGAAGAAGCCACCTCGGAGGCCAGGGCAGCTGCCGAGGAGGCGGCCGATACCGGTGAGCGGGTGGAAATCCTCGGGAAGCGCACCGAGTATGCGACGACGTTCGCGAATCCGGACGGCGTGACCTTTTCGCTGAGCCAGTCCGCGGTTCCGGTGCGAGTCGAACAGTCGGATGGCTCGTGGGCCGAGCCGGACGCGACGCTGGAGCGGCGGGCCGACGGCTCGATCGGTCCGAAGGCGGCCGTGGCGGAGGTGTCGTTCTCCGCCGGAGGCGCCGGTGCCGATCTGGTGACGGTGGCCGAGGGAGAGCGGTCGTTGAAGGTGGGCTGGCCGGGGGAACTGCCCGAGCCGGTGCTGGACGGTGCGTCGGCGGTGTACGCGGATGTGCTGCCCGGGGTGGATCTGAGGATGACGGCGACCACTGAGGGCTACCGCCAGGTGCTGGTGGTCAAGACGGCCGAAGCGGCGGCCAGTGATGAGCTGGAGAAACTGGACTTTCCTGTTGAGGCCCAAGGGCTGACGCTGCGCGGCGGCGTCGGTGGGGGCCTCAACGCAGTTGACGAGAACGGCAACGCGGTGTTCCGTACCCCTGCCGCGCGTCAGTGGGACTCTGCCGGTGACGCGGCGGAATCCGGGACTACCACGATGTCGCTCACCGCTTCGGACTCGACCGGCGCGGCGAACGACGCTCCTGTTCACGACGGTGATTTCACTCCTGATCCGGCCGAAGGCCCCAGCGACGGGGATGCTTCCGCCGTCCTGCCGGTCACTGCGGACAACGACTCGATCACAGTCGTGCCGGACGCCGAACTGCTGACCGGCGCGGACACCGTGTACCCGCTCTACATCGACCCGGATGTTTCCTGGGGCGGGTCGGAGCGGACGCTGCTGTCGTCGGACGGCGACACCTTCTACAACTTCTCCGGCGGTGACGACGGTGAGGGCGTCGGCTACTGCGGTACGTACGTGACGGGCGGCATCGGCTACTACTGCGGCTCGGGTTACAGACAGCGGATGTATTTCGAGTTCGCGCCGACCGCGCTGCGCGGCAAGCGGGTGCTGGGCGCCACGTTCCGGGTGACCGAGCGATTCTCGATGTCCTGCGAGAAGACGACCGTGCAGCTCGTCCGGACACCGAACATCTCGTCGGCGACGAATTGGCCCGGTCCGACCAGCAACTGGGACATCCTGGGCGACCGTACGGTCTCGGCCGGTCGCGGTGAGGCGTGCACACCGAGCCAGCCGGATGCACCGATCGAGTTCAAGGACGACCCGGACCAGAGCTACGAGAACCTCACTCACACGGTGAAGGTCTTCGCGGAAGGCGGCTTCTCCCGGTTGACCTTGATGTTGAAGGCGTACAACGAGTCCGACCCCAACGGCTGGAAGCGGTTCGACGACGACGCGGTGCTCGATGTCACCTATGTGGGACTACCGGGTGTGCCCACGAGCCCGACCGTGGGCACCTCGTGCGAGACGAACTCGGCAGACCCGGCCTGGCTGTCGAACCCGAAGCCGAAGTTCGGCGGAGTGGTGCAGACGGCATCGGGCGGTGAGTACGACGCGCACCTGCGGGCCCACTTCTATGTGCAGGAGAAGCAGTCCGACGGAACCTGGGGCCCGGACGCGGTGACCGAGCCGGTCCGGCCGCCCGCCCCCGGCTACGTCGTTGACGGAACCAAGGTTACGGAGGATTCCCCGATCACCTTGAAGCAGAACACCCCGTACAGGATGGCGGTGTTCTCGCGCTCCTACTACAACAGCGGTGCGAACCACATCGAGAGCAACAGCACTGTGAAGACCAAGGGCTGGTGCTACTTCACGATCGACTCGACGCGGCCGAAGGCGCCCACGATCACTGCTCCGACGGGCGCGCTGTACGAGGTGTGCCCGGACGAGGGTGACGGCTGCGGTGCCGCGACCGGCGGGCCGGGGAAGGCCGGGCAGTTCGTCTTCACCAAGAACACGGCTGACAACAACATTGTGGCGTTCGAGTACAAACTCGCCACCGACACCAAGTGGACCAAGGTGTCGGGGACGAGTTCGGTGACGCGTTCAGTGAAGCCCGCGCTGTCAGGCGTCCAGGTGCTGTACGTGCGGGCGGTGGACAGCGTCGGGACGGGGCAGTCGGGCGAGGCGACCGCGATTCGGTTCAACGTCGCCGAGAGCCAGGGCGCCTCGGCCAGGTGGCACTTCAACGACAGCCCGGTCAACTCCGGCGAGACCACCGCGTCCGACTCCGCGACGACTGACGGAGCACGGCACCCGGCCACCCTCTACAACACCGGCGCGGGATGGTCAGCGCTCGGCCGCCGCGGCTCGGAGGACCGTTCCCTGGTGCTGAACGACAACTCCGACACCACGAGGCAGACGGGCTACGCCGCGACTGCGGGACCGGCGGTCAACACGCAGTCCTCGTACACCGTCTCCGCCTGGGCGAACCTCACGGACGACAGCGTCTACCGGGGCGTCATGTCGCAGACAGGCACCGACAGTTCGGGCTTTGTCCTCTACTACTCGGCTGGCGTCAAGCAGTGGGTGTTCCGCTTCAACTGGACCGACAACACGGGACGGCACTTCGTCACCAAGAACTCGACCGCCGTGGGCGTGCCCCTGAAGGTGTGGACCCACCTCGCTGCCGTCTACGACGCCGACGCCGCGACCATCCAGCTGTACGTCAACGGCCGCGTTCAGGGCGCCCCCGTGGCCGTGCCGGCCGGCGGAGAGATCCAGACCCCCGACAGTGCCTTGCAGGTCGGCCGGGCCAGCTATGAGTACGGCGCGTACACGCAGTACTGGAAGGGCCGCATCGACGAGGCTGCGGTCTTCCAGGAGGCCCTGCAGCCGTCGGACGTGGCCAAGGAGGCCAAGCTGCTGGATTCCACCGGCACCGGCACCGCCACCGAACTCATGGCTGCCTGGAACGGCAATGCACTGACCGACACCCTGACCGGATACGGCCGTTCGCTCGCCCTGTCCGGGGGCGCCGCGCTGGACGGTGAGTCGATCGTCCTTGACGGCACGAACGACGCGGCCACCGTGACCGGACCGGTCGTCGACGACACTGGTTCCTTCACCGTGACAACCGAGATCGAACTCGACCGGACCGCTCTGAGTACCAAGGCAACCGGCTACGTCGGCCAGGTCCTCGGCCAGCGCACCGCCGACGGCTCGGCCTGGGGTCTCTGGTACCAGCAGACCGGTACCGAGACCTGGTTCGACGACGACGGGAACCTGCACGAGGACCCGGCCGGGTACTGGAAGTTCGGCCGTCTGAACAGCGACGGCAGCTTCGACGCGGTCACTTCCGACAGCGCCGCGGTCACCGGCGCGGTCCGCCTGACCGGGGTGTACGACGCGCAGGACGGCACCATCCGTCTCTACCTGGACTCCACGCGCAACGACGTGGAGACCGTGTACACGGCGCAGGCCGGCACGGGCGAACTTGCCGTCGGCAAGGGGTACGTCGCCGGGGCCTGGGGTCACTACCTGCCCGGCAGGGTCAACGACATCCGGATCTGGGTCGGCGCCGCCGCGGACGGCGATCAGGTCGACACGATGATCGGCTGATCTCCGGTGGCCGGCCCGGGATGACGCCCGGGCCGGCCACCACACCGCCACGCTTTCCGTGCTCCAGTCTCACGCGGTCCCTCTCACACTTCTCACGGGGGTCATCTCTCAATGTTCGGGAAACGAAGGTCACGGCTGTGCCGTTGGCAGGTACGGGCCATACCCGGGGTGGCGCTCGGGGTTGCCCTGAGCCTCACCGGCGGTGGGCTGACCGTCGCACAGGCGGCCGAGAGACCCAAGCCGCTCTCGGCGCTGTGGCAACGGGACACCAGCGAACCCGAGGCGGTGACGACACCCGGTGCCAAGGCCGAGCGCGAGCGGGTCGCCAATCAGCGCAAGGCCAACGACCGTCAGGCCCAGCGGGCCCGCGCCGAGCAGAGGGTCGACTGGCCCGGCCCGGCCAACCACACCCTGGGTATCGGCCGGTCGGCCGACGCCACTACATCCGTCGGCGAACTGCCCGTAGCGCTGACCGCGCCGAAGACGGCGAAGAAGGCCGCGTCGGGCACCGCCTCCGTGCAAGTGCTCGGCCACGAGGCGGCAACCGGCCTGGGCATCAAGGGCGTTCTGCTCAGCGTGCGCGCAGAGCAGGGCGGCTCCGCCCAGGTCAGTGTCGACTACGGCCGGTTCGCCTCCGCGTACGGCGGCGGCTGGTCGGGGCGGCTGGGCCTGGTGAGCCTGCCGCAGTGCGCCCTGACCACCCCGGAGAAGACCGAGTGCCGCAGGACGACACCCGTGGCGTCCCGCAACGACATCGACGGGCAGTCCGTGACCGGCACGGTCGCACTGGCAAACGCGGCGCCGACCGTGCTGGCCCTGGCCGCGACCGCGTCCGGCGAATCCGCGTCCGGCGCGGGCACCTTCGAGGCGACGCAGTTGTCCCCGTCGGCGACCTGGGAGGCAGGCGCCTCCTCGGGCGCGTTCAGCTGGTCGTATCCGATGGATGTCCCGCCGGCCCCGGGAGCCGCTCCGCCGCTGACCCTGAGTTACAACTCGGCCACCGTGGACGGGCAGACGGCGGCCACGAACAACCAGACCAGCCAGGCCGGTGAGGGCTTCGACCTGTCCGCGAACTCCTACGTCGAGCGTTCCTACGGGTCCTGCGACGAAGACGGGCAGACCGACAAGAACGACCTGTGCTGGAAGTACGACAACGCCAGCCTGGTACTCAACGGCCAGGCGACCGAACTGGTCAAGGACGACACGACCGGCGCGTGGCGGCTCAAGAACGACGACGCCTCCACGGTCACCCTGTCGACCGGAGCCGACAACGGCGACAACAACGGCGAGTACTGGACCGTCACCACGGGCGACGGTGCTCGCTACGTGTTCGGCCTGAACAAGCTGACGGGCGCCGATACCGAGCGCACCAACTCGGTGTGGACCACCCCGGTCTTCGGCGACGACTCGGGCGAGCCCGGCTACGACCAGGGGAGCGCCTTCGCCGGCCGTGCGGTCACTCAGGCCTGGCGATGGAACCTCGACTACGTCGAGGACCTGCACGACAACGCCATGTCGTACTGGTACACGAAGGAGTCCAACTACTACGGCAAGAACGGCGCGAGCACCGGGACCACCGACTACGTCCGCGGCGGCTACCTCACCAAGATCCTCTACGGGCAGCGGGCCGCCGCGCTGTTCTCCGGGGTCACCTCCGCCAAGGTCGAGTTCACGTACGCGGAGCGCTGCACGGCCGCGGACTGTTCGGAGCTGAAGGACTCCACCTCGCAGAACTGGCCGGACGTCCCCTTCGACACGATCTGCGCCTCCGGCGCGGACTGTCTCGCGACCAGCCCGGCGTTCTTCACCCGCAAGCGGCTGACCGGCGTCAACACCTTCGCGTGGTCGGCGGGCACCAGCGCCTTCACCCCCGTCGACTCCTGGGCGCTGACTCAGCAGTACCTCGACGGCGGGGACATCGGTGACACCTCGGACCAGACGCTGACGCTCAAGAGCATCACGCGCACCGGAGAGGCCGGGACCGACCTCGCCCTGCCCCCGATCACCTTCACCTACAGCATGCGGCCCAACCGGGTGGACGCGACGGACGACATCCTGCCGCTCTCCAAGCCCCGCATCCGCACGGTCACGTCGGAGACGGGCGCGATCACCGACGTGACGTTCTCCGACCCGGAGTGCGCGCGCGGCAGCAACATGCCCACCGCCGAGGACGACAACGCCAAGCCCTGCTACCCCCAGTACTGGCACATCAACGGCGCATCAGAAGCCTCGGTCGACTGGTTCCACAAGTACCGGGTGCTCGCCGTCGTCACGAGCGACCCGGCCGGTCACAACGAGAACGTGGTCAACAGCTACACCTACGCCGACCCAGCCTGGCACTACAACGACTCGCCGCTGGCTCCGGCCGAGGAACGGACCTGGTCCATCTGGCGCGGCTACGGCACCGTCACCTCCTCCAAGGGCACCGGCGGCAACCTGTCCAAGGTGACCTCGGTCTATCTCCAGGGCATGGACGGGGACCGGCTCCTGGGCAGCGACGGCGCGCTCGACCTGGACACCCGCCGCTCGGCAAGCGTTTCCGGTGTTGCCGTGTCCGGCTTGAGCGTGCCGGCGCAGAAGGACAACGACCAGTACGCGGGTCTCCTGCGCCAGCAGATCACCTACAACGGCACCACACCGATCACCGTGGCCGTCAACAACCCCTGGGCGAAGCGGACCGCCACCCAACACAAGTCGTACGCCGACACCGAGAGCTACTACGTCGGCATCGACAAGTCCACCACGTCCACCTACCTGACGGCTTCTGGCAGCTGGCGCAGTCGCTCCACGGCCAGCACCTACGACGACTACGGCATGGTGTCCAAGGTCGACGACACCGGTGACACCGCGAAGTCGGGCGACGAGACCTGTACCCGCACCTGGTACGCCCGCAACGACAGCCTGGGCATCAACTCCATGGTCTCCCGGACCCGGGTCGTGGGCCGGGCCTGCTCGGTCGCGGAGACCGACCTGTCTCTTCCGGCGACGACGGCCACTGCGGGCGATGTCCTGTCCGACTCGGCCACCTTCTACGACAACGCCACGACCACCGTGTGGAGCGTCGGCCAGACACCCACCAAGGGCGAAGCAACCTGGACTGGCCGCCCCAGCGGCTACCCCGCGACCGCGACCGGCGGTGAGCGCAACCCGGCGTCCTGGCAGACGACCGGCCGTACCACCTACGACGCGCTCGGCCGCTCCCTGACCACCACCGACGCGGGCGGCAACGCCACCACCGTCGCCTACACCCCGACGACGACCGGACCGCTGACCCGCACCCAGACCACCGACGCCAAGTCGCAGAAGTCGTACATCTTCTTCGACCCGACGCGCGGTCTGACGACCAAGACCTACGACGTCAACAACAACCTCACCGAGTCCGCCTACGACGCGCTCGGCCGGACCACCTCCGTGTGGCTGCCCAACCGCAGCAACTCGGGCAAACAGAGCGCCAGTTACGTCTTCCGCTACTCCGTTACCAACGACGCCCCCTCATGGACGTCGACCGGCACCCTCAAGGCGGACGGCGACACCTACGCCACCAACTACAAGATCTACGACTCGATGCTCCGCACCATCCAGACCCAGACGCCCGGAGCGACCAGCGGACGCATCCTCACCGACACTCGCTACGACAGTCGGGGACTGGCTGACGAGACCTACGCGGACGTCTACGACGCCGCCGCGCCGTCGGGGACGTACATGCAGGCCGAGTACGGCGAGGCACCCCGCCTGACGAAGACCGGCTACGACGCGGCTGGCCGGCCCGTCACCACCACGTTTCTCACCGGCGGCGTGCAGCAGTGGCAGACCACCAACAGTTACACGGGTGACTCCACCGCCACGACCGGCATCCCGGGCGGCTCCGCCAAGCGCACCATCACCGACGCCCTGGGACGCACGGTCGAGGAACGCCAGTACGCGGGCACTTCGCCCACCGACACCGAGTTCGGCGGCGCCGCCGGAGCGGCCCACACCGGCACCCGGTTCACGTTCACGCCCGATGGGAAGAACAAGACGATCACCGGCCCGGACGGCGCAGCCTGGTCCTACACCTACGACCTGTACGGCCGTCAGATCGCGGCGAACGACCCGGACAAGGGCACCACGGTCACCGGCTACACGGCGCTCGACCAGGTGTCCTGGACGAAGGACGCCACCGGCCGCGCCGTGATCTCCGCCTACGACGTGCTCGGCCGTGTCACCGACACCTGGAAGTCCGCCGTGAACGCGGACCTCACCAGCGCCTCGGTACTCACCGCACAGAAGACGGACGCCAACAAGCTGACCCACTCCGAGTACGACACGGTCACCGGAGGCAAGGGCCAGCCGGCGTCCTCCACCCGGTACGTGGGCGGCGCCACCACCACCGGGTCCGCGTACACCCAGAGCGTCACCGCGTACGACAAGCAGTACCACGCCACCGGCACCCGGCTGACGCTGCCCGAGGGCGACGGCCTGGTCACCTCCGGGGCGCTGGCCTCGAACACGCTCGACTTCTCCAGCTACTACAACGTCGACGGCACCCTGCAGTACACCAACCAACCGGCGGCCGGCGGCCTCGCCGCGGAGAAGGTCGAGTACGGCTACAACGACCGGGGACTCGCGACCACCCTCACCGCCGGCGGCCAGGGCATCGTGCTGGGCACCACGTACACCGACCTGTCCCAGGTCTCCACCCAGCGCCTCGGTGTCTCGGAGGCCACCGGGGTGATGAAGGTCGACGTCGTCCACGACTACGAGGACGGCACCGGACGACTGCTGCGCACCGAGGTGCGCGGTCAGGCCCACGCGTACGACGCGTTGAACCTTTTCTACTCGTACGACACGGCCGGCAACGTCACCAAGATCTCCGACACCACCACCCTCGGCGGCACCGGCGCGGCCGACCACCAGTGCCTGGACTACGACGGCTACCAGCGAGTCACAGATGTCTGGACGCCCGCCGGTGGTGACTGCTCCGCCACGCCCACCACCGCGGCCCTGGCCGGCGCGGCCCCGTACTGGACGAGTTACACGTACACCGACGGCGGGCAGCGCGCGACCGAGAAGAAGCACCGTACCGACGGCACCGACACCACGGTCAACTACTGCTACAAGGGTGGCTCCACCCAGCCGCACACCCTGCTGACCACCACCAGCGGTTCCTGCACCGGCGCCACCGCGACCTACGCCTACGACGCGGCCGGCAACACCACCAAGCGGCCCGACGGCTCGGCCACGCAGTCCCTCGCCTGGGACGACGAGGGCCGACTGGCCAAGGTGACCGAGGACCCGAGCGGCACCCCGCGCACCACGGACTACGTCTACGGGGCGGACGGAAACCTGCTGATCCGTCGCGACGCGGCCGGGGAGTCGGTGCTGTACCTCGGCTCCACCGAGGTCCACCTCAAGGCGGGCAAGAAGTGGGCCGACCGGTACTACGGCATCGGCGAGAGCACGGTCGCGATGCGCAGTACCCAGAGCGGTACGGCGCAACTGTGCTGGCTCGCCGGGGATCAACAGGGCACGAACAGCGTGGCCATCACAGCTGACGCGACGCAGACCCTCACCAAGCGCTACACCACAGTATTCGGCGAAAGCCGCAGCGGCGGCACGGGAACCTGGCCCGACGACAAGGGCTTCCTCGGCATGACGACCGACAGCGGAACAGGTCTGACCCACCTAGGAGCACGTGAATACGACCCGGTCATCGGCCAGTTCCTCAGCGTCGACCCGGTGCTCCAGGCAGAGATCCCACAGAGCCTGAACGGCTACAGCTACGCGGGCCAGAACCCCGCCACCTTCTCCGACCCGGCCGGAACCGAGATCGGCTCCCGTCCCAACTCCTGCCAGTACGACCTTCAGTACTGCGACAAGAAGACGCAGCAGGATGTGGGCTACGACCCGAAGACCCGCACGGTGGACCACACCAAGGGCAACCAGGTGGGCGACGGATCGATCGCGAACGGGAAGGCGAAGACGAAGAAGCTGCCCAAGATCGTCTACGACTGGATGACCGAGGACCTCAACTACCAGGGCACGCGGTGGCTCACCGAACCGCAGTACAAGACGTGGCTCAGAACGGCGACCGACGACCAGGCCAAGGCCCAGATCTCGTTCTTCAACGCGTGCTTGCAGGGTGGTAGCGCGAAGGACTGCATGAGCAAGGCCGAGAACGTCAAGATCGAGGAGGAAGAGGCGGACGACCATGCCTTCTTGAGCGACGACTCAGCCGAGGTGCTGTCCACGGTCGGCAACCTCGCGACCATCGCAGGCATAGTGTGCCTCGTCGTCGGTGCCGCACCCGCGGCGGGCATACTGGGTCTGGCAGCGGTCCTCATCGGCGGGGTTCTGGCACTCGACGCATGCATCGCCGACACGTTCAGTATGGGCTGCGGTAACGCTCTCCTCTCCACCGCTGCCGGATTCATTCCGATGGCGCGCAGCGGCGAAGCCATGCAGGCCGTCACCACGATCGGCAGCGGTATCGGCCGGGCCGGGCGAGCGTTCGCGAGCGGCGCACGCAGCGCTTGGCGAGGTGTCAGCGGCCTGTTCGGCGGCTGACGCATAGGGGCCCGGTCGTTCTCCTCGCGGGCGCCTGAGGTCCCCGCGAGGATAACGACCGGCAGGAGAGAATGAGGGAATGACGAAGAACCTGGAGCGCATCACCCCCTGGTGGGACCGTCGGGTCATGGGCGGTCTCCTCGTCGCGGTCCTCCCCGTGACGGGGATCGCTGCGACCGCCGCCGGGTCGATGCGTGAAGCGAGTGTGTCGGGGATCTTGGTGGTCGTCGCTCTGTGGTTGGTGTTCATCTGGGCAGCACGCATTCACCTGTTGCCGTCCGTGTCCGTGAGTGCCACCACCCTGGTGATCCACAATGTGTACGACCGGTATCGGATCCCCTGGCGGATGGTGTCGGGCATCGATTGGGAACCCCGGTCAGGCGAGCTTTCTCTGGAACTGGCGAGCGGCTCGCGGGTGCGGGTCGAGGCGTTCAGTCGTTGGCCGTCGTTCGGCCGCCACCGGAAGGTGATCGAGATACTGGAAGAGGGCCGTCGTCTGGCGGTGGCAGGCGGGGGTGGGACCGGTGCGGGCTCGCCGGTGGACGAGGTGGGCATCACCGAGACCTCGGGAATCACCGAATTCGTCCTGGGGCTCGCCTTCGGGATCATCCTGCTGGCGTTGGTGGTCAGGGGCGTCATCGTGCTCCTGAACTGATGCACGGTTTCCGCGACGTGCTTGCCGCCACCGCGGGCTTCGGCCATCTGGCGACGAGCCCGCACCAGGAATGGCCGATACCCCAATCCTGGCATCCTCGCCGGTTCCGGCCGCTGTGGCCTCCGGTGGCGGATCGGCGGCGGCGTCGAGGCTTCTGCGGGGGAGCAGAAGGCTGGAGTAGGAGATCAACTCGCGGAGACTGTAGGAAATGACGAAGAACCTGGAATGCATCACCCCTTGGTGGGACCGCAAGGTGTTGGCAGGCCTCGGTGTCGTGGCCGTCACGTCGGCGGCCGTCGCGGGCATCCGGGCGATGTCCGAATTGAGCGTGTGGCACGTATCGTTGATCGTCAGCCTGCTGTGCCTGATGATCTGGATCGCGCGCGTGCAGATGGTGCCGTCCGCGTCCGTGAGCGCCTCCGCCCTGGTGGTCCGTAACCTCTACCGCACCTACGAGATCCCCTGGCAGCTGTTGACGGGCATCGACTGGGAACCACGGGAAGGCGTGCTCTCTCTCGACCTGTCGAACGGTCAGCGGGTGCGCGTCGAGGCGTTCAGTCGTTGGCCGTCGTTCGGCCGTCACCGGAAGGTGATAGAGACGCTGGAAGAAGGTCGTCGTCTGGCGGCGACAGACCAGGGTGAGACCGGCGCCAGGGCGCCGGCGGATGACGTACGCATCACCGAGGCCTCGGGAATCACCGAAATCGTCATGACGCTCGTCTTCGGGGTCACCCTGGTGGCGCTGGTGGTCAAGGGCGCCGCCGCACTCTTGAACTGATGCACGGGTTTCCGTGATGAGCTTCAACTCGTGGGAGAACGCAGGGAATGACGAAGGACCTGGAACGCATCACCCCCTGGTGGGACCGTCGGGTCATGGGCAGTCTCCTTGCCGCGACGATCCCCGTGACGGGGGTCGTCGCGGCTGCCACGGGGCCGAAGTCCGAAACCAGTGTGTCGGGGATCCTGCTAATCGTCGCTCTGTGGTGGGTGCTCATCTGGGCGGCACGCCTTCAAATGCTGCCGTCCGTGTCCGTGAGTGCCACCACCCTGGTGATCCACAATGTGTACGACCGGTATCGGATCCCCTGGCGGATGGTGTCGGGCGTCGACTGGGAACCCCGGTCGGGCGAGCTCTCTCTGGAACTGGGGAACGGCTCACGGGTGCGCATCGAGGCGTTCAGTCGCTGGCCGTCGTTCGGCCGCCACCGCAGGGTGATCGAGATACTGGAAGAGGGCCGTCGTCTGGCGGCGGCAGGCCAGGACGAGACCAGCGAGGGGGCGCCGACGGACGAGGTGCGCATCACCGAGACCTCGGGAATCTTCGAATTCCTTTTGGCGGTCGCCTTCGGGATCACCGTGCTGGCGATGGTGGTCAGGGGCGTCATCGTGCTCTTGGGCTGACGGTCTGTTCCGTACCCGACCTCCAATCGGCTGCGGAGCGACGCCGATTCCAGATCTGCGGACTGAGTGACCTGCGCTCGTGACAGAGCCTGGCGCGAGCGCTGATCACGCCCACTACGGGACGCGGGAGTCAAAGCGTTGCCGCTACTCCCCGCCCCGTTCACCCCTTTCCTCCCCTCCGCTCTTCGAGTCAGCGGGCAGCACATACGACCCCTTGCCCGGGACCGTGTAGATCAACCCCCGTTCCCGAAGCTCCCGCATCGTGCGGCGTGCGGTCATCTGTGCGATGCCGTACTCCTCGGCCAGCCGTGCCGGCGTGGGGATCATGCGGTCGGGTGCGTACTCACCGCTCGTGATCCTCGCTTCGAGTACGTCTGCGAGCTGTGCGTAGAGAGGGCGTCCAGACTCCGGATCAAGACTCATGACTCGACATTAGGCAGTCGTACATGTGTCCACATTATTAGCTCTAGCTACATCGTGATGCATCTAGGTACGTCACACACTACTGTGGGAGCGCAACGAAACAGAGACCCCGGCGGTGCGCGAACACCCCGGGGCACGGCCACCAACCCTCTGGAGGTTGACGACGTGCGCAACCGTATCGCGGCCGCACTGCACCGGGCCTTGTGTCCAGTAGCGCTGCTGGTTCTGTGTTTGGCCCTGCCTGCCACCGGTAGGCGCCGCAAGGCGGCGCTTGAACCACGCCGAACCGTCATGAGCAGCGGGAACGTGAAGGAACAAGGACGCCTTGTCGCGCGTCTGGTTACCCCGCGTTCTCCGTACAGCACCGACCGCGCGCCCCTCGACGGAGCATCGTCGGCACTGTCGCGGCCGTACTTGCCCGAGCACATCTACGTTCGGTCCTCCGCAAGGCCCCGTACCGCGAGCGTGCGGCCCCATTGGACGGCGCGCGAACGAGCCGTGCGGTTGCGGCGTCGTGCCGTCGCGGTGTTGGCCGCCGACTTCCGCATCAGCTTCGACACCCGCGACATTCACTCCGTGCTGGACGGGGTGAGGTCCCGATGACCGGACTTACGGCTGGCGTCAGGTGCGGGAGGGTCCGAGCCCTGATCTTCTACCGGGCTATGACATTCAGTGAAGCCGGGGCATACGTACGGGACGAGGGGCACAAGGGGCATCACCGGGACGCACGGGGCGGCATGTGGGACGTCCGCCCTCTCCGGTTCGAGTCGAACGCCGAGAACGGAGTGCCCGAATGAGCACTGCCCGTGGGGCTGCCCCGACGCCGGAGTCCCCGTATGTGTCCGGGCGTTGCACCATCGGCACCCACGAGCAATGCCCGGACGCCGAACCTCGTGACAGTGGCGTTCCCGGGCTGCGCTATCTGGTGTGCACCTGTCCATGTCATCGTCCGACGCCGGGCTTGGCGGCGGGAGTGCGTGTATGAACGCCAATGCCCCTGTGCAACAAGGGAGTCGGTGCAGGTGCGGCTGAAGTCGTACGGGCGGACACTCGCCCTCATGACCATGTCCGGGTCTGTCGTTCTGCTCGTCCTCGACGTCCTGGAGATCATCCAGTAGCGCCGGATCAGGCCCGCCCCCTCTGCGCAACACCTGTCGCAGAGGGGGCCTTACGCCTGCCCGTGCCCCCCGCGCCCACGATGCCGTCAAGGCAGGTTCAGTGCGCGCCGAGCCCGGTTGATGACGTTGTGGGCGTCGGCCCCGTACACCGCGGACTCCCGCAGCGTGTTCCAGACCCGCAGGTACGTCGCGACCGAGTCGGTGTCGTCCAGCCACAGTTCCGCGTGCCAGTCCTCGGCGATCACGAGTCTGTCGTCCAGGATCCAGAAGCCGTTCGCCGTGGGGATCTTGAGGGAGGCGTTCAGCGGGATGATCCCCAGCTCGACAGTGTCCATGCCGATCAGGCCCGTGAGACGGTCGAGTTGGGCGGCGAGGACGGGCGGAGGGCAGATCAGGGCGTGGAGAGCCGCTTCCCACACCAGGGCGTGGAACCTGCGTCCGCCGCCCTCGTACAGCCACTCCTGGCGCTTCATCCGCGCGCGGACAGCCGCGTCGGTGTCCCGCGTCGAGCCCAGGAGGTCCGAGTAGCGCAGGAACATGTGGCGTGCGTAGTCGGCTGTCTGGAGCAGGCCGGGGATGACGGCCTCCTCCCAGGCGTGGATGGTCCTCGACCGTTCGACCTCGATGTTCCAGCTGTCCTGTACGGGACGGTGTCCGGCGGCCAGTTGGCGGCGCCAGGAGCGGATGTGGGACTCGAAGCCCTTGAGACGCGCGTCCAGTTCGGCGAAGGCGTTGGGTTGGCCCACCCCTTCGGCCCAGGCGCGCAGGTCTTCGGAGGTCGCGGTCTGTCGGCCGTTCTCCAGTTTGTAGATCTTGGAGTGTGGCCAGCCGAGCCGCTGAGCGAGGTCGGTGCCGGTGAGCCGACCTCCAGGTGCCGAGAGCCGTAGTTCCCGGAGGCGCACTCCGAGGGTTTCCCGGGCCTGCTGAAAGTCTGTGCTCACCGGCCTCGCTCGCTATCCGTTCGCGCCGAGCCGCGCCGCGAACTGGTTGTGCGGCACGGCGTGATGCCTTGCGGCATCGCGGACCTGGCAGTACCGGAGCACCTCCGCAGGCTCCGTGATCACCTCCACGTCGTGGAGGACGTCATCGTCGTCGAAGTTGAGCAGGGCGACCAATCGGCTGTCGAAGATCCAGAAATCTTCGGCGGGAAGCCGCTGCGCTTCGGCATCACTGCGCCATAGGTACCGCATATCCTCCCCGGCCGCCGCGTTGCGCGGTGCGTCGGTGAGCAGGAAGAGCTGGCCGGTGGTCGGCTGCTGGTCGACGATCCGTACGCGGCCGATGGTCTTGCCGGCCTCGGTCTGGGTCCGGATGTTGCGTGACCATTCGTCGTCGTAGTCGAGGGTGATGCCGCCGGTCTCGACGAATTCGGCGTACGTGGGATCCTCACGGTCCGATGCGTAGCCCCGGCGGGTCTCCAGGCGCCAGGCCGTGTGCTCGAACGTCTCGAAGAGCTGCCGGAACTCGGCCAGGTCGATCAGCTTGGCCACTCGGTCGATCTCCTTGGGGCCGTGGTTGACGAGGAGTTCCCGCGGTACGACAACCGCCGTGTCCGTGGGGCCGAAGTGCTGGAGCTGGGCGAGGTCATCGGGGTCGGTGAGCGGCTCGCCCTGGACGATGATCTGCCCGGAGCCGAGATCCTCGTGAATGGCTGGGCATCCGCCGTTCTTGCTGTCCGTGCCGTTGAAGCGCAGTCGTCGTGCCATGGCCGCCTCCTCTTGGTGTGGATGCTGTCACCACCAGCTTCACCAGGTGTGCTGTGCCGATCTACAGAGTGCACTCCTTTGAGTGAGACCAGGTGAGAACATTCGGCCAGGTTCGGAGAACATTCGAGAACATCGCATGGTGTGTGTCAACTCCGCTTCCCTACCGTCCTGTTCATGGTGAAAGCACTCGGCTCGCAAGACATCGATCCCTTCACAGCCATGGAGTCCCTGAGAGCGGCGCTCGACCAGGTCGGCATCGTCCTCCCGTCTCTTGGTGTCGACGCGGCCTCGCCCGCCCTCGGCCTCGTGGAACTCGGGCGCGTACGCGCGGACGTGGCCCTGCGGTTGGCGCACGCGCTTCGGCACGGGGGCTCGGCGGTATGACAGTGAAGCGGCCGGTCGAAATCCTTGACCCCGAACAGACCGTGGCGATGCGCGATGCGGCGGTCCGGTTTCTCGGCGAAACGGAGTTGCCGCGGTACGAGACCGTGCAGCAGTCCGGGCACGCCTTCCACCGCGACCTGTGGCGGCTGATCCCTGGCGTCGAGCAGCTCGCCGGGTGTCTGTCCGGCGATGACGTGTCGGCGAACGTGGCGCTGGCCGGGGTCGGCGAGGCTCGGCGTCGGCTCGTCGAGATCGAACGTGCGGGTCTGAGCGGCGAGTTCGAGCGCGTCAAGCGGCTCGCCCGTTCTGTCGTCGCCCTCTGTGACCACCACGAGAACCTCACCGGCGTGCCTACATCCGGCTCAGCGAAGCCGCCGCGAACAGCACATCCCTGATCGCCTCCCTGTCGCCGTCCTGGCCCGCCGCCGCTTCCTCCGGGGACACGTGGCCCGCTGCCAGTTGGCAGAACTCCACGCCGTCCAGGGCCACATGGGCCACCTCGTGGGCCGCCGAGGGGAGGGCGGCCGGGGAGTCCAGGGGGATCAGCCATTCGCCGCCGCCGGAGCCCTCGATCTCCAGGCGGAGGCTTCGGCCGGGTTCGCCCGCCGGTACCAGGTGGCGGGTCGTTCGGCTCGGGGTCGCCAGGCCTGCCTGGCGGCGGGCCGCCAGGGCCTCCGGGAGCATGCGTGCCGCCAGGTCGATCATGCCGTGGAGGTGGCGGGGGGCCGGCGGGTCGTAGGGGTAGTCCACCGCTTCCGCGATGTCGCCCGCGTGCACCCAGCACTCGAAGGCGCGGTCCAGCATCGCCTCGTGCAACGGCAGTTCGAAGTCGCCGTACGGCACCGGCAGCTTTCCCGCGCCGCCGCCCGCGAAGGAGACCGTCCGGACGATTCCGTGGCTCTGCTCCCGCCATGGCATCCGTACCGAACGGGTCGGTGGGAAGTACGACGCCCGCCAGTACGCCTCCGTACGGCCCGCCGGAGTCGGGGTGACCGGCCCGTCCTGCTTGCCGGTCACCGGGTCGTCCAGGCCCAGTGCCACCGCCACCAGGCCGTCCACGCTCAGCAGATGCGCGATGACACCGGCGACCGTCGTCCGGCGCGTCGTCTGCTCGTCGCCCTCGAACCAGCGCAGGCGCACGGGCGCGTGCCACTCCGCGTCGCCGAAGTCCTGGAGCAGGGCGTCCAGGCGGGCGGTCTCCGCGTCGTACGGAGTCGCCCACTCCGGGACCGGGATGCGTGGCGGGCGTCGGTCCAGGCAGCCCTCCAGGACCCGGGTGCGCAGGGTCGGGTCCAGGTCGAGGGGTTCCGGGCGTTGCAGCAGTTCGACCGCCTCGCGCAGGCGCCTCGCCTCGTCCGCGCACGCTCCGCACTCTCCGAGGTGGTCCTCCACCGCCAACGTCTCCTCCGGCGCGCACGCCGCCAGCGCCCACGCCCCCAGCAGCGACCTCAGTACGTCGTGTTCCAGGATCAGAGGTACGGGGGGTCCTGGGGGTGCGACAGGCAGGGGGTGGCCTGTGTCCTCCACCGAGGAACGCGGCGTCGGTATGCGGGGCGGGCCGGTGCCCGCGCCCGGCGCCCTGCCGTTTCCGTCCTCGCCGCCGGGGCCCTGGGGGCCCTGCCCCTCGTACCCCTCCCGGTCCCCGTCCTCGTGACCCGCGCGGCTCACACCGCACCCCCGTATTCGGGGGGTGCCCCCGGTGTGCCGGTGTCGTGGGCCGTGGACAGGAGTTGGAGGCCCAGGCGGAGGCGGCGGCGGGCCTCGGCCTCCGTGACGCCCAGGTCGACGGCGGTCTGGCGGTAGTCGCGGCGGTCGAAGTACGCCAGCTCCAGGGCGGCGCGCAGCGGGGCCGGCATGGACGTGACGATGTAGTCGGCGCGGGCGGCGACGGAGGCCCGGCGGACCCGGCGTTCCAGTTCCTCCAGGGAACCCGTCGAGCCGGTGGCGCCTGCTGCCTCCGGGGAGTCCGGGTCGGTCAGCGCGGCCGTCTCCGTCTGGCGCAGGCGCTGCACCGCGAGGCGGTGGGTCAGGGTGGCCACCCAGGAACGCAGGGGGCCCTGCTTGGGGTCGTAGGAGTCGGGGTGCTGCCAGACGTGGGCGAAGACCTCGCGGGTGATGCAGTCGGCGGCCTGTTCGTCGGCCAGGACACGGTGGGCGAGGCCGTGCACGAGCGAGGCGAACCGGTCGTACAGCTCACCGAGTGCGGCGGCCTCCCCGCGCGCGAGCCGCTGCTGCATCTTGCGGTCCCAGCGGGGCGGTGTGTCCCTCTTCGCCATGCGGTCCCCTCACCCCCCAAACACTGTCCAGGTCCGGCGGTTGCCCACCCTCTCCTCGAATGTAGTCGGCCCCTCCGACAGCCCACTCCGCTTTGCGGCATTGTGCGCCCTCCGAGGAGCTCTGGATGGTAGAGAACCGACGGAGATCGACCGACGTTGACGTAATAAGCGCCTCTTTCGATCGAACAGGATCGTGCGTGACCGAAACAAGCCCCTTGCAAACCGCTTGCAAGTCTCTTGCGATCTTGGCCGAGTAGATGTGCGGTGTTTGGTGGCACGGCTGCTGGGCAGCCGCGTCGACAGGAAGCGTAGGAAAGGCTTCCGTTTCTGTCGCACAAATCTGTCGCACGAAGTCGGACGAGTCGGACGAGTTGAACGAGAGGCGTGATGGTGGCGTTCAAAGTGACCGACGGCGAGCGCGGCGGCTGGACCGTGCTTCAGGTGTCCGGAGAGATGGACCTGGTCACCTCGCCGGAGCTGCGCCAGCGGGTGCACGCGGCGGTGGCCGACGGCCGCCGCCGTATCGTCCTCGACCTCTCCGAGGTCGTCTTCTGCGACTCCAGCGGGGTCGGTGTTCTCATCGCCACCCGTCGGCTGCTGCGGTCCTGCCAGGGGCGACTGCGCCTGATCCTGCCCGCGCAGGGCATCGCGGACAGCGCCCACGCCCACCACGTCAACCGGGTCCTCGGCGCCCTGGGCGTCCGCCGGCTCTTCGACGTCTACGCGGACCTCGCCACGGCCGCCGACGAGACGGCGGCCCCGCTCTCCGCGCCCACCCACGTGTGACCGGGCTCCACACACAGGTGACCCACGCACGCGTGACCTGGCTCCACGCACATGTGACCCACGCGCGCGTGGCCTGCCCCCGTGCGCCCCACGCGCGCGTGACGCCGTTGTCGCGGAATTCCCCCAGTCTTGGCACAGGCGTCGTTTTCGTGTCCCGGACGTCACCTGCGCGTCGTACGCTCCGTGCGGGAAAAACTCTCGACGCGACTGCAGGACGCAGCCGCAGAACGCAGACGTAAGGCAGGCCCGACAGACATGGTCAGTTCCGAGTACGGGCGGAAGATCGCAGCCCGGTTCGCCACCTTCGACCAGGACGGCAACGGCTACATCGACCGGGCGGACTTCAACGTGGCGGCCAAGGCGCTGCTCGCCGAGTTCGCCACCCCCGCCCGGTCCGACAAGGGCCAGGCCCTCTACGGCGGTGCCGAGGCGTTCTGGCAGGGCATGGCGGGGATAGCGGACCGGGACGGCGACCAGCGGATCACCCGCGACGAGTTCGTGAACGGCGCCGTGAAGCGGCTGCGCGACAACCCCGGCCGGTTCGCCGAGATCGCCCGCCCCTTCCTGCACGCGGCCCTCGCCGTCGCGGACCTGGACGGCGACGGCGCGGCCACCGTCGGGGACGCCGTGCGTGTCCTCAGGGCGCTCGGCGTGCCCGAGGACATCGCCGCGACGGCCGCAGCGACCCTAGACACCGACGCGGACGGCCGGATCGCCGAGACGGAGATCGTCGACGCGTTCGCCCGCTACTTCACCGTCCCCGACTCGGACACGGGCGCCGACGAGGGCTCCGCGTAGCGTTCACGCAGCTTGTACTTGAGCACCTTCCGCAGGGTCTCGTTGCGCGGAAGGGCGTCCACCACCTCCAGCCGCTCCGGCAGCTTGTGCACGGACAGCCCTTCCGACCGCAGATACGAGGTCAGCGCGGCCAGCGTCAACTCCCCATCCTCCGCCGCCTGTTCCGCCTGTTCGACGACCGCGCACACCAACTCCCCGCGCTCCGCGTCCGGCAGGCCGATCACCGCCACGTCACCCACCCCCGGATGCGTGTGCAGCAGATCCTCGATCTCCTTCGCCGAGATGTTCTCGCCCTTGCGGATGATGACGTCCTTGAGTCGCCCGGTGAGGACCAAGTGCCCGCTCCCGGTGAGGAATCCGAGGTCACCGGTGCGCAGAAAACCGTCCGCGTCGAACGCCTCGGCGGTCTGCGCGGGGTCCAGGTACCCCTGGCACACGGCCTCCCCGCGCAGCCGCACCTCCCCGTCCACCACCCGTATCTCCATCCCCTCCGGCGGACGCCCCTCCGTCGTCGCCAGGTTCTCGACCGTGTCGTCCGGCGCCCCCATGGTGATCATCGGCACCTCGGTCATCCCGTACCCGTGCGTGAGCTGCACGCCCATCTCGCGTACGACGGAGTGGTAGACCTCCGGCGGCTTCGGCGCCCCGCCGCCCGCGAGCAGCCGCAGGGACGGGATCACCGGAACCCCGGGCTGCTTGCGCTGCTCGGCCAGGAACATGGAGTAGAACGCCGTGGACCCGCCGGCCACCGTCACCCCGTGCCTGCGGTACCCCTCCAGTGCGTCCGGCAGGGCGAACTGCTCGAACATCACGGCCGGGAACCCGTACAGGAGCAGCATCACCGTGTAGTCGGGGCCCGCGATATGGGCGTACGGGAAGGCCATCGAGCCGACGTCGGACGCCGTGAGCCGCAGTGCGTGCGCGAGGCACGAGCCGCCCGCGATGAGTGAACGGTCCGTGTGGAGCACGCCCTTGGGGTCGGAGGTCGTGCCCGAGGTCCAGTAGATCCAGCGGACGGAGGTGCCGTCGGCGGGCGGGAAGACGGTCAGTCCGCGCGGGTCGCCGTCCGGGAGGCTGTCGTACGCCTCGAAGACGCCCTTGGCGCCCAGTCGGCGTGCCATCGCGCCGTAGTCGAAGCCCCGCCACACGCCCGGTACCGCGAAGAACTCCGCCTTCGACTCCCGTAGCGCGAAGCCGACTTCGCGGTCCCGGTAGAAGGGGATGACCGGCGACTGCACGGCGCCCAGGCGGGCCAGTGCGAAGGACAGGATCGCCGTCTCCAGGCGGGTGGGCAGTTGCCAGGCGACGACCGTGCCGGGGCGTACGCCCATGTCGTACAGCCCGGCCGCCACCCGCTCGGCGCGGTTGTGGAGCTGCCCGAAGGTCAGGACGCGGTCGTCCTGGAGGAGTACCGGGCGGTGCGGGGTGAGGGCGGCACGCCGGGCCAGGAGGCTCCAGAGGGTGCGGGCCGAACCCAGGGCGTGCGCGGTGCCGGTGTCGACGTTCACGGGTGCCCCCTGTGGCTGACGGACAGTCAGATCGTGCCCGGGAGCGTAGGGCTTCACGCCTTGTCGGTCCATAGGCGCGGGACTAACCTTCTAGGGGTGCATAGAACTGACGGTCCGTCAGATAATCAAGACGGTTACCTGATCAAGACAGTCACCCATCGGCCAGGCGGAGGGGACCCATGACCGAACTGCCCCGCATCATCAGCGTCGACGACCACGTGATCGAACCCGCGCACCTCTTCGAGACCTGGCTGCCGGCCAAGTACCGCGACAAGGGACCGAAGCCCTTCACCGCCGGAATCGGTGAACTCGCCTACGTGGGCGGCAAGTACAGGTTCACCACCGACCCCGAGGGCCAGATCACCGACTGGTGGGAGTACGAGGGGCTGCTCTTCCCGTACAAGCGGATCATCGCGGCCGTCGGCTTCTCCCGGGACGAGATGACCCTCGACGGCATCACGCGCGAGCAGATGCGACGCGGCTGCTGGGACCCGAAGGCCCGCCTGGCGGACATGGACCTCAACCACGTCGAGGGCTCCCTCTGCTTCCCCACCTTCCCCCGCTTCTGCGGGCAGACCTTCGCCGAGGCCGAGGACAAGGAGGTCGCGCTCGCCTGCGTGCGCGCCTACAACGACTGGATGGTCGAGGAGTGGTGCGGCGACAGCGGCGGCCGGCTCATCCCGTTGTGCCTGATCCCGCTGTGGGACGTCGAGTTGGCGGTCGCGGAGATCCGGCGCAACGCCGAACGCGGGGTGCGGGCGGTGACGTTCTCCGAGATCCCGACCTACCTCGGGCTGCCGTCGATCCACTCCGGCTACTGGGACCCCTTCTTCGCGGTGTGCGAGGAGACCGGGACGGTCGTCAACATGCACATCGGCAGCAGCAGCCAGATGCCCGCCGCCTCTCCGGACGCCCCGCCCGCCGTACAGGCATCGCTGAGCTTCAACAACGCGATGGCGTCGATGATGGACTTCCTGTTCAGCGGTGTGCTGGTGAAGTTCCCGGCGCTCAAACTCGCGTACAGCGAAGGGCAGATGGGCTGGATCCCGTACGCCCTGGAGCGCGCCGACGACGTGTGGGAGGAGCACCGCGCGTGGGGCGGGGTCCGGGACCTCATCCCCGAACCCCCGTCGACGTACTACTACCGGCAGATCTTCTGCTGCTTCTTCCGCGACAAGCACGGCGTCGCCTCGATCGACGTCGTCGGCCGGGACAACGCCACCTTCGAGACCGACTACCCGCACGTCGACTCGACGTTCCCGCACACCAAGGAAGTTGCCCTCGACCATGTGAAGGGCCTCGACGACAAGACCGTCTACAAGCTGATGCGCGGCAACGCCATCCGGATGCTCGGCCTCGACCTGGACAAGTAGTGGACCTCTCCGACACTCCCCAAGAGGCGGAATTCCGGGCGCGGTTGAGAGAGTGGCTGGCCAAGGCGCTCCCCTCCCTCCCCGCGAAGCCCTCGCCCGACGACTGGCCCGGGCGGCGCGCGTACGACCTCGGCTGGCAGCGGACGCTGTACGACGCCGGGTACGGCGAGGTCCACTGGGGCGCCGACCCCGCCGTACGGATGATCTTCCTGGAGGAGACCGAGAAGGCCGGCGCGCCCTATGTGGGCGCCAACTTCGTCGGGTTGCTGCACGCCGGGCCGACCGTCGCCGCCGAGGGGAGCGAGGAGCAGAAGGCGCGCTGGCTGCCTGCCGTGCTGCGCGGCGAGGAGGTCTGGTGCCAGGGGTTCAGCGAGCCGGACGCCGGTTCGGACCTCGCGGCGCTGCGCACACGTGCTTGGCGCGACGGCGACGAGTACGTGGTGAGCGGCTCCAAGATCTGGACCTCGCACGCCGAAGTCGCCGACTGGTGCGAGCTGTTGGTGCGGACCGACCCCGACGCGCCGAAGCACCGCGGGATCACCTGGCTCGCCATGCCCATGGACGCGCCGGGCATCACCGTACGGCCGCTGCGCACGCTCGCCGGGACGGACGAGTTCGCCGAGGTCTTCCTCGACGAGGTCCGGGTGCCCGTCGCCAACCGGGTCGGCGAGGAGAACGACGGCTGGCGCGTGACCATGGTGACGCTGTCCTTCGAGCGCGGTACGGCGTTCGTGGGGGAAGTGGTCGCCTGCCGTCGCGTGCTGGGTGAACTCGCCCTGGCGGCACGGGAGAACGGGCGCTGGGACGACCCCGTACTGCGGCGGCGGCTCGGGCGGCTGAACGCCGAGTTCCGGGCGCTGTGGCGGCTGACGCAGTGGAACGTCAGCGAGGCGAGCGAGGGGGTGCCGGGGGTCGGCGGGTCGGTGTTCAAGCTGCGGTACTCGCACGCCCGGCAGGAGTTGTACGAGGCGGCGGCGGAGGTCCTGGGGGACTGGTCGGCGCTGGATCTCGAACGGCCCTGGGTGCTCGACCGGTTGTCCTCCCTCTCGTACACCATCGCCGCCGGCACCTCCCAGATCCAGCACAACATCCTTGCCGAACGCGTTCTCGGGCTGCCGAAAGGGCGGTGACCTCGCACATGCGGTTCCAACTCACCGAAGACCAGCGGGCGTTGCGGGAGGGCGTACGAGGGCTGCTGTCGGGGCGCTTCGGGCGCGAGCGGCTCCGGGCGGCCATGGAGGGGGAGGTTGCACCTGACCTCGACCGGGAGTTGTGGCGGGAGTTGGGGGCGGTCGGGTTCTTCTCGCTGCGGTTGCCCGAGGCGGCGGGCGGGGTCGGACTCGGGCTGCCCGAGGCGGTGTTGGTGTTCGAGGAGGCGGGGCGCGTACTGCTGCCCGGGCCGCTGATCGCCACCCATCTCGCGGCGGGCGTCGTGCCGGGCGCGGCGACGGGGGAGACGGTGGTGACCGGCGTCGACGGGGGCGGGGTGGTGGAGTGGCTGGCGGCGGCCGACGTCGTACAAGGGGACGCCGGAGGGGCGGTACCCGTGCGGTCGGTGGATCCGCTCACGCCGCTGCACCGGGTCGCCGCCGACCCGGACTCCCCGTCGGAGGGCGGCTGTACGGACGTACTCCTGACCTCTCTCCTCACCGCCGCCGAGCAACTCGGTACCGCCGCCCGGGTGTGCGAGCTGGCCGTGCGACATGCTCGGACCCGTGAGCAGTTCGGGCGGCCGATCGGGGCCTTCCAGGCGGTGCAGCATCTGTGCGCCGGGATGCTGGTGCGGGTCGAGGTGGCGCGGGCGGCGGTCTACGCGGCCGCCGTCACCGTCGACCCGGCGGACATCGCGGCGGCCCGGCTGCTGGCCGACGAAGCCGCCGTACGCGGGGCCCGCGACTGCCTTCAGGTACACGGAGGGATGGGCTTCACCTGGGAATCGGACGTTCATCTGTATCTGAAACGGGCGTGGGTACGGGCCCGGCGACCCGGTTCGGTGACGGAGTGTGAAGAGTTGCTCGCCGCTGAGTTACTGGCCGAGGTGTCGTGACGGGACCTGGAACCCGGGCCGGAGCTGGGATCGGTCGACGGTGGCCGGATTCATGTCATGGATCGTGGCGTGATGGAAGTGTGATGAAAATGTGCGGTAGTTACTGAGCGTCGATACCGGGTTGTGTCCTTCGCGGGACTCGTCACGGCCCGGAGTCGTGTGTTCGCTCCGGTACCTTCTGTGGGATGCGAGCGGTTCCGAGGTCGAGCCAGCACGGTGTTGCCCCTGGGGCGGCCCCGGATCCGGCAGTGCGCGCCGCTCGCGGGGCGGGTCGGAGGTTCGTACCCGCCTGTTCGACTTCCCGTGACGAGCGTCGCACAGTATGCCGCAGGCGTACTCCTTCGCGTTGGAATATGCCCGAAGCGCTTGTTGGGGTGACTGTACGTCAACCATGCTTTCTCGTAAGGGACTCACGTTCCGTGATCCCTGATCTGGCCGTTGGCCCAACCGTTGTTCTGGGCATGCAGAAAATGGCTACGATCGTGGCCCTCGTGCGGCGCGGGGCGATGTGTCCGCCGGTTCGGATGGTGTGAGCGGTGCAGGTGCTTCAAGTGCAGCTGGAGATCCGGCCCGACCCCGCGGAGGTGGGGCGGGCCCGGAGATGGGCGCGGTCACGGCTTGCCGGGTCCGGGGTCGCGGACGACGAGCCGCTGGCCGAGACGCTGATCCTCCTTGTCTCCGAGCTGGTCACCAACGCGGTGGTGCACACCGGGTGTCCGGCGGTGCTGCGGCTGTCGTTCCAGGGCGCGCCGGGTGTCTCCGGTGCGCAGAGCGTCTCGGGTGCGCAGGGGGTGGTGGCCGGCGGGTTCGTCCGGCTGGAGGTCGCCGACCTGAGCCCCTGTCCGCCCGCGCCCCGGCACGCCGAGGGCGACGAGACCAACGGGCGCGGCCTGGAGCTGGTCGACGGGCTCGCCGACCGCTGGGGGTGGAGTCCCGAGGGTGTCGGCAAGCGCATCTGGTGCGAGCTGGACCGATGTCCGGCCCCTCCGGCGCCGTACGGAGGCGGGAGTGGGAGCGCGGTGGCGGCCACGGCTTCGGCCACGGCATCCGCCACGGCCGCGACCAGGGCTTCGGCTTCGACTTCGGTCACTGCTTCCACGTACGGGGGCATGGCGGCGTACGAAGCCGTGTGACGTCTGCGTCTGTGGCCTGTTGATGCGGCGCTCGGCGGGGCACGGGTGCAGAAATGCCCGGTTTTCCGGCCGGGTGTGGTGCGGTGCGCCGGGGTGTGCCCCTGTGCGCGGTTGTCGCAAAAAGGGCGTAAGCGATAAATCCCCGAACGGGTGTTGACGTGACGTGACCACTTGAACACGCTTGTGTTCAGCGCGATTCGCCGTGAGGGGACGGCGAGGGTTTCGGTGACGGGGGCCCTCGGCGAGTGCGGATCGCGGTTCGGCGTCGGCCTCCTCAGGGTCAAGGGGGGTGGGGTGGGAACGCCGAAGGCGGGTGGCGGCGCGCGATGCCGTACTTGGGGGTGGGCAGTGGCGCGCCGCCGGCCGGCCGGCGGGGGCTAGAGGATCGCCACGGGCGCGACGGGGCTGCCCGTGGCGCCCGTGAAGGGTTCCGGGGTCGCCGACAGCAGGAACTCATAGCGGTTCTCTTGTCCACAGGCTGTGGACAACTTTTCGAGATTCCAGTTCTGGCCCTGTGGCATCCCCATCTCCACCAGGTCGAGCGCGTGTACGGGCATCCAGAGATCCTCCGACTCCGGCGGAAATATCTCAAAGGTCAGCGTGTCGTTCGCGACCGCCGCGACGTCCCGTGCGTGGAACCACTCCGGCGTACGGATCGACAGCCCGGGCGAGGGGTACGTGTACCCGTGCTTGTCCCCGGCCAGGTACACCTGCATCTGCCCGGTCCGTACGAGCACGATGTCACCGGCTCGTACGCGTGTTCCGGCGAGTTCCTCCGCCGCCTCCAGGTCCTCCGGGGTGACCGCGTGCCCCCCGTCGAGCCGGTCGACGCCCCGCGCGCGGGCCACGTCCAGCAGCACCCCGCGCGAGACGACGTGCCGTGCCTTGTCGGCGCCGGCGAACTCGGCGCCGGAATGGGCCGTGATGCTGCTCGCCGGGCGCCCGTTGTAGAGCTTCCCGGAGTGGGAGGCATGGGCCAGGGCGTCCCAGTGGGTGCCCGCCTGGAGCCCCAGGGTCACGATGTCGTCGCTGGTCGCGACGGTTCCGGAGCCCGGCGGCCCGAACAGCTCCTGGTTGATCTGGATCATCGCGTGTACGGGGTTCAGCCGGCCCGGAATCGCCCCGGTCTGGACGCCGTCCTGCTGGAGGGGGAGGGCGAGCGGGACGCGTCGGCCCGTGCGGACGGTGGCGGCGGCCTCGCGGACGACCTGGTCGGTGATGAGGTTGAGGGTGCCGATCTCGTCGGCGTCCCCCCAACGCCCCCAGTTGTTCACGCGTTTGGCGATGGCGTGGAACTCGGCCGGCAATGACATGAGTCCGGTTCCTTCCTGGAGTCCGGTCGCTCCCGGGGCTTGCCTCCGGATGTCTGACGGGCCATAAAATCTAACGGTCCGTCAGAAACCGCGGGAAGGGGCCGGCATGGGGAACTTCTTGGCAGGCAAGGTGATCGCCGTGACCGGCGCGGGGCGGGGAATCGGCCGGGCGGTGGCGTTGGGTGCGGCGGCCGAGGGTGCGCGGGTCGTCGTCAACGACTACGGGGTGTCGATGGACGGCGCGTCCCCGACCAGCGAGATCGCCGAGGGCGTCGTCAAGGAGATCGAGGCGGCGGGCGGGGAGGCGGTCGCGGTGGCCGACGATGTCTCGACGATGGCGGGCGGCCAGCGGGTCGTCGACGTGGCGGTCTCGTCGTACGGGCGACTGGACGGTGTGGTCTGCGTCGCCGGGATCCTGCGCGAGCGGATGCTGTTCAACATGTCCGAGGAGGAGTGGGATCCGGTCGTCGCCACGCATCTGAAGGGCACGTTCACGGTGTTCCGGGCGGCGTCGGCGGTGATGCGGAAGCAGCGGGCGGGGACGCTGATCGGGTTCACCAGTGGGAACCATCAGGGGTCGGTTTCGCAGGCCAACTACAGCGCGGCGAAGGGCGGGATCATCTCGCTGGTGCGGAGCGCTGCGCTTGGCTTGCACAAGTACGGGGTGAGTGCGAACGCGGTTGCGCCTGTTGCTCGTACGCGGATGTCGGCGAATGTCCCCATGGAGTTGGCGGAGATCGGGGAGCCGGAGGATGTGGCGGCGTTGGTGGTTTATCTGCTGTCCGATCGTGCGGCGGAGCAGGGGATTACTGGGCAGGTGTACACGGTTGCGGGGCCGAAGATCGCGGTTTGGGCGCAGCCGCGGGAGTTGCGTTCCGTGTATGCCTCTGGTGGGTGGACGCCGGAGAAGGTTGCGGAGTTCTTGCCTGGGTCTGTGGGGGTGGATCCGATGCCGATGCTTGTGCGGTTGGAGGAGATGGAGCGGGCCGCGCGGGAAGGGGCTCGGCCCAACGCCCAGTAGCTCGGGGGTGCGTGTGGTTTGGCGGGTGCGGGTGCGTTGTGGCTGATCGCGCAGTTCCCCGCGCCCCTGGGTGGGTGTCGGCGTCCGGCGTTTGGAGGGGAGCCTCGTGGAGTTTGGATTCAGTGCCGTTGATGAGGAGTTCCGTCGGGAAGCTCGGGGGTGGCTCTGTGCGCATGTTGAGGGGGCCGGTGATCGGCGGGCCTGGGAGCGGGTGTTGGGGAAAGCTGGGTGGATCGGGCTCTCCTGGGGGGAGGAGGGGTACGGGAATCGCAGTCTCTGTCTGACTCAGCAGGTTGTCTGGGCTGAGGAGTATGCACGGTCTGGGGCGCCTGTGCGGTCCGGGCATATTGGGGAGAATCTGCTTGCGCCTACGTTGCTCGCGCATGGGAGCGAGGAGCAGCGGGCGCGGTTTCTGCCGCCGGTTGCCGCCGGTGAGGAGTTGTGGTGTCAGGGGTACAGCGAGCCCGGGGCGGGGTCCGACCTTGCCGGGGTGAGTACCAAGGCTGAGCGTGCGTCTGACGGGACGTATCGGATCAGCGGTCAGAAGATCTGGACCTCCCTTGCCCACGAGGCCGATTGGTGCTTCGTACTCGCTCGTACGGAGGCGGGGTCGAGGCGGCATCACGGGCTCTCGTTTCTGCTCGTACCCATGGACCAGCCCGGGCGGATCGAGGTCCGTCCCATTCGGCAGATGACCGGGACCAGTGAGTTCAACGAGGTCTTCTTCGACGGGGCGCATGCGCGGGCGGAGCATGTCGTCGGCGGTGAGGGGGGCGGCTGGGGCGTCGCGATGAGTCTGCTCGGGTTCGAGCGTGGCGTGTCGACGTTGGCCCAACAGATCGGGTTCGCCGGGGAGTTGGGGCGGGTGGTGCGGGCGGCCGTCGACAGCGGCGCGGTGGCGGATCCCGTCGTACGGGAGCGACTCGTGCGGCAGTGGGCCGAGTTGCGGGTGATGCGGTGGAACGCCCTGCGGACGTTGGGGGGTTCGGCGGATGTCGGCGGCGCGGCGAGCGTGGCCAAGCTGCTGTGGGGCGGGTGGCATCAGCGGCTGGGGGAGCTGGCGATGCTGGTGCGGGGGGCGGCCGCGGGGGTGGGGCCGGTGGAGTGGTCGGCCGAGGCGCCCTACGAACTCGACGCCGCGCAGCACCTGTTCATGTTCTCCCGGGCCGACACCATCTACGGCGGCTCCGACCAGATCCAGCGCACGATCATCGCCGAGCGCGTGCTCGGTCTGCCCAGGGAGTCCAGGGAAGCCAAGGGAATCAAGGGGGTTGGCTGATGCGCGGGGTGTTGTTCGACGGGAAGCAGGTCCAGGTCGTCGACGATCTGGAGGTGCGGGAGCCGGGGGCGGGGGAGGTGCTGGTCGCCATCTCGGCCGCGGGGCTGTGTCACAGTGACCTCTCCGTCGTCGACGGGACCATTCCCTTTCCTGTTCCTGTCGTGCTCGGGCACGAGGGCGCGGGGGTGGTGGAGGCCGTCGGGGACGGTGTCACGCATGTCGTACCCGGGGACCACGTGGCCCTGTCGACGCTCGCCAACTGCGGTGCGTGCGCGGAGTGCGACCGGGGGCGGCCGACCATGTGCCGGCAGGCGATCGGGCGCCCCGGGCGGCCGTTCACTCGGGGCGGGCGACCGGTGTTCCAGTTCGCGTCCAACTCGGTCTTCGCGGAACGGACGGTGGTGAAGGCCGTGCAGGCGGTGCGCATCCCGAAGGACATCCCCATGTCCTCCGCCGCGCTCATCGGGTGTGGGGTGCTGACCGGGGTGGGTGCCGTGCTCAACCGGGCCAAGGTGGACCGCGGGGACAGTGTGGTGGTGATCGGTACGGGTGGGGTCGGGCTGAACGTCCTTCAGGGGGCGCGGATCGCGGGGGCCCTGCGGATCGTCGCTGTGGACGCGAACCCGGCCAAGGAGGAGGTGGCCCGGCGGTTCGGCGCGACCCACTTCCTGACGTCCACGGAGGGGGTACGGGAGGTTCTGCCGCCGGGTGCCGACCATGTGTTCGAGTGCGTGGGGCGCGTGGAACTCGTACGGCAGGCCATCGACCTGCTCGACCGGCACGGTCAGGCGGTGCTGCTCGGCGTACCGCCCGCCACCGCCGAGGCGTCCTTCCTCGTCTCGTCGATGTACCTGGACAAGTCGATCCTGGGCTGCCGGTACGGGTCCTCGCGGCCCCAGCGGGACATCGCGCTGTACGCCGAGCTGTACCGCGAAGGGCGGCTGCTGCTCGACGAGTTGGTGACCGAGACGTATCCGGTCGAGGACTTCGAGAAGGCGGTGGGGGACGCGGAGGCGGGGCGGGTGGCTCGGGGGGTGCTGACGTTCTGAGGGGCGAGGGGTGCCTTCTAGCGCTCTTTGAGTGGGGCATGCCAGGAGTTGTCCACAGGTGCCGGAAAACCCCTGGGGCGTTGTCGGTGCCGACCTCTACCTTCGGCCCATGAGCTATCGCGACGTCGCCTCGAAGCAGGTCCTGATCTGGGCCTGCACCTCCGTGGGTGCTCGGGTGCCGGTGGCCATGGCTCCGCTGGCCCTGGTGTTCCTGGTGCGCGAACGCCCGGGTGGCTATGCCCTGGGCGCCGCGCTCGCCGCCGCGTTCGTGATCGGGGAGATGATCGGCGCTCCGGTCGTCGGCCTGCGGCTGCGTCCCGACCGGGCCCGTCCTCAGCTGGCTGCGGCACTCGCGGCCGGGACCGCCGGATTCGTGGGGCTCGGAGTGCTGCCGGGGGCGCATCCCGTGACCCTCGCCGCGTTCGCGTTCCTGGCCGGTGGGGCTCCGGCCGCGGTCGCCGGCGGGCTGCGCGCGATGCTCACGACCCTGGTCCCGGCGCGTGCCGTGACGCAGGCACTGTCCACCGAGTCCATGCTGAACTCCGGTATATGGGCCGTCTCCCCGGCCGCCGTCACCGGCCTCGCGCTGGGCGTGGCGCCGCGCGTCCCGCTGCTCCTCGCCGCCGCGCTGATGGCGTCGTCGATCGTGGGCCTGTGGCTGCTTCCGGCGGGCTGGGCGGTACCCGACGAGCACCGGACGGAGGGGACGGGGAGGAGGGGCCCTTCGCTGCTCGGGCTGCTGGTCGCCGCCTGGCCGGTGTACGTCACGGGTGCGGCCGGGCTCACCCTGCTCGGCCTGGCCGAACTCGTCCTGCCCGCGCTGCTCGAACAGCGCGGCATCGGCGTCGGCTGGTCCGGCCCGATCCTGACCGGACTGGCGGTGGGCGCGGGACTGGGCGCCTTCCTCTACGGCGTCCGGGCCTGGCCGGGACGGCTGCGGACCCGAAGCGTGGTGCTGATCGGCGGCATGTCGGTCTGTGTGACCGCCGCCGCGCTGATACCGGACACGGCCGGGATCGCCGTAGCGCTGGCCGTGGGCGGCATGCTCCAGTCGGGCGCGCTGGTCACCCGCAATCTGTCCCTGCGCGAGGTGCTTCCGGCCAGTGCGCTGGCCGCGGGCTACTCGGTCATGTACGCGGCCGCCAGCGCGGGTTACGCGGCGGCGGGTTCGCTCGCGGGCGCCCTGCTCCAGGTGACGGCACCGTCCACGGCCGTCCTGGCCGGCGTGGCCCTGACGCTGGTGCTGACGGGGGTCGGATGGTGGGGCGAGATACGTTCTGGTGACCGTTCGGCGCGGGACTCGGCGCCGGGCTCAGCGCATGGCGCCGATCCGGTCGCTCCCGCCCGCCCCCACGCCCCCGGACGGGAAGGTACCCCCGGACCGGAAGGTACGGCGATACGCGGTCGGCGTGACGCCGAGGATCGCCTGTAGGTGCTGCCGCATCGACTGGGCCGTGCCGAAGCCCGCGTCCCGGGCCACCTGGTCGACGGACAGGTCGGTGGACTCCAGGAGATGCCGGGCCCGTTCCACGCGCTGCTGGGTGAGCCACTGGCCGGGGCTGACGCCGACCTCCTCACGGAACCGGCGCGTGAACGTCCGTACCGACATCGACTCCTGCTCGGCCATGTCGCGCAGCTGGAGCGGTTCGTGGAGCCGGCCCAGGGCCCAGGCGCGGGCGCCGGTCGTGGTCGCCAACTGGGGTGCCGGTACCGGGCGTTGGATGTACTGGGCCTGCCCGCCGTCCCGGTGCGGCGGTACGACCGTACGGCGGGCCACCTCGTTGGCGACGGCGGCGCCGTGGTCGCGGCGCACCATGTGCAGGCACAGGTCGAGCCCCGCCGCGACACCGGCAGAGGTCAGCACGTCGCCGTCGTCGATGAACAGGACGTCCGCGTCGACCTCGACCTTCGGGAAGGTCCGCTGGAAGTGCTCGGCGTCGGCCCAGTGCGTGGTGGCCGGGCGGCCGTCGAGATGTCCGGCGGCGGCGAGGACGTACACGCCGGTGCAGATGGAGGCGAGCCGGGTGCCGGGCCGGATGTGGGCGACGGCGGCGGCCAGTTCGTCGGTCAGCACGCCCTCCTCGAAGACCGGGCCGAGCTGGTATGACGCCGGGACGATCACCGTGTCGGCGGTGGCCAGGGCCTCCGGGCCGTGGGCGACCTGGATGGCGAAGTCGGCGTCGGTCTCGACCGGGCCCGGCGGGCGGATCGAGCAGGTCACGACCTCGTACAGATGCCGGCCCCGGGCGTCCTTGGGGCGGCCGAAGATGCGGTGCGGGATGCCCAGCTCGAAGGGGAGCAGACCGTCGAGGGCGAGGACTACGACGCGGTGGGGGCGGAAGTCCGCGTGCCCTTGTGGGCGGGTGGAGGCTTGAGGACGGGTGGGGGTGATGGCCATGGCCCGATCCTAGCGAATGCTGTCTCTCCGGCCACTCGTTCGGGGAGTTCGCAGGTCGGAAGCTTGACGGCGTGACGACGACAGAGACATCCGACGCCGCCGGTACTGCTGATGCCTCCGGTACCGCTGCTGCCGCCAGTGATCTCCGGAAGCCGGGCCTGGGGCCTCGCCCCCGCATCCACCGGGCGTGGTTCGTCGCCGCCGTGGCGTTCGTGACGATCATCGGTGCCGCCGCCTTCCGTTCCCTGCCCGGCCTGCTCATCGACCCGTTGCACGACGAGTTCGACTGGTCGCGCGGCACGATCGGCGCCGCCGTCTCCATCAACCTGGCGCTGTACGGGCTGACGGCGCCGTTCGCCGCCGCGCTGATGGACAGGTTCGGCATCCGGCGGGTCGTGGCGGTGGCCCTCGCGGTCATCGCGCTGGGCTCGGGCCTGACCGTGTGGATGACGGCGGCCTGGCAACTGATGCTGTGCTGGGGCCTGTTGGTGGGCCTGGGCAGCGGTTCGATGGCGCTGGCCTTCGCGGCGACGGTCACCAACCGCTGGTTCACGGAGCGCCGGGGCCTGGTGACGGGCATCCTCACGGCCGCCTCTGCCTCGGGCCAGCTGATCTTCCTGCCGCTGCTGTCGTGGATCATCGAGACGTACGACTGGCGCCCGGCGGCGGTCACGGTGTCCCTGGCCGCCCTGACGGTCATCCCCTTCGTCTGGCTGCTGCTGCGCGACCACCCGGCGGACGTGGGCCTGAAGCCGTACGGGGCGCGGGAGTTCGTACCGAAGCCGGCCCCCGTACAAGGCGCGGCGCGCCGCACGGTGAAGGTTCTCTTCTCGGCGATGCGCACGGGCCCGTTCTGGCTCCTGGCAGGCACCTTCGCGATCTGCGGAGCCTCGACGAACGGCCTGATCCAGACCCACTTCGTACCGGCGGCCCACGACCACGGCATGCCGATAACGGCAGCCGCCTCGCTCCTGGCGGTCATCGGGGTCTTCGACGTGGTCGGCACGATAGCCTCCGGCTGGTTCACCGACCGCTACGAACCGCGTCGACTGCTGGCGGTGTACTACGCGCTGCGAGGGGTCTCGCTCCTCTTCCTCCCGATGCTGCTGGCACCCTCGATCCACCCGCCGATGATCTTCTTCATCGTCTTCTACGGCCTCGACTGGGTCGCCACGGTCCCGCCCACGATCGCCCTGTGCCGCGAGCACTACGGCGACGACAGCGCGATCGTCTTCGGCTGGGTGCTCGCTTCGCATCAGGTGGGGGCGGCGTTTGTGGCCTTCCTGGGTGGCATGGCGCGGGATGTCTTCGGGTCGTACGACGTTGTCTGGTATGCGTCGGGGGCGTTGTGTGCGGCTGCGGCGTTGATGGCGTTGGTTATACGGCGGCGGCCGGTGGGCGGGGTGGTGGGGGCCTTGGCCTGAGGGATTCCGGCGGCGGGGGACCGTGACACCCCGTCAACGCCCGGGAGCAGCGGCAACCGATTCAATGACGCCATGCCAGGTCCGGCGGTAGCCCTCTCGGAGAGGCCCGCCGACCAGGTCGAGGATCTCCATGGCCGCGTCGATCAGGCGCTCGGGGTCTCCCGACTCGCACAGGTGCAGGTGCCCTTCCAGCAGGGCGGCCCCACGCTCCGCGTCTGCCTCCAGAAGGCGTCGCGGCAACCACTTCCCGCGACCGATCCAGGCGTGGTGGTGGTCGCAGAGCAGGTCGGCCGCTGTGTCGAGAACGAACCCGGCCACTGCCAGCCGCTCGATGCGGTCTCCCGCGTCAGCGAGATCGTCCAGGGCGTCCGTCAGCCCGTACCGCTTCGTCTCGACCGTCCCCGGTTCCAGTGCCGGCGGCCCCTTTCGGAGGTTCGCTTCGGCCAGGGCACGCGCACGCTCGGCCTCACCATTCGTGTCGACCAGGACGATCCCGGCGGCGTACATGCTCATCAGGACCGCACGACGTGCGGCGACGTCCGCCGCGAAGAGCTCCATGAGACCGGCACGGGTGTGGACGAAGAGCTCCACGACACGTCCCTCGAACCGAATCGTCTCCCGACAGGTCTCGCCACCGTCCTCGACGAGGACCGCTATGTCCAAGTCACTGCGGGGAGTGGCCCGCCCGGCAGCCGTCGACCCGGCGAGGATCACGGCGAGCGCATCGGGGAAGAGCCCCTGGGCGAGACGTCGCGCTTGGTCGACGGGTTCCGTGCTCATGGCGAAATGGTTCCAGGGTCCTTGATCGACCGCGACCGGGTTTTCCTGCCCACGGAATGGTCGACCGGATCGGTACCCGACCGTGTCATACCCGGGCGCGGAACCGCACCGACCCCCTGCGCGCGGCCAGCGCCGCGGGAGTCACGTCGCTGTGGAGGTTGGCGGCTGCCTGAGGGCGTCCTGGTCGTCCTCGAGTCGGGTGAACCGCCCGCGATGGAACAGCAGCGGGGGGTCCTCGTCGTCGCCCGTCCCCAGCGACTCCACTCGCCCCACGACGATCAAGTGATCGCCGCCCGTATGCACCGCCTGGATCGTGCAGTCGACCCAGGCGGCGGCGCCCGCGAGGCGGGGGGAGCCGGAGACGGGCGTCGGCTCGTGGTCGACGCCCGCGAACTTGTCCGTGCCGCTCCGCGCGAAACCGCGGCACAACTCGCCCTGCCCGGCGCCCAGTACGTTGACGCAGAAGACGCCCGCGCGGGCGATCAGCGGCCACGTCCTCGACGTACGGCCGACCATGAAGACGACGAGGGGCGGGTCGAGGGAGAGGGCGGCGAAGGACTGGCAGGCGAAGCCGGCGGGGGCGGTCTCGCCTTCGGCGGGCGGGGCGGTGATGACGGTGACGCCGGTCGCGAAGTTGCCCAGTACGCGCCGGAATTCGGCCGGTGCGACCGGCGCCCGCTCGTCGTCGCCGACGGCCCGTAAGTTCGGCCGGGGCAGCGCTTCGACGGGGGCCGCGACCGTGGGTGCGCCGGCCGATCTGAGATAACGGACGGCAGCCGCCGCCATTCCCGCTTGTCCCAACATACGTTCCATTGGAACTGACGGATCGTCAGAAGTGAAGCCCTGTAGGGGAGTCAGCTGCCGTTGTAGCGAGGGGTTCGGCGTTCCACGAAGCTTGCGACGCCTTCCGTCGCGTCCGCCGTCGTCATGTTGATCTCCTGGGCGGTGGCCTCGGCGGCGAAGGCCGACGTGCGGTCGCTGTCGAGGGAGGCGTTGATCAGCTGCTTGGTGAGGGCGAGGGTGCGGGTCGGGCCCGTGGCCAGGCGTTCCGCCCATTCGCGGGCCGTCTTGTGGAGGTCCTCCGCCGGTACGACCCGGTTGACCAGGCCCAGACGTTCCGCGTCCGGGGCGGTCAGCGCGTCGCCGAAGAACATCAGCTCCTTCGCACGCTGGGGGCCGATCAGGCGGGGGAGGAGGTATGCGCCGCCGCCGTCGGGGACCAGGGCCCGGCGTACGAACACCTCTATGAAACGGGCCTGTTCGGTGGCTAGAACCAAGTCGCAGGCGAGCGCCAGGTGGGCGCCCAGGCCGGCCGCCGTGCCGTTCACCGCCGCGATCACCGGCTTCTCGCAGTCCAGGACCGCCGAGATCAGGCGCTGGGCGCCCTGGCGGATGACCCGGGCCACGTCACCTGCGATCCGTTCGCCGGTGGACTGACCCCCGCCTCGCAGGTCCGCGCCCGTGCAGAAACCCCTGCCCGTGCCCGTGAGGACGACCGCTCGTACGGTGGGGTCGGCGGAGGCGTCCGAGAAAAGTTGGATCAGGCGTTCTCGCTGGTCAGGGGTGATGGCGTTGAGGGTTTCGGGGCGGTTGAGGGTGATCCACGAGACCTGATTGTCAGTGGCGTGCAGTACCAATGACTCAACGGGCTCAACGGATTTTTCGGGGGAGGAAGTCATGGGGGTGCTGCTCCGTTTTCTACGGTGGCTAGGGCAGTGGCTGGTCGGAGTCCCCGTCCGGTCCCGGGCCGCACACCGCGAGCGCGTCCAGCGCCACCGCGCCCTGCCCCCTGGGCAGCACCATCAGCGGGTTGATGTCCAGCTCCGCCAGCTCGTCCCCGAGTTCCAGGGCCATGCGCTGCACCCGCATCACGACCTCGACGAGCGCGTCCAGGTCGGCCGGGGGGCGCCCCCGGACCCCGTCCAGCAGGGCCCGCCCGCGCAGCTCGGTCAGCATGTCCCGCGCCTGCTCCTCGCCGAAGGGCGGCACGCGTACGGCGGTGTCCCGCAGGACCTCGACGAGGACACCGCCGAGTCCTACCGTCACCGTCGGGCCGAACAGGTCGTCGTGCGTGACGCCGACGACCATCTCGACGCCCCGCTCGACCATCTGGCACACGAGTACGCCGTCCAGGGCCACGTCCTCGTAGCGGGCGATGTCGGTCAGCTCGCGGTAGGCGTCGCGGACCTGGCTGGCCGAGGTCAGCCCGATCTTCACCAGGCCGAGTTCCGTCTTGTGGGCGATCTGGCCGCCCGACGCCTTCATCACCACCGGGTAGCCCACCAGCCCCGCCGCCCGGACGGCCGCCGCCGCGCTGGTCACCAACTGCTCGCGCGGTACGCGGATTCCGTACGCGCGCAGGAGCAGTTTGGCCGCGTGTTCGCTCAGTGTCTCGCCCGGTCGCATCAGCGCCCGCGCCTTGCGGAAACTCGGGGACGGGGTGCGCGGGGCCTCGTCGAAGGGGGAGCGGTAGGAGGCGGTGAAGCGGGCGTGGTCGAGGTGGGCCCGGACCGCCGTCACACAGTTCGCGAAGGTGCGGAAGGTGGCCACGCGGGAGGAGCCGAGCAGGGTCTCGCGGTACGCCGACTCCGTGCCGACCGGCGACCCCCAGATCACGCACACCAGCTTGTCCGTCTGCTCGGCCGCCTCCACGAGGTCGCGCGCGAGCTTGTCGCTCATCGGGGGGAAGGGGCCGGTGATCGGACAGACCAGGACCCCCACCTCGGGGTCGGCGAGGATCGCGTCGATGATCTTCCGGCCGCGCCAGTCGCCGACCGGATGCCCGCCGCTGTCGACGGGGTTGGCCACGTTCAGGTAGTCGGGTATCCACTCGTGGAGTTCGGCCTGCTTGGCGGTGGACAGCTGCGGGAGGTGCAGCCCCGCCTCGGTCGCCAGGTCCGCGAAGTGCGCGCCCGTGCCGCCAGAGATCGAATAGACGGCGACCCCGTCGGCGAGCGGGCGGCGGGCGCGGGCCAACAGGGCTGACGTGTCCTGGAGTTGGTCGAGTCCGTCGACGCGGATCACTCCGTACTGCCGCATCGCCGCGTCCACCACCGTGTCGGCGCCGGTCAGTTTGCCGGTGTGGGAGGCGGCGGTGCGGGCGCCGGTCTCGGTGCGGCCCACCTTGACGGCGACGACCGGGACTCCGCGCCGGGCGGCCCGGTCGGCGGCCAGGAGAAAGGAGCGGCCGTCCTTCAGGCCCTCGACGTAGCAGGCGATGGCGCCCACCTCGGGCTGTTCGGAGAAGTACGAGATGAAGTCGGCGGTCTCCAGATCGGCCTCGTTGCCGGTGGGGGCCCAGTGCGAGAGGCGGATGCCGAGTTCCTGGAGGGCGAAGACGGGGCGGCCCTGGTGGCCGGACTGGGTGATCAGGGCGATCGCCGGGCCGTCGAGGTCCTCGCGGAAGTGCTCGAAGGCGTTGAGGTTGGTGTTCGGACCGAGGAGCCGGAGACCGGAGCGGCGTACGGCGGCTGTCAGCCGGGCCTGTGCCTCCGCGCCCGCCTCGCCCGTCTCCGCGAACCCCGAGGCGAAGGCGACGGCGAACTTCACCTTGGCCTCGGCGAGTTGCTCGACCACGGGAAGGGGATCGGCGACCAGGAGCACGGCGAGATCGACCTGCTCGGGCAGGTCGGCGACGGAAGGGAAGCAGGGTATGCCGAAGACGGCCTCGCGGGTCGGGTGCACCGGGTGCAGCCGGGCACCGACCCGCTCGGCCCACGCCAGCAACTGTCGGGTGATACCGGTGTTCGGCCGCCCCTCGGCGTCCGAGGCACCGACCACCGCCAGGGACTCGGGCCGGAAGAAGCGGTCGAGATCGGGCACGCCGGCGTACAGCGGCCGGCCGCCGACGTCGAGATCGTCGACATCGGCGGGCCTGCCGTGCACGACCGGCGAGGGCTGCTCGCCGCAGGCGATGACCCGGGCCCGGCGGGAGTCGGTGGTGAGGGTGCCGTGGGTTGATCCAAGCATCGGTCCGCCCGCTCCTGTGTGACAGCCAATTAACTGACGCAGTGTCAGGTTACTGAACTGACACTGTGTCAGGAACCGCTGTGCACACAGAAGCTGTGGAAAGGCCCCGGCGGTGAGGCGGGCGGCCGGGCTCGGTCAGCCGCGTACGGCGGCCTGCCGTGCCACCGCCTTCGCGATGCGTGCCGCGTCGATCGCCATTTCCCGGAACATGCCGCTGATGGGGTTGGTGTAGCCGGTGAAGAAGAGCCCTGGCGCGTTCTTCGGGGAGTGCGGGCCGTGGACGACCGGCTTGCCGCGGGTGTCGAGTACGTCGAGGTGGCCGACGAGGCCTTCCAGGCCGCGGAGGTAACCGGTGGCGGCGATGACGGCGTCCGGTTCGAGGTGCTCGCCGTCGGCGAGGACGACCTTGCCGTCCTCGAAGCCCTCCACCGCGGCGACGATCTGGACCCGCCCCTTGCGCACGGCGTCGATGAGGCCGACGTCCTGGACCGGGATCGAGCCGGCGGTGACGCGCGAGTACAGGCCGGTGTCCGGGCGGGGCAGGCCGTGGGCGGACAGGTCGGGGACGCTCACCTTGGCCATCGGGCCGGCGAGCTTGTCTACGAGGCGTACCGGCAGCCGTCGTACGAGGATGCCCGTGAACTGGGCCGCCCAGCCGGCCGTGGACCGCCGCACGATGTGCGGAGCCGTACGGACCGACAGCCGCACCCGGGAGGCCCCGCCCTCGATCAGGTCGACGGCGATCTCGGCGCCGGTGTTGCCGATGCCGACGACGAGGATGTCGCGGCCGGCGTAGGGCGCGGGGTTGCGGTACTGGGCGGCGTGCAGCAGTTCGCCGCGGTAGGCGTCGCGCCCGGGCCAGTCGGGAATCCGGGGTGTGTGGTTGGTCCCGGTGGCGATGACGACCGCGCTGCCGGTCAGCTCGCGCCCGCCGGTGGCGTGCAGCAGCCAGCCGGTGCCGTCGGCGGTCCGCTCGACCCGGGACACCTCGACGCCGGTGACGACCTCCAGCTCGTGGTACTCGGCGTACTTGTCCAGGTAGCGCACGACGTCGTCCCGCGACACCCATCGCCCGAAGGAACGCGGCATCGGCAGGCCCGGCAGCGAGGACAGCCGCCGGGTGGTGTGCAGATGCAGCCGGTCGTAGTGCCGCCGCCAGGACGTCCCGACCCGCTCCCCCCGCTCCAGCACCACGGCCCGCACCCCCTGGGCCCGCAGCGCGTACGCGACGGCGAGACCACCGGGCCCGCCGCCGATGACGTACACGGGAGGCGTAGAAGTCGAGGTCGAAGGCGCTGTCGAGGAGTCGGTCATGTGCCTGAGCGTATTCACCTGATCACTTGTTGGGTCTCGGTCAAGCTCGGAATTGGTTGCGGATTGATCACGACTGCGGGAGGAGTGGGTGGGTCGAGTGGCGTAGGGGGCCTGGTTGTGTGAGTGCGGTGACGTCATACTTGACCTGACGTACCGTCAGATCAAGGCAGTTGTACAGGGGGCCGCAGTGGGCACGAGCACGGACCGATACGACATCCCCGACGTCGACGCCTTCACGCGCATCTACTGGGACGCGGCTGCCGACGGGCGGCTGCTCGTGCGGCGGTGTGGTGGGTGTGGGCGGGCGCATCACTACCCCCGGGAGTTCTGCCCGTTCTGCTGGAGCGAGGACGTGGGGTGGGAGGGTGCGAGTGGGCTGGCCACGCTCTACACCTGGTCCGTCGTCCATCGCAATGATCTGCCGCCCTTCGGGGAGCGGACGCCGTACGTCGCCGCCGTCGTCGATCTCGACGAGGGGCCCCGCATGATGACCGAGGTGGTGGACGCCACCGGAGGTGAGTTGCGGGTCGGGATGGGGCTGGAGGTCGCTTTTCGGGAGGGGGTGCCCGTGTTCCGTCCCCGGGGTGGGAGTCGTACAGCCGTGCGGCTTCAATAGGGTGATGGCCCATATCCATGAGTGGTCCCTCACCCGCTCCATCCCCGAGTTTCCCGAACTGCTCGGTCACGGACTGCGGCTGCGGCAGTGGCGCGCGGACTCCGACCCCGACGTCGACGCGTGGCTGCGCGGGCTGACCGACCCGGACTTCAGGCGCTGGAACACCCCCATGAAGCCGGTCACCGACCTCGACAGCGCCCGGGACTCCCTCGGCACCCGTTCCGGGACCGCGGCCGACGGCACCCGGGTGTCCTTCTGTGTCACGGACGCCGTCAGCGGCGCGATACTCGGCCACCTGGGCGTCAACGACATCGACCCCTTCATCCGCCTCGCCCGCGTCGGCTACTGGGTCCTCCCCGAGGCCCGCGGCAGGCGCGTCGCCACCCGTGCCCTCGCCCTCGGCACCCGCTGGGCCTTCGACACCCTCGGCCTCAACCGCCTGGAACTCGGCCACGCCCTCGGCCACGACGCCTCCTGCCGCGTCGCCGAACACTGCGGATTCCGGTACGAGGGGACCCTGCGGGGCGCGATGTTCGAGGAGGGGCGGCAGGACGTGTTCCGGGATGTGCATCTGCACGGGCGCATCGCCCAGGACCCGGAAGCCGCCCTGCCTACGGCCACAGCAGCTCCCTGAGCCAACCCGTCTTCGAATTCGCCTCCGTACGGCGGTACTTGAGCCGTACGTGCCGTCGCTGGGCCTCGCCCTGGAAGAACTCGGCCTCGTCCGGGCGCAGTCGGTACAGGGTCCAGGTCGGGGAGGGGGCGTCCGGTTCGCGCTGTGCCCGTTCCCAGGCGGCCTGCGACACACTCGCCAACTCGGCCAGCGAGCCCAGCACTTCACTCTGGCGGCCGGTCAGCGCGGCGGCCAGTGCTCCCGTCGAGCGGGCGTGCAGGTCGGCCTGGGCTTCGGAGGAGGGGGCGGACTCCACGGGCCCCCGCAGCCGGATCTGGCGGCCCAGCGTCGGCCAGTAGAAGTGGAGCGCCGCGTACGGGCGTGCCGCCAGCTGTCGGCCCTTGGCGCTCCCGGAGTGCGAGGCGAAGGACCAGCCGTCGGCGTCCGCGCCGTGCAGCATCACGGTCCGTACGTCGGGCAGGCCGTCCGCGTCCGATGTCGCCAGGGACATGGTGTGCGGCTCCGGCTGACCGGCCGCCACCGCCTCCGCGAACCAGGTGGTGAAGAGGGGGAGGGGTTCGGCGGGGGCCGTCGACGGGTCGAAGTCGGGCAGGGTCGTGACCTCGGGGGACCACACTCGCAGGGTTCTGAGCAGCTCGTGGAGGTCGTGGAGGTCGGGAAGATCCGGTTCCGGGCGCGGTGACATGGGGACGAGTATCGGCTATTCACGAAAAACGTCCGGGCCGACCCGTGAGGGCCGACCCGGACGTCAGTACTCGGCTGTGCTGTGGATCAGACGAGGTCGAAGCGGTCCGCGTTCGAGACCTTGACCCACGCCTTGACGAAGTCCTTGACGAACTTCTCCTTGGCGTCGTCGCTGCCGTAGACCTCCGCGACCGCGCGCAGCTCCGAGTTGGAGCCGAAGACCAGGTCGGCACGGGTGCCGGTCCACTTGACCTGGCCGGACTCGTCGCGGCCCTCGAAGGTGTTCTGGTCCTCGGACGTGGCCGTCCACTCGGTGCCCAGCTCCAGCAGGTTGACGAAGAAGTCGTTCGTCAGCTTGCCGGGGGTGTCGGTGAAGACACCGTGGGAGGAGCCCTGGTAGTTCGCGCCGAGGACGCGCAGGCCGCCGACGAGGACGGTCAGCTCGGGGGCGCTCAGGTTGAGCAGGTTGGCCTTGTCGAGCAGCAGGTACTCGGCGGGTAGGCGGTTGCCCTTGCCGAGGTAGTTGCGGAACCCGTCGGCGGTCGGCTCCAGAGCGGCGAAGGACTCGACGTCCGTCTGCTCCTGCGTCGCGTCCGCGCGGCCCGGCGTGAAGGGGACCTCGATGTCGAAGCCGGCGTCCTTGGCCGCCTTCTCGACGCCCGCGGCACCCGCGAGGACGATCACGTCGGCGATCGAGATCTGCTTGCCGCCGGACTGGCCGGCGTTGAAGGCCTCCTGGACACCTTCCAGGGCGCGCAGCACCGTGGCGAGCTCGTCCGGCTGGTTGACCTCCCAGCCGGCCTGCGGCTGGAGGCGGATCCGGGCACCGTTGGCGCCGCCGCGCTTGTCGCTGCCGCGGAAGGAGGACGTGGCGGCCCAGGTGACGGAGACCAGCTGGGAGACCGTGAGGCCGGTGGCGAGGATCTGCGCCTTGAGGGCGGAGATGTCGGCGGCGTCGACCAGCTCGTGCGTGACCTCGGGCAGCGGGTCCTGCCAGAGCAGCGTCTCGGACGGGACCTCGGGGCCGAGGTAGCGGACGACCGGGCCCAGGTCACGGTGGGTCAGCTTGAACCAGGCGCGGGCGAAGGCGTCCGCGAACTGGTCCGGGTTCTCGTAGAAGCGACGGGAGATCTCCGCGTACGCCGGGTCGAAGCGCAGCGACAGGTCGGTCGTGAGCATCGTCGGGAGCTTCGACTTCGACGCGTCGTGCGCATCGGGGATGATCGCCTCGGCGTTCTTCGCCACCCACTGGTTGGCTCCGGCCGGGCTCTGCGTCAGCTCGTACTCGTACTCGAAGAGGTTCTTGAAGAACCCGTTGCTCCACTGGGTCGGCGTGGCGGTCCAGGTGACCTCCAGGCCACTGGTGATCGCGTCGCCGGCCTTGCCGGAGGCGTACGTGCTCTTCCAGCCGAAGCCCTGCTGCTCGATCGGCGCGGCCTCGGGGTCGGGGCCGACGGCGTCCGCCGGGCCCGCGCCGTGGGTCTTGCCGAAGGTGTGGCCACCGGCGATGAGGGCGACGGTCTCCTCGTCGTTCATCGCCATACGGCGGAACGTCTCGCGGATGTCGCGGGCCGCGGCGAGCGGGTCCGGGTTGCCGTTGGGGCCCTCGGGGTTGACGTAGATGAGGCCCATCTGGACGGCGCCGAGGGGCTCCTCCAGCTCACGGTCGCCGGTGTAGCGCTCGTCGTCGAGCCAGACCTTCTCGGGACCCCAGTACACGTCCTCGTCGGGCTCCCAGACGTCCGCGCGGCCGCCGCCGAAGCCGAAGGTCTCGAAGCCCATCGACTCCAGGGCCACGTTGCCCGCGAGGATCATGAGGTCGGCCCAGGAGAGGTTCTGGCCGTACTTCTTCTTGACCGGCCACAGCAGACGGCGGGCCTTGTCGAGGTTGCCGTTGTCCGGCCAGCTGTTCAGGGGGGCGAAGCGCTGCTGACCGGCGCCGCCGCCACCGCGGCCGTCGCTGATGCGGTAGGTGCCCGCGCTGTGCCAGGCCATCCGGATCATGAACGGGCCGTAGTGCCCGAAGTCGGCCGGCCACCAGTCCTTGGAGTCCGTCAGCACCGCCGCGATGTCCTGCTTCACGGCGGGGAGGTCGAGGGTCTGGAAGGCGGCGGCGTAGTCGAACTCCTCGCCCAGCGGGTTCGAGACGGCCGGGTTCTTCGCGAGGATCTTCAGGTTGAGCGACTCGGGCCACCACTGGCGGTTGCCGCCGCCCTGGGTCGGGTGCGGGGCGCGGGTGTGCGCGACCGGGCAGCCACCCGTGCCCTCGGTTTTCGCGTCGGTGACGATCGCGTCATGGTTCTCAGACATGGGAATCCTTCCGGACGGGGCAGATCTCGGTGGTGCTGACGAACTGCGTGCTCAGGAACTGGGGGGTGGGGGGACGGTCGGGCACGTGGAGGAGGTCACACACGCCGTCACGTCGCTGCTGTCTCCTGCCGCACTGGTGCCGCACTGGAGTCTCTTCCTGTCCCTTGGCTCCCTTGGCCATCGCCGTAAGCGATCCTACAATGGACAAGGTCCAAGTCAAGAAGTGTGACAAATCCATATCCTATCGGAACCCGGACGTCCACTGGTAAAATCCGTGTATTCCACCGAACCTGAATAGGTGAACGATATGAGCGACCTGCTGGAGCGACTGCGTGGACGCGGCTGGCGGATGACTTCCCAGCGGCGTGTCGTTGCGGAGGTCCTCGACGGCGAGCACGTCCATCTGACGGCTGACGAGGTGCACGCGCGTGCGGCTCAGCGGTTGCCCGAGATTTCTCGGGCGACCGTCTACAACACCCTGGGGGAATTGGTGTCCCTGGGGGAGGTCATAGAGGTGGCCACGGATGGGCGGGCGAAGCGGTACGACCCGAACGCGCACCATCCTCATCAGCATCTGATCTGCTCCAACTGCGGGATGATCCGGGACGTCCATCCCACGGGGAATCCCTTGGCGGACCTGCCGGCGGAGGAACGCTTCGGCTTCACCGTGTCTCAGGTTGAGGTGACTTACCGGGGGCTGTGCGGGGCCTGTTCGTAGGTCTTCTGTCGGGGGCCGGCCGCGGCGGCGTTGTGGCTGGTCGCGCAGTTCCCCGCGCCCCTGTGGGGGCCTGCGGCCCCATCAAGAGCACTGGTGAACCCCCGCCACCGTCGTCGGACCCGGTCACGCCCCCGCCCGTAGTCCGTCGCACAGGACCGCCAGTGCCAGTCTCGGGTTCGCGCCCGCGTTCGCCCGGTGGCGTAGGGCCAGCAGGATGCCCGAAACGAGGGCCATCAGGTCCGTGATGGTGATGTCGGTGCGGATCGTGCCTGCCGACTGGGCTCGGGTCAGCAGGTGGCCGAGTGTGCGGTGGAGGTCGGCTGAGGTCGCGTCGACCGTTGCCTGGACCTCGGCGCCCGCGTGGGCGATCGCGTCGATCAGATCCGCCTTCGTCACCGCGTCCGTCACCAGCCGGTCCAGGACCGTGAAGAGTGCCGCGCCCGGGTCGTCCGCGTCGCGCAGGGCCTTGGCCTCGGCGAGGAGCGGGTCGAGCCGCTCATGGACCACCGCCTCGAACAGGCCCTCCTTCGTGGGGAAGTGGCGGTACAGCGTGCCCGGCCCTACGCCCGCCCGGCGCGCGATCTCGTCCAGTGAGACCGAGAGCCCCTCGGCCGCGAACGCCTCCCGTGCCACCTCCAGCAGCCGGTCCCGGTTGCGGCGGGCGTCGGCACGCAGGGGCCGGTTCTCTGGCGGCATCTACGGGTCTCCCTCGTCGTGAATTCTCGTACGCCCTTTAAGCGGGGCGAGGTCTCCGGTACGGTGTGGGCAGCTAACCGGGGCGTGCTCTCCGATTTTAGCCCCGTTCCCGCCAGCAAGGAGAACCCCATGGCCACCCCCGCCACCGGCACCGCGTTCCTCGCCCTCGACTACGTCACGTACATCGTCGACAACTTCAGTCACGACCCCTCCGTCGCCGAGCGCGCCGCACGCGCCCTCGCCGCCGCCCGTACGGCCGGACTGCCCGTCTTCTACGTCGTCCCGCAGGGCATGCAGGAGCAGATCCACCCGCTTCTGGCCCCCGCCGAGGGCGAGACCGTGCTGACCAAGACCAGCTTCAGCGCCTTCGCCACCACCGATCTCCGTGAACGGCTGGATGCCGCCGGGGTCGGGCGGATCGTCGTCGCGGGTGTCGCCACCTCCGGGACCGTGCTGTCCACGACCAGGTGGGCGGTCGACACCGGCCTCAGGGTCACCGTCGTCGCCGACGCCTGCGACGACCCCGACCCGCAGGTCAACGCCGTACTGCTCGACGAGTCGGTCGCCCCGAAGAGCTGGATCGGGCTGTGGCGCGTCGCCGATGTCCTGGCGACGGACGAGATCCCCGAACTGCGCCCCTGAGCGCGTAGCTGGCCGGAACGTCGCTTGCCGTTGGGCCGCGCGTCATCAGGTGTCCCTACCGTGCGGGCCATGAGACGACTTCTGATCATGCTCAGCGCCGCCGCGCTGACCGCCGGGCTCGCGGCGCCCGCCTCCGCCGAGGGCGCGAGAACGCCCGCGACGTACGGCCAGGCCACCCTCACCGGCTTCGCCTCCCTCCCCGCCGAGACCTTCGTCCCGAACAGCGAGCCGTCCGGGTCCGCCATCGGCGCGGGCCCGTTCAACGGCATCGCCGCCCCCTTCGCGGCCCAGCCCGTCCAGGGCTTCAGCGGCATCGTCAACCGGCACGACGGCACGTACGACGTGCTGTCCGACAACGGCTACGGCGGAAAGGCGAACAGCGCCGACTTCCTGCTGCGCGTCCACCACGTCAAGCCGGACACCCGCACCGGGAAGGTCACCGTCCTCGGCGGCTTCAACCTCAGCGACCCGTACCACCGCGTCCCGTTCGCCCTCACCCGCGCCGACCGGATCCTCACCGGCGCCGACTTCGACGTCGAGTCGATCGTGAAGGCGTACGACGGCACGTACTGGCTCGGCGACGAGTTCGGGCCGTTCCTGCTGCACTTCGACAAGAAGGGGCGACTGCTCGACGCGCCCGTCTCGCTGGCGGGCGTCAAGGCCCCCGAGAACCCCTACCTGAACGGCGAGACGCCCACCCTCGGCGGCAGCAAGGGCTTCGAGGGCATGGTCCGGGGTGTCGACGGACGGCACCTCTACCCGCTCCTCGAAGGCACCGTCACCGGCGACACCCCCGGTGACCTGCGCCTCAACGAGTTCGATCTGCGGAAGCGGGAGTACACCGGCACGCACTGGACCTACCGCCTGGAATCGCCGGCCAACGCGATCGGCGACGCCATCGCCGTCGACCAGCACCGCTTCCTGATCATCGAGCGGGACGGCGGCCAGGGCGCCACCGCCAAGTTCAAGCGGATCTACCTCGCCGACAACCGGGACCGCAACGGCGACGGCCTGATGGACAAGACGCTCGTCGCCGACCTGATGGACATCGCGAACCCGAAGAAGCTCGGCGGCTTCGACGAGACGTTCACCTTCCCGTTCCAGACGATCGAGGACGTCGTCCTGCTCGACGACCGCACCCTCGCCGTCCTGAACGACAACAACTTCCCCTTCTCGTCCGGCCGTACGGCGGGCAAGGCGGACAACGACGAGTTCATCACCATCCGCCTCTCCGACCGACTCCACGCGGACTGGCGCGCGTTCGTCTGACAGGCGGCAGCCGACTAGTCGGCTGCCAGCACCACCGTCCCCGACGAGCAGAACCATCCGCCCGTCCCGGACGCCACCGCGAGGCGCGGCAACTGTCCGTCCCCGGCGCGTACTTGCCGCGTCTCGCCCACGTCCCCCCGCAACTGGCGTACGGCCTCCACGAGCAGGAACAGCCCCCGCATTCCCGGGTGTTGGGCCGACAGTCCGCCCCCGTCCGTGTTGACCGGCAGCTCACCGCCCGCCACCTTCAGCCGCCCCTTCGCGGCCTCGACGAACGGGCCGCCCTCGCCCTTCCCGCAGAACCCGAGATCCTCCAGCGTCACCAGCGTCATATAGGTGAACGCGTCATAGATCTCCGCGAAGTCCATCTCCTCGGGCCCAACTCCCGCCCGCTCGAAGGCGATCCGCCCGCTCACCGCAGCCGGGGACACCGTGAAGTCGTCCCACTCCGACATGCTGACGTGCGAGACGTGCTCGCCGGTGCCGAGGACCCACACCGGCCGCGTACGGCAGTCCCGCACATACTCCTCCGCCACCAGCAGCACCGCCGCGCCCCCGTCGGAGCGCAGACAGCAGTGCAGCTTGGTGAAGGGGTCCGCGATCATCGGGCCGTCGAGCACCTCGTCGACCGTGATCGGCGTCCGGAACATCGCCTCCGGGTTCAGCGCCGCGTTGGCCCTCGCCTGGACCGCGACCGACGCCAACTGCTCGATGGTCGTGCCGTATTGGTGCATATGGCGGCGGGCGGCCATCGCGTACTTGGCGATCAGCGTGTGGCCGTACGGGACCTCGAACTGCAAGGGCCCGCGCGCACCGAAGGAGAGGTTCCCCGTCCGTCGGCCGGCTTTCACATCCGCGCGGGCCGTCGACCCGTACACCAGCAGCACGGCGTTGGCGTGACCGGCGGCTATCGCGTCCGCCGCGTGCGCCGCCATGACCTCCCAGGTCGAACCGCCGACGGAAGTGGAATCCACCCAAGTGGGGCGCAGGCCAAGGTATTCGGCGACCTCGGCGGGGGCCAGCGTGCCGAGCCCGGCGGACGCGAAACCGTCCACCACCTCCCGGCCGAGCCCCGAGTCCGCCAGCGCCCGCCGGGCCGCCTGTGCGTGCAGTGCGTACGGGGTTACGTCGTCCACCCGGCCGCAGTCCGACAGGGCCACCCCGACGATCGCGACCTTCCGGCTCACCATCGAGTCACCATGAATCTGACGGTATATCAGCTCTGGCTCTGTGCGGCAGAGGGCGTCCGCCCTAATATGACGGACCGTCAGACATCAGGAAGCATGCGGGAGAACGAACCAGGGGGACTGGTCATGGACGCCCGTTTCACCCCCGAGCAGGACCACATCCGCCGTACCCTCCGCGAGCTGCTCCGCAAGCGCTGCTCACCCGGTGACGTACGGGCCGCCGTAGACACCCCGGCCGGGTACGACCCCGCCCTGTGGACCGCCCTGGCCGAGCACCTGGGCCTGCCCGGCCTGGCCCTGCCCGAGACCCACGGCGGCGTCGACGGCACCACGACGACGGAACTGGCCTTGGCGGCGGAGGAGTTGGGTCGCGCCCTGGCCCCTTCTCCCCTCCTCGCGACCGCCGTACTGACAGCGCCCCTGATCACCGCCCTGGGCACCGAGGCCCAACGCGCCGACCTCCTCCCGCGCATGGCCTCCGGCACCCTGACCGCAGCCCTCGCGATCCCCGGCACCGCCCTGTCCACGGTCCTCTCCCTGACCGGCGAGCCGCGCGGAGACTGGGCGGGCGGCGGCCGTGCGGGCGGCGTCCAGGCAACCCAACGCCCGGACGGCTGGCGCCTGTACGGCCAGGTGACCCAGGTCCTGGACGCCCACAGCGCCGACCTCCTCCTGATCCCGGCCCACACAGGCGGCTACGCCCGCTCCCGAACCCTCCTCTTCCTGGCCCAAGGCAACGCCCCTGGCCTGGTCCGCACCCGCCAGACCTCCCTGGACCCCACCAGGCCACGAGGGCGCCTTGAACTACGGGACGTAGCAGCAGAGTTGCTGGGGGAGGAGGCCGACGTCCCCGGCTCTCCGAGCGCCCACGCAGACGCGCCCCTTCAGGGGCGCGGGGAACTGCGCGACCAGCCCCCACCGGCCCGCGGGAAAAGAACTGCCCATCCGGCGGAGCCATTCGCCCGAGTCGGAGACACGGCGGCCGCAGTCCTCGCCGCAGAGGCAGTCGGCGCAGCCGCCCGCATCCTGGAACTGACTGTCGAACACGCCCTGAAGCGCGAGCAGTTCGGGCGAGCGATCGGCTCCTTCCAAGCCGTGAAGCACCGCCTCGCCGACGTCTACGTCCAGGTCCAGGCAGCCCGCTCAGCCGCCTATTACGCCGCCTGGGCAACCGCCCGCGAGGGGGAGCGAGTAGGCGCCCTCGCTCTCGCCCAGGCGATCGACTCCCTCCGCACCGCCGCCGCCGAGGGCATCCAACTCCACGGCGGCATCGGCTTCACCTGGGAACACGAGGCCCAGCTGTACTTCAAGCGCGCCGCAGGCGACGAGCTGCTGTTCGGCCCGACGCACCGACTCCGCGCGCACGCGGCAGAAGCCGCACGGCTCTTCGACGAGTCCGACGCGGGAGAGGTGGCGGTCTGATGCCAGTGACAGCGGCAAGAGTCGTGAAGGCGGTCCAGAGGATCTCCTCGGCCCCCGCCTTCGCTCGGATCGCCCCGCACGTCGTCCCCGCCCTCGACCGAGCCGTCCACCGCCTGACCAGGGGCAAGGTGCTGCTCAGCGCCCAGCTGCTGCCCGGCGTCGTGCTCACCGTGCGCGGGGCGAAGAGCGGCCTGCCCCGACGCACCCCGCTCGCCTGCATGCCGGAAGCCGACGGAGGCGAGAGCTGGCTGCTCATCGGGTCCAACTTCGGCCGTACCGGCCACCCCGCCTGGACCGCCAACCTCCTCGCCCACCCCGACGCCGAGGTCAGCTGGAAAGGGGAGGACATCCCGGTCAGGGCCCAACTGCTGGCCGGTGAGGAACGCGCCGCCGCCTGGAAGGCACTGCTCGCGTTCTGGCCGCCGTACGCGACCTATCAGGCGCGGGTCGAGCGGGAGATACGGATCTTCCGGATCGTACGGCGCTGAACCCCCGTACCCACGACCGGAGATGCGCGACAGGCGGTGGTCCACCGGTCGGAACCGGAGTGAACCACCGCCTGCGTGACAGGACTTGGGCCCGGCAGGGCCTGCGGAACCTGGAGTAAGGGGACGCGTCGGCTATTTCGTCGGCTTCTTGCCGGTCACGCCCAGGTGGACCAACAGGGCCAGGTTCGGCTTCAGTTCGGCCTGTTTCACACCCCAGGTCTGGAAGCCCCTCTGGTGCGAGGCCACCGCCGCGAGCATCGCGACGAGAGAGCCGGCCATCGCGGCGGGGTTGACGTCCTTGTCGACCTTGCCCTTGGCCTGTAGCTCGGTGACCGTGTCCGTAAGGGAGTTGTTCACGGAGTTGAGGATCTTCATGCGGATCTTGTAGAACCGCTTGTCGCCCTCGGCGGCGCCCAGATCGACGACCCGGAGGATCGCGTCGTTCCTGCGCCAGAACTCCAGGAACCCGTCGACGAGTTCCTGGGCGGTCTGCCACCCGGCCTTGCCGACCCATGACCGCCCGGCGAGCAGCTCGGTCAACCCGGCGCCCTCCGTGGCCATTTGCTCGGCGATCTCCAGGACGGCGCCTTCGACGTCCGGGAAGTACTGGTAGAAGGTCGCGGGTGAAGTCCCCGCCTTCCGGGCGACATCGATGACTTTGACGTCCCGGTAAGGGGAGGAGCTGAGCATCTCGCTGAGGCAGTCGAGCAGCTTCTGCCGGGTCGCCTGCCCACGCCGACCGGCCACACGGCCGTCGACGGTACGCACTTGTCCTGTCATGCCGTCAGCTTACCGAGGGGTGATCGGAGCGCGATTCGGCCGACTGCAAATGGGGTGCGGGGGCAGTCGGGGACAGCTGTTCCTGCTCTGCGGGATGCGTGAAGGAACGTTAGCTTGACGGTATGGCCGAAAACAGGGCATCCGCCCGTACAGAGGGCGTCCCGTGCTGGCTGGACGCCCAGCTGCCCGACGTAGAGGCGGGCAAGCGGTTCTACGGTGAGCTTTTCGGGTGGTCCTTCGAGGAGAAGGAGAGCCTGGTGCTGGCCCTGTGCGACGGCGAGCCCGTCGCCGCCCTCGCCCACAAGACGGACGGCCGGATGCCCACCGTCTGGACGGTGTACTTCGCCACCCCGGACGCCCATGCCCTCGTCGCCCGGATCCGCGCGGCCGGCGGACAGGTGATCACCGCGCCGGTTCCCGTGGGGGACCTGGGCACGACGGCGCTGGCAACCGACCCCGACGGCGCCGTCTTCGGCCTCTGGCAGGCCGGTACGCACCCCGGATTCGGCCGCAGCCACGAGCCCCGCACCTTCGCCTGGGCCGAGCTGTACGCCCGGGACACGGACGTCGTGAACACCTTCTACGGCAACCTCTTCCACGAGGCGCTGTTCGGCCCGGACGCGGCCCCCGACTTCGGCCGGGCCGCCGTGTCGGAGGTGTTCCCGGTCGAGATGCCGCCGCATTTCCTGGTCCATTTCGCCGTCGAGGACATGGAGGAGGCCCTCGGGGAGGTGAACCGGCTCGGCGGTCGCGTCCAGTCGACGCCCTTCGACACTTCGTACGGGAATGTGGCGGTCGTCACGGACAATCAGGGAGCGTCGTTCGCACTGCTCCGGAAATGAGCCGCTGGGAGCGGGTACGGGAGGGCGTGAGCGGGTTCGGGAGCGCCCCTGCGGGGACCTGTTTTGCACCAGGTTGGGTGGAGACACCCCGTTTCGGACCCGAGTTCGCAACCTGTGCCCCGGCCAGGAAGAATCGGGGTGCGTGCCGCCAAGGCGGTGGCGGTGGTGAGACGCTGCACGGGGTCGCGTACATATGTAGGTGACGCGGCTCGTACGGGGAGGTGGCAGGCAAGTGGTGGATCAGCTGACGCAGCACGATCCGCGGCGGATCGGGCCGTTCGAGGTGCTGGGACGGCTGGGTGCCGGCGGCATGGGGCTGGTCTATCTCGCGCGCTCGGCCTCGGGCCGGCGCGTGGCGATCAAGACGGTCCGTACGGAACTGGCCGAGGACCAGCTGTTCCGGGTCCGCTTCACGCGTGAGGTGGAGGCGGCGCGGGCCGTCTCCGGCTTCTACACGGCTGCCGTCGTCGACGCCGATCCGCGCGCCGCCGTGCCCTGGCTGGCCACCGCGTACGTGCCCGCGCCCTCCCTCGAAGAGATAGTGAACGAGTGCGGGCCGATGCCGGCCCAGGCGGTGCGCTGGCTCGCGGCGGGGGTCGCGGAGGCGCTGCAGTCCATTCACGGCGCCGGGCTCGTCCACCGTGACCTCAAGCCTTCCAACGTGCTGGTGGTGGAGGACGGCCCCCGGGTCATCGACTTCGGTATCGCGTCCGGCGTGTCGAACACACGTCTGACGATGACGAACGTCGCCGTGGGCACCCCCGCCTACATGTCCCCCGAGCAGGCGAAGGACTCGCGGAGCGTGACCGGCGCGAGCGACGTGTTCTCGCTCGGCTCGATGCTGGTCTTCGCGGCCACCGGACACGCCCCCTTCCACGGCGCCAACCCCGTCGAGACGGTCTTCATGCTGCTCCGGGAGGGCCCGGACCTCGAAGGTCTGCCGGACGAACTCCGCCCGCTCATCGAGTCCTGTATGCAGATGGAGGCCACAGGCCGCCCCAACCCCGCCGACCTCCAGGCCCAGCTGGCCCCCCACCTCTTCGGCTCCGGCTCCGACGACAGCGGTACGGCGTCCGCGTGGCTGCCCGAGCGGGCGGTGACCCTCATCGAGACGCGCCGTGGTGGACGCCCGGCGGCGAAGCCGCAGGCGTCCGGTGGCCGCAGCGGCGGCAGGCTGGCGATCCCGCCGCCGCCGTCCCACGACCCGCCGCCCTTCGACCCCCGCCCGGGACCGGGTCTCGTACCCGGCCCCATGCCGGCCCCCGTACCCACCGGAGCGCCGGACACCGGCCCCGTACGTCTCGCAGGCGCCCCCGTGCCCATCGGCCCCGGTCCGCGCGTCTCCGACGTGCGCGCCGCCGCCGTACAGGCGCCGCCGCCGGAGGCCGGTCTGGTCGCCTCCTGGTCGCGCCCGCGCCCCGGGGTCAACGGCGCCGACCCGAACCCCGTGCCGGCGCCGCCGCTGCCCCCGGAGTCCCCCGCGGGCTGGCGCCCCTGGCGGTTCCGGATGTCGAACGACGTCTGGGGCACCCCGGCCGTCGCGGGCGACCTCGTCTACGTCACCTCCTTCGAGGTGCACGCCCTGGACGTGATGACGGGCCGCCGCCGCTTCAAGACGAGGGACGTCGCCTGGTCGATGGCGGTCGCGGACGGCCGTATCCACGCCTCTGACGGCCCGACGCTCTTCGCCCTCGACGCGAGGGAGGGCATGGACCTGTGGAGGCTCTCGACAGACGCCTGGGTGTACTCCCTGAAGGCCGACCGGGGCACGGTCGTCACCGGTACGCGCGGCGGCGGCGTCCAGGGCTGGGACGCGGCGACCGGCCAGAAGCTGTGGGAGCACACCGGCGCCCAGACGGACTTCGAGTCCCCGGAGGCCGGGCCCCTCGTCCACGAGGGCACGGTGTTCGTGTGGAAGGAAGGCCGCCTGCGCGCCCTGGAGGCCCGTACGGGTGACGAGCGCTGGTCCTACCCGATCGGCGACGCCACCTCCTGCGGCGGAGTCCCGGTACGGCTGACCCCGGGCCCCGACGGCCAGGTGTACGTCTCCGCGGGCACCCGTGTCCTGGCGATCGACGTCTCCGGCGGCCACGTCCGCTGGCACTTCGAGGCCCCGGCGGTGTTCCTCTCGCCGCCGACCTTCGCTCCCGGCCCGGCGGTCACGGGCGGTGGCGTCTACCTCGCCGACTACCTCGGCACGGTGTACGCCCTCGACGCGGCGGACGGGCGGGACAGGTGGCGCATCGCGACGGAGTCGCGGGCGTCGATCGAGCCGGTGCTGGTGGCGGCGGGACATGTGCATGTAGGCAGCGGCAAGGGCCTGTACACCTTGGACGCGGTCACCGGAACCCCCAAATGGCGCTTCCAGGCGGGCGGCGACATCGTGGGCGCCCCGGCGGTGGCGGAGGGCCGGATCCACTTCGGCTCGACGGACCATCTCCTCTACACCCTGAAGGCGGATGACGGCCGCTTGAGGTGGAAGCTGGCGACGGGCGGTGAGATCACCGGTGCGCCGGTGGTCAAGGACGGCGTGGTGTACGCGTGCAGCAAGGACCGGTGTGTGTACGCACTGGACGCGGAGAAGGGGACGGGGACGGCGCGCACGGGCTGAGAACCCGGCCCGCCCTGTTCCTCGCCCCCGCCGCCCCTACCCATACCCATCCCTGGGGGCTGCGCCCCCAGACCCCCCTGTCGCGCTGAACGCGCTCGTCCTCAAACGCCGGACGGGCTGGGTGGTGCCGGCCGGTGCTTGATCTTTTAGCCCGTCCGGCGTTTGAGGACAAGGGGGGTCTGGGGGCGCAGCCCCCAGAAGGATGGGAACGGGTAGGGGCGGCGGGGGCGAGGAACAGGGCACTGAAACCACGGTGAAACCGAGCTGAATGCGCCCTGCCGCACTCTCCTCGGCATGACCTCGACGACATCGCACACACCCGCCATCGCAGCCCAGGGGCTGCGCAAGGCCTACGGGGACAAAACCGTCCTCGACGGCATCGACCTCTCGGTGCCCACCGGCACCGTCTTCTCCCTGCTCGGCCCGAACGGCGCCGGCAAGACCACCGCCGTCAAGATCCTCTCCACCCTCGTCACCGCCGACGCAGGCGACCTGCACGTCGGCGGCCACGACCTCGCCACCCACCCCCACGCGGTCCGCGCCGCGATCGGCGTCACCGGCCAGTTCTCCGCCGTGGACGGCCTGATCACCGGCGAGGAGAACATGCTCCTCATGGCCGACCTGCACCACCTGCCCAGGCAGGAGGGGCGGAAGGCCGCCGCCGAACTCCTGGAGCGCTTCGACCTCACCGAGGCCGCGACCAAGCCCGCCTCCACCTACTCCGGCGGCATGAAGCGCCGTCTCGACCTCGCCATGACCCTCGTAGGCAACCCCCGGATCATCTTCCTCGACGAACCCACCACCGGCCTCGACCCCCGCTCCCGCCACAACATGTGGGGCATCATCCGCGGGCTCGTCGCCGACGGGGTGACGGTGTTCCTCACCACGCAGTACCTGGAAGAGGCCGACGAACTCGCCGACCGTATCGCCGTGTTGAACGACGGGAAGATCGTCGCCGAGGGCACCGCAGAGGAGCTGAAGCGCCTCGTCCCCGGCGGTCACGTCCGCCTCCGCTTCACCGACCCCGACACCTACCGCTCCGCCGCAACCGCCCTGCGCGAGGTCACCCGCGACGACGAGGCACTCGCCCTCCAGATCCCCAGCGACGGCAGCCAGCGCGAACTGCGCTCCATCCTCGACTGGCTCGACACCGCCGGCATCGAGGCGGACGAACTCACCGTGCACACCCCGGACTTGGACGACGTGTTCTTCGCCCTGACCGGCCCCACCACCAACGTGTCCACCCACTCCACGAAGGAGAACGCCCGATGAGCAGCAGTGCCCTCACCCTCGCCGTGCGCGACTCGAACACCATGCTGCGCCGCAACCTCCTCCACGCCCTCCGCTACCCCTCCATGACCCTGAACCTCCTGCTCACGCCGATCATGCTGCTCCTGCTCTTCGTCTACGTCTTCGGCGACGTGATGAGCGCGGGCATCGGCGGCAGCGGCGCCGACCGCTCCGACTACATCGCCTACATCGTCCCCGGCCTGCTGATGATGACCATCGGTTCCACCGTGATCGGGGCCGCGATCGCCGTCTCCATGGACATGACCCAGGGCCTCATCGCCCGCTTCCGCACGATGGCGATCTACCGGGGCTCCCTGCTCGTCGGGCACGTCGTGGGCAGCGTGGTGCAGGTCATGGCCAGTCTGGTCCTGGTCGGTGCCGTCGCCGTGGCCATCGGGTTCCGGTCCACGGACGCGACGGCCCTGGAATGGCTCGCGGCGATCGGGCTGCTCGCCCTGTTCTCCCTTGCCCTCACCTGGATCGCCGTCGGGATGGGTATGGCCAGCCCGAACCCCGAGGCGGCCAGCAACATGGCGATGCCGCTGATCCTCCTCCCGCTGATCTCCAGCGCCTTCATCCCGGCCGACACCATGCCGGGCTGGTTCCAGCCGATCGCCGAGTACCAGCCCTTCACACCGGCCATCGAGACCCTGCGCGGTCTGCTCCTCGGCACCGAGATCGGCAACAACGGCTGGATCGCGATCGCCTGGTGCGTCGGCCTGTCCGTCCTCGGCTACCGCTGGTCGACGGCGCAGTTCAACCGCGATCCGAAGTAACCCCGGTGACAGCGCGGGCGGCCTCCCGCAACTCGTCCCACCCCAGGGCGGCGTACTCCGACACCGCGTCGGCGTACGCCGCCCCGTCGGCGTTCTCGGCCGCCCGCCGGGCCCGGTCCGCCGACATCGTCGGCTGGTAGTCGCGCAGCACCCCCAGCCGCTCGGCCAGCGCGATCATCCGTACGGCGGAGGTGTCGCCGTACGCGATTCCCGCCATGCCGAGGGCGTGCAGCACCGTCCCGAACACCAGGAGCTCCATGGGTGAGCCGGCCGGACGGGACAGCAGGGTCCGCAGCGCCTGCCGCAGCCGGTCGACCGACTCCGCGACCGGCTCGACCCGGCCCGCGTGCGCGTGCGCCGTCACCGCCGCCGAGCGGACCCGCAGCACCCACCGGTCCAGGAAGGGATCGCCGCTGTACATCGTGCCGACCGCCGTCGCCTGCTCCACCGAACCGCGCCACAGGCCGAGCCCGACCTCCGTCAGTCCACGGGCGAGCGCGATCTCGGCGCGCCCTTCGAGACCGGCGCTGTCGGGGTCGCCCTGCTGCCGGTTGCCGGCGTCCTCCGCCTGCCGCAGCCAGTACTCCGCCTCGTCGGGGTCGCCGCGCTGGAGGCAGGCGAAGACGAGGCCCCAGCGGACGCCGATCGAGTCGTGCTCGTCGCCGAGCCGTGGCAGCGCGTCGAGCGCCACCCTGAAGTGCCGGTACGCGGCCTCGCCCTGCTCCGTCTGCAGGCACAGCTGGCTCAGCCGGGTGTGGCACATGACCTGGAGGAACGGGTTGTCGACGCCCGTCAGCGCGGAGACGGCCAGGCGGGCCGAGGCGAGCGCGCGGTCGATGTCGTGCTCCGCCTCCCAGGCGTACGTGGCGACGCACCCGGCGACGCCCGCGAGCAGCGGCTGCTCGCTCTCGCAGAGCCGCCGCAGTACGTCGTACCCGGGAGGCCGCATCTCGGGGACCGCGCCGAGCACGATCGCGAAGGCGCGCAGCGCCGTGTCCGGCGGGGCCGGGGGCAGTCGGCGGAGGGTGACGAGGTGGCGTACGACGTGCGGGCCGTAGCCCATGAAGAGGCTCGCCGTGCACAACACCGCGGCGGCGCGGGCGACTTCGACGTGTTCGGGCTCGGGGCGGTAGTGCGACAGCGGTGGGCCGGTGTCCGCGGCGAGGGTGGTGAGGCGGACGTAGTCGGAGGTGGACCACAGGGCGGCGAGGACGGCGGTGAGGGCGGCGACGGCGGGGCCGTCCGTACGGGCCAGGGCGTGCCGCAGGGCCGCCACGAGGTTGTCCTGCTCGGCCCTGACCCGCTCCCAGGCGCCGAGGGGGCCCGAGCCGAAGAACCAGTCGTGGCGGGCGACCCCGAAGTCCCGTGCCCAGGCGAGGAGTTGGCCGACGGCCGTCTCGTCCTCGCCCGCCTCGGCCCGCCGGGCCGCGCTGAACTCCCGTACGGTCTCCAGCATCCGGAACCGCACACCGGCCGGGGTCTCGGCGACGGTGAGCAGCGACTGGCCGGCCAGCTGCTCCAGCAGCGGCAGCGCGTCGTCGCCGAGCACGTGTTCGGCCGCGTCGCCGGAGAAGCCGCCGGGGAAGACGGACAGGGTACGAAGAGCCGCCCTGGCCTGCTCGTCGAGGAGGTTCCAGCTCCAGTCCACGACCGCGTGCAGGGTGCGGTGGCGTTCCGGTGCGTCCCGTGCTCCGCCGCGCAGCAGGGCGAAGCGGTCGCCGAGGCGGCGGGCTATCTCGGGCACCGACAGCACCCGTACGCGCGCCGCCGCCAGCTCCACGGCGAGCGGCAGCCCGTCGAGGTGACGGCACAGCCCGGCCACCGCGTCCGGCGGCAGCTCCACACCGGGCCGCGCGGCCCGCGCCCGCTGGGTGAACAGCTCGACGGAGGTGGGGAGTCGGAGTTCGGGCAGCGCGTACACGGCCTCCGAGGTCAGGCCGAGGGGCGCGCGGCTGGTGACGAGCACGCGCAGCTCCCGGGAGGACGAGACCAGGGCGTGTACGAGATCTGCGGCACCGGCGACGACCTGCTCGCAGTTGTCGAGGACCAGGAGGGCGGGCCCGGTGCCGAGCACGCCGAGGACGCCGGACACGGGGTCGTGGCCGGTGGCAGGGCCGGGCCGCCCCTCGCCCGCGCCGAGCGCGGAGGCCACCTCGGCAGCCACGTCCTTGTCCTCGGTGACGCCGGCGAGCGGCACGAAGTACACGGCCCGGTGCTCGGCCCGGCGGCTGACGGCGTGCGCGAGCCGGGTCTTGCCGAGGCCACCGGGCCCGGCGACGGTCACGGCACGCGCCCCGCGCAGCAGCCGCTCCACCTCGGCGATGTCGTCGTCCCGCCCGAGCAGCGGATTCGGCTCGTGCGGCACCCCGTGCCGGACCACGGGCGCCTCACCGCGCAGCAACTCCCGCTGTACGGCCTTGAGTCGGGCCCCCGGATCCGTACCGAGCGTGTCGCGCAGCTCGCGGCGGTACGCCTCGTACCGGGTCAGCGCGGCGGAGGGGCCGGCCGTCGCGGCCTCGCCGCGCAGCAGCTCGGCGAGCACCTCCTCGTCGTGCGGATGCTCGGCGGCTACGGCGGCCAGCGGCCCGGCGGCCTCCGAGTGCCGCCCGAGCCGGCCGAGCGCGAGGGCCCGCGCGCGGACGAGGGCGCGGTGGACGGGGGCACGCTCGGCGCGCAGCGCGGCCACGGGATCGTCGTCCCCATCGGGATCGGGGGTGCCCTCCCACAGGGCGAGTCCGGCCTCGGCGGCGGCCAGTGACCCGGCGTGGTCCCCGGCCCTGGCCCGGTCCGCACTGGCGGCGGCGTGCAGCAGCAGGGCGGAACTGTCGACCTGCTCCTCGGCGAGGGTGAGCCGGTATCCGGTCGGCGTGCTGGCGAGGAGGTCGGCGCCGAGCTGGGCCCGCGCGCGGGACACGAGCACCTGGAGCGCCTTGCCGGGCCGCTCCGGCAACTCGTCCGGCCACAGCCCCGCGACCAGCCGCTCGGCGCTGCAGCCGGTGCGCGGGTCGCCCGCGAGGAGGGCGAGCAGGGCACGCAGCCGGGGCGCGGTGACCTCCTGCCCGCGGTAGGCGACGCGCGGGAGCAGGGTCAGGGCGATGGTCATCCGTGCAGATTAGCCAAGGGGGTGGGTGCGGGGACTCCTGCTGAGGGCCGAACTCCCGCTGTGGCTGGGGGCGAACTCCCGCTGCGGGGGCGGCTGTCGCGCTCCGCGCGGCCCGGCTCGTCGGCCCGCGTTGCGTGCGGTCCGGCCCGGCTCTGCGCTGCCGCCTTCCCCCTGCCGGTCGTCGCCCTCGCCCGAGTCCGTGGCCGAGCCGGGAACAGCCGGTCCGGCCGACGGGGTTGCACCGACCGAGGGACCGGCGCCGCAGGGGCGGGGGCACGGAGACCGTAAGGTCGTCCGCCCCACCCGGATCCGGCCCCCGGGATCGCGGTACGCCCGCCGCGCTCCTCGCACCGGACGGACGTACTTCCGCAGGAGGACTGTTTTCATGATTGACCGGCCCTTGACGCTCATGGCAGTGCACGCCCACCCCGACGACGAGGCCACGGGGACCGGAGGGGTGCTCGCGCGGTACGCGGCGGAAGGCATCCGCACGGTTCTCGTGACGTGTACCGACGGCGGTTGCGGTGATGGACCGGGGGGTGTCAAGCCGGGTGACCCCGGGCACGATCCGGCGGCGGTCGCCGTGATGCGCCGACAGGAACTTGAGGCGAGCCGTGACGTCCTGAAGATCAGCGATCTGGAGCTGCTGGGCTATGCCGACTCCGGGATGATGGGCTGGCTGAGCAACGACGCCCCCGGATCCTTCTGGCAGACGCCCGTGGCGGAAGGCGCGGCCCGACTCGCGGAACTCATGCGGCACTACCGGCCCGACGTGGTCGTCACCTACGACGAGAACGGCTTCTACGGCCACCCCGACCACATCCAGGCCCATCGCATCACGATGGCGGCGCTGGAGCTGACCGCACTGGAGAAGACCGGGCCGACACCGAAGGTGTACTGGACGACGATGCCCCGCTCGGTGATCGGGCGGTTCGGCGAGTTCATGCGCGAGTTCGACGAGGACATGCCGGAGCCGGACCCCGCCGAGGCCGCCGCGATGGCCGAGATGGGCCTCCCCGACGACGAGATCACCACGTGGGTGGACACCACCGCGTTCAGCGGTCAGAAGTTCGACGCGCTGGCCGCGCACGCCAGTCAGGGCGAGAACATCTTCTTCCTCAAGATGGGCAAGGAGCGGTTCGGCGAGCTGATGGGCGTGGAGACCTTCGTACGGGTCCAGGACGCCACCGGCGCGGCCATGCCCGAGAACGATCTCTTCGCCGGACTGCGCTGATCCGCCGGACACGGCCCGGGCGCGCCGGTTGCGGCTACGCGTGTCCGCCGAACATGGCGACCAGGCTGTGGGGCGCGTCGGCGCCGTAGAGCAGTTCGTGCACCTGGACGCCCTCGGCGGCCGCTTCGGCGCTGCGGGGGAACATGGCCTGCTCGTACTCGGCCAGGGCGGTCTCGATGTCGTCGGGGTGGGCGGCGATGGTCCTGGCGAGTTCGGCGCCGTCGTACATGGCCAGGTTGGCGCCCTCGCCGGCCGGGATCGAGACGTGGGCGGCGTCGCCGAGCAGGGTCACGCCCGGTACGCGGTCCCAACGGTGGCCGACGGGCAGGACGTTGAGGGGGCGGACGACCGGTGTGGTCTCGCCGTCGGTGATCAGCGCGGTGAGTTCCGGCGCCCAGCCGTCGAACTCCCGCGCGATCCTGGCCTTGGCGGCGGCGGGGTCGGTGAAGTCGATTCCGGCGAACCACTCCTGCGGCCTGGAGAGCATCACGTAGGCGTGGATGGTCCCGCCGCGCTCGCGATGGGCCCCGATCCCCTGCCCCGGCACGGGCGCGAACAGCGATCCGCCGCCGACCGCCTTCGCGCCGGCCGGATGCCGGGTGTCGGCGTCGAACAGGTAGGTCTCGACGTACGACATCCCGAGGTACGAGGGTGTCGCGTCGGAGAGCAGCGGCCGGACCCGGGACCAGGCGCCGTCCGCGCCGACGAGCAGGCCGGTGACGAGGGTGGTCCCGTCGGCGAAGGTCACCTCGTGGCGGCCGTCGGACAGGGTCTGGGCACCGCTGACCTTGTGCCCCCAGCGGACGGTGCCGGCCGGGAGCGAGTCGAGCAGCAGCTGCCGCAGCTCGCCGCGCTGCACCTCGGGGCGTCCCCCCGTGCCGTCGTCGCCGTCCTCGAACAGGACGGTCCCGTCCCGGCCGAGGATCCGTGAGGCCTGGCGGCCCTCCAGGACGAGGCCGCGGAACTCGTCGAACAGCCCGGCGGCCTTCAGGGCGAGCTGCCCGTTGTGGTCGTGGATGTCGAGCAGCCCGCCCTGGGCGCGGGCGGTCGGGGATGCCTCGGCCTCGTAGACGGTGGCCGGTATGCCGTTGACGTGGAGGACACGGGCGAGGGTCAGTCCGCCGAGTCCGGCGCCGACGATCGTGACGTGGGGGGTGGTGGTCGTGGTGGCGGTCATGGTGGCTCCTGGTGGGTGTCGCGGCGACCGGTGGCGGCTGGATGGGCGCGGGGCGGTCGCCGGGCGGTCGCCGGGCGGGAATCCATGGAACGGTGTTCCATCGGTTGCCCCAGACTGGAACGCCGTTCCATGAATGTCAAGGTGGAACGCCGTTCCAGGCGTATGTCAGGATGAACGCATGGCTGAAAGCGGAGCACGTCGTTCGGAGCGACGAAGGGAGCCGCTCTCCCGGGAGCGGATCGTCGAGGCGGCGATCGAGCTTCTCGACGCGGAGGGCGAGGGCGGACTGACGTTCCGCGCGCTGGCCCGGCGCCTCTCCACGGGGCCCGGCGCGATCTACTGGCACGTCACGGGCAAGGACGAGTTGCTCGGCGCCGCCACCGACGCGGTCGTCACCGACACCATGAACGCCGTCGTCACCGCCGGTGCGACACCGCGGGAGGCGGTACGTGCCCTCGCGCTCGGCGTGTTCGACGCGATCGACGTCCACCCGTGGATCGGCGCGCAACTCGCCCGCGCCCCGGGGCAGACGCCGCTGCTGCGGGTCTTCGAGCACCTCGGGCGCCAGGTCCAGGCGCTCGGGGTGCCCCACGCGGCCCAGTTCACGGCCGCGTCCACGCTGCTGAACTACGTCCTCGGCGTGGGCGGCCAGAACGCGGCCAACGCCCGCGACCACCAGCCGGGCACGACCCGCGAGGAGTTCCTGGCCGGGGTCTCGGCGACGTGGGCGAACCTGGACTCCGAGGAGTACGCGTTCACCCGGAACGTCGCGGAGCAGCTACGGGATCACGATGACCGGGAGGAGTTCGTGGCGGGGATCGATCTGATCCTGGCGGGGATCACCGCGAGGCGGTGAACGTCTGTTGAGGTCACGCCCTCTCAGCGCGAGAGCAGCGCGGCGAGGTTGATCTTCCCGCTCTGCAATTTCGCGTCGTGGGGCTCGTTGAGCCCGCCGTCGGTGATGTACAGCCGGTTGCCGCGGACCGCGGTGGCGGTGGGCGAGGCGAGGCCGTCCGAGGCGGTCAGCACCGTCCTGGTGGTGCCGTCCGGGTAGACCGCCGCGACCTTGTTCTGTGTGTTCAGCGCGGCGAACACGACGTCGGAGCGGTCGCTGAGGAAGGTGAAGTCGTCGACGCCGGTGAGGCCGTCGGCGACGGTGTGGATCCGGCCAGGGGCTCCGGTGGCGGTGACGGGGATCCGCAGCAGGGTGCCCTTGCTGAGGTTGGAGACCCATACGGCGCCGTTGTGGAAGCGGAGTCCGTTCGCGCCGTATGGCACGGGTGCGGACGCCTCGATCGCGAGGGCGGGGTCGACCAGCCAGGCGGTCGCGCGACCGCCGGAGACCGGTACGGCCCAGACGGTGCCCTTCTGGCTGTCGGCCACGTACAGGGTGCGCCCGGCCGGATCGATGGCCAGGCCGTTCGGGACTCCGCCGACGGGCAGCGCGGCGATGCGGTGGGGGGTGCCGCCGGGCGGCAGCTTCCACACCCCGTTGCGGGAGGCGTCGGTGGACCACACGTTGTAGTAGACGGTGCCGTCGTGGCCGCGGGTGGTGCCGGTGATTCCGTCGCCCTTCTGTCCGGTGACCAGCACCGTGCGGTGTCCGGACGGTGCGATCCGCACCAGCGCCGGCCGTTCGCCCGCGGGCGCGCCGACCATCGAGACGGTCAGCGAGTTGTCCGGGTTGACGGTGATGTTCTCGGGCACGTCGCCGGTGGCGAAGTCGAAGGCGGCCACGGTCTTCACGTGGGTGACGGCGGGCCGCGTGCTCGTCCGCTCGGTCGCGGCGGACGCGTACGGTGCCGAGACGACGACGGCCGCAGTCGCGGAGATCGCCGCGAGTCTGAATCGCTTCTTCATGGACATGTCTTTCGTGATCATTGCCGGAGGCAAGGGCTGGTGGGGGCCGGCGTGCTACCGGTTGATGGTTTTCTGCTGCTGTGCCGTGTACCGCTCGCCCTTGATCTGGATCTGCGTGACGGCCTCTTCGATGCGCTTGAGGTCCTCGGGCGTCAGTTCCACGGTGTCGGCGCCGATGTTCTCTTCGAGGCGGTGCAGCTTGGTCGTGCCCGGGATCGGCGCGATCCACGGCTTCTGCGCCAGCAGCCATGCGATGGCGGTCTGGGCGCGGGTCGCCTGCTTGGCGTCCGCGATCTCACCCAGCAGCGCGATCAGCGCGAGGTTGGCCTGGCGGGCCTCTTCCTCGAAACGCGGCAGGACGTTGCGTACGTCGTTGGCCTCGAACTTCGTGTCCTGGCTGATGGCGCCGGTCAGGAAGCCCTTGCCGAGCGGGCTGAACGGTACGAAGCCGATGCCCAGCTCTTCGAGGGTCGGCAGGATGATCTCCTCGGGCTCACGCCACCACAGGGAGTACTCGCTCTGGAGAGCCGTGACCGGCTGCACCGCGTGCGCCCTGCGGATGACGTCCACACCGGCCTCGGACAGGCCGAAGTGCTTGACCTTGCCCTCCTGGATGAGTTCCCGGACCGTGCCCGCGACCTCCTCGATCGGCACGTTCGGGTCCACCCGGTGCTGGTAGAAGAGGTCGATACGGTCGGTCCGCAGGCGCTTGAGGGACTGCTCGGCGACCATCCGGATCCGTTCCGGGCGGCTGTCGAGTCCCGCTGTGGGGTTGCCGTCCTTGAACCCGAACTTGGTGGCGATGACGACCTGGTCACGCACCGGCGCGAGGGCCTCGCCCACCAGCTTCTCGTTCGCTTCTCCGTATCCCTCGGCGGTGTCGAAGAGCGTCACGCCGCGTTCGGCGGCGGCGCGGATCAGCTTGATGGCCTCAACGGTGTCCGCGGCCGGGCCGTAGCCGAAGGTCATTCCCATGCAGCCGAGGCCGATCGAGGACACTTCGAGGCCGCTGTTTCCCAGTTCGCGCTTCTTCACGGTGGTTCCTTTGCATGAGTGGGTGAGTGGGCACCGACCATGCAACCGGGAACGGACACGGTGAGGGAGTCTCCGCTGTGAGGGGTAATGGCAGGGACCCCCAGCGGCAGGGGGCGGGGCTGTGGAGGTCGGTTCAGTTCTCGGAGTCCGCCTCGGCGGCCCGCGCATCCGTGGCCTCTGCCGTGGCGGACCAGCTCGCCAGCAGCTTCAGGGCGTCCTCGGCCGCGGTGCCGGGGGCCGCGTTGTACAACGCCACGACCAGCCCCGAGCCGTCGGGCAGGTTCATCGACTCGAAGTCGAGCTCCAGCTCGCCGACGACCGGGTGCCGGAGGCGTTTCGTCCCCTCATGGAAGACGTGCACGTCGTGTGCTCCCCACAGCACGCGGAAGGTGTCGCTGCGGGTCGACAGCTCACCGATCAGGTTCGACAGCTCCCGGTCGTACGGGTTCTTGCCCGCCTCGATCCGCAGCGCGCCCACAGCACCCTTGGCGATGCGTTCCCAGTCGACGTAGAACCGTCTGGCCGCGGGGCTGAGGAACACGAACCGCACGGTGTTCGCCCCGCAGGCCGGATCGGCGTACATCTCGGAGAACAGGGCGCGACCGAGCGGGTTGGCGACCAAGATGTCGAACCGGTGGTTCTTCACGAACGCCGGCATGCCCGGCATCCCGTCGACGATGCGCTGCACGCTGGGCCGCACGGCCGGCCGGGCAGTCCGGCGCCGCACCCGGGCGGGCGTCGTGTTCGCCGCTCGGGCCAGGTCGTACAGGTGCGTACGCTCCGTGTCGTCGAGCCGCAGGGCCTGGGAGAGCGCGTCCAGAACGCTGTCGGAGACACCGCTGAGGTTGCCGCGCTCCAGCCGCGTGTAGTACTCGACGCTGACGCCCGCGAGCGTCGCGACCTCGTTCCTGCGCAGCCCGGTCACCCGGCGGTGGCCGTACACGGGCAGACCGGCCTGCTCGGGCGTGATCTTGTCGCGGCGCGACTTCAGGAACGCGCTGATTTCGGCACGGTTGTCCATACGGCCAGCGTAGGCGTGCGGCGCGGCCTCAGAGAGACCCTGCCATTACCCCCAACAGCCCCGGTTCACTGCGCGGCGGTGAAGTGCTGCCAGGCGGTGGGGGAGAGGTGGAGTATGGGGGTTTCGGGGTCGGGGAGTGTTTTGGAGTCGCGGACGGCGATGACTCCGGGGAGGTTGCGGGCGACTTCGACGCATTGGCCCGAGGTGCTGCTGTAGCTGGACTTCACGAAGTTGAACGTGGGCATCAGAACTCCTTGCGGATGGCGTCCATCAGGAGAACCGAGTCGCGCTGGGAGAGGCTCAGCCTGGCCGTACGGTCGAAGAACCCGCCGTAGGCGGCGCTATCGGTCTCGTTTTCCACCCACACAGTAGAGGCGATCGTGTCGACGTGGACGACGTCCACGGCCTCGGTCTCGGCGAACGAGACGATGGTGAACGCGCCTGGAATGCATGGGTGTCCGCCCGCACGGTACGGCAGGATCTGTAGGCGGACATTCGGCAGTTCGGCCACCTCCAGCAGATGCTCCAGCTGAGCGCGCATGGTGTCCGGCCCGCCGATCAACTGCCGCAGCGCCGCTTCCCAGACGATGGCGTACACCTCAAGAGGGCGTTCGTCGTGCAGACGTGCCTGGCGGCGCATGCGGATCTCGACCAGGAGCTCGATCTCGTCGGGGTCGTCCCACACCCCTGCACCTTCGCTGACAGCCAGAGCGCGGGCGTACTCGGCTGTCTGGAACAGGCCGGGAACCAGGGAGAGTTCCCAAGTCCGTACGCGGCTGGCGGCGTCCTCCAGTGCGATGTACTCGGAGAGCGTGCCCGGGTGGGGTGAGTCCTGCCACCACCCCTTCGCCTTGCGGCGCTCCCGGTCCAGCCGGGCCAGGCCCAGAAGGCGGGCCAGGCTCTTGGGGTCCTCCAGGCCGTAGAACTCGCACAGCACCCGGATGTCCGGGTCGCGCATCGGCACCCAGCCGCGCTCCATCTTCACGATCTTGGTGCCGGTCGCGTTGATGGACTCGGCGGCCTGCTGCTGGGTCTTGCCCGCGGTGTCGCGTAGACGCAGCAGCTCTCCACCGAGCCTGCGTCCCAAGACAGTTGACGCTCGGTTGCCTACGGGTTGGGTTGATCGCATCACGGTCACAGTGTGTCCCGAACTCGTCACCGAGTCGAACGTGTTCACACTTTGGGGAAGAACTTCCCCGAATTGATTGCCCCTGGAGCGGGGCATCGCTACCTTCAGTGCTCAATTGCTCACCCAAAGCACTGGAGGTGCACCCCCATGCCCCAAGATCCCCTCCTCCACGAGGACCGCCTCGACTACACCCCCGTCCCCCGCAGCGTCCCCCTCGCCCGCACCCGCACCGCCCGACTCGTCGCCGAGTGGGGGCACCCGGAGCTGGCCGGTGATATCGCCCTGGTCGTCAGCGAGTTGATGACCAACGCCCTGCTCCACGGGAGCATCCGGGGCCGCCTCATCCGCGTACGACTGACCCTCACCGCCGCAGCCCTGCGCGTCGAGGTGAGTGATCCGCGTGCCGAGCGGGTGCCGTGTCCTCGTGAGGTGACCGGGGACGATCAGTTCGGGCGGGGGTTGTTGTTGGTGGGGGCGTTGGCCGGGCGGTGGGGGGTCGGGCCGCGGGAGGGGGTGGGGAAGACGGTGTGGGCGGAGTGGGGGCTCATCGGCACCCCGTGTGATGCCGTTCCGCTCATCGGAGCCGAGAAGTGACGGGAATGGCGTTAGCGTGGGCGCGTGCCGGAACGCGGCTCGACGAGTGGAAGGGGCGGCCGATGACCATGCCGTACGCGGACGGGGACGGCCCGCTCATCCCCCGGCCCGAGCTGACGCTGCCCGACCTGCGGCAGGCTGTGGCCACTGTCATTCCATCGCGGCTGCCCGAGTTCTTCGAGGACCTGCAGAAGGCCTTCGTGCGCGCGGGCGACGAGGACAGCGTCGTACCGATCTCTACCGGCAGTGGGGCGTCGTCGTGGAGATCGAGAGACACCCTGAGATGGCGCGCAGGCTGCACGCCGCCGAGCAGGCCATCAGCAGCGCTGACCCTGACGTACGGGAGCGGGCGATCCAGGAGGCCGGCGAGATCGTGCAGGCGGCTCACCGTGAGGTCGCCGGTGGCTGACTGGCACTGGGAGCTGTTCCAGGACGACCTGCTGGACGGACTCCCGGAGGCGGCACGCGCCGAGACAGAGCGGCTGGCCAACGAGATCGCCGTACGCGAGTCCATGGTCTTCCTGGAGGGAGCCGCCTACACCGGGCCGGGGCCTGGCGTGCGGACCGAGAGCCGAGGGCTCCTCATGCTCACGTACCTGACGGACATTCGGTGAGCGGATCGTGGTCGTGCAGGTGGGCTGGTTCGGCTGACTTCGGCAACGTCCTTGGAGAGGGCCTGCGGGGCTCGGGCATCCGTCAGGCACTCCAGTTGCTGTCTGCAATGGATCACATCGGCGCCGTCCTCGCTCGCGGAGCAGGAAACGGCCAGGCGTAAATTGCCACCGCGATCTGATCAGTTCTTGCCCTCCCCGGCAACGGCTTCTGCGCCGTGCCGTGTCGGATCAGCTGTCGAGGGATCGAGTTCGTCGACATAACGGGCCGTCCGGGTACGGGAAATGGCCAGCGCGAGTGCCTGGATTACGGCTCCGGACAGGCCGATCCACTGGGCGAAGCGATAGCTGACCTGGTCGGCCGCTCCGCCTATCGCATCGCCGAGCCGCTCGTGACCTTCTACCACGCGGTCATGCGCCCGGCCTGGGGCGACCTGGAACGCCCCGGGCGGGCACCCGACGTATGGCGCCGCGCCCAGTCCACCTTCCGCAGCAAAGTCGTCGGCCCGCACTTCGAGCAGGTGTGCCGGGAATGGGCCCGCTGGCACGCGGCACTCATGGCGGACACGCCACACGGGTTGCCAGTGGCACCGTCAACGACCCCGCTGCCAGGACCAGCCATGAGGTCGACGTCGCCGTCCACGGCGAAACGCATGACGGACGCCAAGCGCTGCTCGCCATCGGGGAAGCGAAGTGGGGCGACGTGATGGGGGTCGGCCACCTGGAGCGTCTCCGGCACATCCGCTCTCTCCTGACCAGGAGCGGCGCGGCCACCGAGGCAACACGGCTGTACTGCTTCAGCGGCACCGGCTTCACCGATGAACTGCATCACCTTGCGAAGGACGACCCCACGATCCAACTGATCGATTTGCTCCGCCTCTACCACGGGGAGTGACTTCTGAACTGCAGGCCGGGGGGATGATCTGCCGCCCCTGGCGGCGAAGGCTGCACCGCTGTCTCGGGTGGCCACCGATGTCCGACCTCGATGACCGACCGTCGCCACGCGAACGGCCTGCCGAATGAGGCGTAGGAGGCGTGGGCGGAGACCGAGGCCCGACTGTTCGAGCAGTATCCGGGCGTACATCGAAGGCGCGGGGGTGGGCACCGCCGGGTCCTCGGCCGAGGTGTCGGCGGTGTCGTCGGGCGTCCGGCTGGGGGCGTCGGACTCCTCGGTGGGAGCTTCGACGGGGGCGCTGGGGTCGGTGGTGGTGCCGGGGTCGGACGGCTGCGGTCCGGGCACCACCCGGTCCGAGTTCATGGGCTCCGTCTCGGCTTCCTGGGGGAAGATCGATCCCGACGAGTACGCGGAGCCGCCGGCTGCCGCGTGCCGACGGGCGACCGACCACTGGGACGAGCTGGTCGGCGCCCGCGAGGGCGGCGTCTCCTCCATCGGCTGACCCGACGGATGGAGGCCGCCGCGCCGCCTACGACCGCACCGCGACCGAACCCTTCACGGTCGCGGACCGTCCCACGTGGTCGGCCGCCGGTGCGGTCAGGGTCCAGCGGTACGTCCCCGTGGGGACCTTCTTGCCGTCTGGGCCGATGCCGTCCCACGTCGCGGAGATCTTGCCTGCCGCCGGACCGCCGGTGAGGGTACGGACGGTCTTTCCGCTGGCGGCGGAGACGATCGTCAGCTTCCAGCTCGCCGCCGGCTTCGACAGGTGCCACACCCCCGTGTACTTGCTGCCCGTCGCACGCAGATCCACGCGGGCGGGGCTGTCGGTCGCGATGACGGCAAGAGGAGAGGTGGTCACCCGCGGCCACTTGACCGTCACATCCCCCGCGTCGGTGAGGTAGGCCAGGGGCCCGCCGAACCGGTCCACGGCCCAGAACCGCCCACGCCGGTCGGCGGGTTCGCCCACCTGGTTCGTCAACGGAGCCAGGTCGCCGGTGCCCACGCGCGCGGCCGGAACCGCGCCGGGGAAGTAGGTGATACTCAGCCTGGCCGCCGCGTCGTTCTGGCTGACGAGGTATCCGTCGGCCAGTTGCGCGTAGCCGGACGGCACCTTGATCACGCGCTTCGTGGTGCGGTCGTAGACACCGGCCTTCTTGGTGGGACCGCAGGACCAGTAGATCCACCGGCCCACGACCTGGATCTCCTCGGGTACGCAGGGGGCGCCCACGGACACGGCGGAGCCGAGCGCCTTCATCGACGGCAGGGACACCGCGGTGACGGTACCGCTCCTGGTGCCCGCGCTCCACAGTTGGCTGCCCCAGAGGGAAGCCGCGTGCCAACGGTCGGTGTGGCTCAGCGCCTTGGTCCCGTCGTAGACGTACTGGAACCGGGAGTCGGGGCGCTGAACGCTGAACCTGCCGGATGCCGTCAGCGTGGGTACGTAGTTGCTCCGGGTGGACCGCACGACGTCGCCTTCCCCGGTGCCGACCAGCCGCAGGCACCGCCCGGTGCACTGCATGTCGTACGCGGGGTCCTCGTCCGCCGGGTGCCATCCGAGGTCGCCGACGTTCCGCGGGGGCGTGGCGTTGAGCGTGCCACTCGCCGTCAGCGACAGGGAGGAGCCGGAAAGATACGTGGTCGCGCGGGAGGCGTCGCTCGGTAGGTGCAGCGTGCCGACCCGGAGCTGTCCCTGGTCGACCGCGACACCGCCCACGTCGTACGTGGTCTGCCGGGGCAGCGGTACGAGTTCGCCGACGACCGGGGTCCCGTCGGCGCCGAGCGTGATGCGCCGAACCGCCCAGTCGTCCGGGCCCGTGCCGCCCACGGTGTAGACGGCGCCGTCCGCACCTGTGACGAGGTGGTTGTCGGACTTCGGCAGCAGGGTGCGGGCCGCGCCGCCCGCGGCAGGCTGGGCCACGATCGCGCCTTCGCCATCGGGGTACAGCGCCCAGTTGCCCAACAACCTCAAATTGACCGTGGAATCCACCTTGAGCGGGGTTCGGGGCCCGTCCGGATGGTCGCGGTCGACGAAGTAGGACCCGAAATCCCCGTTGTAGTCGGCCTCGTACAGAACCGTGGTGGCGCTGAGCGACAGCAGAGTCAACCTGGAGGGGCCCTCGTTGGGCACGACGGTCAGGCGGCGGGTCGCGAAGTCCAGCAGTGTCTGGATGCCGGTCGAGCCTCCGAAGGTGATCGCCGCTCCGCGGGCGTCCAGTTGGACGTGGGTGATGTCCCCCGGCAGGTTGTCAGGGACACCTGACACCGGCCGGTCGACCGGCCGGCCACCGGCCGCGGGGATCTCCAGCAGACGCAGCGCCCACTTGCCGGCTGTCTTCCGCAGCGTCAGCAGGCGGTTCTCGGCGACCACCGTGGTGGCGGTGTCGCCGGCCGGCAGGTCGAACTGCACCACCTTGCCGGTGTCGTAGTTCCGGATCCGGTAGGTGCTGGTGGTGCCGATCCGCTCCAGGCCGAAGCGGCCGTTGACGCCCCACAGGCTGTTGGAGTGAGGGGGGTAGAAAATGACGGGCTGGGGCAGGCCGTTCACGTAGGTACCGTTCGGCCGCTCCCATGTATACAGCGCCGACGGGCTGTTCCCGGTGGCGTAGGACAGGACGCCGGCAGCATCGGCGCTGACCGGTGCCGCCGGCTTCGTCAGCGGTCCCGGTTTCCCCTTGAGGGTGACCGACGGCATCCCCGCGCGGTCCGCGACGGCGGCCCCCGGCCCCGGCCCGCTTCCAGCCTCCGCCGACGGCATCAGCCCCGCCCCGACCGCCAGGACCGTCAACACCAAAACAGCCCCTGAACTGGCCTTCCGCCATCCTTGCTGACGTCTTTCCCGCATCGTGGGCCCCGTTCCCGATCGGTTGGTCACTTGAATCAGACGTGTGATCGCTGAACACCGCAGACGGTGGTCAGCCACCTTGCTGATCAATCTGACGACCGATCCCGGCGAAAAGTTGTACGGGGTCGGCCACGGTCGGCACAGCCGGGCGCGGCCATTGCGGCGACCATGGCATGCTGCGGTGTCAACGCCCGCACGGGCGTTCGGCGTTCGGGTCGCGCAGGCCCGGGCGGGGTGGGGAAGGCGGTCGGATGGGACGCTCTGTCGAGGACGGCCTCCCGCCCGTGCTGCCCAGCCTCGGCGTTCCCCGTTTCGTCGGCCGGGCGGCCGAACTGCACCGGCTGACAGCTGCCTTGGCCCGGCCGCCGGCCGCGGTTCTCGTCGAGGGCGAGGCCGGAATCGGCAAGAGCCGACTCGTGTCGGAGGCGCTGGACGAGCCCGGTGTCGCCGCCCTGCGGCCGCTGGCCGCCATGTGCCCCCCGTTCCGGGAGGCCCTCACCCTGGGGCCGGTCGTCGATGCCGCCCGCGAAGCCCGGCCCGATGTGGCCGAGTTGGCGCTCACGCCCCTCGCCGGGGTGCTGCGCCCGCTGTTCCCCGAGTGGGGGCAGGACCTGCCGCCGGCCCCCGAGGCGCTGTCGGACGCGGGCGCCGCCCGGCACCGGCTCTTCCGCGCACTGGCCGAACTGCTGGACGTCATGGGCGTCGGCGTGCTGGTCCTGGAGGACGTCCACTGGGCCGACGAAGCCACCCTGGACTTCCTGCTGTTCCTCGCCTCCCGTCGGTCCCGCCGGGTGAGCCTGGTGCTGACGTACCGTCCCGAGGACGTGGCGCCGGAGTCCGCGCTGATGCGGCTGATCTCCCGGCCCCCGGCCGGCACCGGGTACGTACGGATCTGTCTTGGCGCGCTGGACGTGCCGCAGACCGCCGAGTTGATGTCGTCGATGCTGGACGGGGAACACGTCTCCGGGACTTTCGCGTCGTTCCTCCAGGAACGGACCGACGGAGTGCCGCTGGCCATTGAGGAGTCGGTGCGGCTGCTGCGCGACCGGGCCGATCTGGTCCGGCGCGACGGCGAGTGGGTGCGCAGGACGCTGGCCGACATCGCCGTGCCGCCCACCATCCGGGACGCCGTCGCCGAGCGCGCCTCGCGCCTCACCCCGGATGCGCAACGCGTGCTGCGGGCCGCCTCCGTACTGGCCGAACCGGTCGGCCCGGCCGTCCTCGCGACGGTGAGCGGGCTCCCGGACAACGTTGCCGAAGGGGCCGTGGACGCCGCCGTACGCAGTGGACTGCTCGGCGAGGACCGGGCCGGCCGGGTCAGTTTCCGGCACGCGCTGGCGGCCCGTGCGGTCTACGACATGACGCCCGCGCCCGACCGCCGGGCCCTGCACCGGGGAGCGGGCCGCTCCCTGCGGGCCATGACGCCGCAGCCGGTCGCCCGGCTCGCCCACCACTACCGGGAGGCGGGGGACACCGGGCGGTGGCGCGAGTACGCGGAACGGACCGCCGACCTCGCCCTGGCCTCCGGGGACCACCGCACCGCCGTAGGACTGCTCCACGAGTTGCTCACCGGGAGCGATCCGCCCGCCGCCTCGATGGCCCGGTGGGCCCAGAAGATGCCGGTCCTGGCCTTCACCGGGCTCGTCGGCCGTGGCGATCTGACCCGCGCGCTGCGCAGGGTGCTGGACGGGGAGGCGCTCGCCCCGCACGAGCGCGCGGCCGTCCGCACCCAACTGGGGCGGATGCTGCTGCACACGGGCGAGTACGCCGCCGCAGCAGCGGAGTTGGAGAGGGCGCTGCCGGATCTGGCCGGCGAACCGTTCCAGGCCGCCTGGGCGATGAACACGCTCGGCAGCCCGCCGAGCACCCTGATGTCCGCCGGGGAGCACCGCCGTTGGCTGGACCGGGCGGCCGACGCGGCCCGGCTGCCGATGACGGCGGACCAACGCCTTGCTCTGGTGGGGGACCGGGCAACTTCCTTGCTGGACATGGGAGATGACGTCGGCTGGGCCGTGGCCGCGGAGCTGCCCGACACCGCGACGACCCCGGAAGGAATGATGCAGCTGGCCCGCGGCGGACTCAACATCGGTAACTCGGCCATGCGTTGGGGGCGCTACGACGAGGCCAGAGCGCTGCTGACGACCGGGCTGGCCAGGGCCGGGGAACACCGGTACCAGCGGCTCCACGACATGATCCGGGTGACGCTGGTGCACCTGGACTGGTTCACCGGCGCCTGGGACGGACTGGCCGAGCGGGCCGCCGCCCTGGCAGGGGTGGAGGAGGAACCCGTGGTCCAGCTGGACGCCCTGCTGATCACGGCCCTGCTGGACCGGGCGGTCGGCGGCGGTGGAACGGCGGATCCCGGCCCCGCGGCGGTGGCCGAAGGCGGGCTCGGGACCGTCGAGGAGCGGCTACGCCAGGTGCTCGACGCGGGGCTGCGGCGGGGCATCGTGGATCTGCCGCTGGAGCCCGCGGCGGCCCTGGCGCGGATCCGGCTCGCCGAGGGGTCGGCCGCCGAGGCGCTGGAGCTGACGGACGGACCGGCCGACGTCGTGGCCCGCAAGAACATCTGGTTATGGGCCACCGAGTTCGCACCGGTGCGGACCGGCGCGCTGCTCGCGGTCGAACGGCCGGACCAGGCACGGCAGTTCGTCGCGGACCTGGCCGAAGGGCTCAGCGGCAGGAACCTGCCGGCAGCGGACGCGGCCCTGGAGACGTGTCGCGGAGTGCTGGCGGAAGGAGAGGGCCGCAGTGTCGAGGCAGCCGCCGCGTTCGGCCGGGCCACCGCCGCCTGGCAGCGCCTGCCCCGGCCGTACGAGGCACTGCTCGCGGCCGAACGCCGGGCCGGCTGTCTGCTGGCAGCGGGGGACAGGGACACCGGACTGGCCGAACTCGCCCGCGCACAGGCCGGGTTCACGGCTCTGGGAGCCCGGACGGACGCCGCCCGGATGCACGACGCGCGCCGTGCGGCCGGGGCGCCGGTACGAGAGGTGTGGCGCGGTGGACGGCGTGGCTACGGCGACCAACTGTCCCCGCGCGAGCTGGAAGTGGTCCGGCTGATGCTCACCGGACTGACCAACCCGGCCATCGCACGGGCACTCTCCCGTTCCCCGAAGACCATCGCCGCGCAGCTGAACTCCGCGATGCGCAAATACGGAGTGACCTCGCGTACCGCACTGGCGGTCAGCCTGACACAGGCCGGAATCACCCCGTCGGCAGGCCACACCACTGGCGCGGGCTCGGAACTTTAGGTCATCCGCCCCATCGCGAGGACACGCGGCGGCCGTCGATACTCAGTGCGCGCAGGGTCCGTAAGCCGTTCCGCACCCCATCTGAGCATGACCGGAAGGGCGTCCGTCCGCCGGAGAGCGACCCGTACAGCGACCCGTACAGCGACCCGTACAGCGACTACGAACCTCTCTGATCCTGGCCCGACCGGGTCCTGAACGCGACGAAAAGGGTGCTCCTTGCTGTCTCCCTTGCTGCCCTCAAGCTTGCTGTCCTCAAGCTTGCTGTTCTCAAGACGTGCGCGCGTACGCGCACCCCTCTCCCTTCTCATAGCCGGCTGTCTCGGCGCCGCGGCTCTCGCCGCGACACCGCCGGCCACCGCCGCCGCGGCCACCCCCGGTTCCTCCAGGGCCTCCGACCTGCTCAACGCCGTGCCGCAGGACAACGTCCCGCAGAACTACGTCCCGGCCGGCTGCAACAACCCGAGCGTCGAGGACGGCGTGGCCCAGTGCTTCGCCGACGTGGTCACCGGCTCCGACCACATCGTCGAGCCGCACGCGAGCGCGCCCCCGTCCCAGGCGCTGGGCCCGGCCGACATCCAGGCGGCCTACGACCTTCCCGCCGGCGGCGAGGGGCGGACGGTGGCGATCGTCGACGCGTACGGCAACTCCCACGCCGAGGCCGACCTGGCCGAGTACCGCAAGCACTACGGGCTGCCCGAGTGCACCACCGCCAACGGCTGCTTCCGCAAGGTCGATCAGCGAGGCGGCACGGACTACCCCGCCGACGACGCGGGCTGGGCACTGGAGACCGCGCTCGACCTCGACGCCGTCTCCGCAGCCTGTCCGGCGTGCGACATCCTTCTTGTGCAGGGTGATTCGGCCAGCCTGGACGACCTGGGCGCCGCGGTCGACACCGCCGTACGCCTGGGCGCCAAGTACGTCTCCAACTCCTACGGTCTCCCCGGCGAGGGCGCCTTCCAGACCGCGTACGACCACCACTACGACCATCCCGGTGTGGCCGTGGTCGCGTCCACCGGCGACACCGGCCATGTCCAGAACTGGCCCGCCACCAACCCCAACGTGGTGGCCGCCGGCGGCACCCGGCTGACCCGCAGCGAGGACACCGAGCGCGGCTGGACGGAGTCCGCCTGGACCTCCGGCGGATCGGGCTGCTCGCTGTACGAGGCCCAGCCCGCCTATCAGAGAGGGCTCGCCACCGGCTGTGACACCCGGGCGACGGCTGACGTCTCCGCGGTCGCCGACCCCGCGACCGGCCTGGCCGTCTACCACACGGTGGGCCAGGACGGCTGGCTGCAGGTCGGCGGCACCAGCCTCTCCGCGCCGCTGATCGCGGCGATGTACGCGCTGGCGGGCACCCCCGTCGAGGACACCTACCCGGTGACCTACCCGTACATCAATGCTTCCGGGCTGACCGATGTGACGACAGGCTCCAACGACGACTGCTCCACCGTGACGTGCACCGCCGGCACCGGCTGGGACGGCCCGACCGGTCTCGGTACCCCGGTCGGCGTGTCCGCGCTGGCCTTCGGCGTCCATGGAACGCTGTCCGGACGAGTCACCGACAGCAGGTCCGGCGCCCCGCTCGCCGGTGCGGCGCTGACCATCTCCGAGGAGGCGGCAGGAGCAGCGACCGGAACAGCAGCAGGAGTAGCGGCAGGCGGTCGGGAGTACCGCGTCACCACCGACGCCGACGGCGCGTACAGCCTCCCCGTGGCTGTGGGCGACTACCGGATCACCGCCACCGACTTCGGCTACCAAGAGAACACCCGCTCCGGGGTGAGCGTCGCCGAGAACCAGAGCACCACCGCCGACCTGGCCCTGGTGAAACTGCGCACCCGCACGGTGTCCGGCACGGTGAAGGACGGCGGCGGGCACGGCTGGCCCCTGTACTCGAAGATCACCATCGACGGCTATCCGAACGGCGCCCTCTACACCGACCCCTACACCGGCAAGTACAGCGTGGAACTTCCGGAGAAGGCCACGTACGACGTCCATGTGGCCCCGGTCTACCCCGGCTACCGGAGCACGGACCTGAGCGTCCCGGTGGGCACGGCCGACGTACGTACCGACGTGGCCCCGGGCGTGGACCTGAAGGCCTGCGTCGCGCCCGGCCAGGCCTACCCGGCCGGGGCCGACTTCGAAGGGTGGACCGGCACCACGCCGGAGCACGGCTGGACGGTCGTGGACCACGGGACGAGCGGCGCCGCCTGGGACTTCGCCGACAGCCTGCTGGCCAACTACACGGGCGGGACCGGGAACTGGGCCACCGCCGACCCCTGGGGCCGGGGCGGTGTCCACGAGGACACCGAACTCGTCTCGCCCGTCTTCAGCCTGGCAGGCCAGAACTCACCCGTTCTCGGCTTCGACGCCCTCTACGCCCCCAGCAAGGACTCGGTGGCCGACGTCGACCTCAGCCTCGACTCGGGTGCGACGTGGACCACGGTGTGGCACCGGGACACGGCCGAGTACCTGGGCCACGTCGAGGTTCCCCTGCCCCGGGCGGCGAACGCGAAGCACGTGAAGGTGCGCTTCCACTACTCCGGCAGCGGCCTGTCGATCTGGCAGCTCGACACGGTCACCGTCGGCTCCTGCGCGGCCGTGAGCGGAGGCATCGTCGCCGGAAAGGTCGTCGACGGCAACACCGGCGACACCGTCACGCCCGCCACCGTCACCGACACCGCGGACAAGTACGCGACGGCGACCACCGTGGCGACCCCCGACGACCTGGCGCTGGCCGACGGCTACTACTGGCTGTTCAGCGAGCCCACCGGACGTCACACGTACCGGACGGCCGCCGCCCGCTACACCACCTCGACCGGCACCCTCACCACGCGGCCGGACAAGATCAACCGGTTCGACCGCACGCTCAAGGCGGGCCGCCTGGCGGTGAGTTCGGACGCCCTCTCCGTCAGCGAGACGCTCGGCGGATCAGGCAGCAAGAAGGTCACCTTCACCAACAGGGGACAGGCGCCGCTGCACGTCAACCTCGGTGAGCAGAGCACCGGTTACACCTCACCGGACGGCACACCCACGACCACGTCGGACTCCTCGGCAGGCGCTCCGACACTGCGCGTCAGGGGCAACTACACACCAGGACCGATGAGTTCCACCTCCACGACCACGGCATCGGCATCAGGATCGGCAGCGGGATCGACCGGCCCCTGGACCGGCATCGCCGACTACCCCGAGCCCGTCATGGACAACGCGGTGGGCACCTACCAGGGCAAGGTCTACTCCGTCGCCGGAGTCTCCGGAATCTTCAACGGGCAGTACCTCACCCACAGTTATGTGCACGACCCGTCCACCGACGCCTGGACGCCCATCGCGGACCTCCCCGAGGCCCTGGAGTCACCCGGCGGGGCGTTCATCAACGGGACCATGTACGTCGCCGGCGGCTGGGCCGGGGACCATGCCAGCGCCTCGCTCTACGCGTACCACCCCACCACCGACACCTGGACCCGCCTCACGGATCTGCCCCAGGCGGTCGGCATGCCCAATGTGACCGTCCTCGACGGCAGCCTGTACGTCATCGGAGGCTGCACCGGATCCGGCTGTACGGACATGGTCAGCACCGTCTACCGCTACACTCCGGCCACCGACACCTGGACCCGTCGCGCCGACTACCCGTTCCCCGTGGAACGCGCGGCCTGCACCGGCATCACCGGTGAACTGGTCTGCGCCGGGGGCATCAATCGCAGCGAGGCCAACGGACAGACCTACCGTTACAGCCCCTCCGCCGACACCTGGACCCGCGCGGCCGACATGCCCGACACACGCTGGGGCGCCATCGCGAGTGGGAACGACGGCAAACTCCAGGCTGTCGGCGGCATCGCCGGACGGGACGCGGTCAACACCGTCGTCGAGTACGACCCGGTGTCCAACACCTGGTCCGACCTGCCCAACGCCTCCTCCGCCGTCTTCCGGGCCGGCGGCGGCTGCGGGATCTACCGCGTCGGCGGCTTGATCTCGCTCGCCGACACCGCCTCCTCGGCCGAGGTCCTGCCCGGGCACGACCAGTGCGACGGCGACGACGTCACCTGGCTGTCGACGGACAGGACCTCGTTCGACCTCGCCCCCGGCCGTTCCACCACGGTCACCGTCCGCGCGGACGCCTCCGCCGTCGCCACGGCCGGCACCTACACCGCGCGGCTCACCTACAGCACTGACGCCCCCTACGCCGGAGCATCGGTCAAGGTCAGCCTCAAGGTCACGATCCCGCGGACCTGGGGCCATCTCTCCGGAACGATCACCGACAGACACACGGGAGCGCCGCTCGCCGGGGCCACCGTCCTGATCTGCCCGGCGGCGCACGCCGGACCGACCGGCTGCGCCCGCCTCGCCCACACCGTACGCACCGACTCGAACGGCCACTACGACCTCTGGCTGGACGCCCGCCAGAGCCCACTGCGAATCACGGCCTCGGCCACCGCCCACCGCCCGTCAGCCAAGGAGGTGCCCCTGCAGCCGGGCCACGCCACGACGGCCGACCTGCAACTGACCGCGACTTGACCGTTCTGGAGACCGAGCCGGAGCGAGTCCTGTTGCCAGGTCGCATGCTCGACCGACCTCAGGCCGAGCAACTGGTCGCGGAACCGTCGGCCGTGGCGGTGACGGCGACGCGATAGCCCGCCCCGGAGTTAAATTCGGGCCCGGGCTCGCGCTCCTCCGTGTCGAGGATCTCCTCGGTAAGGAAGTAGACGTCCAGCGTCGTCGAGGTGTCCGCCGCGCCCCGGGTGAAGCACAGGCTCGTGGGCCGGTCCTCCTTCGCGGACGGGCGGGTCGACTGGGACAGCTTCCAGCCCTCGCGTTCCGCTGCCGCCCGGTAGTGCCGGGTCACGTCGGCCCTGTCGCCGTCGCCGGGGAAGACGTACGTCCGCTCGGCGTACAGCCATGCCTCGCCGCTGTCCTCCCAGCAGCCGGAGTCGAGGTCCTCGAAGCCCTGGGGGACGGCTGCCCCTTGGGGGAGCGAGTCGAGAATGCCGTACGACCTCAGCTTGTCGAGCCTGCTCTCGGTGCCCTCGCAGCCCGAGGCGGACACGGCGTCCGACAGGGGCCGGCAGCCGGTGAGTGCTCCGGTCGCCAACGCGGCCGTCAGGAGGGGAGTGATGATGCACCAGCCGGTTTTCTTACGGCGCGTCAAGCCGGGTCCTCCGGTCGAAATTGGGACAGCGCCCGGAGCCGGTACTCCTTCGGCGAGACGCCGTACGCGGCGCGGAACGCGCGGGTGAGGTCTGCGGCTCGGGGGAAGTTCCAGTGGGCCGCGATCACGTGGATCGGGGTGCTGCGGAGGGCCGGGTTCGCCAGGTCCCGGCGTACGCCTTCCAGTCGTTGGCCGCGTATCCACGCCGCTACCGTCTCGCCCTGCGTCTGCTGTTGCTGGAAGACGCGGTGCAGGTAGCTGACGGAGATGTGGTGTGCGGCGGCGATCGTGGGGGGCGTCAGTTCCGGGTCGTGCAGGTTCTGCTGGACGAACGCGCGGATGCGTTCCGTCAGGGCCTGTTGGCGGGTCTCCGGGGGCAAGGCTGCCTCCGCGTCCAGGAGTTGGGCGAGCCAGGCTGTCAGGAGATCCTGGACGACCCTGCCCAGGCGGGGCGCGTCGGCGGGCTGGAGGGTGTCGGCCTGGCGGTGCAGGCCGGTGAGGTGGTCGGCGAGCAGGGCGCCGATTCCCTCGTGGCCCGGCAGACGCCGGTTCAGCAACTCCCGTACCCGGTGCGGCGGGAGAGGCAGCAGGGCTTTGGGGATGTCCAGGCCTATGCCTCTGACGACCCTGCGTTCGCGGTCGTCCGCCGGGCGGAAGTCGTACGGGCGCGAGCTGTCGACGATGTGCAGGTCGCCGGGGGCGAACCCGGTGGTCCGGCCCGCGTGGTCCAGGGCCATTCCGTCGTCCAGCATCAGCGTCAGGTGGTACAGCTCCCGGTCGCTCTGGCGCACCATGCGTGTGCTGCGCCGGAACCTCGTCGGCAGGAACGACACCTTCATCACCGTCGCCGGGCCCAGCTCCAACAGCCGTAACTCTCCCCAGAATTCGGCCGCGTGGGTGCTGATGAAATCGTTCGAGCGCGTACGGGCGATCAGTTCCCGCCAGTGGTCGAACCTGTCCGCCGCGGGCACGTCCTCGCTGCGGAACACCGTCCCGATCATCCCGTGCCCGCCCCGAACCGCCATCGGCCCTCGGAGACGACGTCCACCTTGCCGTCGGTGACGCGGACCGCTGTGTCGTCGTCGATGAAGTAGACCGGGAAGTCCGCGCGCTCGATGATGCGGTCGGCCCAGGCGTCGTCGCGTTCCGGGAAGTCCGGCGAGTACAGGTGCGGCTTCAGATACCAGTCGTAGAGGCCGAACGGCGGCTCCACCGTCGTCGCGCCGAGCACGTGCAGGTCCGCGGTGTCCCCGATGACGTCGGCGGAGTGTGCGGTGAGGTTCCGGCTGAAGATCATCGATCCGGCGCTCAGTCCGACGTAGACCCGGCTCTCCAGCAGCTCCAGGAAGTCCTCCGCCAGACCGTTGCCGGTGATGCTGCGCGCCAGGTGGTAGTGGTTTCCGCCGCTGACGTAGATGACGTCGGCGTGTGCCAGCCGGTCGCGCACCAGTCGCCGGGGCAGGCCGTTCAGTTCCAGGATGTCGAACTCCCGCCAGCCGAGCGTGTGCAGGCGGTTCATGTCCGCGATCAGCCAACCGTGGTCACCGGGCTCGGCGACGGATGCCGTGGGCACGTAGACGATGTTCGCCGACGCGAACGGCTTTCCCAGCAGGTCTCGCAGCGCGTCCCGCAGTGTCGCGTTGCGCAGGCCGCTCGCCGTCAGCAGAAGGTTCACCGGGGGAGCCAATCACGGCTGCCGGGCGCCCGCAACGCATCGGCCGGCAGCCACCGCGCGCGTACGACCGGCTACGACGCCGTCGTGCTGTCCGGTGTCGCCGTGGGCTCCGCGATGCTCTCCGGCACGCTCTCCGTCGGCTCGGTCCCCGCCGGGCTCGCGTCCGTCGAGGCCGCCGGAGTCGGCACCGGTGTCTGCTCGGGCGGGGCGAGGGACGCCCCGGAGGGGTCGTCGGAGGGGACAGCCGTCGCGGGTTCGGGGGAGGCCGAGGCGGAGGCGGAGGCGGAGGGCGACGGCGTGGGGGCGGTGGTGCCGTCGGTGACGGGGGGTGTTGCCGGGACCGTCGAGACAGGTGGGGCCATGGGGGGAGTGGGGGAGCGGGGGGACTCCCCTGACGCCATCAGGTTGAGGGGGAGCACGATCAGCGCGGCGATGGCGCAGGCCGCGCCCACTCCGGCCGCCGTACGGGTCCGGCGGCGCCGGGTCGCGGTGCGGCGGATCTCCTCGTAGCGGCCCGGGGGTGCGCCCAGATAGGTGGGGGTGGGGCCGAGGAGGACCAGGAGGGGGTCGTCCGGGGCGTGCTCGGGGCTGGTCGGGTCGAACGGTCCGGATTCCGGGTCTTCTTCGTCGTCAAAGCGTGTGGTCAAGGCTTTTCCTCAGGTGGGCGCGGAGCAGTTCTCGGGCCGCGTGGAGGTCGGCCTTGATGGTTCCTTCCTTGCGTCCGGTCAGCGCGGACACGTCCCGGATCGGCATGTCAGCGTAGTAGTGCAGGAGGATCGGGACGCGGAGTCGTTCCGGCAGCGACTGGACCAGCATGCGGATGGACGGGTCCGCCGGGTCGGTGTGCGTGAGCAGGGCGGCTTCCGTGGTCACGTGGCGCATCGCCTTGCGCTCGCGTTCCATCTTGCGCCAGTGGTCCCGGACGATGTTGGCCGCCGTCACATAGAGGAAGCCGCGCGGCTCCTCCACCGACGTCCAGCGCGCCCACAGGCGGGTGAACGCCTCCGAGGCGATCTCGTGGGCCGTCTCGTCGTCGTCGACGAGTCGGCGGACCCAGCCGGCCAGGCGCGGGTAGAGGGCGGCGAACAGCTCGGACGCTGCCTTGTCGCGGGACCGTTTCAACGCTCTCCATGGTGCTGTCAGACCTGTTGCCACCGGCGTCACACTCGTCACACTCGTGGCACTCGTGGCCCTCGTGGGGGAGGACGGCGGGCCGGCGGCGTACGTTCCGCCGGACCGCCGTTCTGTTTTCTGCGCGGATACGCTCACGGGCTCGTCGACGACGTCAGCGCGGCGAAGACGATCACGTTGTCGAGGTAGCCGTTCTCGTCCCGCGGGCCGCCGCAGGTGATGAGCCGGAGCTCGGGGCGGTCCACGTTCCCGTAGACGTCGTCCGCCGGGAAGTCGGCCTTGGCGACCGTCCGCAGGGACGTCACCGTGAACTCCGTCTCCGTGCCGTTCTCCAGGCGCGCCACGATCTTCTCGCCCCGGCGCAGCCGCCCGAGGTCGTGGAAGACACCGTCCCCGTACGAGCCGACCGTCACATGCCCGAGGATCACCGACGGGCCGGTCTGTCCCGGCGTCGCCGACTGTTCGTACCAGCCCGCCTGGTCGTGATCGGTGACCGGCGGCACCTGCACGGTGCGGTCCGGGGCCAGCCCCAGCCGCATGACCGGGGTGTCGACCCCGATGGCGGGGATCCGCAGCCGGACCGGGGCCGAACGGCCCACCGCCCGCACCGACTTGGCGGAGGTGTTCGTGGAGGACGAGGCCGACGGCGGCGGGGTGGTACCGGGGTGCGCGGTCCCGGTGGTCCGTACGCCCTCGCCGTCGGAGGAACAGCCCACGAGCAGAGCGGCCGCGGCAGCCGTGGCCGCCGTGCCGAAGGCGCGCCTGGAGAGCACGGTCACGCCCCGGTCGCCTGCCGACGGCGTACGACGAACACGGCCGCGCCACCCAGGGCGAACGCGGCGGCGACGCCTCCGCCGATCAGCGTGCCCGGCGTGCCGGAGTCCGACGAGGCCGGCGTCACACCGGTGTTCGGGGCGCCATTCGGCACCTCGGCGACCTGGGCCGGCTCCTGGTTGGGGTCGGTGGTGGGCGCCTCGCTGGGCACCGGGCTGGCTTCGTCGGCCGGCGCCTGGGTCGGCTCGGCGCTCGGGACCGGGGTGGCCTCGGTCGGCGCGGTGCTGGGCACCGGGGTCGCGGTGTCGTCGGCGAACGCGGGCGCGGTGCCCGCCAGTACGGCGGTGGCCGCGAGTGCCACGGCGCTGAGGACAGTACGGCGCACGGTACGGCGCATGGATTCGCTCTCTTTCGTCGGTCCGCCCGGAAGTGACGGATCGTGCGAAGAGACGAGGCAGCCGGGGAGCGGGTTGTAAAGAGCTGGCAAAGTCGCCGGGGTCTCGGTGAGGCCCGCGTCCACGTCCACTGACCGGCACCGGACAGGTCGCCCGGCCGCTATCCGCCCGGGGTCACGAGCCCCGACTCGTACGCCACCACCACGGCCTGTGCCCTGCTGCCCAGGTCGAGTTTGGTCATCGTGCGGTTGAGGTGGGTCTTGACGGTCGCCTCGCTGATGTAGAGGCGCTCGGCGATCTCCAGGTTGGACAGGCCGCGTGCGATCAGTTTCAGGACCTCCAGTTCGCGGGCGGTCAACGCCTGGAGATCGGGGGGCTGTTCGCAGGCGGTCTGCCGGGCGTACGCCTCCACCAGGCGGCGGGTGACGCTGGGTGCGAAGAGCGCGTCGCCACCGGCGATCGCGGCCACGGCGGCCAGCAGCCGTTCCGGGCCGGAGTCCTTGAGCAGAAACCCGCAGGCTCCGGCGCGCAGCGCTCCGTACACGTACTCGTCGAGGTCGAAGGTGGTCAGCATCAGGATCCGGGGCGGTGGGTCGCCGGCCTCGGCGAGGATGCGTTCGGTGGCCTCGATGCCGTTCATGCCGGGCATCCGCACATCCATCAGGATCACCTCGGGGGCGGTCCGGGCGGCCAGGAACACGCCCTCCGCGCCGTCGCTCGCCTCGCCGACCACCTCGATGCCGGGTGCGGCACGCAGCAGCCCCACCAGGCCGGCCCGGATGAGGAACTGGTCGTCCACGACGAGCACGGTGGTCATGCAGTGGTGGTCATGTAGTGGTGTCGTCCCCCTGCTGTGCGGCCCGCGCCGAGGTCGGCAGGATCAGCCGTACGGCGAAGCCACCTTGGTCCTGCGGGCCGATGTCGATCTCCCCGCCGTAGAGCTTGGCCCGCTCCCGCATACCGAGCAAGCCGTGTCCGCCACCGGTTCGTACTCTGGCCGGAATCACCCCCTCTCCGTCGTCCGTGACCGAAACCGTCACCTGGTGCGGCTCATACCTCAGCCGTACCTGCGCACTCGCGCCGGGCGCGTGCTTGAGGACGTTGGTGAGTGCCTCCTGCACCACCCGGTAGGCGCACAGTTCGACGCCGGGCGCCAGGGGACGCTCGGTGCCCTCGACGGTCAGGGCGACCCGGGTCCCGCCGGCGCGGACGCGTTCGGTCATCTCGCCGAGGCGGGCCAGGCCCGGCATCGGGCCCGCGGGGGCGCCGTCGTCGGCGGCGCGCAGCACCATGAGCATGCGGCGCAGCTCTTCGAGGGCCTCCTTGCCGGTGGCTTCTATCGTGTCGAGGGCGGTACGCGTGGTCTGGCGGTCGGTGTCGAAGACGAACCGGGCGAGACCGGTCTGCACGGAGATCACGGAGATGTGGTGGGCGACCACGTCGTGCAGTTCGCGGGCGATCCGGCCGCGTTCCTCGGCCACCTCGCGCCGGGCCCGTTCGGCCTGTTCCCGGCGCAGCTGCCGGGTCAGTTCGGCCGCGCGGCGGGCGAGGGCGCCGAAGCGCCACAGGATCGTGGGGTAGACCACGGCCTGCGCGACGACGGCCGGCCAGCCGTCGGTGTAGCTCACCGCGCCCGCGTAGATCCAGGTCGCGCCCATCAGCGCGGCACAGGCGACGGAGACGCGCGGCCCTCGCACGGAGGCGACGGTGTAGACGCCGAGCATGGGTCCGAAGCTGCACACCACGGGCCAGTAGCCGGCGGTGATGTACACCAGCCAGATCGCGTGCACGAGGCAGCAGACGACGACAGGGGCCCGGCCACGCAGGACGAGCGGCAGGTGGACCAGTACGACCAGCGCGTAGGCGGTCGCGTCGAGCGGATTCTGCCCCTGCCGCGCGGCCTCCGGCCCCAGCAGTAGGGCCACACCGGTCAGCGCCGCCACGATCAGCGCGTCGACGGCAAGGGGGCGGATCCGCATCGCAGCAGCGTAGGGCCAGACCCGGCGGATGGCGTCAACCTTCGGCGGTACCGCGGAAGTCGCAGGAACCGTGTTGCTACCACGCCGGGTCGGCCCGGAGTGCCAACCAGCGTGGGACGACCCGCACGAGGCCCGCCCATAGCGTCTTGGACCAGCATCCGTTCCATGAAGGGAACGCAAATGAAGGGAACACCCATGTCCGTACGCAGAGCCCTCGCAGTCGCCGCCACGACGGCCGCCCTGCTCGGCGGCGGTCTGGTCGCCGCCGCGCCCGCCGGTGCCGCCGCGGCAGCGATATGCGACGGCTGGGGAGCCACCGGCACCCCGGGTGACATCGCCGGGGCGTACGCGCACGGGACGACGTGCCTGATCACATCCGGCGACGCTGCCGGCCGGGTGGATGTTCGGACGTATCTCAAGGACACCGCCAAGGACGGCATGTCGGCCTGCGTGCAGATCCACGCCACCTACGCGGACGGCAATTCCCGCGACGAGTGGTTCTACAACTACGGCGGAGTCGGCGCCGAGTGGGACGTGTTCCACACCTTCGCATCGAGCGTGCGGCAGATCTGGGTCCGCGAAGGCAGGGGCACGGGGGGTGTCTGCACGGTCATGGCCGGCGGTGTGCACGTCATCTACGCCAACTGAAGCCGGCGTACGGATTCGCGCGACGAACTCAGCTCGTGCCGTCCCTCAACTCTGTGAGGAACGGGACCAGTTCCGCGTTGACCTCCTCCGGCCGCTCCTGCTGCGTCCAGTGGCCGCAGCCCTCCAACACCACCGGCGGGCGCCGCAGGTTCGGCATCAACTCCGGGAGCCGCTCGATGAGTTGGGGTGTGCCCGGGAACGCCGGCACCAGGTCCTTGTCGCCGTACACGTACAGCGCGGGCGTGGTGACCACCGCCCCGTGCCAGGCCGCCGTCAGCTCCCAGTTGCGGTCGATGTTGCGGTACCAGTCGAGGGCGCCGGTGAAGCTGCCCGCGAAGCTGTCGGTGAGGTGGTCGAGGTCCGCCTCCGTGAGCCAGGCCGGGAGTCGCTCCGGGTCGGGCATCGTGTCCAGCCAGCCCTGGCCGGGCTCGACCAGCGGCTGCTTGCCGGTGCCCGCGTCGGGGCCGTCGCCGGAGAAGGCGTACAGGCACTTGCGGAGGGCGGTGCGCGGGTCGCGGGCCAGTTCGGCGTCGGCGGCCCCGGGGCGGTTGATGTAGTTCCAGTAGAAACGGCCGCCGAACATCGCCTCCATCACGCCCAGGGGCGGGCGGTCGCCCCGGAACGGCGGCGGCACGCTCAGACCCGCCACCCCGCGCACGACGTCAGGGCGCAGCAGCGCGGTGTGCCAGGCCACGGGCGCGCCCCAGTCGTGCCCGACGACGTACGCCGTCTCCTCACCGAGCGCGTGGATCAGCCCGACCACGTCTCCGACCAGGTGCAGGACGCTGTACGAGGACACGTCCTCGGGGCGGTCGCTGCCGCCGTATCCGCGCTGGTCGGGGGCGACGACCCGGAAACCGGCGGCGGCCAGCGGGCCGAACTGGTGGCGCCAGGAGTGCCAGGACTCGGGGAAACCGTGCAGCAGGACGACCAGCGGGCCCTCGCCGGCCTCCGCGATGTGCAGCTGGATGCCGTTCACGTCCACCATGCGGTGCTCGACCGCTGTGCGGTTCACTACGTGGTTCTCAGCCATGATGCAAAGGGTATGCGTTGCTATCGCAACCGGAAATCCGGGGTCCGGGCGGCGAACAGTTCCGCCTGCCGCTCCCCCGGGAGGTTGCCCAGTCGCACCAGGTGCGGGGCGTAGGCGAGGGCATGCGCACGGGCCGCCTCCTTCGCCGCCCACACCGCCCGAACCGTCCCCTGCACCCCCTCCGGCGGATACGACGCGATGACCCGGGCGCACTCCACCGCTGCCGCCAACACCCCACCGGGCGCGGTGACTTCACTGACCAGGCCGATCTCGTACGCCCGCGCCGCCGACACCCGCTCCGCGGTCCCCATCAGCGCCATCCGCGCGATCTCCCCGTACGGCATCCGCTGCGCCATGCCCATCGTCTCGTACGCGCTGACCATGCCGTACGTGGTGTGCGGATCGAAGAAGGTCGCGGCCGGGTCGGCGACGACGAACTCCGACTCCGCGAGGAGATAGAAGGCGCCGCCGCAGGCCATACCGTTCACCGCCGCGATCACCGGCTTCCAGAGGTCGTTGGCCTTCGGCCCGATCCTCTCCAGCGGATCGTCCACCATGTAGGGGGAGTTGGGCTGCGGGACGATCGCGGTGCGGTCGAGCCCGGTGCAGAAGGCGCGCGGGCCTGCGCCCGTCAGGACCACCGCCCGTACGGTGTCGTCGAAGCGCAACTCCCGCCAGGTGGCGGCCAGTTCGGCGGCGGTGGCGAGGTCGATGGCGTTGAGCTTCCGCGGCCGGTCGAGGGTGAGGACGGCGACTCCGGTGTCCTTGTCGGCCGACAGACTCAGGCTGCTCACGGGCGCTCCAGGACCCACTGCGGAAGCCCGGCTCGCGTGAATACCACCTGCACCCGCGCCCCGATGCGAATCCGGTCGGGGGGAAGGGAGTTGAGGGGCGCGTCGGGGCCCGTGACCAGATTGCCGACCAGCCGGATACGCGGCGCGTCCGCCAGCTCGACCACGATCACGTTGTACGGGGCCAGCTCGGCGTAGTCCGGGAGGAGCGGCGGATGCGGGACGACGTACGACCAGACGCGTCCGCGTCCGCTGACCTGGCGCCACTCGCTCGCGAAGGACTGGCAGTGGGGGCAGCAGGGGCGGGGCGGGAAGCGGGGTTCGGCGCAGTCGGCGCAGGTCTGGACGCGGAGTTCGCCCTGGGCGGCGTACCCCCAGAAGGGGGCGCCGTCTTCGTCGACGACCGGTGTCAGCATCTCAACTCAACTCCTCGGGCTCTCAACTTCTCAACAGAAGGGCGGAGGTGGGGACGCCCTCACCCGCCGTGACCAGGCAGGTGGTGGCCCCGGGGACCTGGGCGGTGCTGGTGCCGCGCAGTTGCCGTACGCCCTCGTTGATGAGGTTGAAGCCATGGACGTACGCCTCGCTGAGGCCGCCCCCGCCGGTGTTCATCGGCAGTCGGCCGCCGATCTCCAGGGCGCCGCCCTCGGTGAAGGCGCCGCCCTCACCGCGTCCGCAGAAGCCGTAGCCCTCCAGGGAGAGCGGGATGAGGGCGGTGAACGCGTCGTAGATCTGGGCGACTTGGACGTCGTCGGGGGTGAAGTCGGCGTGTTTCCAGAGGTGTCGGGCGGCTGCCCAGGCCGGGCCGGTCAGTGGGTCGTCGTTCCAGTAGTTGACCATCCCGTGGTGCTGGGCGGGCAGCCCCTGGGCGGCGGAGTGGATGTAGACGGGGGCGCGCCGGCAGTCGCGGGCCCGCTCGGCGGAGACGATCACGCACGCCAACGCCCCGTCCGTCTCAAGGCAGTTGTCGAAGAGGCAGAGGGGTTCGCTGATCCAGCGGGAGGTCATGTACATCTCGCGGGTGAGCGGACGGTCGTACATGATCGCGGCCGGGTTCTGGTTGGCCCGGTTGCGGCAGGCGAGGGCGACGTTGAAGAGGTGGTCGCGGGTCGTGCCGTACTCGTGCATGTGGCGGCGCGTGAGCATGGCGATCTCGTCGGAGGGCCGGAGGAGTCCGAAGGGGCGCGTCCACTGGGCGGGGGTGGGGAGTTGGGCGGTGGTGTTCCGCCACGGCCGTGGCCCGGAACCCCTCTTCCGCGACCTCCAGGCGACACCGACCGTTGCCTGGCCGGAGGCGATGGCGGCGGCGAGGTGGGCGATGGTGGCGCAGGAACCGCCGCCGCCGTAGCCGACCTTGGAGAAGAAGGTGAGGTCACCGAGGCCGAGCGCCTTGGCGACCTCGACCTCGTCGGTCTCCTCCATGGTGTAGGAGGCGAGGGCATCGACCTCGGCGGGGGCGATGCCCGCGTCGTCGAGCGCGGCGAGGATCGCACGGCACGCCAACGTCCGCTCGTTCTCGGGGAGTTGGCGGGCGAAAGGGGTCTGTCCGATCCCGGCGATGGCGGTGGCGTCCTTGATGCCGACGGTAATTGCCATAGCTGTGAGTGCACCTCCGCGCGAGCGCCCGGCTGGCTGCTGACAGAGCGTCAGGTTACAGCTAATCTGACGGTCAGTCAGCTCTTGTGTGTGGGATGTTGTGGGGAGGCCGACGATGCGCGGTGACTTGGCGTGGGGCAGCATTCCGGGGCTGGTCCGGGCGGCGGCGGAGCGGTACGGCGACGCCGAGGCGGTCGTGGACGGACGTACGCGGGTCTCGTACACGGAGTTGGGCGCGCGGGTGGAGCACGCGGCGGCGGCGTGCGTCGCGGGCGGGGTGGAGATCGGCGACCGGGTGGCGATCTGGGCGCCCAACTCCCTGGACTGGATGGTGTCCGCGCTGGGCGCGGTCTCGGCGGGCGCGGTGCTCGTACCGCTGAACACACGCTTCAAGGGGACGGAGGCGGCGTACGTACTGGCGCGCAGCCGGGCGAAGTTGCTGTTCGTGACGGGGACGTTCCTGGGCACGTCGTACGTGGCGTCGCTGCGGAGGGCGGCGGGGGAGGGGAGCGGTTCGGGACCCCTGCCGGGGTTGCCGGAGCTGACGGACGTGGTGGTGCTGGGGGAGGACGCGCCGGCTGAATTCCGTACGTGGAAGGACTTCTTGGCGGGCGGGGACGGGGTGGACGCGGGGGCGGTACGGGCACGGGCGGAGGGTGTTCGGGGGGAGGACCCCTCGGACATCGTCTTCACGTCGGGGACGACGGGGCGGCCGAAGGGGGCCGTGATCACACATGCGCAGTCGCTGCGGGCGTACGAGATCTGGAGCGAGTTGGCGGGGCTGCGGGAGGGGGACCGCTATCTCGTCGTGAACCCGTTCTTCCACACCTTCGGCTACAAGGCAGGGGTGTTGGCGTGTCTGATGCGGGGCGCGACGGTGATTCCGCAGCCGGTGTTCAACGTGGACACGGTCCTGGCGAACGTGGCGGCGGAGCGGGTGTCGGTGCTGCCGGGTCCGCCCACTCTGCTCCAGTCGCTGCTGGACCACCCGTCGCGTGACTCCTACGACCTTTCTTCCCTGCGGCTGGTGGTGACGGGGGCGGCGGTGGTGCCGTTGCGGCTGGTGGAACGGTTGCGTACGGAGCTGGGAGTGGCCACCGTCCTGACGGCGTACGGGCTTTCGGAGGCGAGCGGGATCGTCACGATGTGCCGTCGCGGGGATGCGGCCGAGGTGATCGCGTCGACGTCCGGGCGGGCCGTACCGGGGGCCGAGGTGAAGGTGGAGGCGCCTGTCGGTGAGCCCGGGGAGGTGCTGGTGCGGGGCTTCAACGTCATGCGGGGGTACTTCGAGGACGCGGAGAGCACGGCCGAAGCGGTCACGGGGGAGGGCTGGTTGAGGACGGGGGACGTCGGAGTCCTGGACGCCGACGGCAACCTGCGGATCACCGACCGCCTCAAGGACATGTTCATCGTCGGCGGCTTCAACGCGTACCCGGCGGAGATCGAGCAACTCCTCGGCCTGCACCCGGATGTGGCGGACGTGGCGGTGATCGGCGTACCGGACGGGCGGCTCGGTGAGGTCGGGAAGGCGTACGTGGTGCGGCGGCCGGGGGTGTCTCTGACGGGGGACGACCTGATCGCCTGGGCCCGGCGGGAGATGGCGAACTACAAGGTGCCGAGGGTGGTGGAGTTCGTGAGCGGGCTGCCTCGGAATGCGAGTGGGAAGGTGGTCAAGGGGGAATTGCGGGGGGCGAGGGGCATCCCGGGAGCGCCAATATGACGCGCATCACCCTCAGGGTGCTTAGGGTCGGGCGTGCGCGATCATGATCGGAATGGACGCTCATTTCCTTGGCATCGCCGAACTGGCCGAAGTCCCCTCCGTGGCCGTCGTGGTCGACGTCATGCGTGCTTTCACCGTGGCTGCGTGGGTCTTCGCGCAAGGCGCGGAGAAGATTGTTCTTGCCGAGTCGCTGGACGGCGCCCTGGCCCTCAAGGCTCGTCACCCCGACTGGGTGGCGCTCAAGGACGGGCCGCCCGCGCCCGGGTTCGAGATGGTCAACTCGCCGGGGCTGCTGCGGTCCGTCGACCTCGGCGGGCGGACCGTCGTGCAGAAGACCACGGCGGGGACGGTCGGAGCCCTCGCGGTCAAGGAGGCGTCGCTGGTGCTGTGCGCCGGCTTCGTGGTGGCGGAGGCGACGGCTCGGCTCCTGCGGGAAGGCGAGTGCGACAGCGTCACGTTCGTGGTCACCGGCGAGGGTGGGCAGGCCGAGGAGGACCTGGCGTGCGCTCAGTACATCGCCGCCAGAGCTGGCGGGGCCGACGGGGCCGGGGCGGATGCTGCCGGGTTCCTCCGTCGCGCTGCCGACTCGCGCGCCGCCGCCGAGCTGGCGGAGGGGGTGCGCCAGGGCGTCCATCCTGACGACGTCGCCCTGTGCCTTGAACTCGACCGGTTTCCCTTTGCCATGGTGGCGGCCTTGGAGGGGTCGCTCATGGTCCTGCGTCCGTGGGCCGTGGCTTCGTTGACCGATGGCGCCTCGATCTGATCGCTGGCGAAGTGGGCGCGATTGGTATCAGGTGGTATCTTCCCTGTATGGCCAAGACGCAGATCAACATCCGGATGGACGACGACACCGCCGAGATGGCCCGGCATGCGGCGGAGACCAGGCGTATACCGGTCAACGAGTACGTCGAGCAGCTCATTCGGAACGACAACGAGCATCTGCGTGCGGTCTTCATGGCGGCCGCACAGGAAGTGCTGGATGAGTACGGCGATCTCCTGGACGAGATCGAGGGGGAGCAGGGGGAGACCCGTACGTGAATCTTGATGTCGACCTCGCGTGGATTCTGCAGGTTGCGCAGCGGGCGGGGCAGGGTGATCCAGCAGTCGACGACTACGGCGTTCCCCTGGCGGCCGTCGAGCGGCAACGAGCCGTGCTTGTCGGACAGGAGGTCTACCAGGGGCCGTACGCCAAGGCGGCGGCCCTCGCGCACTCCCTGGGCCGTATGCGCTGGTTGGAGCGATCGAACCTCAAGGTGGCTGTCGCGGCTGCTCACGGGTACCTCATCGCCTCTGGAGTTCCCGCCAAGCTCGATCAACAGCGGGTTACCGCACTCGCGAACGAGTTGAAGAGGGAGAGCTGCACGGTCCGTAGCGTGGCCGAGTTGCTCAAGTCCTGGGCTGTGTGACGGCCTTCGCGAGCGGACGCCGCGCGATCCGACTGTCGTCACAGAACACCCGTCGGAATTGCCTTCCCCGGCTCCCACTTCTCGGTCGGGTCGAGGTCAGCAGTGGCACAGCACGTTGACGACGACGGTCTCGGCGTCGAGGTCGTCGAGATGGCGGTTGGCCTCTTCCCAGTGGCCGTCGGTGTCCGCGTCCGTCCATGAGCCGTCGAGGGTGACCAGGGCGAAGCCGGGCACGGCGCCCCGGACAGCCCACAGCCGGGCCTCCTCCTGGTCCTGTGCGAAGTACTCGACCGGGTCGCTGAGCAAGAGCGACGTGGTGAAGTGCGGGTCTCCCGCGACCGCCCGCTGCGCCACCTCCTGCACCAGCGGCTGAGCCAGATGCTCCTTCTTGGCATCCGCCAGGGAGTACCCGTCGGGATCGGCCTCGTGGCGGGCGAGGAAGTCGGTGAGCGGACGGGCCGGCGGGTGTATCGCGGTCAGCCCGGTCCAGGCGGCGAGCAGGGCGTCATACGCGCGCCCCGTTCGGTTCCGCATACCGTCGAAGTCGAGCAGCCCCCGAGGCCCACCATGGCATTCCAGCGGCCCGAGGGCATCGAGCCTGGCCTTCCTGCGCGGCACGGTCCTCGCCGTGACGAGTCTGCGGTCGCCGTCGTACTCGGGCAGTACGAGGTACGCGCTGCCCGCACCGGAGTGGATGGCCCACCAGTCCCAGTGGCCGTCCGGACTCCACTCGTCGCTCAGCTCAGAGTTGTAGGGAGCCATGGCCGCGGCCACTGCCTGCGGGACCTTCCGGGGAGCCGTCGGCAGCAGGCACACAGTGGCGAAGAACTTGGTCATGCCCGGGAGCGTAGGGCCTGGCGACTGGGCTGGTCCTGGCCTTTTACGTCGGTGGGGAAGGCTGCCAAGGTCCCGGCCTGGAAGAGGCGTTGGTGACGCTCTCAGTGGGGGCACGCGATTGACAGCCTCACGGCGGGCACCAAGAACACCACGGACGGTACGACGGCGACCACCAGCGTGGTCTACGACGTCCCGCTCACCGGCACCAACGCGCCCAACGCCATGGGTACTTCGGACGTCGGAACCTGGGGCCAGACCGACGTCCCCACGGACGCCACCGCGGTCTTCCCGGCCGACTCGGTGCCGTTGTCCCACACCGGCAGTGATCTGGTCGCGTCCGACTACCTGCGGGCCGGCATCACCTACACCGATGACTCCGGCCGCGAGGTGAACACGGCCACGCCCGGCGGGCACATCAGCACCACCGAGTACGACCGCTTCGGCAACACGGTGCGTGAACTGACCGCGGGCAACCGGGAACTGGCGCTTGCCACCAGCGGTGCCGGTCTGGCGGAACAGGTCGCGCTGAGCATCGACAAGATGACCAGCGATGACCGGGCCGAACTGCTGTCCACCCGCTCGGTGTACTCCGCCGACGGTCTGCGCGAGACCGACGAGAAGGGTCCGCTGCACCAGGTCACGCTCACCTCGGCATTGGCCGCGGGCTCCGGCGGCACCGACCTGCCCGCGGGCACCCCGTGGCCGGTCCGCGAGCACACGGTCAACACCTACGACGAGGGCCGGCCCACCGACGGCACCGCGACCGTCGTCAACCAGGTCACCACCACCAAGGTGGGCGCGTATGTCGACGGCTACCCGTCGGACGCGGACGTACGCACCAGCACCACGCAGTACGACTGGGTCAAGGGCCTGCCCACCAGGACCATCACCGACCCGAACGGGCTGGCACTGGCCAGGACCACGTCGTACGACTCCCAGGGCCGGGTGATCAAGACCAGCCTGCCCAAGTCGTCCGGCTCGGACGCCGGCGCCACGGTGACCACGTACTACTCGGCCACCGGAAGCGGTGCCTGCAACGGCCGCCCCGAATGGGCGGACCTGGTCTGCTCGACGGGGCCGGCCGCAAGCATCACCGGTGGCGGCTCCAACCCCACCGCGCTCCCCACCAAAACCATCGAGTACGACCGGTGGGGCAACATCGCCAAGGTCACCGAGACCGCCAACTCCGTCACCCGTACCACCACCAACACCTATGACACGGCAGGCCGGTTGACGACCACGTCGGTCAGCGGTGGCGTGGGCACGGCGGTGCCGGACGTCACGACCACGTACGACAGCAGCAGCGGCGACGTGGCGACCGTGACCTCCAACGGGCAGACCATCACCCACACCTACGACACCCTCGGACGGGAGATCTCCTACAACGACGGCGCGGGCAACACCGCCACCACGTCCTACGACCCCCTCGGCCGCGCGGTGAAGACCACCGACTCCGCCCCGTCCACCACCACCTACACCTACGACAAGGACATAGACCCCCGCGGTCTGGAAACCTCCCGCACCGACTCGGTCGCCGGCACCTTCGCTGCCACCTACGACGCTGACGGCGACCTGACCACCCAGGCCTTGCCCGGCGGCTACACCCTCACCATCGGCCAGGACGAGACGGGTGCGGAGACGTCCCGGGTCTACACCCGTGACAGCGACAACAGTGTGATCGCCTCCGACAGCACGGACGAGAGCATCCAGGGCCAGGTCGTGGCCGACGCCAACACCTCGGGCCAGAGCCGCAGCCGCACCTACACCTACGACGCGGCCGGTCGCCTCACCAGGGCGGAGGACACCGACCCGGACGGGGCCTGCACCCGCCGTGACTACACCTTCGACAACAACACCAACCGCACCGCCCTGGCCACCTCGACGAGCGACGTCGGCGCGGCCTGCACCTCCACCGGCGCAACCACCACGTCGTACGCCTACGACAGCGCCGACCGGCTGGTCACCTCCGGCACGGTCTACGACGCCTTCGGCCGCACGACGACCCAGGCGTCCGGCGCCACCATCGGCTACTACACCAACGACCTCGTCCGGCAGCAGACCTCCGGTACCAGCCGGCAGACCTGGACGCTGGACGCGGCAGGTCGCCTAGCCGCTTGGACCACCGAAACCAACAGCGGAGCAACCTGGACCCAGACCGGGTCCAAGACCAACCATTACGGAGCCGACGGCGGCGACAGCCCCGACTGGATCCAGGAAGCCAGCGGCGACCTCACCCGCAACGTGCAGGGCATCAGCGGAGATCTGGACGTGATCACTGACGCCACTGGTGACGCCGTCCTGCAGTTGACCGACATCCACGGTGATGTGACCGTCCAGATGCCACTGGACACCTCCAAGGCAGCGACCGCGCATGCCTATGACGAGTACGGCAACCTGGAGGGCGACACCACGGCAACCCGCTACGGCTGGCTCGGCGGCAAGCAGCGCTCCGGTGAAACGCTCACTGGCGCTGTCCTCATGGGGGTACGCCTTTACGACCCCGCGACCGGACGCTTCCTGTCCGTCGATCCCGTCCCAGGCGGCTCGGCGAACGCCTACGAGTACTGCAATGGCGATCCCGTCAACCACTACGACCTAGATGGCAGGAGCTGGTGGCGTAAGGCCGGCAGGTGGGCCTGGCGGCACAAATGGGATATCGCAGCCACTGCTGCGAGCTTCACTCCCGGTCTGGGACAGGCAGTCTGGGCCTACCGCGGATACCGTGCGTACAAGGCATTGACCTACACGAGTCGATTTGGCGGGTGGGCCTCGAGATCCCGCTGGATCGGAACCGGCAGTCGGCTGTTCGGTGACATCCACCGATCCGGACGTATGGGCTGGCTGAACCGCGGGAGTCGCTTCGCCATGGGATGGAGTGCTCACGGCTTCAGACGCCAGTGGGGCGTGAAGGCGACTCGCACCGTCTTCCGCGTCAAGATCTTCCGCCGGCACTACGACTGGTTCCACGGAGGATTCCTGTGATGCAGCAGAGCAGCCCCACTCCATGGGTGGAAGCCGTGGTCTTGGCCCTTACGAGAGCCGGTGCCACGCCGAGCGCCGTCGAACCGGAGACAACGGAGTCCGGAGGCTGGTCCATCGACTGGGAAGGCCAGAGCCGAGGAACCCCCCTGTGGTTCACCGTGTATGGCCATCCCTCCGTACCGACAGTTGAAGTACGTATCAGCGACTGGGTCTTTGCCCCAGTGGCCCTAGAGCAGGCAGAAGAGTTCCTCTTCAAGGCTCTTTCAGGTGATGCAGTCCTTCGGCGCGGTGTAGCCGGACTTGGTTCGTGGCGTCTGGAGGTCACTGTTGGCGGTCAGTTGATCGTCAACAGTGACCGAGAAGGATCCGGCAAACCAGATAGCGAGTGGGAAATCCAACTTCTTCGGAAAGACCACTGATTGCTAGAGTCCCGGCACTAGCGATCAATCACTCGTGGGATTGTGGCTCCCTGAGGGTCGATGGCTACCTCGCTCTTGAGGAATCCGTGCCACGCATCCTTGAAGAGATGACAGCCAATGGCATAAAAGTCGACGCGGGAGGGAAAGAGTGCAGGCTCTGCTCAACCTTCTTGCTCAGTGGGCCCAAGGGCATGGCGATCCGCGTCCATGCCTCCATGGGGAGAGCGGTAAGAGGGAGGTGTGAAGGGGGTGATCCCGGAATCGATCCGACGGCAAATCACCAGATGGTCAGCTGCCCATCCGTTTATGGCTGGGGTTCTCGGAGGAATCGGCTTTTATTTGATTTTCGCCATTGGTTCGGGAGAGTGGCTCGGAGCCGTCTTCGGCACTCCTCCTGTTGTCGTCCTCTTCACTCTCACCGCCTTCTCCGAACGTCGGCGGCGCAGGCGCTTGAACCTGACTGACTAATCAGATCCTGGCGCGGATCTGAATGCGGCGATAATATCGATCGGACGAAAAATGCGGCGAGCGGTGTACGGCCCTCTATGTCTGGCCGATGATGTGGCGCGCATTGGGGCCGGTGAGGATGATTTCACCATCAGGTTTACCAGTGTTGGGGTGGATAAAGGAGGCTCCCTGTCTATTGCCTGGAGCGGCATTCATCGTATCGATGCAGGATTTTCTGCGATGCGGGGTGCGAGGGTCTTGGTATTTGTTGCAAGTCTGTTGAATCTGGGGGTTGCGTCGGGGGACTCTGTGGCGGCCAAGCACTCTGTGCTGTCCATTTCGCTCAAGTCAGGGAAAATGATCTCCTGGTCCTTTGACGTACCTCCCTCGGGCTCGGTTAGCAAATGGAACCGGAAGAACGTGAAAATTCTCTTCGAAGAGCTCAGCTCCCTGGGAATGTTGCCCCTGCTGGGTAGCTCAGTCGCTGCTGAACAGCTCTTCGTCCGACTCGGCACGGTACAACCACTATTTCCGGGGCAGCGCAGACGGCAGATCGTCGGCGTCATCACGCAAATCGCAAAATGGTGACCGGGCGCTGGGGCCGGATCCTGCGTTCTTGCGAGACCGGCCTGACACGGCTGGTGTTCCTCGCCTTCGCCAGGGGGGAGCGGAAGGAGTCCGTGAGCGCAGCCGCTGATGCCGACCAGGCAGTCGCGGATCTCCTGAGGTTCCGTCCCGGAAAGATCAGCAAGAAGTACGCAAACAACGTGTGGTTCCCGGCCTTGTACGTCTTGGGCTTTCGATCATGGCTGTGGTTCATGATCACAGCCCTGTTGGCGGTCGGAAGTATCCTGCTGGGCCCGAGCCGTTCGGACGCGGAGTGGTACGTGCGGGTCGCGGTGTCCCTGGTGCCTGTCCTGCCAAGTGCGCTGTGCGTATCACGGCAGATCAGCCATGTGCTGACCCGGCGTGCTCTCGGAGCCGGGTCGGCTGGACGGAACACCATCGTCTGGATCGGCCGCTGGCTCAGCCCAGGCGCTGTTCTCGTCCTCTCGGCGGGAATGTGGGCGGTCTGGATGACGGTCTTCGTCTTCTAGAGATCTTCAATGGGTTTGTCCACTCGGCGGCACGGAGCCGTGCGACGGCGGCCGGGATCCTCGCGATCTCGATCGACACCGCCCACGTTTCGAGGAACTGGGTGAAGAGTCCGAGGTTGCCCGTGCGTGCCGCCAGGGTGATGGCCTCGTCCTTCTGCCGCTCCATGCCGGCCGACCGGTGAGGAGCCACCCTGTGCCGGTGCGACTCGCAGGGTGGCAGGCGTTCGCTCGGGCCGCGGGACAAGAGGCCCGCTGGGCTCGATGTGCTGTGCGGTCATCCTGATCCTTCCGAGGAACTGGGGTGTAGAACGCGTAGTACGTTTGTGGGCATGGACGGTCGCAGCGAGGTGCCGCTCAGAGAACTCAATCAGCAGACCTCGCGGGTCATGGCCCGTGTCGCGGCGGGCGAGACCGTCACCATCACCAAGGACGGCGTGCCGATAGGGGACATCGTTCCGCACGGTGTGCGCGACGGGATTCGTACCGGGCGGCCGGTGTACGCCTTGAGGATCGACCCCATGGGCTTGCTGGACATCCCTGATCTGGGGGGACCGGTACTGGGCGACGACGAGCTCGGTGAGACTCTGCGGGGGATGGGTGCGGTTGATGGCTGAAGTATCCGGACCCGAGATTCCGGTCGTCATCGCCGACACGAACGCGCTGTACCGCCTGTTCACGCCGAAGGACCCGCGTCATGCCGCGCACCGGGCGGCTCTGGCCAGAGTGGGGCACCTCGTCGTCCCCCCCCATGGTCCTCACCGAATTCGACTACCTGCTCACGGAGCGAGTGGGACCCCGGGCATCCATGAACGCTCTTGACTTCATCGCGGGCCAGGTGGAGGCCCGCCGATTCGGGATCCCGGACTCCGCGCCGCACCTGCGTGACGCGATGGCGGTGATGCGGGCTATGAGGACGTCGGCGGCGGCAAGGGTGTGGGCCTCGCGGATGCCATGAACGTGGTGCTGGCCGCCGCGTTCCAGACCGCCGACCTCTTCACTACGGACCGTCACTTCTGCATGAAACCCCCGCTCACCGGAGAGACGGCGTTCCGGCTGCTGCCGGACGACCTCTGAGACGGGGATACGTGGATCAGCCCGACTTCACCTCGGCGAGGAAGGCCGCCCAGGCCCCCGGCCCGGAAGAGGAGTACGGGGGCCGTTGAAGGGGATGCTGCCGCGGCGGCCGGCGCAGGTAGCAAGGCCGTTGACGAAGCGGCGACCGACGCGGCGGACCTCGCCGCCATCAAGCGGGCGAACGCTTAGGCACGGGCGGAGGAGGCGGACGCGGCGGGGGCAGCGCCGGACAAGCCGTCAGCCGGCACTGCCCACGGCGGAACCGAGTCCCCCAGCCGTTGCAGTTTCTCCCCGGACACCCCTGTCCTGATGGACAACGGCAGGACCAAACCGATCGGCGCGATCAAGACCGGGGACAAGGTCGAAGCCGCCACCCCGAAGACCGGCAAGCACCAAGGGCACCCGCACCGTCCAGCACGTGTGGATCAACCACGACCACGACCTGCTCGACCTCACCATCCGCACCGAGGACGGCCACATCGGAGTTTCCTTTTCCGGGTTTGAATTCAGTTGAAAACGGAGTTCGTCACTTCACTTCTGAAGGTCGATCCGGCGGATTTTCTCCAGTGGGTACGGGGCGCTCCTCCTTCGGTGCCGGAGTTCGTCGATGAAGTCCCACATCACCAGGGCGAGCGACGCGTGTCGCGCGATGATCGCTGCCGCCTCCTTCGGGACGGCTCCGGGGATACCTGCGGGGTGTCTGCCTTCCGCGCAGGCGCGCACCAGCGCGAAGCGGTCTTCCCGGTCGTGTCCGTACTGGGCGGTGAGCAGCCAGTGCACCAGGTAGGAAGCGGTGTAGCAGCGGTCGTACGTCTGATGGCGGTCGAAGAAGTCGGCCTCGTCCTGGGACAGTTCGAACCGGGAGGAGAGGGCGAGGCCGTAGTCCGTGAAGTAGAGGCGCCGGCCGTCGGTCAGGATGTTCTCGAAGTGGGCGTCGAAGTGCAGGAGCCCTCGGCTGTTCATGAACGAGGTGCCCGCTGCCAGGTTCCTCTCCACCATGACGCAGGCCCGGTCTGCGGCCTGGTCTCCGGCGTCCAGTTGTTCGCGGAGCCATTGGTGCAGGTTCTGCGGGATGTACTCCAGGAAGAGTGCCACGCTCGCCGAGGACTGCTGGAGAGCCTCGATCCGGCGCCGCACCGGTGCTCCGCCTCCCCAGTAGGAGACGGCCCGTTCCACGTCGGCCAGTTCCTCGGGGAGCGGTGTGGAGTCGGGCAGCACCCGCCAGTGGTACAGCAGGGGGAAACCCTCGTGATCCCCCGTGAGCACCCAGTTCGTCGTCATGGCGTGCACGGCGAGTTCCCGCCAGGCCCCGAAGCCCGGCCCGCCGATGCCGTACTGGCAGAACATCGGCAGGTCGAAGAGGTTCGCTGTGGACCGTACGTTCTCCGATGCCCTTTCCAGGTCGGTGAGCGGCACCCGCTTCACGAAGACCGGGGTTCCGTCGACGTCCAGCAGCGCCGACTTTCCGCCGATGCCGGAGCGAGTCGGCATGGCTGCGTCGACGAGTTCGGACAGGGAGCGGTCGCTGTGCAGGGCCAGGGTGGTGGAGACGGCACCGTAGGCGGTCAGACGCGTGGTGCGCGACATGTCTCTTTGGCCGCTGGCCAGGCCGGGTTCCGGTTCTAGTTCGGCCACGGGGTGACCTGGAGGACGTACACGCACTCCTGGCGAACGATGGTCAGGTAGAGGAACATCCCGCCTGAGACATAGGCAGTCTGCACGCCCTCGCCCGCGCCTTGATAACGGGTGCCGTCCAGGTGGAGTGCCTCGGCTGCTCGTGCGATCTCGGCGGCCCGCTTTTCGACTTCTGCGACGAAAGCGGGAGGCGCGGGTGTGGGGCCGCCGATGACGTGCGTTTCGTCCGGGTCATACTCCCAGCACCAATCACCCACCGGTGACCGACTTCCGGGCGGTGGAGTGCAGGTGCCGGATCTCGTCCATGGCGTCACGCCACGCGGGCTCGTCGCGATCGACGGTCTGCGCCGTGTACTCAGCGGTACGGAGCTGTGCCGCGGCCGCCGGAATCCTTGCGATCTCGATCGCCACGGCCCACGTTTCGAGGAACTGCGTGATGGGGCCGAGGTTGTCCGTGCGCGCCGCCAGGGTGATGGCCTCGTCTTTCTGCCGCTCCATCTCGGCCAGCCGGTGGGGAGCCACCTGCGCCAGCGCGATGCGCAGAGCGGCGGGCGTTCGCTCGGGCCGCGGGATGAGAGGCCCGCTGGGCTCGATGTGCTGTGCGGTCATCCTGATCCTTCCGTGGACCGTGCTGGGCCTACGGTACGGCAGGGGCGAGTGGCTACGCAGGGTGTTCGGAGTGGTCGGTTGGAGTGAACGCCGGTGCCGGGCAGGTCAGCTCTTCACCGAGGTGAGAAAGGCCGCCCAGGCCCCGGCCCGGAAGAGGAGTACGGGGCCGTTGTGCGGGGCGGCGGTCTTGGAGTCGCGTACGGGGACGACGCCGGGGGCGGAGGACACCTCGACGCAGTCTCCGCCGGTGCCGTTGCTGTAGCTGCTCTTGCGCCAGAGGGCCGCGCCGGGGAAGGCTCCGGCGAGTTCGACGCAGTCCCCGCCACTGGAGTTGCTGTGGCTGCTCTTGCGCCACACCGCAGTGCTCAAGTCAGGCTGGATGCTTGCCATTTCGGTAGTCCTCTGCCGCTTGTTCGATCATGGCCAGGGACGCTTCCGGCGGAAGTGCTGCGGCCCTGAGCAGATCGTACGACCTGCGGTAGTCCCTCACGAGGGGTGGATAGTCGATCAGTTGGCCGCTGTGGAGACCCTCGGTGTAGACGACGGGGGGTGCGTCCGGGAAGGTCATGACTTTGATCATGCCCATCATGAGCGGGTGGGCGACAGCTGTTTCCGGCAGGATCTGAAGAACGCCCTGCGTGGAGCGGATCATGTGCGCGATGTGCTCCAGTTGCTCCGCCATCTCCTTGGGTGGCAGCAGCGGTTCGCGGATCAGCGCCTCGCGGACGATCGCCCAGAACGCGGGAGGCTCCTCGCATGCCCAGAGCTTGGCGCGCTCCACCCGAGCCTTGACCTGTTTCTCGACCGTGCGTGGGCGTAGCCAAGGGCTCCCCGTTTCGATGACCTTCTTGGCGTACTCCTTGGTCTGGAGAAGGCCGGGCAGGAGCATTGGCGCCCACTCCTCGATCGACTCCGCGTGCTGCTCCATCTCGACCACGTCCGCGAAGTACTCCGCGTGCCCCGACTGCTTCGCCCTGCGGGCGTCTTCACAACGCCGTACGAAAAAGCCGTCCGTATCCAGTTTCTGGTCGACGTGCTTGGCCAGGTCGTCCGTCATCCGGCGTTCGCCGCGCTCGACCTGGCTCAGGAACGAGATGCCGCGCCAGCTTCCCTCGACCAGTTGTTCCAGGGTCAGGCCGGCCTGTTCCCTTCGAAAGCGCAACTCGGCGCCGTAGAAGGAAGGGACGTTCGCCGACGCGTCGGGGTCCTTACGGGAGGGCACAACTCACCACCGCCTCTTTCCAGTTGCGCTGCGCAATCCGAAGCCCTTCCACGGTACGCACCGTCACGTCACTCTGTGAGGGAATCGTCACAGAGCGCGCATAAGTGCGTGCTGAGCAGGGAGGTCCCGCCCCATGGAGCCCACGCAGCCCGAACCCACCGTCTTCGACGTCACCCTTTGCGTCGAGGAACTCCGCGACGCCCTCCGTGAGCACGGGATCACCCTGCCGTCCCTGCGGATCGATCTGCCGAGTTTCGCGGGGAGTTACCGGACGCCGAGGGGCCTGGTCGCGCTCGGCGGCTGCAACGCGGCCACCGCGCGGAAGCTGGCCGCCGTGCTGCGGAACGCGGCCGGGCAGTGAACGTCATGACCTCCTTCGGTGCCGAACTGCTCGCGGTCCCCAAGGCGGTACCGGAGCTACGGAGTGCGGTGCGCGAGTGGTTCGGGGAGGACGTGCAGTTGTGCGTCACCGAACTCGTCGGCAACGTCATCCGGCATGTCGGGGAGGGGGTGCCCGTTGCCGTACGAGTGGCCCGTGTCGACGGCGCTCGGGTCCGGGTCGAGGTCGATGATCCCGACCCGCGTGCTCTGCCCGTGCTGCTCAGCGCCACCGGGGCCGACGAGTCGGGGCGCGGGCTGGCGCTGCTCGGGGCGTTGGCCGTGCGGTGGGGCGTGGAGGTGGACGCCGAGGGCAAGACGGTGTGGTGTGAGCTGGCCGGCGCCGGTGTTCCGCAGGCCATGAAAGGCCGTCCGGTCACTGAGGAGGAGTCGGCCGCGGCAGAGAGGGAACGGCGTGGAATCGGCCGTATCTTCGCCGAGCGCGGGTCCGGGAGCTGCTCACCGGGCCTTCCCACAGCCGGATAGTTGACCGCCCCACCGCCTCACCGCCCCCCCCAAACACCACGACCGCGGCGGCTCCCCCTCCGCGCCGCCGCGGTCGTTCCCCGTGCAGGTGTACGTCTGTTGGAGCCCCGTGGGACTCCCCCCGTGGGAGCCCCGTTGGAGCCCCGTGGCTCAGGCCGTCTCGTCCGTCGCGTGGACGTCGTCCGTCGTGGCCGTGGCCGGTTCCGTCGTGGCGTGGACGTCGCCCAGGATCGTGGCCGTGGTCTTCGTCTTCTTGACCGGCTCGCTCGTCGCGTGGACGTCGCCCAGCGTCGTCACGGTCGCCGGCTCCGACGTCGCGTGGACGTCGTCCGTCGTGTTCTCGTCGCTCATCTTGCTGTCTCCCCTGAATGGTGACCGGTGGACGGTGAGGGCCCGTCCCGCGATTCCCCCGTGGATCGTGGGACGGGCCCAGGGCCGGTTCACCTTAAGAGGTCCGGCCCCCTGTCGTTCCGCCTGCCCCCCGACGCGACGGCTCGACAGGGACGAGACTGCCGGACGGCGATAAACGAACGATGAACGCCGCTCACCTTCGGGTATGCCCAGGCAACCGTCAGCGGTTCGTACGCGTCGGCTGCCCCAGCAGCTCCCGTACCGCGACCCCCTCAGGCGCCCCCAGCGACTCGAAGATGCCGAGCGCGTCCTTCCAGCAGACCTGGGCGCGGTCCAGCTGGCCGATGCCGTGCAGGGCACGGCCCAGGACCGTGAGGACGTTCCCGCGGCGCCACTCGCCGCCGATGCCGCGCAGTACCGTCAGCGCCTGCTCGGCATTGGTCGCCGCATGCGCCGAACGGGCCGCCGCGAGATCCACCTCGGCCAGGCGGAACAGGGTCATGCCCTCCCACAGGCGCTGTCGGCTGTCCCGGAAGACTCGTAGGGCTTCGTCCAAGTGGTCTGCCGCTTCCGCCAGTTGGCCGCTCTGGGTGAGCGCCAGGCCCAGCGCGTAGCGGCCGTTGGCCCCTCGGACCGTGTGGCCCATCGCGTCGTACATCGCCGTGCCCCGCTCGGCCAGGGCGACCGCGCTGTCGGTGCGGCCGGTGGCGAGGTGGATGCGGGACAGATTGCACAGGGCGCTCGCCTCGCCCGGACGGTCCGCGCAGGCGCGGTAGTTCTCGATGGCGCGGGTGAAGTGGGCCTCGCCCGCGTCGTGCCTGCTCTGGTAGAGCGCGACGATGCCGCTGATGTTGGACGACCAGCACGCGGTGTACTGGTCGTCCGCCGCGAGCGCCAACTCCGTTGCCCGCTCCGACTCCTGGACGGCCGAGTCGAAGTCGCTCCCGGAGACGTGGTGCACGAAGGCCAGGGTCGTCAGGGCGCGCGCCTCCGTGCGTGACGATCCCGCCGCCCGCGCCGCGTCCCGCACGATCGCCGCCACCGCCTCGTACTCCCGGGAGTTGGTGCCCGACTCGGCCAACTCCACCGCCGCCCACAGGACATCGGCCGCCCGGCGCAGCGCGTGCGGCCGGCTCGCGGCCTGCCGTACACAGGCCAGCACGCACACCGCCTCCGCGTGCACCCAGTCCTGCGCCGCGTGCCGGTCGGCGAACGTCAGGCCCGGGTACTCCGCGTGCTCCAGGTGGTCGACCAGCTTGTCCTCGGGGCGCTGGATCCGGTAGGTCGCGGCGACCGTCGCCAAGTAGAAGTCCAGCAGCCTGGACATCGCCACATCCCGCTCACCCGGCGGGTGTTCGTCCCGCTCGGCACAGGCGCGCGCGTAGAGGCGTACGAGGTCGTGGTAGCGGTAGCGGCCCGGCGCCGCCGACTCCAGCAGCGAGGTGTCCACCAGGGACTCCAGGACCTCCTCGGCCCGGTCAACAGGCAGGCCCAGTACGGCCGCTGCCGCCGCGAGCGAGATGTCGGGGCCGTCGGCCAGGCCCAACAGGCGGAAGGCGCGCGCCTGTTGGCGGTCCAGGGCGCCGTAGCCCAGCTCGAAGGTCGCCTTCACGGCGAGGTCGCCGGCCTGGAGTTCGTCCAGGCGGCGGCGTTCGTCCGCCAGCTTCTCCGCCAGGACCGACACCGTCCAGGTCCGGCGCGCCGCCAGCCGGGACGCCGCGATCCTGATCGCCAGCGGCAGGAAACCGCAGGCCGCGACCACGTCCAGGGCGGCCTTGCGCTCGGCCGCGACCCGTTCCTCGCCCACGATCCGCGTGAACAACTGGAGGGCTTCCTCGGGGGACATGACGTCCAGGTCGACGAGGTGGGCGCCGGCCAGGTCCACCATCCGTACCCGGGAGGTGACCAGGGCCGCGCAGCCCTCCGTGCCCGGCAGCAGCGGACGTACCTGGGCGGCGTCGCGGGCGTTGTCCAGCAGGACCAGGACCCGGCGGCCGTCCAGCAGCGAGCGGTACAGGGCCGCGCGCTCCTCCAGCGAGTCCGGCATCGCAGAGTCGGCCGTGCCCAGGGCGCGCAGGAAGGCACCCAGGACTGTCTCCGGTTCCGCCGCCTGCGTTCCGGCGCCCTGGAGGTCGATGTACAACTGCCCGTCGGGGAAGGCGGAACGGGCCTGGTGGGCCACATGCACCGCCAGGGTCGTCTTGCCCACGCCGCCGATACCGGCCAGCGCCGACACCGCCATCACCCGGCCCTGAGTCGGCGACGCGGAGGACGCGGACGACAGGACCTTGCTCAGCTCGGAGACGAACGCGGCGCGGCCCGTGAAGTCCGAGACCGTGGCCGGGAGTTGGGCGGGTCGTACGGGCGCCGGGGCGGGCTCGGGCGCGAGCGGGGCCGAGGGCTCGGCCAGGCCTGGGTCCGCCTTCAGGATGCGGCGCTGCAACTCCTTGAGGCCGGGGCGGGGATCGACGCCCAGCTCGTCGGCGAGGAGCCTGCGCGTGTCCGCGTACACCGCCAGTGCCTCGGCCTGCCGGCCGCTGCGGTACAGGGCCAGCATCAGCAGCTCGCGCAGCCGCTCGCGGAGGGGATGGGCCGCCGTCAGGGCGGTCAACTCGCTGATGGACTCGGCGTGGCAGCCCTGCTCCAGGTCCATGTCCAGGCGGGATTCGAGGAGTTGGAGCCGCCACTCCTCCAACCGGACGCGCTGTGCGTCCGCGTACGGGCCCGGTACGCCCGCCAGCGGCTCCCCGTCCCACAGGTCGAGGACCTTGTTCAGGACGTTCCGGGCATGGCACAGGTCCCCGGCGTTCCGCGCCTTCTCCGCCTCCGTGGCCAGGTCCTGCGCCACCGCCAGATCGAGCGCGCCCTCGGGCAGGGAACGGATGGCGTATCCGGTGGACTCGCTCAGCAGGACGCCGGAGCCCAGGGCCTTCCGCAGCCGCGAGGCGTACGTCCGCACCGCCGCCAGCGCCTGTGGCGGTGACTCCTCGCCCCACAGGGCGTCGATCAGCTCGGCCGCCGTGGCCGTGCGGCCCTCGCGCAGCAACAGCGCGGCCAGTAGCGCCCGTTGCTGCGGGGATCCGGTGGACAGCTGTTCCTCGTCGTGCCAGGCCCGTACCGGCCCGAGCACGCTGAAGCGCAGCGCCGCTGGGGAATCCACCGAGGGTCCCACCGGAGTGTCCCTGGGATCCCGCTGTGCCGGCACCCGTGGTACAGCCGGTACGTCACCCATCGCCGCTCCCTGCCGAACTTCATGACCAGGACAGCAGTTTGCCTTGTCCCTGGCGTATGCGTCAGCTGTCGAGACAGCGATCACAGCTCGGCGCACGAGGTACTACAGAGTTCTCACACTGTCTTCGCACAGCGTTCTACAGAAGGGGACGGGTGGTTGCACAGCTGACGGTTCGTCAGATCGGCGCTACCGTGCCTGATATGAAGACGACTGCGGAGACGACGAGCACCTTTCCGAAGATCATCTCGGTGGACGACCACACGGTGGAGCCCCCGGGCGTCTGGCAGGACCGGCTCCCGAAGAAGTACCTGGACATCGGCCCGCGCATAGTCCGCGCGCCCCTGAAGGAGATGTCCTTCCTGGGCGGCCGGTTCAAGCCCGTGATGGGGCAGCCCGGCGACGACGGGCCGATCGGCGACTGGTGGATCTACGAGAACCTGCACCGCCCCCTCACCCGCCTCGACACCGCCGTCGGCTACGACCGCGACGAGATCAAGCTCGAAGTCATCACGTACGAGCAGATGCGCCCCGGTTCGTACGACGTCCCGCAGCGACTGGCCGACATGGACATCAACCACGTCCAGTCCGCCGTCTGCTTCCCCACCTTCCCGCGCTTCTGCGGCCAGACCTTCACCGAGGCCAAGGACCACGAGCTCGGGCTCCTCGGCGTACGGGCGTACAACGACTGGATGGTGGAGGAGTGGTGTGGCCCGCAGGCGCAGGGTCGGCTGATCCCCCTCACCCTCATCCCGCTCTGGGACGCCGAGTTGGCGGCTGCCGAGGTCCGGCGCAACGCGGCCCGGGGTGTCCGCGCGGTCGCCTTCTCCGAGATCCCGCCGCACCTCGGGCTGCCCTCGATCCACGGCGACGCATGGGACCCCTTCCTCGCGGCCTGCGCCGAGACCGGCACGGTCATCGCGATGCACATCGGCTCGTCGAGCCGGATGCCGTCCACGTCCGCCGACGCCCCGCCCGCCGTCGGCTCCACCATCACCTTCGCCAACTGCTGCTTCTCGATGGTCGACTGGCTGATGAGTGGCAAGTTCGAACGCTTCCCCCAGTTGAAGATCATGTACGCGGAGGGCCAGATCGGCTGGATCCCGTACATCCTGGAGCGCGCGGACGTGGTCTGGGAGGAGAACCGGGGCTGGGGCGGAGTCGCCGACAAGGTCCACCGGCCGCCGTCCGAACTCTTCGCCGAGCATGTCTTCGGCTGCTTCTTCGACGACGCCTTCGGCCTGAAGAACCTCGACTCGATCGGCGTCGGGAATGTCCTGTACGAGACCGACTACCCCCACTCCGACTCCACCTGGCCCGGCTCCAGGGAGGTCGGCGAGCGGCAGATGGGGCACCTGGACCCCGAGGTCGTCGAGCGGATCGTACGAGGCAACGCGATCGACCTGCTCGGGCTGACGCCGGACGGGCTGTGGAACCCCGCATAACCTTCCACGTCCACGCAATCTTCCCAAGCTTCCCACCTGGGACGGCTGGTCATCCGGTACCGTGAACTCCCTTGGGGGGCCAAGTGGTCATTGTGTAAAGACGCGTCGCCGATCGTGGTCGTCCCCCTGTTGTGTTGTCCGTCCGCAGAGGCATGCAGAGGCATTCCGCGCAGGGAAAACAGGGGCGTCCGTTGCCGTACACCGCAGAGATCAGCCGGACCAACCCGGGCTGTTTCATCTTCCTGGTGGACCAGTCCGCCTCCATGAGCGACCCCATGGAGAGCGGTGAGACGACACAGCCACGGGCCGAGGTGGTCGCCAACGCCATCAACCGGCTGCTGACGGAACTGTCGGTCAAGTGCGCCAAGGAGGAAGGCGTACGCGACTACTTCCACGTCGCCGTCATCGGCTACGGCCACAACCACGTCGGCTCCGCCTACCAGGGCGCCCTCGCCGGCCGCGACCTCGTTCCGCTGAGCGAGGTCGCCAACAACCCGGCGCGGGTGGAGAGCCGTACCAAGAAGGTGCCCGACGGGGCCGGCGGGCTGGTCGAGACGTCCGTGCAGTTCCCGGTGTGGATGGACCCGGTCACCAACGGCGGTACGCCCATGACCCGCGCCCTCGGCTACGCGGACACCCTCGTCGCGCACTGGGTCGACACCCACCCAAGCGGCTTCCCGCCCATCGTCCTCAACCTCACCGACGGCGAGTCCACCGACGGCGACCCGACCAGCGCGGCCATCGGCCTCGCCTCGCACGCCACCGCCGACGGGCCGGTCCTCCTCTTCAACCTGCATGTGTCGGGCAGTGGCGGCGCCCCGATCACCTTCCCGGACAACGAGGAGCAACTGCCGGACACGTACGCGAAGTTGCTGTTCCAGATGTCCAGCGTCCTGCCCAGCCACATGCGTTCGTACGCAGCCTCGCAGGGCCACCGCGTCGGTGAGACCACCCGGGGCTTCGTCTACAACGCCGACATCGTCTCGATCGTGGAGTTCCTCGACATCGGCACCCGTGCGACGGAGCTGCGCTGACCATGGGGGACATCCCGGCGCTGCCTCGGGCGCAGTGGTGGTGGACGCAGAAGTCGGGCAGCAGTGCCCAGGAGTACGAGGACGCCGCGTACTGCTGGCAGTCCGGCGAGCCGGGCGTCGACGGCGCAGGACGGGCCGTCGCGTCGCTGTACGCCTCGGTGTCCGACGGCGCCTCGGAGAGCCTGCTGGCCCGCGACTGGGCCGGGCTCCTGGTCCAGGACACCGTCGAGTCGATGCGGCTCGCCGGTGACTGGTGGCAGGAACTGCCCACGTTCGTACGGGACTTGATGGACCGCTCCGCACTGCACTGGGACGCCTTCCTCACCCGCTACCAGGCCGAGCGCGCCGCCCAGGGCAGACCCATCGCCTGGTACGAGCAACCAGGCCTGGAGAAGGGCGCGTTCGCCACGGTGCTGGGCGCCGAGATCCGGGCCACCGTCCTGGAGGACGGCACGACCCGCTGGTTCTGGTACGCGTTCGCACTCGGCGACAGCTGTCTGTTCCAGCTGCGGGACGGACGGCTTCTGGAGTCCTTCCCGCTGAGTACGGTCGAGGAGTTCGGGATCACTCCCCAGTTGCTGGGCAGCCGCAACCACGACGCGGAACTGGTCGCGGAACGGACGCGGGTGGCCTGGGGCGAGCTGCTGCCCGGCGACGAACTCCTGCTCGCCACCGACGCGTTGGCGGCCTGGCTGCTGGCGAGCGCGCCCACTGTCGCCCTGCCAGCCTTCGCGCACTTCGACCAGCAGGACTTCGCCGAGTGGGTGGACGACCAGCGGGCGCGCGCCCGAATGCGCAACGACGACGTGACGCTCGTCCGCGCGAGGGTGGGAGCGGAGGCGTAGATGACGGTGCCCCCCGGCGGCGGCCCCGGACTCGGACCGGGTACCGGCTCGGCCCGGAGGTTTCCGACGGGAGCGAACTACGCGGAGGCCCTGCAGCACCCCGAACTCTGCTTCAGCGACCCCGACTTGAAGCACGGCACGGTCCAGCAGAGCCCGGTACTGGGCCCGAAGGCGATCTCCGGGAACTTCGCCAGCGTCTTCTCCGTCACGGCGAGGAACGGACAGCGGTACGCGCTGAAGTGCTTCACCCGGGACAGCCCGACGCTCGGCAAGCGCTACGCAGCCATCAGTACGGCGCTCGGTGCACTGAGCCTGGGCGGCCTCTCCCAGCCGTGGCCGGTCGGGTTCGACTTCCTCGAACAGGGCGTCTTGGTCGGGCGGGAGTGGTACCCGGCGGTCAAGATGACCTGGATACAGGGCACCGGACTCATCAGCTGGATCGAACGCAACCTCAACGACCCGGCCGCCCTGCACGCACTCGCCGACCACTTCCTGGCCATGACCGCCGACCTGGAGAAACACGGCATCGCCCACGGCGACCTCCAGCACGGCAACCTCCTCGTGGCCGCCGACGGCACCTTCCGCCTCGTCGACTACGACGGCATGTACGTCCCCGCCCTGCGCGGCGAACAGGCCACCGAGAACGGCCACCGCAACTACCAGTCACCCAGCCGTACGGCCGCCGACTTCGGCCCCGCCATGGACCGCTTCTCCGCCTGGACCATCGAACTGGCCCTGCTCGCCGTGGCCACCGACCCCGGCCTGTGGACCCAACTCCACGACAGACACGGCGAGTTCCTGATCCTCTCCGAGGCGGACTTCAAGGAACCGGCGACGTCGTTGGCCTGGCCGGTCCTGCTGACCCACCCGGACCGGCGGGTACGGGACATGGCGAGCCGGGTCAAGAGCTTCCTGGGCAAGTCGGCGTCGGCCCTGCCCTCGCTGACGCCGGACGCGGTACGGATACCGGGCCAACGAACGGGGTCGGGGTCGGGTTCAGGGACAGGTGCGAGTACGAACGGTCACGGGACCGGCCTGAGCGGCAGCCGCCCCACGGTCACGTCCTGGACGCCGCCCGCGTCCGCGACGCCGACGCCCGCTTCCGGGGTCCCGGCGTGGATGGTGGGACGCGTGGCCGCCTCGACACCGGCCCAGCAGCCCGCCGCAGGAGCCGGGGCACGGGTCGGCTTCGCCAGGCGCGGCGCCGGTGACCTGGTCGCGGCCGTCGGCGCGCTGCTCAGCACCTCCACCCCCGGTGCGCTGGTCCTCGCCGCGGCCCAGCCCGTGGACGTCCTGCCCGCGGCACAGGGCGTGGCCCTGCTCACCTCCGCCGCGCTGCTGGGGCTCGGGCGGCGCCGGCGCCCCGAATACCGGGCGGCCCGCAGGCGCGTACGCGAGCTGAAACGGCGCTCCCGTGAGCTGGCGGACCCGGCGAGCGCGTACGAGCGCCTGGAGAAGGAGATCCGCGCCCTCGACGAGGCCCTCGCCAAGGACAACACGGCCTCCGACCAGCGCATCCAGGCCCTGCAGATCGAGCTGCGCGACGGCCAGTCCCGTATCACCATGGACCTGAACCGGCGTACGGACCAGGCCCAGCAGCAGTTGGCCGGGCTGGCGGCGAAGGAGCGGCGGCTGCTCGACAAGGCGCTGGAGCCCGCGATCAGGGCGCACATCCAGGACAGGCTGCGCCGGACGCCGATCCAGGAGGCGCTGTCGCTGAGCAACATGGGCGCCAAGATGGTCCGGGCGCTCCAGGACGCGGGTATCCGGTCCGCCGCCGACTTCATCGGCGTGGACTTCTCGCACAACCCGTCCGTCGTGTTCCTGGTGCGTCCCGGCGGCCAGCGGGTACGGGTGCCCGGCATCGGCGAGGCTCGTGCCACGGCCCTCAGCGACTGGCGCCAGGGTCTGGAACGGCGGGCCAGGGCGACCGCGCCGACGACGGTGCCTGCATCGACGAAGGCTCAGATCAAGTCGGACATCGCCACACTCCGGCGGACCCACAAGGCGGAGATCAAACAGGCCGAGGCGGAGGCGCAACAGAAGAAGTCCGCGTTGCAGCGACGCATCACGGACGAACGCGGCCGCCTCACGGGCCAGCGCCAGCAGCGCGCCATGGATACGCAGCGCAAGCGTGCGGAACTCCTGCAACGCCAGAAGCAGTTGGCGGGGGCGGAGGCGGAACGGGCGCGGGTAGTAGGGGAGTTGGCGGTGGCTCGGAAGGAGGCGCGGGGGGTGTTGGGGGCGGGGAGGTATGTGCGGTTCCTGGTGACGGGGCGGTGAGGGGTTTCACGCTTGTTGTCTCGCCCCCGCCGCCCCTACCCGTCCCATCCTTCTGGGGGCTGCGCCCCCAGACCCCCGCTTGTCGCGCTGAACGCGCTCGTCCTCAAACGCCGGACGGGCTGGAGGGTGACGGCCGGTGCTGAGGCGCGGTGGGGGTGGGTGGGCGGGGAAAAGGGTGGGCTGAGAGTGGTTGTCTTCGAAAGCCGGCCGGGGCTTGATCTTTTAGCCCGTCCGGCGTTTGAGGACAAAGGGGGGTCTGGGGCGCAGCCCCCAGAAGGATGGGAACGGGTAGGGGCGGCGGGGGCGAAGACTCTTGTCTGGTGGTGTGGGAGCGGTAACCATGGTCGCAGCAGGGTGATGTGACGATCCGTCAGATTCTAGTGAAGGAGTCCGACCGTGATCTACGGCATGCAACTCCCCATCCAGTCCCAGTCCACCCTCTACACCGAACCCTGGGAGGCCTCGGCCGGCCCCGCCGACCTGCTCGACATCGCCCGCACCGCCGACAACTCCGGCTTCGCCTACCTCGCCAGCTGCGACCACGTCGCCATCCCCCACCGCCTCGCCCCCGCGATGAGCACCGTCTGGTACGACCCGGTCGCCACCCTCGCCCACCTCGCCGCCGTCACCGAACGCGTCCAACTCCTCAGCCATGTCGCCGTCGTGGGCCTGCGCCACCCCCTCCTCACCGCCAAGCAGTACGCCACCCTCGACCACCTCTCCGGCGGGCGCCTGATCCTCGGGGTCGGGGCGGGCCACGTACAGGAGGAGTTCGAGGTGCTGGGGGTCGACTTCGCGAGGCGGGGGGCCGTGCTCGACGAGACGATCGATGCCTTGCGGGCCGCGCTCGGGCCGGAGGAATTCCCTGAGCATCATGGGAAGTTGTTCGACTTCGAGGGGCTGGGGCAGCGGCCGCGGCCGGCGCAGGAGCGCGTGCCCCTGTGGGTCGGTGGGTCGTCGCCCGCCGCCGTACGCCGTGCCGCTCTCAAGGGCGACGGCTGGCTGCCGCAGGGCGATCCGCGCGACCGGCTGGGGGAGCAGATCGGCCGGATCCGGCGGATGCGAGAACAGGCCGAGCTGCGGGGGCCGTTCAGCATCGGGGCCATCACCGAGCCGCTGTACGTCGGGGAGCCCGGGTGGGACGTCGGGCGGCGGACGATCAGCGGGGCGCCGGAGGTGCTCGCCGAGTCGCTGCGGGCGTACGGAGCGATGGGCGTCCATCAGATCCAGGTGCGGTTCCGGAGTCGGAGCCTTGCCGAACTCACCGACCAGATGGGCGAGTTCGGGGCGCGAGTCGCTCCGCTGCTGGAGGATGGCCGGAAGACGACCACCTGTCTGACAGCCTGACCGGTTTTCTTTGAACATTTGAACATGTCCACGTCGGGGCGCGTACGTATGAACGCACGTACGTCATGGTTCCGGCGGAAGGACATGCACGGTGCGCACTTCCCGGTTCGTCGACCACCCCTCACCCTCGGCCCCCTCGTCATCATCGTCACCGTCCAGGCTGTGCGTCGCCCTCGCCTGCGCCGAGGGCGAGTGGCCGCACCAGGGCTGGCCGGACGCCGAAGACCCACATGTGGGTAGGGCGTTGCACGTGGCGCCGCCCTACCGTGAGCTGCGGGAGGAGGGCGCCGTGGACGTCGTCGTCCTGCGCTGCGAGGAGCCGGCGAGCGCGTTTCCGGTGCTGCTGGGCGCCATGGGGGCCGTGAGTGTTCCGGTGATCGTCGTCAGCCCCCGGCGGGACACCGAGACCGTGATCGAGGTGTTCCGGGGCGGGGCCGGCTATCTGGTCGAGGGCGACTACTGCACCTGCATGCTGGCCTCGGCGGTCATGGCGGCCACGGTCGGGCACACCTACCTCTCGCCGGTCGCGTGCGCGGCCCTGCGGGAGGGCGTTCAGAAGGCCTCCGGGGCCGGGACCGGGGCCGGCGTCGCCGCCGTCGCCGGGGATGCGATGGAACGGCTGCGGAGCCTGCTCTCGCCGCGCGAGCGGCAGATCATGGAGCTGCTGTCGACCGGCCTGGGCGCCCAGGAGATCGGGCTGCGGCTGCGGCTGAGCGAGAAGACCGTCCGCAACAACCTCAGCAACATCTACGCCAAGCTGGACGCCCGGGGGAGTACGGACGCGGTGTTGCGCTGGCTGGGGGCGACCCCGGCTGTTCGCATATGAGAACAACCGGTGTCGCCCTGTTCGCTGCCCGATCCCCTTTCGAATCCCGCTACGGCGCCGGAATCTCCGACAGCGGAATTTCCACGTCCGTGACGTTGCCGCCGGCCTCGCCGAATCCGGGTTCCACCCTGAGGCTGTTGTCCGAGTTCTGGATTCCGTTGGCCTCGGGAGTTCCGCACTGCACGTTGCGCAGCCAGAGTCGGCCGTCCGGGGTGCCGTTCTTCAGGAGCTGCGGATAGAAGACGTGCACGGTCGCGCCGCCCTCGCTCGGCGAGAAGAACACCTTCTGGCCGTCCTGCGCCTCCTTGTACGTGGCCCGGAGGAATCCGCTCACGTCGGTTCGTTTCTCCGACCACATGAAGAAACCGATGTGGTCGGCTTTCACGGTGTCGGTCCGGGAGAAGTCGAATCCGGTTCCGGTGTCGTCCCGCTTGAGGTTGATCTCCGTCGTGTTGAACTTGGCGCCGATCTCGAAGAAGGAGTTACCGAGCTTCGAATCGGCGGAAGCGGTGAACCCGTCCTCCAGGGTGATGGACCTCGTCACCGACGCGGACACACTGAAGGCCTTCGAGAGGGCGCTCGTGGAACCGCAGTTGTCGGTCACGGTGGAAACACGCTGGTTCGGACCCAGGCTGTTGTTCTTGAACTGGACGTCGACGAACTCACAGTTGTCCAGCTTGTTGGAGTTCTCCGCGCAGTCCTTGGTCACCTCGGAGGGGGTGGCGGCACCCGCCTGGTTCATCAGCGGAACGGCCACGGCGATGGCCACCACCGGGGCCATGGCCATGACGATGCGCTTCTTCTTGCTCCGGTGATGTCCCTTGCGGCCGGTGCGTGTCATCGTGCGTCTCCTTGAGGGGAAGGGGGAGTTGAGGGTTTCCGTGCAGATGGGGGGAGGTGTGGGGGAAGCGCGGGACATGGGAGGCGTCGTCAGCAGTCGGTCAGGACCGGCTTGACCGTGCCGTCCGCGATACCCGCGGCCCCGGCGGCGCCCGGCAGCACGGCGGGCCCTTCGACGAGTTCCGACGCGACGAAGTTCTGCTCCGGGGAGGGGTTCACGGCGAAGCTGCCGGGGTCGGCGTCGATCCGCACCCGCCATTCGCCGGTCATGCGCTGCATTTTCGGCGTGAACTCCAGATGCAGGACCTTGCCGACCGGAACCTCCCGGTTCTCCGTGTCGCCGGCGGTCACCGTCTTGACGGTCATGTCGGTCGTTCCCTTGTGCTTGAGCCAGGCCCCGCTCAGAAATCCGAAGAGCCCGCCGCCGGCGCCCTGTTGGGTCGCGGTGTACTTGCCCGAGCCCTGGCCCACGGTGGATTTCCACGTGATGGAGACCTTCGCCGGTTCGGTGGCGTTCGGTTCACAGTTGGGGAAGTCGATCGAGGCCTTCTCCGTGGGGCCGTCGAACGACTCGAAGTTCGTCTCGACGTAGTCGCAGTTGTCGGCTTCGAAACCATCCGCGAAGGCGCCCCCGAAATCGCTCACCGACTGCTGTTTTCCGTTGAGTACCGACGACCGTTCGCACATCCTGATGATCTGCTCGGGCGTCTTCTCCTCGGCCGCGTTCGCCGACGGAAGGAGGGTGATGATCACGCCACCGGTCGCGAGTGCCGACCCGATCGCCACGAGCCGTACCTTCTTGTTCTTCAGTCGCCTCTTGGCCATGCCGCTCCGTCCTGGGGTTACTCGGGGTACTTGAGGATCGCTTTACCTGCTCGTGGAGGATTATTGGCGTGACCTGTGAGCCCGCGACAGGGTCAAATATCCCTACTCCCCAGTTACTTGATGTGTGCTCTCGCACACATGGCGCATGGGTTCACCAGGCCTGACGCATCGTCAGATCCGGCGGTACGATGCTGACCTCCACCGATGTGAACGCTGCGAAGGGGTTCCGCATGGGCAAGCTCGACGGACGGGTCGTTCTCGTCACCGGCGCGGCACGCGGTCAGGGGGAGCAGGAGGCGCGGCTCTTCGTCGCGGAGGGCGCGCGGGTGGTCGTGGCGGATGTGCTCGACGACCAGGGGGAGGCGCTCGCCAAGGAGTTGGGTGCGCTGTACGTCCATCTCGACGTGCGCGAGGAGGCGGGCTGGCAGGCCGCGGTCGCCGCCGCCGAGAAGGCGTACGGCCGGATCGACGGGCTGGTCAACAACGCCGGCATCCTCCGCTTCAACACCCTTCTCGACACCCCCCTCGACGAGTTCATGCAGGTCGTGCAGGTCAACCAGGTCGGCTGCTTCCTCGGCGTGAAGACGGTCGCGCCGCACATCGCCGACGCGGGCGGCGGCACGATCGTCAACACCGCCTCGTACACCGGGGTGACCGGGATGGCGGCGGTCGGGGCGTACGCGGCGAGCAAGCACGCGATCGTCGGGCTCACCCGGGTCGCCGCGCTGGAGCTGGCGCGCCGGAAGATACGGGTCAACGCCATGTGTCCGGGCGCGATCGACACCGCGATGTCCAACCCGGCGGTCCTGGACCCGGGTGCGGACGCGGAGGGTGCCTCGCGGGGGCTGGACAAGCTGTACCGCAAGCTCGTGCCGCTGGGGCGGATCGGGCGGCCCGAGGAGGTGGCGCGGCTCGCGCTGTTCCTCACCTCGGAGGACTCCTCGTACATCACCGGGCAGCCGTTCGTGATCGACGGGGGGTGGCTTGCGGGTGTCTCGGTTGTCTGACTGACCGTCAGCTATTGACGGTCACAGGGCCCGGTGGAACAGTCGACTCATCAAATCTGACGCTACGTCAGAAACGTCAGAGACGCTGACTTGGGTGACTGGGGACGGTGAACCTCCTTGGAATTCGGGCTCTTTGTACAGGGATACGTGGGCAAGCGGGCCGAGACCGATCCGCTCGCGGAGCACAAGGCGCTGCTGGAGGAGACCGAGTACGTCATCGAGGCCGACAAGTCCGGCTTCAAGTACGCCTGGGTGACCGAACACCACTTCCTGGAAGAGTACTCGCACCTCTCCGCCAGCGACGTCTACCTCGGCTACCTCGCCCACGCCACCGAGCGCATCCACCTCGGCTCCGGCATCTTCAACCCGCTCGCCCCGGTCAACCACCCGGTGAAGGTGGCCGAGAAGGTCGCCATGCTCGACCATCTCACCGGCAACCGCTTCGAGTTCGGCACCGGCCGGGGCGCCGGCTCCCACGAGATCCTCGGCTTCATGCCTGGCATCACGGACATGAACCACACGAAGGAACTCTGGGAGGAGACGATCGCCGAGTTCCCGAAGATGTGGATGCAGGACGAGTACGTCGGCTTCCAGGGCAAACACTGGGCGCTGCCGCCGCGCAAGATCCTCCCCAAGCCGTACGGGCCCTCGCACCCCGCGATGTGGTACGCCGCCGGTTCGCCGCCCTCGTACGGCATGGCCGCGCGGAAGGGGCTGGGCGTGCTCGGCTTCAGCGTGCAGAAGGTCTCCGACATGGAGTGGGTGCTGGAGCAGTACAAGACGGCGATCGTGGACGCCGAGCCGGTCGGGGACTTCGTCAACGACAACGTGATGGTGACGTCCACGGCGGTGTGTGCGCCTACGCATGCGGAGGCGGTGCGGATCGCGGCTGGGGGTGGGCTGCACTATCTGCAGTCGCTGCTGTTCCGGTACCACGACACGTTTCCTCGTCCCGAGGGGTTCCCGGTGTGGCCGGAGACGCTGCCGGAGTTCAACGAGGAGATCATCGAACTGCTCATCGCCGAGGAGTTGTTGATCTGTGGGGATCCGGACGAGGTGTTGACGCAGTGCAAGCGGTGGGAGCAGGCGGGGGCGGATCAGTTGAGCTTCGGGATGCCTATCGGGATCTCGAAGGAGGACACGTTGCAGACGATTCGGTTGGTCGGGGAGCACGTGATTCCGAAGATTGATACCGATCCTGTGCATCGGACTTCGCGGTTCCGAGGGGTGGCTTGAGGGTTCGTCGGCGGGTGCGGCGTGGTGGGGGCTGGTCGCGCAGTTCCCCGCGCCCCTAGGTGGGAGTGAGGTGCTGTCTTGCTTGATCATCTGGTCAGAGGGGTTACCGTCGTTGACGGGACCGGTCGTCCGGCCTACGTCGCCGATGTCGGGCTGCGGGACGGGCGGATCGCCGTCATCGGGACCGTGACCGAGGATGCCCGGACTGTTGAAGATGCCGCTGGGTTGGTGTTGGCACCCGGGTTCGTCGATCCGCATACGCACTACGATGCTCAGCTCTTCTGGGACCCGTACGCCACGCCCTCCCTGAACCACGGGGTCACGACCGTTGCCGCCGGTAACTGTGGGTTCACCCTTGCGCCCTTGAACCCTTCCCGTCCCGGCGACGCCGACTACACGCGGCGGATGATGTCCAAGGTCGAGGGGATGTCGTTGGTGGCGTTGGAGGAGGGGGCGCCCTGGAGTTGGAGCGGGTTCGGGGAGTATCTGGATGCTCTCGAAGGGCGGATCGCGGTCAACGCCGGGTTCATGGTGGGGCATTGTGCGCTGCGGCGGTATGTCATGGGGCCCGATGCGGTGGGCGGGCAGCCCACCGAGGCCCAACTCGCCGACATGCTGCGGCTGTTCCATGAGGCAATGGACGCCGGGGCCTGGGGGTTCTCCACCACCCAGTCGTCCACGCACTCCGACGGGGACGGCAAGCCGGTCGCGTCCCGGCATGCGCTGCCCGCCGAACTCATCGAGCTGTCCAGGGCGGTTGGCGAGCACGAGGGTACGCAGATCGAGGCGATCGTCGCCGGGTGCCTCGACCAGTTCAGTGACGACGAGATCGATCTGTTCGTCGAGATGAGCGCGGTCGCCGGGCGTCCGCTGAACTGGAACGTGCTCACGATCGACTCGTCCGTACCGGCCCGCGTACCCCGCCAGCTGGAGGCAAGTGAGCGTGCCCGTAAGGCGGGTGGCCGGGTCGTGGCCCTCACCATGCCCATCCTCACGCCGATGAACATGTCCCTCGGCACCTTCTGCGCACTGAACCTGATTCCCGGCTGGGGACCGGTGCTGGGGCTGCCGGTTCCCGAGCGGATCGAGCGCCTCGGCGACCCCGCCGTCCGGGCGGAGATGGTCCGGCGGGCGCAGAGCGAGGAGGCCGGTGTCTTCCGGCGGCTGACGGACTTCGGGCGGTATGTCATCGGGGACACCTACAGTGCGGCGAACGAGGGTCTGACCGGCCGGGTCGTGCAGGACATCGCCGCCGAACGCGGCCTGGACCCCTTCTCCTGCCTCGTCGAGATCTGTGTGGCCGACGAACTCCGTACGGTCCTGTGGCCCATGCCGACCGACAACGACCCGGCGTCCTGGGCGCTGCGCGCCGAGACCTGGCGGCACGAGGACGTGCTCCTCGGCGGCTCCGACGCCGGCGCGCATCTGGACCGGATGTGCGGGGCCCCGTACACGACCCGGTTCATCGGTGACTGTCTGCGGGGACGCCAACTGGTCTCGCTGGAGCGGGCGGTGCAGATGCTGACCGACGATCCGGCGCGGCTGTTCGGCCTGCGGGAGAGGGGGCGTATCGAGGAGGGCTTCCATGCGGATCTGGTTCTCTTCGACCCGGAGCGCATCGACGCCGGCAAGGCCACCCTGGTGCACGACCTGCCGGGCGACAGTCCGCGTCTCGACTCGAAGGCGCTCGGGATAACCGCAGTGTGGGTCAACGGGGTTGAGGCGATCCGCGGGGACGCGGTCACGGGTGCGGTGCCGGGCAAGGTGCTCCGCTCCGGGCGGGACACGGCCACGGTGAGTACCAAGTGACCGACGGACAGCGGCTGTTCGTCGGCGGCTCGTGGGTGGAACCCGCCGACGGGCACTACGAGGTGATCGACCCGGCGACGGAGGAAGTCGTCGGGTTGGCGCCGGAGGCCTCGCGGGATCAGGCGCACGCCGCCGCCGCGGCGGCTCGCGAGGCCTTCGAGCCGTGGTCCCGGATGCCGGCGGAGGAGCGGGCGGCGGTACTGGGGCGGGCGGCGGACATCATCCACAGCCACCTGGCGCCGTACGCCGCCCTCGCCCAGGCCGAGACCGGCGCCACGACCGCGACGGCGCGTGGCATGCAGGTGGGCGTGGGCGCGGCCCGGTTCCGCCGGTACGCGAAGGTGGAGCCGGCCGAGTGGGCGATCCCGCCGCAGGTCAACGAGGGGGGCCCGTTCGGGAAGGCGGCCGTGATGGGCGCGCTGGCGATACGCCAGCCGGTGGGCGTGGTCGCCTGCATCACCTCGTACAACAACCCCTGGGCCAACCCGGCCGGGAAGATCGCGCCCGCGCTGGCGATGGGCAACACGGTGGTCGTGAAGCCCGCGCCGCAGGACCCGCTGTCGGTGTACCGGATGGCGGGGGCGCTGGAGGCGGCGGGTGCGCCACGGGGTGTCGTGAACGTCGTCAGCGGGCGGGGCCCTGGGGTCGGCGAGGCGGTCGTGGACTCGCCGGACGTCGACATGGTCAGCTTCACCGGGTCGACCGCGGTCGGGCAGCGGATCGCCGAGGTGTGCGGCCGGGGCATGAAACGCCAGTTGATGGAGCTGGGCGGGAAGGGCGCGGCACTTGTCTTCGACGACGCGGATCTGCGCTCAGCGGTCTCGGGCATCGGCACGACGTTTTCGTTCTACAGCGGCCAGATCTGCACGGCGCCGACACGGGTGCTGGCACAGCGGGGCGTGTACGGGCAGGTCGTCGAACAACTCGCCGCGTACGCCGGTCAGTTGAAGGTCGGTGATCCGCGTGCGGCGGGCACGGTGGTCGGGCCGGTGATCTCGGCGGCGCATCGGGACCGGGTCGAGGCGTACGTCGAACTGGGCCGGAAGGAGGGCGCGGTGGTCGTCGCGGGCGGTGAACGGCCTTCGCACGACCGGGGGTTCTATGTGGCCCCGACCCTGCTGGCCGACTGCACGAACGACATGCGGGTGGCCCGGGAGGAGATCTTCGGGCCGGTGGTGACCGTCATCCCCTTCGACGACGAGGAGGAGGGCGTCGCGCTCGCCAACGACAGCGACTACGGGCTCATCGACTACGTCTGGTCGGGGGACGTGGCACGCGCGTTTCGCGTCGCGCGGCGGCTGCGGGCGGGCGGGGTGGGCGTGAACACCGTCGGGCGGAACATGGAGGCGCCGTTCGGGGGGTTCAAGCGGAGCGGGGTGGGGCGCGATGTGGGGTCGTACGCGCTGCACGCGTATGGGGAGGTGCAGGCGGTCGTCTGGGCGGGGTGAGGCGGGCAGGCGGAGGGACCGTGCTGGGGCGCCGTGAAGGACACGGTCGCCTGGGCGCGGGCTCCGTCGCCGCCTCCCGGCGTGATGAGCCCCGACTCGTAGGCGAACACCGCTGCCTGGGCGCGGCTGCCCAACGCCCGCTTGGACATGGCCCGGTTGACGTGCGTCTTGACCGTCGCCTCGGTGATGAACAGCCGTCCGGCGATCTCGTCGTTGGAGGTGCCGGTGCCGGTGCCGGTGCCGGTCCACCGCAGGACTTCCAGAGCTGAACACGACGGCCTGCGCGAGCGCGGTGGCCATCGACCCCTCGTCCGCGGTCAGCCCGGCGTAGATCCCCCCCGCTGGTCGGCAGCGCGCAGCAGACCGCCGTACGCAGTGGGCGCGACGAACCACAGCCACCCACGCAGACCACGGCGGACACCGCCACCGGGCCCGCCACCGGGCGACCAGCGGCAGGTTGACCAGACAGGTCACCGTGAACGCGACCGCCAGCGCCACGTCCACGGCCGGCGGGCTCAGCAGCCTCCGTGCGTTCCCCGCGTTCCGCACCCGCGCAGCGTAGGACGGGCTCGGCCGCCGTGCCGTCGAACCGGCGTGGTCACTCCGTATACCGCGGAAGTCGCAGTCCCGGCCCGGCTACCGCGCCCGTTGCAGTCGAAGGTCAACCACCTGCGGGACGCCGGGGGCGCTTCCCGTCCCTAACGTCTCATACACACCGCCGGGCCACCGAGGGGAACAGCCCCCGGGGCGCCGTCGGCCCTGACACAGGCCCGAAAACACAGGCCCGAACAAAGGAGAGATCGTGAAGTCTCGTTCCCGCTTTTCGGCCGCTGCCACCGCCGTGTCACTGGCGGCACTCGGGGTGGTGGGGCTGTCCTCCTCGCCCGCGGCCGCGGCTGCCGTCAGCTGTTTTGGCTACTCCGGTACCGCCAATTCCTACGGGCGTACCTACATCGATTGGCCCCATGGGCCGGAAGAGTGCTTCGCCGTGGCACCCTCAGGAACGGTCTGGCACACATGGGTGGGTGCGGGTGGCTGGAAGCAGATGCCGGGCGGTGGCACAGCCTCCCACTTCGTCGGCTTCTGGGACGACTGGAACGGCAAGACCGTCAAGGTCGTGACGGACGCCGGAAACAATTACTGCAACTACGACGACTACGCGACCAACGTGTGGACCGGCTGGTGGAGCTGCTGAGCTGATCAGAGTCCCCCGCCAGGGGTGGCGGGGGACGGCCGGCCCGGCCGCCGTTTCTGATCGGTGACCGTGATCCGGTGGCCCGGTCACTGTTACACGGCCTTGGTTTGTTTGCGCACGTTCCGACTCCCCCTGAGTGAAACGAGGAACTGTGCAAACGAGAAGCAGCCTGATCCGGCTGGCGCTCACGGCGACGGCCACGGGCGTGCTGGCACTGGGCGCGCCGGCCGTCGCCCTGGCGGCGGTCACCGGGCCGGCGGCCGGGGCCCAGGGCTCGGCCACCTCCGCCGACACGTCGACGGAGCCCAGTCAGAGCCAGTGGAAGCAGCTCGACCGCATCGCCACCACCCACTCCGCGCTCGGCGTCGCGGACTCCGGCACGGTGCTGAGGCTGGCCGCCGGCACACCGGCCGCGGAGAAGGCCAAGGTCCGGGCACTGCTCCCGGCGGGCACGCCGACGACCGTCCTGACCAGCCGGTTCAGCAAGGACGCCCTGAGCAGGATCCAGCAGACGGTGACCGCCCGCGCGTGGAACAGCGACGCCGACAAGTACGGCGTGGCCACCTCGTACGACGCCAGGACCGACAAGGTGTCGGTCTTCACGGACGCCCCGGCCTCCGTCACGGACTCGCTGCGCAGCGCCTACCCGGGCGCCGTCGACGTACAGCGGGCCCGCCTCGAACCCCAGCAGTCCCGGTTCGCCGATGCCCAGCCCTTCTGGGCCGGATCCGCGCTGATCGGGACCGAGGGCACCAGCGCCTACAAGTGCACGGCAGGGTTCGCCGTCAAGCAGCGGAGCACCGGTCACCTCTACCTGACGACCGCGGGGCACTGCTACAGCAACCTGACGCACGTCTACAGCCGAGGGCAGAACAACGGCTTCGGCAACTGGGTCGGACAGGTCACGAGGCGCAACCAGAACATCGACACCGAGCTGATGTCCGGCAACACGGCGAAGCCCTACGACAGCTTCATGTTCACGGGCGGGGTGGCCGGCAGCGGAGCCACGATGTTCGTGCACGGGACGGAGGTGCCCGACAACGGGACGAAGGTGTGCGTGAGCGGTTCCGTGTCGTTCAACCACTGCGGTCACCCGATCTCCGACAGCAGGTACAGCATCTGCTACTCGGGCGGAATCAACTGCATCAAGGACGGCAAGGGGTTCCTCTACGACCGTGGCGGCACGAACTGGCCGAACTACGACAACGGGGAGATCACGCAGGGTGGTGACTCCGGTGCGCCCATCTACACGACGGACGACACCGAGTCCGGCGCCTGGATCGTCGGCGGGCACTCGGGCCTGATCTGGAAGGCGGGCGGCCCCTGCCACTGCTCGACGCCGCACATGGTCGGCGTGAACATCGCGGCCATCACCCAGGACCTGGGAGTCGACGTCCTCACGCGGTGACCGTCCCGAAGTTTTTTCGCCCCCGCCGCCCCTACCCGTTCCCATCCCTGGGGGCTGCCGCCCCCAGACCCCCGCTTGTCGGCCTGAACGGCCTCGTCCTCAAACGCCGGACGGGCTGAAAGATCAAGCCCCGGCCGGCACCATCCAGCCCCTCCGGCGTTTGAGGAGCGG
>NZ_JBIAQP010000009.1:0-81630 GCF_042889145.1 Streptomyces sp. NPDC002680
CTGCAGGGGGGACCCTGTGGGAGAGTAGGACACCGCCGAACAAATATTGGGAAAACCCCCGCACTTTCGAGTGCGGGGGTTTTCTGCGTTCCGGGAGTTAATTAGGGTCCTGTTATGCGCTATGACCTCGTCATCTTCGACAACGACGGTGTGCTCGTCGACAGTGAGTCGATCTCCAACACGCTCCTGGCCGCCTATCTCACCGAGCTGGGGCATCCGACCTCGTACGAGGACTCCATCCGCGACTACATGGGCTCCGCCATGCACCGCGTACACGATCTGGTCGAGGAGCGGAGTGGACGGCGGTTGCCGGACGACTTCGACGAGGTCTTTCATGCTCGGGTGTTCGCCGCCTTCGAGCGGGAGTTGAAGCCGGTGGCCGGTGTCGTTGATGTGCTGGCGAAGCTGCGTGCCGACGGGGTGCCGTACTGCGTGGCCTCCTCCGGGAGTCATGAGCGGATTCGGGTCGGGCATCGGGCTGCCGGGCTTGAGCGGTGGTTCGAGGGTGGGCGGGTCTTCAGTGCGGAGGATGTGGGGCGGGGGAAGCCGGCGCCCGATCTGTTTCTCCACGCGGCCGACCGGATGGGGGTGCCGGCCGGACGGTGTGTGGTGGTGGAGGACAGTCCGCTGGGGGTGCGGGCCGCTGTCGCCGCCGGGATGGATGTGCTCGGGTTCACCGCCATGACCCCTGCTGAGCGGCTGGTTGGGGCCACTCGGCTCTTCGGTGACATGGGCGAGTTGGCTGGGCTGCTGGTGGGTCACGTCGAAGATGAGGAAAACTCATCTTCTGATTCATCTACCCACGGGTAAGCCTGGGCCTTACGCTCGCGGCCATGACAGATGTGCTGCGGCGCGGTAGAGCCTCGCTGGCGTTCAGTTTCTTCGCCCAGGGCGTCGCCTTCGCGCTGCTCGTGACGCGTATCCCCGCCATCCAGGACCGGTACGGGATATCCGACGCGCTGCTGCCCGCCTTCCTGGCCGCCGTGCCGGTGCTGGCCGGAGTCGGCAGTGTCTGCACCGAGCACTTGGTCAAGCGGGTGCCGCCCAGCCTCGTACTGCGGTGGTCGCAGCCCGTCGTACTGCTGGCGCTGCTCGGTGTCGGTGCCGGTGATCAGGTGGCCGAAGTCGCTGTGGCGCTGGGGGCGTTCGGGCTGGCGGTCGGTGCGCTCGACGCGTCGATGAACATGCTCGGGGTGAGTCTGCAGCGGGCGTACGGGCGCAGCATCATGCTCGGGTTCCACGCGGTGTACAGCCTCGGGGGGATTCTCGGGGCCTCGCTTGCCTGGGTCGGGGCGCACTGGCATCTCGATCTGTTCGTCTCCTATCTGCCGGTGGTGGTCGTGTTGTTGCCGGCCGCCTTTGTCGGGAGCCGGTGGTATGTCGATGCCGGTGAGGAGAAGGAGGACGTGGTCCCGGCGGGTGATGGGGCTGGTACTTCCGGGGGCATCGTCTTCAAGATGCTCTTGCCCTTGTGTCTCGTGATGACCTTCGCCTATATCGGGGACTCGACCGTCTCCAACTGGAGTGCGAAGTATCTGCAGGACGTGCTCGGGAGTTCCGAGCAGCTCGCTACCGTGCCGTACAACGTGTACATGGTGACGACCCTTGTCGGGCGGGCCATCGGGGACCTCGGGGTGCGGAGGTTCGGGGCCGTGGCCGTCGTACGGGCGGGGGCGTTGGTGGCTGCGCTCGGGTTCGGTGTCGTGGCTGTGGCGCCGGGAGCCTGGGTGGGGATGCTCGGGTTCACCTTGTTGGGGCTCGGGCTGTGTGTGATCGTGCCGCAGACCTTCGCCGCCGCCGGGCGGTTGTTCCCCGGGGCCTCGGATGCCGCAGTCGCCCGGCTCAACATCTTCAACTACGTCGGGTTCTTGATCGGTTCGCCTCTGGTGGGGGCTCTGGGTGATCTGTGGAGCTACCGCGGGGCGATGCTCGTACCGATGGTGTTGGTCCTGGTGACGTTGAGGTATGCGGGGTCGTTCGATCCTGGACCGGCCCGATACGGTGACGGGCATGAGCGGGCGCGCACAGCTGATGTGGGACGAGGCAGTAACGGGGTATGACTTCGGGCCGGACCATCCGATGGATCCGGTCCGGCTCGCCCTGACCCGGCGGCTTGTCGATGCCTTCGGGCTCGACCGGGATGTGGAGGTCGTCTCGGCGAAGCCGGCTGGGGAGTCGACGCTGCGGCTTGTGCATCGTGAGGACTACATCGAGGCGGTGAAGGTCGCTTCCGCTGATCCGGGGGCGGCTGATCCGGCGTACGGGCTCGGGACCGTTGATGATCCTGCGTTTGCCGGGATGCACGAGGTGTCCGCGTTGATTGCGGGGCAGTCGGTGGGGGCCGCGGAGGCGGTGTGGAGCGGGGAGGCTCTGCATGCCGTCAACTTCGCGGGTGGGCTGCATCATGCGATGCCGGGGGGTGCTTCCGGGTTCTGTATCTACAACGACGCCTCCTTGGCCATTGCGCGGCTGCTGGAGTTGGGGGCCGAGCGGGTCGCCTATGTGGATGTGGATGTGCATCACGGGGACGGGGTCCAGGCCGCGTTCTGGGAGGATCCTCGGGTTCTGACGATCTCGCTGCATGAGCATCCGCGTACGTTGTTTCCGCAGACCGGGTGGCCTGAGGAGACGGGGGCGGATGGGGCTGCGGAGGGTAGTGCCGTCAATGTGGCGTTGCCGGCGGGGACTGGGGATGCCGGGTGGTTGCGGGCGTTTCACGCTGTTGTGCCTGAGCTGATTGCGGATTTTCGGCCTCAGGTGCTGGTTACTCAGCATGGGGCCGATACGCATTTTGAGGATCCGCTGGCTCATCTTGCCGTTTCGTTGGATGCGCAGCGGGCTGTTCAGGTTGCTTGTCATGGGCTTGCGCATGAGTACTCGGGTGGGAAGTGGGTTGCGTTGGGTGGGGGCGGATACGCGGTGGTGGAGGTTGTGCCGCGGTCCTGGACTCATCTTGTGGCTATTGCGGCTGGGCGGGCTGTTGAGCCTGGGGCTGTGATTCCGGAGGGGTGGCGGCAGGAGGTTTTTGCTCGTACTCGGCAGTTGGCGCCGGCTCGGATGACTGATGGGCGGTGGCCGGTGGCCTACGCGGAGTGGGAGTCGGGGTATGACCCCGCCGATCGTCTTGACCAGGCGGTCATCGCGGCGCGGCGGGCGGTTTTTCCGTTGCGGGGGTTGTTGGCTTAGGTCGGGTTTTCTCGCCCCCGCCGCCCCTACCCGTTCCCATCCCCTGGGGGCTGCGCCCCCAGACCCCCCTTTCGGCCTGGACGGCCTCGTCCTCAAACGCCGGACGGGCTGAAATGCCCCGCCCGTCCTCAGGCGCCGGACGGGCTGAAATGGCCAGGCCTCCGCTGAGTTGGCGTCCCGGTCCTGTCCCGTTGCGCCAACTGTGGGGTGTTTTTGGGGTTTTCTGGGTGGGGGTGAGGGGTGTCCGGCAGCATCGGTCGTGTGTTGAGTGTTGGGGCCCTGCGGGCTCATTTGCTGGCTGCTCGGCTTGCTGGGCCCGTGGCCACCTCGCGGGAGGAGAGTCTGCGGAGTTATCGGCTCTTTGCCGCTCGGGATCCTCGGGTGCTGATCGGGCTCGATCCGGAGTGGACCTGGCGGCAGCGGGATCTGGTCGGGTTGATGGCCGACAAGTGTGGGGTCTCGGCCGATCCGCAGTGCACTTCGGGGTGTGATGTGATCGACCCGGAGCGGACGCTCGTAGCCCTTGATGCCTTCGCCGAGCGGGTCTCCGTGGTCGCTCGGAGTAAGGCGCCGGTGCTTCTGGGTACCGGTCATCCGCATCGACTGCTCGGTTTCTACGCCGCTCTCGCGGACGCCCTGTCGGCGGCGGGGTGTGCCGTTCTCACCCCCGCGCAGGGTAGCTCTGTCGACATAACGACCCGGTTCGGTCTACGCACGTACAACCTTGACTACGTACGAGGAGTCGCGCTCGTCCGTGAACCGGGCCTCCTGGCCGCCGGGCGTGAGCCGGGCGCACACACGCACTCCCCCCTCCCGGTTCGGACTGTTCTGGGTGCTGTTGCCGAGGCCGGCGGGGTGCTTCCGGAGCTGGTGATCGGGGACCACGGGTGGGTCTGCGGTGCAGGTCAGCTGGGGTTCGAGGCCATTGGGCTGGCCGATACGGACGACCCCGCGCTCTTCGTGGGAGAGGCGGAGGGATCCGTGTCCGTCGTCGTTCCACTTGATGACGCTGTGCGGTCTGATTACTACCGGCCGATTACCCGCTACGTACTCAATCGAGCGTGTCTGTCACAGTAGGCCGCCGATGGGTGCACCTCTTCCCCACTCGCATCACCCGCCCCTACATTGGGGAGTGAGCACGCAGCGACGAAGAGTCACCGGAAGGGGAAGCCGGTGGCCGGGTCGAGTGCGGAAGGTTCAGGTGTGTCATGGCTGCAGCTGGCGAGAGGCCTCTGAACGAGGTTCAGTTCCTTACCGTGGCGGAAGTCGCCTCGGTGATGCGAGTGTCGAAGATGACCGTGTACCGGTTGGTGCACAGCGGTCATCTGCCCGCGATTCGGGTGGGGCGGTCCTTCCGCGTCCCCGAGCAAGCGGTTCACGAGTACCTCCGCGAGAGCTATGTGGGGGTGGAGACAGCCTGACGGCGGTCGAGGGGGGCGTGGATGGGGACCCATGGGTCCCTCCCTGAACTCCTCGGTTGTCCTCGATTACGACCTCAGCGCTCGGACGGGTAGGCTGGCCCCTTGTAGGTCGTATGGGCCCATGGCGCCCAACGCCGAGTGATGAGAAGTGAGCGAGGGTAGTCGTGGGCTCTGTTATCAAGAAGCGGCGCAAGCGGATGGCTAAGAAGAAGCACCGCAAGCTGCTGAAGCGCACGCGTGTTCAGCGTCGCAACAAGAAGTAGAAGCAGTAGAAGCAACAAAGCAGTGTTTGCTGTGGCCCCCCACTGGTATCCGGTGGGGGGCCACAGTGACTTCATGCTTCGGGCGGTCATCACAGCGCAACAACAAACCGCTAGGTTGGGGTCCACACGGGAATCACGGCTGGAAGGAAGGCGCGGACTTGGGCAAGGTCGTGCTTGTGACCGGAGTGGCCCGTCAGCTGGGGGGCCGGTTCGTACGACGGATCCAGCGTGACCCGCAGGTCGACCGGGTCATCGCCGTGGACGCGGTTCCGCCCGAGCACCACCTGGGCGGCGCCGACTTCATCCAGGCCGACATCCGGCAGCCCACAATCGCGCGTGTGCTCGCCGAGACGAACGCCGACACCGTCGTGCACATGGACGTGACGGGCATCGCGCTGGGCAGTGGCAGCCGGGCGACGGTCAAGGAGACCAACGTCATCGGCACCATGCAGCTGCTGGGCGCCTGCCAGAAGTCGCCGACCGTCAAGCGGCTGGTCGTGAAGTCCAGTACGAATGTGTATGGATCCGCTCCTCGTGACCCGGCCGTCTTCACCGAGACCACCCCGCCCAAGTCGCTGCCCAGCGGTGGCTTCGCCAAGGACGCGGTGGAGGTCGAGGGGTATGTGCGCGGGTTCGCGCGGCGGCGGCCCGATGTCGCCGTTTGCGTGCTGCGCTTCGCCAATATCCTGGGGCCCACCGCGGACTCGCCGCTCGCCCAGTACTTCGCGCTGCCGGTCCTGCCGACCGTGTTCGGCTACGACCCCCGGCTCCAGTTCGTGCACGAGGACGACGTGATCGAGGTCCTGCGCATCGCCTCGCACGACCCGGCGCGCGGAACGCTCAACAGCGGCACGTTCAACATCGCCGGTGACGGGGTGCTGTTGCTGTCGCAGTGTTCGCGGCGGCTCGGGCGACCCACCGTGCCGTTGCTGCTGCCCGCCGTCACCTGGGCGGGCTCGCTGGTGCGTACGCTGGGCATGACGGACTTCTCGCCCGAGCAGATCCGGCTGCTCACGCACGGCAGGGTCGTGGCGACGAACCAGATGCGCGAGACGCTGGGCTACCGGCCGAAGTTCACGACCGCCGAGACGTTCACGGACTTCGCGCGTGTCCGCGGTCCCGGTCTGCTGCCGCCGGAGGCTCTCGCGGGTGCCGTCGACCGGATCGCGGCACTGCCCTTCGTACCCTTCCCGGGCGGTGGCGGTACCCCGGTCACGACAGCCGTGACACCCACGACAGCGACCTGACGGAGACGGCCTGAGGGTCAACCGACGCAGAGCGCCAACCGAGGAGCGCATCAACGATGGCGGATGCCAAGGTCATTCCGTTCGACGACGACAGGTCCCGCGCGGGCACCTCCCCGCGGCCGTCGCGCCGCCGGGGCTCGGGGAGCAGCCGGCGCAAGGGCGAATCCGCGGTGGTACGTGAGGTCCAGCCCCTGCCGGGACTGGCGCGCCCGCAGGATGATGTTCGTGTGACACGAGAGCAACAGCCGTCCCAGCAGCCCCAGGAACAGCCCGGGCAGCAGCCGTCCCCGTCGACCTCCCCGCACGGCGGTGTCGTCGGCGGTCTGGAGCGGCGGGTCGCGGGCGGTCTGTCCTTCCTGCGGCGCCGGCTCACCGGGGACTACGAGGTCGACGACTTCGGCTACGACGCCGAACTCACCGACCAGGTCCTGATGTCGCTGGTGCGCCCGCTGTACGAGAAGTACTTCCGGGTCGAGGTCAAGGGCATCGAGAACATCCCGACCGACGGCGGCGCCCTGATCGTCGCCAACCACTCGGGGACGCTGCCGCTGGACGGCGTGATGATGCAGGTCGCCGTGCACGACAACCATCCGGCGGGCCGCCACCTCCGCCTCCTCGCGGCGGATCTGGTCTTCATGCTGCCGGTGGTCAACGAGCTGGCCCGCAAGGCCGGTCACACCCTGGCCTGCGCCGAGGACGCCGAACGGCTCCTGGAGCGCGGCGAACTCGTGGGCGTGATGCCGGAGGGCTTCAAGGGCATCGGCAAGCCGTTCAGCGAGCGGTACAAGCTGCAGCGCTTCGGGCGGGGCGGCTTCGTGTCGACGGCACTGCGGCAGGGCGCGCCGATCATCCCGTGCTCGATCGTCGGGGCGGAGGAGATCTACCCGATGATCGGCAACGCCAAGACGCTGGCCCGGGTGCTCGGTTTCCCGTACTTCCCGATCACCCCGACGTTCCCGTGGCTGGGCCCGCTCGGCGCGCTACCGCTCCCCACGAAGTGGACGATCCAGTTCGGCGAGCCGATCCGCACGGACGGCTATCCGCCGGAGGCGGCCGAGGACCCGATGCTGATGTTCAACCTGACGGACCAGGTCAGGGAACAGATCCAGCACACGCTGTACAAGCTGCTCGTGCAGCGGCGGTCGGTCTTCTTCTGACGGTTCCTGTACGTGGTTGGGGGCGCCCTTCCTGCGAAGGGCGCCCCCAACTGTCGTACCGCCTACCGCTCTAGCTCGCGTCCTCGCTGTCGATGCCGAGGCCGGGCAGCAGGCCCGGGAGGAGCGGGGGAAGGGTGACGTCCGGTTCCGTGGTGGACGGGGTCGTCGTCGACGGGGATGCCGTGCCGCTGTTGTCCTCGGGCGGGTCGAGGAGGCCGCCGGTGTTGCCGCCGAGCAGGCCGTCGTCGACGGTGTCGGAGGTGGACGGCTTGGGGTTGCCGCTGCTGGACTCGCGCCCCTCGGTGGAGTCGCCGCCGGTGTCGCTGGGTGCGGCCGACCGGTCGGCGCCGGACGAACTCGTGCCCGACTCCTGGCCGGTACCCTGCCGTTGGCCTCCGCCCGTACCGCCGCCGCCCGGACCGCTCTTGGCGGGGGGCTTCGGGAGCAGGGACTGGAGGGGGGCGACCTCTTGGTCTATGGCGTCGAAGACCGACGAGACCTCCTGGCTCACGTCCCCGAGCTGGACCGGGAGGCGGTCGCGCAGGGCGCCCCAGGCTTCGCGGTGGGAGCGGGAGAAGGCGTCGAGTGCCTGGATGGGGCCCAGGGAGTCGGGGTCGCGCTGATACGCCTCGTGCAGCAGGCGGTGGCCCTCCGAGGCGTCGTGCTGCATCCCGGACAGGGCGCGGCGGATCTCGCCGAGCGACTCGTGGTCGAGCTGTCCGGCGCGGTCGCGCTCCATGAGCCTGCGGGCCTCGCTGAGCCTGGTCGAGGCCTGGTCGAGGTAGACCTGGCCTCGCTCGCTGTCGCCGTCGGCCAGGTAGTTGAGCTTGATGTCCTCGATGCCGCGCTTCAGGCCGTACAGGGAGTCACCTGGCAGGGCGTCGGAACTGGCAGCGGCGACGCCGCCGAAGGCGCCCGCCGCCACGCCCACGCTGAGCCCGCCCGCGGCGAGACCCTTCGTCAGCCGTGAACGGGGTCGCAACTTCCCCAGCCCGCTCGCCCGGTGCGCGCCCCTGGACCGGGAGCGCTGCTCGGGGACCAAAGGGTCCGCCGCCTCGCCTCCCGGCACTGTGCCGTCCCGCAGCATGGCCTCCATCGCGGCCACCAACTGGGCCCGGTGGACGACCTTGACCGCGGGGTCGAGCACGGGCTTCGGCAGCTCGCCGAGACCGGTCGCGAGGGCTGCCAGGCGGTTCGGTTCGGTGCGTTCCGCCCGGTGGTCCGCCCGTTCCGCGGCAGCCGGGGACGGCTCCGGGGCAGGGTCCGGTGCCGGTCCGTCGGGCTGCTCTGCCGCCGAGTCCCGGTCGGACAGCTCCTCCAGGGCCTGGGCGAAGGCGTTCGCCCGCCGGTGCGCCGAAACGTTCGCGATCACTGGCGGCACCTCCTCTCGTCATGACGGTCGACTCCCCAGGGGGTCCTGAGGGTTGCACGCCCCTGACCACATCCACACGATCGAGTGATCGGAGACGGCCAGGGAGTGACCACAGGGAGCCTGTATCCCGCACAACGAGTGGCGCGGCACTTGGGTTACGGACGACGGATGATCCGACCGCGAACTCAACGGACTTTCACGGAAGGTGAGTTGGCGGTCGCTGAGGGTGCGGTCGGTGGGCGTGCGGAAGCCCGGTGGAGCGTGGGGTGGGGTGTGCGGGATGCGCGGAGTGCCGGGTCGGTTCTTCCCGGCTCGGGGGTGGGGCGGCGTACGCGAGGTGCTTCGTACGGTCTTCAGCGCGCGTCTTCCGGGAGGAGCCGGGCGAGGGTGCGGACGGCACGGTACTGGAGGGTCTTGATCGCGCCCTCGTTCTTGCCCATGACGCGGGCGGTCTCGGCGACGGACAGCCCCTGGAGGAAGCGCAGCGTCACGCACTCCTGCTGCTGGGGGTTGAGGCGTCGTACGGCGTCGAGGAGGGCGGCGTTCGAGAGGGACTCCAGGACGGAGTCCTCCGGTGAGCGCTCGACCTCGTTGGCGTCCAGCATCTCGCCGGTCGTGACCTCCAGCCGGAAGCGGCTGGACTTGAAGTGGTCGGCGACGAGGTTGCGGGCGATGGTGACGAGCCAGGCGCCGAAGTCGCGGCCCTGCCAGGTGAACGTGCCGATGCGGCGCAGGGCTCGCAGGAACGTCTCGCTCGTCAGGTCCTCGGCGGTGGCCTTTCCGCCCACCCGGTAGTAGATGTACCGGTACACAGTGTCGCTGTACTGGTCGTAGAGGCGGCCGAAGGCGTCGGCCTCGCCGGCCTGGGCGCGTTCGACAAGGTCCATCATGCGGGCGCTGTCGCTGTCGGCGGCCGGGCGGCGAGCGGTGGCGGCGCCGGTGCCGGCCGCGCGGCCTCGTCTGCCGACCGCGGCGGTGCCGTCGGCCAGGGCGTAGCACGGGCCGAGTGGTGCGGCGGTGGCGAATGCGGGTGCGGCGTACGCGGTGGGGACGAAGCCGCGCAACAGGTCTAGGACCGTTGCGCGCAGCGTAGCCAGGCCCGAGGCGTCAACCCCGACGTGTGGGTACACGGGACTCCCAGAGGCAGAGCTTCCATCACGTGCAGTGCGGGACCGTTCACCCGTCGTAGCGACGGAGGGGTACCGGTTTGCGTCTGAGGAGAATAACGCTTCGTGCAGGCACTGCTACACCCGGTTGCTCAAATCATCGATTACGTCGCTTCTGTTACCTATTGACGCCCGTTCAAGTGCCGCAGTGTGAGCGGTTGTTGATCGGATTCGGCCGAGTTGAGCTGTGCTCGGGGCGTGTTGTGGGTGTGTTCGGGGGTGGTGGGGGTACGTGGGTGCGACGACCCGAATACGTGTTTTCGCCCCCGCCGCCCCTACCCGTTCCCGTCCCTGGGGGCTGCGCCCCCAGACCCCCCTGTGTCCTCAAACGCCGGACGGGCTGGATAGTCAGCCCGTCCGGCGTTTGAGGACAAGGCCCGTTCAGGGCCGACAGCGGGGGTTCGGGGGCGCAGCCCCTGAGGATGGGTACGGGTAGGGGCGGCGGGGGCGAGGAACTTGCGGCTTGTCAGCGGCGGCGGCGATGCAATGCGATTGCCGCCGCCGTGCCTCCCGCTACTGCTCCTACTCCCGCCGCCGCCGGGATTCCCACCTTTGCCGCCTTGCGGCCCGTGCGGTAGTCCCGTAGGCGCCAGTCCAGTTGGCGGGCGTGTTTGCGGAGTTTGGCGTCCGGGTTGATCGCGTAGGGGTGGCCCACCAGGGACAGCATCGGGATGTCGTTGTGGGAGTCGCTGTATGCCGCGCAGCGGGGGAGGATCAGGCCCTCGGCGGAGGCGAGGGCTCGGACCGCTTCCGCCTTTGCCGGGCCGTGCAGCGGTTCTCCCACCAACTTGCCCGTGTATACGCCGTCCACCGACTCCGCCACCGTGCCCAACGCGCCCGTCAGGCCCAGGCGGCGGGCGATCACTGTGGCGATTTCCACCGGAGCTGCCGTTACCAGCCAGACCTTCTGGCCCGCGTCCAGGTGGGCCTGCGCCAAAGCTCGGGTGCCCGGCCAGATGCGTTCGGCCATGTACTCGTCGTAGATCTCCTCGCCGATCGACATCAGTTCGGCCACGCGGTGGCCTTTGACGATCGACAACGCCGAGTCGCGCGCGTCCTGCATGTGCTCCGGGTCCTCTACGCCCGCCAGCCTGAACCACGCCTGCTGCCAGGCGAATCGGTAGAGGTCGCGGGTCTCGAAGAACTTCCGCTTGTACAGGCCTCGGCCGAAGTGGAAGATCGCGGCGCCTTGCATGACCGTGTTGTCCAGGTCGAAGAAGGCGGCGGCCCTGTCGTCGCCGAGGACCGGGAACGCCGGCTCCTCCTCGGTGCCCGGCGGGGCCGGGGCAGGGGTGAGTTCCTCCAGCTCCTGGGAGGATTTGCGCGCTGCCTCCGCCGAGGCCTCGCCTGCCAACACGCTCCGCGCGGTGGCGGAGCGCCTACGGGGAGTGAGCCATCCGAGAGCGGCCATGGCGTGAGCATAGCCAGTTTGTTCGGTGCTTCCGGAGTCGAGAGGTTTGGAGGTTGTGAACTCTCCGCGACCGCGCAGTTAAACAAGCGGGACAATGGGTTCATGAGTCCCCTCTTTCGGCGCAGTGGGTCCGCCGCCTCCCCTGCTTCCCCTGAGTCCCAGCAGCAGCCTCGGCTCGTCACTCTCATCCGGAAGCCCGGTTGTCATTTGTGTGATGACGCACAGGGAGTTGTCGAGAAGGTGTGTGCCGATCTTGGTGTGTCCTGGGAGCAGAAGGACATCACCCAGGACGAGGAACTCCACCGTCAGTACTGGGAACAGATCCCCGTGGTGCTCATCGACGGGGCCCAGCACACGTTCTGGCGCGTCAACGAAGAACGTCTTCGCAAAGCCCTCACATAGATTCCCGGTCGATTACCGAGTGGTCGAGTTCTGACCAAGTACTGACTGAGCAGTCCAGGTGGTCCGGAAAGTCGCTTAGGATCGAGCACGGTTCAGATCTCGGGGGCGGGATTCATGAGGAGTGTGTGCGGTTTTGCCCCCGAACGGTGCCTGTGACGGTGTGGGACGACGGTGCTTGTGTGCCGGTTCCATACGCGTGCGCCGGGGGTGCGTGACCCCGGTCACGTTGGCCGGGCAAATCGGACACCATCTTTGTGCACGCGTTCACAAAGACATAGCCTGCATTCGACGGGGCGGTCTAGGTACGTGTGACCGCCTGCAGCCCCGCGCTACCCGCAGGAGTACCGTGGCAACTGGCCGAACTCACCGACCGGCGACCCGCAGCCGAGGGATTCCCGAGGCCACCGTCGCCAGGCTTCCGCTGTACCTCCGTGCCCTGACCGGACTGTCGGAGCGCTCGGTACCCACGGTCTCCTCCGAGGAACTGGCCGCCGCCGCGGGCGTGAACTCCGCGAAGTTGCGCAAGGACTTCTCCTACCTGGGCTCCTATGGGACGCGTGGTGTGGGGTACGACGTCGAGTATCTCGTCTATCAGATCTCGCGTGAGCTGGGGCTGACCCAGGACTGGCCGGTCGTGATCGTCGGTATCGGTAATCTCGGCGCCGCCCTCGCGAACTACGGCGGCTTCGCCTCCCGTGGATTCCGGGTGGCCGCGCTGATCGACGCCGATCCCGCCATGGCGGGAAAGCCCGTCGCGGGTATGCCGGTGCAGCACTCGGATGATCTGGAAAGGATCATCGCGGACAACGGCGTGTCCATTGGCGTAATCGCCACCCCCGCCGGTGCCGCTCAGCCCGTGTGCGATCGGCTCGTCGCCGCCGGGGTCACGTCCATTCTGAACTTCGCGCCCACCGTGCTGACCGTTCCGGACGGTGTCGACGTACGCAAGGTCGATCTCTCCATCGAGCTGCAGATCCTGGCTTTCCATGAGCAGCGCAAGGCCGGCGAGGAGGCCGACGCCCTCGCCGCCGCCGCTGCCGCTGATTCCGGTCCGGCGGTCGTCGTGGCCAAGGGCCAGGTCGGTAGCGGTAGTGACGGCGACAGTGACGGCAGTGGTCGTGGCAAAGGGACTGACGGGGACGTTCCCGCCGTGATGCCGGCATGAGTCTTCTCGTCGTCGGGCTGAGTCACCGCAGCGCTCCGGTCAGTGTTCTGGAGCGGGCCGCGCTGTCCCAGGACGCGCAGATCAAGTTGCTTCAGGACACCGTCGCCGCCGAGCCGGCCGCCGAGGCCGCGGTGCTCGCCACCTGCAACCGCATCGAGCTGTACGCGGACGTGGACAAGTTCCACGCGGGTGTCGCCGAGCTGTCCACGCTGCTTGCCCAGCACAGCGGGGTGGGACTTGATGAACTCACTCCGTACTTGTACGTGCACTACGAGGACCGGGCCGTCCACCATCTGTTCTCCGTCGCCTGTGGGCTCGACTCCATGGTCGTCGGCGAGGGGCAGGTCATCGGGCAGATCAAGGACTCGCTCGCCCTCGCGCAGGAACTGCACTCCGCCGGGCGGCTGCTGAACGACCTGTTCCAGCAGAGTCTGCGGGTCGGCAAGCGCGCCCACTCCGAGACCGGGATCGACCGGGCCGGACAGTCCCTGGTCACCTTCGGGCTCCAGCAGCTGGCCGGGGGGAGGGGCGCTGGGACTCCGGTTTCGGTGGAGTCCTGGGCCGCGGGCAAGAAGGCCCTGGTCATCGGGGCCGGGTCGATGTCCTCGCTGGCCGCCGCCACGCTCGCGCGGCTCGGTGTCGCCGAGATCGTCGTCGCCAACCGCACTTCGGAACGTGCCGAGCGGCTCGCGGAGATCATCAACGACAACAGCGGTGAGTACGAGGGCGGCGCCGCGTCCGTGTTCGCCCGCGCGGTTCCGATGGAGTCGGTGCCGTTCGAGCTGACACGTGCCGATATAGCCGTTTCCTGTACCGGCGCGACGGGGCTCGTCCTCGGCGCCGAGACCATCGCGGCGGCCGTCGAGGGCCGGGTGCCGGCGGTTGACGAGGCCGGACTGTCCCCTCGTACGACCATGACGAGTGACGTACGGACGGCGCTGCCGCCCACCAGCATCGGTACCGACGACGGGTGTCCGCTCGATCTGTCCGCCGCGCAGGCCGGGCAGGCTGTCCAGGAGTCGGCCGGGTTCTCGGTGATGGGCGAGGCCGCCGTCGCCGGGATGGACGCGGCGACGCTGGAGCAGCACGCGGCCTGGGTGGACAACGGGACCGTCGACCGGCGGGACGCCGCTCGTCGTACGCCCGACGAGGACCGTGAGCTGATCGCCGCGCTCGCCCGCACCGCGGCCGCCCTCGGGCGGATTCCCGAGCGCCGGCGGCCCGAGACCGTCGCCGGGGTGCCGCTGCCCGCCCCCGTGCTCTCCCTGCTCGACCTCGCCATGCCCCGCGACATCGACGCCGCCGTGCACCGGCTGGCCGGGGTGCGGCTGGTGGACATCGAGTCGCTGGCCGAGGCCTCCGCCGACGCTCCGATGGCGGCCGATGTCGACCAGGTCCGGCGGATCGTCGCCGACGAGGTCGCGGCCTTCGGCGCCGCCCAGCGGGCCGCGCACATCACGCCCACCGTCGTCGCGCTGCGCGCCATGGCCGCCGATGTCGTCGCCGGTGAGATCGCCCGGCTCGACGGCCGGCTGCCCGGGCTCGACGAGAAGCACCGGGCCGAGATCACCCAGACCGTGAAGCGTGTGGTCGACAAACTGCTCCACGCGCCGACCGTACGGGTCAAGCAGCTCGCGGCCGAGCCCGGCGGTGCCGGGTACGCGGACGCGCTGCGGACCCTGTTCGACCTCGACCAGGAGACGGTCGCCTCCGTGTCCCGGGCGGAACGGACCGACCAAGATGCTGAGAAGAACGCCGAGAACCGAGGGCGAGCATGAGTGATCCAGTACAAGGGGCGCTGAGACTGGGGACCAGGCGAAGTCAACTCGCCCTGGCCCAGTCCGGGCAGGTCGCGGACGCCGTGCACCGGCTGACCGGGCGGCCCGTCGAGCTGGTCGAGATCACGACGTACGGCGATGTGTCCCGCGAGGACCTCGCCCAGATCGGCGGCACGGGCGTCTTCGTGACCGCTCTGCGGGACGCGCTGCTGCGGGGTGAGGTCGACTTCGCGGTGCACTCGCTGAAGGACCTGCCGACCGCGCAGCCCGACGACCTGGTGCTGGCCGCCGTACCGGAGCGCGAGGATCCGCGTGACGTACTGGTGGCGCGCGACGACCTCAAGTTCACCGACCTGCCGCGCGGCGCGCGGATCGGGACGGGCTCGACCCGGCGCACGGCCCAGCTGAACGCGTACGCGCGTGCCCATGGGCTGAGCGTCGAGGTCGTACCGGTCCGGGGGAACGTCGACACCCGGATCGGGTTCGTGAGAAGTGGTGAGCTGGATGCAGTCGTCCTGGCCGCGGCCGGGCTCAACCGCATCGGGCGCGCCGACGAAGTGACCGACTTCCTGTCGGTCGACATGGTTCTGCCTGCCCCTGGCCAAGGGGCCCTGGCGATCGAGTGCAGAGCGGGGAACACCTCCCACGACTCCGACCTGATCGCGGCACTCGGCGAACTCGACGACCCGTACACTCGGGCCGCCGTGACCGCCGAACGGTCACTGCTCGCCGCCCTGGAGGCCGGTTGCAGCGCCCCTGTGGGCGCGCTGGCCGACCTGCTGGCCGACGGGCAGATTGTCAAGGAGATGCGCCTGCGCGGCGTCGTCGGCACGACCGACGGCTCGACGCTGGTGCAGCTGTCCACCACCGGTCCCGTGCCCGAGACGTACGACCAAGCAATGGCGCTCGGCCGTGAACTCGCAGCCGAGATGCTTGCCAAGGGCGCGGCCGGTCTGATGGGGGAGCGAGCACAGTGAGCCCCACCACCCTTCCCGCCGGTCCGGACCATGGGCACGTCACCTTTCTTGGTGCCGGACCCGGGGATCCGGGACTGCTGACCCTGCGCGCCGTCGAGGCGCTGGCGAACGCGGACGTACTGGTCGCCGAGCACGAGGTGCTCGACGTCGTACGCGCGCACACCAGACAAGGCGTCGCCGTACTCAACACCGAATTGGACACGCCTATTGGCAGCACGTATCCAGGCACAGGCACGCCTCAACTAGCGGTAGTTGACGGCGCGTCGACGACCGCTGGTGTACCCGCTGTGCGGGATGCCGCACATCTTGTCATGGAGGCCGCGCGGGGCGGCAGGCGGGTCGTGCGTGCGGTGTCCGGGGATCCCGGGCTCGACGCGTACGCCGCCGAGGAGATGCTCGCGTGTGCCCGCGCGGGGGTTCCGTTCGAGGTGGTTCCCGGGGTCGCGGCCGCGGTGGGGGTACCTGCTTACGCGGGTGTTCCGCTGCGGGACGCGCAGGGCGCGGACGTCCGGTTCGTGGACGCCCGGACCGCTTCCGACCGGTGCTGGACCGAGGTCGGGGCGTCGGACGGGACGGTTGTCGTCTCGACCACATTGGATTCGGTTGCTTCGGCGGCTGGTGAGCTGGTCGCTGCCGGGCGTAAGCCCGATACGCCGTTGACTGTGACGATCGCCGGTACGACGACTCGGCAGCGGACCTGGTCCGCGACGCTCGGGACCATTGCCCAGACGTTCAAGCAGGGCAAGGTGCTGCCGTCCCCGGACGGGGGCCGGCCGGTGATAGCCGTGGTCGGCGAGCGGTCCGCCGCTGCTCAGCGTGAGCAGTTGTCGTGGTTCGAGAACAAGCCGCTGTTCGGGTGGCGGGTTCTGGTGCCGCGTACGAAGGAGCAGTCGGCGACGCTCTCCGACCAGTTGCGGTCGTACGGCGCTGTGCCGCACGAGGTGCCGACGATCGCTGTCGAGCCGCCTCGGACGCCTCAGCAGATGGAGCGGGCCGTCAAGGGGCTCGTTACCGGGCGGTACGAGTGGATCGCTTTCACTTCGGTGAACGCGGTCAAGGCTGTTCGGGAGAAGTTCGAGGAGTACGGGCTTGATGCTCGTGCTTTTGCCGGGATCAAGGTTGCTGCTGTTGGTGAGCAGACCGCCAAGGCGTTGGTCGCCTTTGGGGTGAAGCCTGATCTGGTGCCCAGTGGGGAGCAGTCTGCGGCTGGGTTGCTGGATGACTGGCCTCCCTATGACCCGGTTTTCGATCCGATCGACCGTGTTTTTCTGCCTCGGGCCGATATCGCCACCGAGACGTTGGTGGCGGGGCTGATCGAGCTGGGGTGGGAGGTTGATGACGTCACCGCGTATCGGACGGTGCGGGCTTCGCCGCCGCCGCAGGAGACTCGGGAGGCGATCAAGGGGGGTGGCTTCGATGCCGTTCTCTTTACCTCGTCCTCGACTGTGCGGAATCTGGTCGGTATTGCGGGCAAGCCTCATAACGTGACGGTGATCGCGTGTATTGGGCCTGCTACGGCCAAGACCGCGGAGGAGCATGGGCTGCGGGTCGATGTCATGGCTCCGGAGCCGTCTGTGCACAAGTTGGCTGAGGCGTTGGCGGACTTCGGGTTGCGGCGGCGGGCTGCTGCGGTTGATGCGGGGGATCCTGTTACTCGGCCCAGTGAGCGGCGGCCGGGGGCGCGTCGGCGGCGTACTACGCAGTGAGTTGAGCTAGGTGGGCTGGGGCGGTGGGGGTGGTGGTTTTTTCGCCCCCGCCGCCCCTACCCGTTCCCATCCTTCTGGGGGCTGCGCCCCCAGACCCCCGCTGTCGGCCTGAACGGCCTTGTCCTCAAACGCCGGACGGGCTAAAAGATCAAGCCCCGGCCGGGGTGCGAGGACAATCGCGCTCAGCGCACCCTTTTCGCCGCCGCACTTCAGCACGGGCCGGGGCATTCCAGCCCGTCCGGCGTTTGAGGACGAGCGCGTTCAGCGCGACCCACCCGCCCGACGACCGCCACCACCCTCCAGCCCGTCCGGCGATTGAGGACGAGGCCGTCCAGGCCGACAGCGGGTGTCTGGGGGCGCAGCCCCCAGGGATGGGAACGGGTAGGGGCGGCGGGGGCGGATCAGGCTTGTGGTGGGGCCGACGTCGCGTCGGCAAAGGGGGGTGTGGGGCGGGCGTAGCGTGGAGGGTATGTCGAAGTACGGATCCTTTCCCGGTACGCGGCCCCGGCGGCTGCGTACCTCGCCCGTCATGCGCCGCATGGTCGCCGAGACCCGACTGCACCCCGCCGACTTCATCCTCCCCGCCTTCGTGCGGGAGGGTGTCAGTGAGCCGGTGCCGATCTCCGCGATGCCCGGTGTCGTCCAGCACACCCGGGACAGCCTGAAGAAGGCCGCCGTGGAGGCCGTCGAGGCCGGGGTTTCCGGGATCATGCTCTTCGGGGTGCCCGAGGAGGGGAAGAAGGACGCTCTCGGGACTCCCGGTACCGATCCGGACGGGATTCTCCAGGTCGCCATCCGCGATGTGCGCGCCGAGGTCGGTGACGAGCTGCTCGTCATGTCCGACCTCTGTCTCGACGAGACCACCGATCACGGGCACTGCGGGGTGCTCGATGCCGAGGGGCGTGTCGACAACGACGCCACCCTTGAGCGGTACGCCGAGATGGCCCAGGTGCAGGCCGATGCCGGGGCTCATGTCGTCGGGCCCAGCGGGATGATGGACGGGCAGATCGGGGTTGTCCGTGATGCCCTTGACCAGATCGGGCGTGAGGACGTCGCCATCCTCGCCTACACCGCCAAGTACTCCTCCGCCTTCTACGGGCCCTTCCGGGAAGCCGTCGGTTCCTCGCTGAAGGGGGACCGGAAGACGTACCAGCAGGACCCGGCCAATGTCCGGGAGTCGCTGCGGGAGCTGGCGCTCGACCTGGAGGAGGGCGCCGACATCGTCATGGTGAAGCCCGCCGGGCCCTACCTCGACATCCTCGCCCGGGTCGCCGACGCCGTGGACGTGCCCGTCGCCGCCTATCAGATCTCCGGCGAGTACTCGATGATCGAGGCCGCCGCCGAGAAGGGCTGGGTCGACCGGGAGCGGGCCATCCTGGAGACCCTGACCGGCATCAAGCGGGCCGGCGCGCAGAACATCCTCACCTATTGGGCCATCGAGGCTGCTCGTATGTTGTGAGTCGTCGGGGGTTCGGGGGCGGTTTCGTGCCGCGCCGACGTCGTCGACGGGCCCTCGTCCCGTACGCCCTGGCCGTCCTCGCACGCCGTGAGGGTGGTGAGCGCGACGAGCGCGATCGCCGTGGCGGCGAACAGGCGCGTACGGGAGGTGCGTACGGACATGGGGGTGCCCTTTCCGGGGAGGGGAGGGGGGACGGGTGGTGGTCGGTGCTGTGCCGTGCCGTGCTGTGCCGTCCGGTCGGCAACAGCTTGTGCCGTGATCCGTCCCAGCGCCATGTTTCGCGGGGAATCCGGGACGCCTCTCGGTCCATCGGCGCGCTGACCTGCGCGGACGTCGTCCCGTTCAGGGTCGGTCCGGGACGGTCCGCGTTCGGTTTTCGATTCTCGAACATCAACTCCGGTCGGCGGCTAGGTTGTTGTTCGTTGAAGTTACTGCTCTCCAGAAGAGGCCTCATGAGCGGCGATGCTCTCAGTCAGGACCCCGCCGAGCTGAGAAGGAGGATCGACACCACGAAGGCCCATCCGGCCCGGGTGTACGACGTCTTCCTCGGCGGCAAGGACAACTACCCGGCCGACCGCAACGCGGCGGCCGCGGCGCTCGCCGCCAATCCGCGCGGCTACCTGGACGTGCGGCACAACCGCGACTTCATGCGCCGCGCGGTGACCACGCTGGCGGCGGACGACGGCATCCGGCAGTTCCTCGACATCGGTACCGGCCTGCCCACGCAGGACAACGTCCACCAGATCGCGCAGCGCATCTCCCCGGACTCCCGGGTCGTGTACGTCGACAACGACCCGATCGTCCTCGCGCACGCGCGTGCCCTGCTCACCAGCGGGCCCGAGGGGCGTACGGACTACATCGACGCCGACTTCAACGACCCGGCCCAGATCCTCGAACAGGCCCGCAAGACGCTCGACTTCGATCAGCCGATCGCGCTCGTGCTCGCGGCGATCCTGCACTTCGTGGCGGAGCCGGAGGCGTACGACATCGTGCGCGAGCTGGTCGGCGCGTTGCCGTCGGGGAGCCGGCTCGTGCTCAGTCATCTCACGGAGGATCTGAACCCGGAGAACATCCGCGCGGTGCAGCGGACGTACACCGAGCGGGGGTTCACTTTTGTGCTGCGGTCGCAGGCGGAGGTGGAGCGGTTCTTCGAGGAGAACGGGCTTGTCCTTGACGAGCCCGGTGTCGTGCCCGCTCACCGGTGGCGTCCCGACGGGAACGCGCCGGTGCCGGAGGAGGTCGAGGCTTCGTACTTCGATTCGCTCGACGACATCGAGAAGGTTCGCTATCGCGACATCAATGATGTTACGGACGCGGACATCAATGTGTACGGGGCTAGTGGGCGTAAGGCCTGATTTGGTTCGGATGCGTGGTTCGTCGGGCGCGGGCCGGTGGGGGCTTGTCGCGCAGTTCCCCGCGCCCCTATCGGGGCGCTGCCAGTTCCGTTAGTCCCACCAGAAGGACCAGGTCCCGGCGTTCAGGAGTTCGTGTTCGGCGTATGTGCTCAGGGTGTTGTGGGGGCCCTGGGTGATGTTGTCCGGGCAGAACGCGAAGTGTTCGGCGGCCACCGCCTCCGCCTCGGTGAGGGTGGTCGGCGGGGCCGCCACGGACAGCGTCAGCTGGTTGAAGGTGAGTGCGAGGACCCGTATGCCGAAGCGGTCCTCCCAGGAGCGCAGTACCGCGCAGAGGCGGGCCGTGTCGCCCTCGTAGTTCGCGGGGCCGGACCAGCCGATCGCGGCGGGGACGTCGGCGGAGCGGCGGGCGGGGACGAGGGCGAGACGCGGTTCCTTGAAGGAGGAGCCGGGGGCCAGGAGTGAGTCGGCGAGCTGCGCGGCCAGTTCGTCCGCGTCGGCCTGCCCGGCTTCGGTGGCGGGGGCCAGGCCGGGCCAGTCCTCGTCCTCCGCCGCGTACTCCTCCCAGAACTCGGCGAGGACCTCTTCGGCGTCGTGGTCCCCGGGGTACGAGGTGTCGGCGGGCATCAACTCCCAGTCCTGCGGCCCGCCTTGGCCGCCGCCCACCTCTATGACCACCGGGACGAGCCCGGCGGCCCGGTACGCGTCGTGGTGTGCGGCCCAGTCGCCGGGGGCGGAGGGCGCGTCGGCGTGCCAGAGGAGAGGCTCGTGCCAGGGGCCCTCGTCCGTCGTGTCGATCAGCCTTCCGGCGGGGAGCGCGAGGCCGAGCGTGCCGCCGGTCGGGTCGGTCGTGAGGTGGGGCAGCGGATTGGGAAGTGTCGCCATGCCGGTGACTTTAGGGCCTGCCACTGACAACGGCCCTGGAGCGGTTGGGGGCAACGGTTCGAGATCGGTCCGGTGTCGGCGCGGCCTCGACCTTGCGTAGGACTGGCAATGGAACGGCCATGGTTCGGCAGCCGGTTGGTGTCGGTGCTGTGCGCAGTCGGTGATCTTGCGTTGATCTGTCCTGAAATCGATGTTCGTCGACTGCCGTCGAGGCGGTCTGTGCACGTGTCATGCCCCGTGAACTGCAACGACTAACCGGATTGACGAGTTCCCGCCAGGCTCCGTAGCTTCTGCCCCTGGCCTAATCCGCTCGGTAGGCCCACAACGTTCCCTGGGGGGATCCCATGAACTACTTCCTCGATGTGCTCAAGAAGTACGCGGTGTTCAGCGGCCGTGCGCGCCGCAAGGAGTACTGGATGTTCGTGCTGTTCGCGTCGATCGTCTACATCGCGCTGCTCGCCATCGGCTTCGCGATCCACGCGGTGTGGATCGGCTTCGTCTTCTACGTCGCCATCCTGCTGCCCGCCCTGGGCGTCGCCGTTCGCCGGCTGCACGACACGGGCCGCACGGGCTGGTGGCTCCTCTTCGGGTTCGTCCCGCTCGTCGGCTCGATCACGCTGCTGGTCTTCGCCTGCCTCGAGGGTGACCAGGGTGACAACAAGTACGGCCCCAACCCGAAGGCCGTCCCCGCCTTCGCCTGATCACTCGCACCGAGGGCACCGTCCCCGTGCAGTCCCCGTGCCCTGGCCGCCCGGTTCGTTCCGGGCGGCCTTTGGTGTTGTGGGGCCTGTCGATCCGCGAGGCGTTCAGTCCGTCACCGTCACCATCACGATGACCGCCGCCACGATGGTGTCGAGGACCAGGCAGAACTCGGCGAGCGAGCGTGTCACGACCTTGTTGATCCGGTAGTGGTACGCGTCCCACGCCGCGTGGGCCAGCAGACCGCCCGCCACGAAGTACGCGCCCACCGTCTCCGTCACGCCCAGGGCTGTCGCTGCCGCTGCGCCGAACGCCGCCATGGCGATCAGGTGGTACGGCCAACCGCCGTACGGGGGTGGGGTGTCGGGGTTTCGGCGGCCCAGCAGCAGGCCGTACACCAGGAGCGGGACGGCCAGCGCCAGGATCACCCATGTCGGGTCCACGTCGCCTCCGCCGAGTAACTCGGTGGCGAAGATGACGACGACCGAGCCGAAGAACAACGGCCATACGGCGGACGGTTTCCGGAAGGCCGCCGCGCCGAAGTAGACGAGCGCGGAGGCGGCGAGGGCGGGGGCCGCGTCGATGCCCTCGGACATGTCGAGCCCGATCAGGGCGGCCGCCGCGATGCCGGCGAGGATCGGCCAGTGCTCGGAGAGTTTCGTCATGGCTTCAACGTACGTACCCCTGGGGGGTATGTATACGGGTTTAGAGGGTGCTCGAAACGACGGGCCCTAGGGCACGCGGCTGTCGACGCACTCCCGCTCGCCGTTCGTCGCGGGTTCGAAGCAGACGCGGACGGTCGTACCCGGGCGGGTCGCTGTCATGGCCGTGTAGACGTAGTTCTTCGCGTCGATGTCGTCCTTGATCTCGGCGCTGTAGGTGGCGCCGCCCGCGGTCACCTCGATGCGGTCGCCGACGCTCGTGTGCCAGGTCCGGGCCCAACTGGCCCCGCACTGCTTGTCGTAGCGCACCGACATCCAGGCCCCGGTTGCCGTGCGGTGCTCCAGGAGAGTCTCGGGGGGACTGCCGCAGTTCATGTTCCACGGGTCCTGGCCCTCACAGGCGGCTCCCCGGCAACGGGCGGCGGCGGGAGAGGCGGGAGCTGAGGCAGGAGAGGACGATGTCTGTGGTTCGTTGTTGTCCGGTCCTGGCAGCAGTACGGCGGCTGCCACGATTCCGGCCATCGCGGCGCATGCCGACACGAGCGCTGCCCTGATCGTCGTACGGCGGTGACCGGTATCGGTACGTGTGCGTGTGTCCTCCACCGGAGGCGGAGGACGAGGCGGTGGTGGTGTCGTCGTGCTCGGTGCGTCCGCCGCCCGCAGGCTCCACTCCGACTCCGCGATCTCCCACAGCGCCAGGCATCGGCCCTCCGGTTCGCGGGCGAGGGCGCACAGCTCCTGGACCGCCTGGCGTGGGGGGAGTGCCTTGCCGTTGAGATAGCGGTCCCAGGACGACTTGCTGTACGTGGTCCGTTCCGCCAGGCCCGCCAGGCTCAGGCCCGTGCGGTCCTTCAACTCCCTCAGCGTGGCGGCCAGTCGGGTGCGTTCCGGTGAGGGGGAAGGTGGTGGCGATGGCATCGGGCCCGGTGTCGTCCCGCTCATCTCGCAGTGGCTCCCGCGTCGCGCCGCAGAGCCCCCCAGGTGTGCGGGCCGATGATGCCGTCGACGACCAACTCGTCCCGTCTCTGGATGCGTTCGACCGCCCGCTGCGTCAACGGGCCGAAGATGCCGTCGATCTCGCCGGGCGGTATGCCCGCCCGGCGCAACAGGCACTGTGCCTCGGCGACTTCGGGGCCCGCCTGGCCGGCGGCCAGGATCACGTCCTGGGTGCGGCTGTTGCCCGAGTACCAGCGGCCGCCGATCCGCTCCATCCGGCAGGTGTACGTGATCACCGACGCCGACACCGACGCCGAAGCCGTGATGGTGGGCGAGGCGCGGTGGGACGCCGTCGCGCTGCCGTCGCCGTCCTGGAGTCGTACGACCGCGAGGGCCGACGCGGAGGCGATCAGGACCAGGGCCACCGCTCCCGCCACGAGCGTGGTGCGCAGCGGACCGTCCTGCGGCCGGGGCCCCAGCTCCAGGGTCTCCGGTGTCCCGTGTGCTTCCTGCTTCTCCTGTGCGGGCGAATCCGCGCGTCTGGTGCTCCACGCCTCCGTCGCCACCTCGTGCAGCGCGAGCAGCCTGGTCGTGTCGTCGCCGCAGGTTCTGGCCATCGCCTCGACGGCTTCCCCGGGCGGCAGCGATCTGCCGTTCAGGTACCGCTCCCACGACTTCTCGCTGTACCCGGTCTTCACGGCCAACTGCCGCATGCTCAGCCCGCTGCGGTCCTTCAGCCGGCGTAATCGCATCACCAACTGGCGGACTCGGGGATCCAGTTCGGCCGGCAGCTCCTTCCAGCGCGGCATGTTCCCCCTACTCGCGTATCGCGTACTCACGTACTCGCTTCGCATTCTGCAACAGGGTCGACGGCCCCCACCGGAAGGTGGTTCCCGCACGGGTACGGAACCGGCCACCCGCCCGTCGCGGGCGTCCCGCGGGGCCGTCCCGGCGGACGGCGTCCCCGCAGGTCAGCGGGTGGGGCGTCCCGGCAAGCCGTCACTTTCGCGGCAACCGTGGCGACCCTTGCCGCCCACTGGCCATTCTCGTGTTGCCAGACCGGCGGCACGACCGAGCCGCCGTACGACCCCAAGGGGGAAGCATGCGATCGAACATCTTGGCGAGGACCGCCATCAGCCTCACCGCCGTCCTCGGGCTCGCGGCCGGAACAGTGGCGGCCGCGGGTACCAGCTTCGCGGCGTCCCCGCCGGCCGCCACCACCGCGGTGAGCGCCCAGGACGTCTCCGTCCTCGCGGTGAACAACCTCGGCCTGACGAGCGAGGAGGCCAAGAAGATCCAGCGGGTGGCCAAGGACAAGTGGGGCTACACAGGCGCGATCGACGGGCTGCTCGGCACCGAGAGCTGGAAGGCGATCCAGCGCTGGCTCCTGAACTGGGGTTATCCGGGCCCCATCGACGGGATCGTCGGACCCAACACGATCAAGGCGCTGCAGAAGTACCTCAAGGAGTACTACGGCTACACGGGCGCGATCGACGGGGACGCCGGATCGGGGACCAGGGCCGCGTTCAAGCGGATGGCCAATGCCTGCCCCGCCTGCTGAGCGGCCCTTGACAGACCGCCCACGGTAAAGACGCCGCGGCCCGTCCTCCCCGGGGGAGAGGACGGGCCGCGCGCGTTTCTGCCAAGCCGCCTCAGAGCCGCTCGGGCGTCCTGATGCCCAGCAGGGCCATGCCCTGGTGGAGCGTCTTCGCCGTCATGTCGGACAGGAACAGGCGGTTCTCAGCGATGTTCTGCGGTGGTGCCGGCTTGATCACCGGGCACTTGTCGTAGAACGTCGTGAACAGGGACGCCAACTGGTACAGGTACGCCGCCAGCTTGTGCGGCGCGTACTCCGTCGCCGAGTCCGCCACCGTCTCCGCGAACCCGTCCACGTGCAGGGCCAACGCCCGCTCCGCGTCGGCCAGTTCGAGTTCCGGGTGCGGCTTCGGGTGTACCTCGCCGGCCTTGCGCAGGATCGACTGGATACGGGCGTACGCGTACTGGAGGTACACGCTCGTGTCGCCGTTCAGCGAGACCATCTGGTCCAGGTCGAACTTGTAGTCCCGGTTCGCCGACGTCGACAGGTCCGCGTACTTCACCGCGCCGATGCCCACCTGGGCGCCGCGCTCGGCGACCTCGGCGTCCGAGAGCTGGGCCTGCGTGTCCTTCTCCCGTACGACCGTCGTCGCGCGGTCCACCGCCTCGTCCAGCAGGTCGACGAGTTTGACCGTCTCGCCCTCACGCGTCTTGAACGGCTTGCCGTCCTTGCCGAGGACCGTGCCGAACGCCAGCTGGTACGCCTTCACGTCCTCGTCGTTCAGCCAGCCCGCCCTGCGCGCGGTCTCGAACACCATCTTGAAGTGCAGGGACTGACGCGCGTCGACCACGTAGATCAGGTTGTTCGCCTTCAGGTTGAAGACGCGGTCCCGGATCGCCGAGAGGTCCGTCGCCGCGTAGCCGTAGCCGCCGTCGGTCTTACGGACGATCAGCGGGACCGGGTTGCCCTCCGGGCCCTTGATGTCGTCGAAGAACACGCACAGGGCGCCCTCCGAGCGGACCGCAACCCCGGACTCCTCCAGGAGGCGGCACGTCTCGTCCAGCATGTCGTTGTAGCCCGACTCGCCGACGATGTCCGCGTCCTGGATGACCATGTCCAGCTTCTCGAAGACCGAGAAGAAGTAGATCTTCGACTCGTCGACGAACCGCTGCCACGTCGCGAGCGTCGCGGGGTCGCCGGCCTGGAGGTCGACCACCCGGAGGCGTGCCCTCGTCTTGAACTCCTCGTCGGAGTCGAAGAGTTTGCGTGCCGCCTTGTAGAGGCGGTCGAGGTTCGACATCGCCTCCTCGCCGGTCGCCTCGGTGTCCGTGGTGGTTGTCTTGTGGTCCAGCTCGTGCGGGTGCTCGTCCAGGTACTGGATGAGCATGCCGAACTGCGTTCCCCAGTCGCCGATGTGGTGCCTGCGGATCACGTTCTCGCCCGTGAACTCCAGGAGTTGGGCCACCGCGTCGCCGATCACCGCGGAGCGGAGGTGGCCTACGTGCATCTCCTTCGCCACGTTCGGCTGGGCGTAGTCGATGACCGTCGTGCCCGGGTGGGCGGCGAGCGGTACGCCGAGACGGGCGTCCGGGTCCGCGGCCCTGGCCGCCAGGTTCTCGATGATCGCCTTGTCGGTGAGGGTGATGTTCAGGAAGCCGGGGCCGGAGACCTCGATGTCCTTGATCACGTCGCCGGACACGACGTTGGCGACGACCTGGGTCGCCAGGTCGCGGGGGTTCGCCTTGGCCTTCTTGGCGAGGGCGAGGATGCCGTTCGCCTGGAAGTCCGCACGGTCGCTGCGTCGCAGCAGCGGGTCCGCGGGGGCCTCCGGCAGGGTTGCCGTGAGGGCGTCCGCGAGGCGCTGGTGGACGGTGGCGGTGAGGGACTTGACCGGGGCCATGGGAGTGGGTGCCGTTCTCCTGGGGGGTACGGGTGGATGGGGCCAGTATCCCATGGGGGGTAAAGGGGTTTTCTTGCGCGCGGGTGCGTGGTGTGTTTGGTTTCGCCCCCGCCGCCCCTACCCGTCCCATCCTTCTGGGGGCTGCGCCCCCAGACCCCCCTTGTCCTCAAACGCCGGACGGGCTGGAGGGGGTCCCGGAAAGGCGTTTTCGTGGTTCTGGGGGGACCTGGGAGAATGGGGCTGTCAGCCGTCGACCGTACCGGCTGATCTTGAGGAACTCTTAGAAAAAGAGGACGTGCCGATCGTGGCTCAGAGCACCGAGACCACCGACTGGGTCTCCCGTTTCGCGGATGAGGTCATCGAGGAGTCGGAGCGTCGAGCCCCCGGCAAACCCGTCGTCGTCGCGTCGGGGCTCTCGCCCTCCGGGCCCATTCACCTGGGGAATCTCCGCGAGGTCATGACCCCGCATCTTGTCGCCGACGAGATCCGGCGGCGGGGGCGCGAAGTCCGGCATCTCATCTCCTGGGACGACTACGACCGCTACCGCAAGGTGCCCAACGGGGTGGAGGGGGTCGATGCTTCGTGGGCTGAGCACATCGGGCGGCCCTTGACCTCCGTACCTGCTCCCCAGGGGTCCGCCCACCCCAACTGGGCCGAGCACTTCAAGGCCGCCATGGTCGACGCCCTCGCTCAGCTCGGTGTCGAGTTCGACGGGATCAGTCAGACCGCTCAGTACACCTCCGGTGCCTATCGCGCGCAGATTCTGCATGCCATGAAGCACCGGGGGGACATCGACGCCATCCTTGATCAGTATCGGACCAAGAAGGCCCCCGCCAAGAAGCCTCAGCAGTCCCAGAAGGCCCTCGACGCCGCCGAGCTCGACGCCGCCGAAGGGTCCGGCGCCGCCGGTGAGGACGACGGGAGTTCCGGGTCCGCCGGGTACTTCCCGTACAAGCCCTTCTGCGGTGGGTGCGGCAAGGACCTCACCACCGTCACCGCCTATGACGACGACACCACCGAGCTGACCTACACCTGCACCGCCTGCGGGTTCTCCGAGACCGTCCTGCTCAGCGAGTTCAACCGCGGCAAGCTCGTCTGGAAGGTCGACTGGCCCATGCGGTGGGCTTACGAGGGGGTCGTCTTCGAGCCCTCCGGTGTTGATCACTCGTCTCCTGGTTCCTCGTTCCAGGTCGGTGGGCAGATCGTCGGGCAGGTTTTCGGTGGCAAGCAGCCCATCGGGCCCATGTACGCCTTCGTGGGCATCAGCGGCATGGCCAAGATGTCCAGCAGCAAGGGCGGCGTGCCCACGCCCGGTGACGCGCTGAAGATCATGGAGCCGCAGATCCTGCGCTGGCTGTACGCCCGGCGGCGGCCCAACCAGTCGTTCAAGATCGCCTTCGACCAGGAGATCCAGCGGCTGTACGACGAGTGGGACAAGCTCGACGCCAAGGTCGCCGACGGCACCGCGCTGCCGGCCGACGTCGCCGCGCACGCACGTGCGGTGCGTACCGCCGAGGGCGAACTGCCGCGTACGGCACGGCCGTTGCCGTACCGGACGCTGGCCTCCGTCGCCGACATCACCGCCGGTGCCGAAGATCAGACGCTGCGGATCCTGAGCGAGCTCGATCCTTCCGATCCGCTTACCTCGCTGGATGTCGTTCGGCCTCGGCTCGACAAGGCCGAGGCCTGGATCAACACGCAGGTTCCGGCCGACCAGCGGACCGTCGTACGGGGCGAGCCCGACAGTGAGTTGATCAAGTCCCTCGACGAGCAGGGGCGGCAGTCGCTGCGGCTCCTCGTCGACGGGCTCGCCGACAACTGGTCCCTTGATGGGCTTACGCATCTCGTCTACGGCGTGCCCAAGGTCCAGGCCGGGTTCCCCGCCGATGCCACGGCCAAGGAACTCCCCGCCGAGATCAAGGTCGCCCAGCGGACCTTCTTCGCCCTGCTCTACCACCTGCTCGTCGGGCGGGACACCGGTCCCCGGCTGCCCACGCTGCTCCTCGCGGTGGGACAGGAGCGGGTGCGGCTTCTCCTCGGGGAGTAGGGCCTGCGTACCTGTGCGTGAGAAGGGGCGCTCGGCTTGTGCCGGGCGCCCCGTTCCGTCGTACAAGGGAACTTGGTACTACGCGATGTGGTCTTCCTGGAGTTCCGCCGTGTGGCGGTTGGTGAAACGGTTGACCATGCGGTCGGCCTCGCGCTGCGGGAGCTTCGTGCCGTACGTCGCCTCCACGTCGCCCCTGAACTGGCCCGAGGTCGGATAGCTGCCGTCTATCGACTTCTTGAAGACCAGGTAGAAGTCCTCCTCCGTCGGCTCCGGCGGACCACCGCCCGCACCCATCTCACGGGTACGGCCAGGACCGGCCGGGATCGGGAAGGTACCGGTGTCCTCCGGGGACGGCTCCGGAGCCTCCTGCGCGGAGGCCGGCGGTTCCTCGAACTGCTGCGGGAACGCCTGCTGCTCGAACCGCACTCGCTCCTCGTACTGCTGCCGCTGCGCCTCGAACTGCCGCTGGGCCTCGTACTGCTCGGCCTGCTGCTGCTCCTCCATCCACTGGATGTACGCGGGGTCGTTGGCCGGGTCGTAGGTCGGGTCGTACCCGCCCTGATACGCGATGGCCCGGGGGTCCCGCATCTGGAGCCATGGATTCTGGGGCTCGGCGTAGTCCAGTTCCTGGGGGAGTTCGCCGCCTTCGGGAGCGGGACGCTGCTGCTGCTCCTGGGCGGGCGCCGCGTTGTTCTGTACGGCGTTGTTCTGCGCGGTGCCGTTCTGTACGGCGGGAGGCGCGACCGCCTTCGCGGTGGCGGGCTCCAGTTCCGGCTGCGGGGCCGGGGCCGGTGGCAGCAGGGCCGGTTCGATGCCCGCCGCCGCCAGGCCCGAGGGGGCCGTCTCCGCGAGGGGGACGCCGTAGCGGGCCAGACGCAGGGGCATCAGGGACTCCACCGGGGCCTTGCGGCGCCAGGCCCGGCCGAAGCGGGCGTGCAGGCGGGCCTGGTAGACGAGACGTTCCTGCTCCAGCTTGATCACCTGGTCGTAGGAGCGCAGCTCCCACAGCTTCATCCGGCGCCAGAGGAGGAAGGTGGGGAGGGGGGAGAGGAGCCAGCGGGTGAGGCGGACGCCCTCCATGTGCTTGTCGGCCGTGATGTCCGCCATGCGGCCGATGGCATGCCGGGCCGCCTCGACCGCGACCACGAACAGCACCGGGATGACGGCGTGCATGCCGACGCCCAGCGGGTCGGGCCAGGCCGCCGCGCCGTTGAACGCGATCGTCGCCATCGTCAGCAGCCACGCCGTCTGCCGGAGCAGCGGGAACGGGATGCGGATCCAGGTGAGGAGAAGGTCGAGGGCGAGCAGGACGCAGATGCCCGCGTCGATGCCGATCGGGAAGACGTAGCTGAAGTTCCCGAAGCCCTTCTGGATCGCCAGTTCACGGACGGCCGCGTACGATCCCGCGAAGCCGATCGCGGCGATGATCACGGCGCCGAACACGACCACTCCGATGAGCACCCGGTGCGTTCGTGTCAGTTGGATTGGCGCGGACACCCGTACTCCCCTCCCTGTGCGTGCTGTTGCGCGCAACAGGGTGGCACATGTGTGCGGCGTACGTATTGCGGAGACAAAGTCAGTTCTTCTTCGTTGCCGAAGAGGAAGGTGAGGCGGAGGCCGACTTCGACGGGGACGCGCTCGGCTTCGCAGACGAACTCGCCGGGGAAGAAGGGGAGTTGGAGGGAGCGGAGGTGGCCGCGTCCCCGTTCGTCGACGACACCTTCGCGACGGCTTCCTTGACCGCCTTCACCGCGGCCTTCGACAGGCTCTCGGCGCTCGGCGTCTTCTCGCCCGCGAGACCGGCGCCGTTGTAGTCGAGGGTCACGACGACGTTCTCGACCCGGACGACCACCGTCTGCTGCCGGAAGGCGCCTTCCTTCTTCTTCAGGTCGTAGCGCACCGACGTCGCGTCGTCGCCCGTCCCGGCCACCGGCTCCGAGGAGACGTTCTTCGCCCCCGACACCGACTGGGCGTCGTCCACCTGTGTCTCGTAGTACGCCTGCGCCAGTTCGTCGCCCGAACCGCGCGTCGCGTTCGACTCGAAGCGCAGCAGGGACACGTTCAGCCAGCGGAACTGGGAGCCCTTCACACCGTTGTTGGTGAGGCTCGTCCAGGAGCAACTGCCGCGCGTCGACGTGTCGTTGGAGGAACCCTCCTTGCCCGACTTCACACCCTTCGGGACGAGTTCCTTCAGCGTCTTCGTCGTCAGCGCCGCACACGGCTCCGGAATCTTCTGGTACGCCGCCGCCTGCACGGTCGGAGACGCGCTCACCGTCTCGCCCGCACCGGTGGTGTCCGTGTCCTTCGCCGCGTTGTCGGCGGAGCCGGCCGACCCGGAGTCGGATCCCGAGTCGGAGGAGCAGCCCACGCCTACGAGGAGCAGGACGGGGACGGCGGCCAGGGCGGCGAGGGCGCGGTGCAGCCGCTTCGGCGTCACGGTGGCGGTCCGGCCGAACTGGTCGTCTCGCAGTTCTCGCTGGTCTCGCTGTGCGGGTCGGTGCATGGTTCCTTCACTCATCGCGCTGTGGTTCCTGCGGCTCTCGGTTCCTGCGGTCGGATCGGGTCCGAGGGGCCACGGTACGCGGTGAGGGGCGCGCGTTGCCTGGCTTCACTCCCTTTGCGGAGGGCCGCCGGGAGGGGTCCCGGGGCGCCGCTCAGTCGAACGCGCCGGCGAGCTGGGAGGCCAGTTTCCGCGCCCTGTCCTGCATTTCCTTGCTGTCCGGCACGGTGCCGAGGGTCGCCGGCTGCTCGACGTACTCGATGGTCACGATGACGTTGGACGTGCGGAACGCCACAGTCACCGTGCGCTGCTGGGCCGTTGAACCGGCGGTGCTCAGCTCGTCGTCGAGGAACGCCTCGTCGCCGAGACCGTCGAGGAGGCGGGGCTGGAGGGCGGCGGCGGATTCGGCGTCAGGGGAGGCCGATGCGGAGGCAGTGTCGGTGGAGGTGGCGGAGGAGGAAGGGGACGCGGACTCGGACGGGGACGCGGACGCGGACTCGGTGGGGGTGGCGGAGATGGAGGCGATGGGCTCCGGCAGATCGGCGGCCACGACCTTGGTCGCGAAGAGGTCCGTCGCCTGGCTGTCGTCGCTCACGGAGTTGTCGTACGACACGACCCGCTCGAAATCGACGAGGAGATGGTCGGTGGCGTCCGTGGACTCCACCTTCCAGCGGCAGCCGACCTTGCGGTCCGTGTTGTAGGTGAGCGTCGACTCGCCCTCGTACGCCTGCTCCTTCTGCTCCTCGTCCGTGAGCTGCGTGATGCCGGGCAGCAGCGAGTCGAGGGTGTCGTGGCTGACCGCGCTGCAGGGCTCGGGGAGCGTGTCGTACCGGCCGGGCTGGGCCGCGGCGGTCGTGGTGCCGGTGTCGCCGGGCTTGGCGTCCTCGGCGGTGTCGTCGCTGCCCGAGCCGCCGGTGCAGCCGGCCAGCAGCGCCGCGAGGAGCACGGCGACACCGGGTACGTACGCCTTCCGCTGCACGGTCGGTTTCCTCTCGACGATCTGAACTGCATGAACCATGTGAACGATCTTTGTGGGGCGGTGCCGGTACCAGTGTCCCCGCTGGTTAATCGCTTGCCGCACAGGGGCGTCACCGGCAGACAATGTGTATCGCACGCACCACCGTGACCGCCGGTCCGGCATCCCTTTTCGTTGACCTTGGCGCCGGTTTTGCGATTACAGACTTTTGTCAGATTTCTGGGGGATGAGGACGTTATGTCGTACGTAGAAGTGCCGGGTGCGAAGGTTCCCATCCGGATGTGGACCGACCCGGCGTCGGTCGAGGACGTCGCGATGCAGCAGCTGCGGAACGTGGCGACCCTGCCGTGGATCAAGGGCCTGGCGGTCATGCCGGACGTCCACTTCGGCAAGGGGGCGACGGTCGGGTCGGTCATCGCGATGCAGGGGGCTGTGTGTCCTGCGGCGGTGGGGGTCGACATCGGCTGCGGCATGTCCGCCGTCAAGACCTCGCTGACGGCGAACGATCTGCCGGGGGATCTGTCGCGGCTGCGGTCGAAGGTGGAGCAGGCTATTCCGGTGGGTCGGGGGATGCATGACAGTCCTGTTGATCCGGGGCGGCTGCATGGGTTCGCTACTGGGGGGTGGGACGACTTCTGGGGGCGGTTCGATGGGGTGGCCGAAGCGGTCAAATTCCGTCACGATCGGGCTGAAAAGCAGATGGGAACGCTCGGATCCGGGAATCATTTTGCAGAAATTTGCATAAGTGATCAGGGTTCGGTCTGGCTCATGCTCCATTCCGGTTCCCGGAACATCGGTAAGGAGCTGGCCGATCACCACATTGGTGCGGCCCAGAAGCTCCCGCACAACCAGGGGCTGATCGACCGCGACCTCGCCGTCTTCATCGCGGACACCCCGCAGATGACGGCCTACCAGAACGACCTCTACTGGGCTCAGGAGTACGCCAAGTACAACCGGTCGATCATGATGGCCCTCTTCAAGGACGTGATCCGCAAGGAGTTCAAGAAGGCCGGGGTGACCTTCGAACCCGAGGTGAGCTGCCACCACAACTACGTGAGCCGCGAGCGCTACGAGGGCATGGACCTGCTCGTCACGCGCAAGGGGGCGATCAGCGCCAGGGCTGGTGAGTACGGCATCATCCCGGGCTCGATGGGCACCGGTTCGTACATCGTGAAGGGCCTCGGCAACGAGAAGGCCTTCAACTCGGCGTCCCACGGCGCCGGTCGGCGTATGAGCCGCAGCGCGGCGAAGCGGCGCTTCTCGACGAAGGACCTGGAGGAGCAGACACGGGGCGTGGAGTGCCGTAAGGACTCCGGTGTCGTGGACGAGATCCCGGGTGCGTACAAGCCGATCGAGCAGGTCATCGACCAGCAGCGGGACCTCGTGGAGGTCGTGGCGAAGCTGAAGCAGGTCGTTTGCGTGAAGGGTTGAGTGCCAGGGGCGGGCAGGGCCTGTTCGGCATGACGTCGGTGTGACCTCGGTCATGTGACGCATGCTGTCAGGTTCCTGTCCGGGGATTGTCAGGAAGCCGCGATTCCATGGCGGCGCACGTCCTTGTCCCCCCACCACGAGGAGCGTCTGCGTCGTGACGAGCCCCTTAAGTCCCCTTGATCGTCAGGCTGTTGAGGAAATCGCCGAGTTTCCCATGCCCCGCGATTCCGCCTGTCCCTTCGATCCGCCCCCGGCGTTGCGGCAGCGGGATGCCGACGAGCCCGTGTCCAAAGTGCGGCTGTGGGACGGGAGTACGCACTGGCTTGTCACCCGGTACGAGGATCAGCGGGCCCTCTACGGTGATCAGCGGCTCAGTGTCGATACGACCCGGGCCGGGTTTCCGTATCTCAACGAGGCGTTTCGGGAAGTTGCGGCCAAGACGCCGCCGTCGTTCCTGAATATGGACGATCCCGATCATGCCCGTATCCGGCGCATGGTGACCGCCCCCTTCGCCATCAAGCGGATCGAGGCGTTGCGGCCTGCTATTCAGCGGATGACGGACGAGCTCATCGACAAGATGCTGGCCGGGCCGAAGCCTGTCGACCTCGTCGAGGCGCTTGCGCTTCCGCTGCCCTCGCTCGTGATCTGTGAGCTGCTCGGGGTTCCTTATGACGACCACGACTTCTTCCAGAGCAACAGCAAGGTCGGGCTGCGTCGGGACGTGACTCCGGAAGCCGTGCGGGCCGCCAGTGGGGCTCTTTTCCAGTATCTGGACCGGCAGTTGGACCGGAAGATCGCCGAACCCGCCGACGACATGCTCTCCGAGTTGGGGGCGCGGTTCCAGGCCGGGGATCTCACCCGGCAGGAAGCGGTCATGTTGGGGCAGTTGCTGCTTGGCGCCGGGCATGAGACCAGCGCCAACATGATTGCGCTGGGGGTTCTGGCCTTTCTGGAGCATCCCGACCAGCTTGCGATCGTGCGTGACACCGATGATCCGAAGGTTCTCGCCAGTGCCGCGGACGAGATGCTGCGCTACCTCACGGTGGTCCACAACGGCCAACGGCGCCTGGCGCTGGAGGATCTGGAGGTTGGTGGGCAGCTTGTGCGGGCCGGGGAAGGTGTCATCATCCCTGGTGCTACCGGGAATTGGGACGCCGGTCTCTTTCCGGAGCCCGAGAAGCTGGACGTCACCCGCGACGCACGCCGTCACATGGCCTTCGGGTTCGGTATTCATCAGTGCCTCGGGCAGCCGCTCGCCCGGCTCGAACTCCAGGTGGTCTACGGCACGTTGTTCCGCCGTATTCCTGAACTGCGGCTGGCCGCCGAGCTGGAGAAGATTCCCTTCAAGGACGACGGCATCGTCTACGGGGTGTATGAGCTGCCCGTCACCTGGTAACCGGCACTACTTCGCGTGCTTCACCGCGTAGATCATCACGAACGCCACCAGGTGGATGCCGAAGAGGAAGTACGCGAGGTAGTACCAGACGTAGCGTTCGCGCTGTTTCTCCAGGGCCAGGAGCTGTTGTTCCTGCTCCCGGTCCCTGGCCCTGGCGGCCGTGTCCTCTGCGTCTTCCGTCGGCTCCGTCATCACACGTCCCGGTGGACCTTCGTGTTGGACGCCTGCGCGCGGGGGCGCAGGACCAGCAGGTCGACGTTGACGTGGCTCGGGCGGGTCACCGTCCAGGTGATCGTGTCGGCCACGTCGTCCGCCGTGAGGGGTTCGGCCACGCCCTCGTAGACCTTCGCCGCCTTCTCGGGGTCGCCGGAGAAACGGGTCAGCGCGAACTCGTCCGTCTTCACCATGCCCGGCGCGATCTCGATCACCCGGACCGGGGTGCCGACGATCTCCAGGCGCAGGGTCTCCGCCAGGACGTGGGCGCCGTGCTTCGCGGCCACGTAGCCTCCGCCTCCCTCGTACGTGCCGTGGCCCGCCGTGGAGGAGACGATCACGATCGTGCCGTCGCCGCTCGCCGTCAGGGCGGGGAGCAGGGCCTGGGTGAGGTTGAGGGTGCCGATGACGTTCGTCTCGTACATCTGGCGCCAGTCGGCCGGGTCGCCGGTGGCCACCGGGTCCGCGCCGAGCGCGCCGCCCGCGTTGTTGATCAGGACGCCGATCGTCTTGAAGGCGCTCGCGAACTCGTCCACCGCCGTGCGGTCGGTGACGTCCAGCGGGTACGCCGTCGCCTGGCCGCCGGTCGCGTTGATCTCCTCGGCCAGCGCCTCGATCCGGTCCTTGCGGCGGGCCGTCAGGACGACCCGGTAGCCGGCCGCGGCGAGCCGGCGGGCCGTCGCGGCACCGATTCCGCTGCTCGCGCCAGTGACCACGGCGATGCGGGAGGCGGCGGACGGGGCGGCGGCGGTTGCCATGGGACTGCTCCTCAAGGTGCCTGGGTGAGATTGGGGTGCGGGTTCGCGCTGCCCAGGATAGGCAGGCGCGGCCGGCCGGTGGCGGGGTGTCCGGAGGGTGGGCCTGCGCGGGGCTGCCAGGGCCCGGCAGCGGTGGGAAAATGAGGTGGGTGATCCGCGGCAACGGAGGTGGATCATGGGAGAAGCACGTGACGTCATGGACCGGCTCACGGAGGCGCTCACCTCGACGCCCGACCTCAAGGCCGTCGCCGAGCTGTACGCGTCCGACGCGGTCGCCTTCACCCCCGACGGCGGTGAGATCCACGGGCGCGACAACATCGTCGAGTACTGGCGGCAGATGACCGACGCGATGCCCGAGGCGACGTATGTGCCCGTGCACTCGTACGAGATCGGTGACACGGCTGTCGACGAGGGCTACTTCACGGGGCGGAACACCGGGCCGATCCAGCTGCCCTCCGGTGAGCATCTGCCGGCGACGCAGAAGGACGTCCGGGTCCGGGGGATCGACCTCGCGACGGTCCGGGACGGTCACATCGTCGACTACCGGCTCTACTTCGACCAGATGGAGTTCCTCGGGCAGCTCGGGCTGCTGCCGCCCGACCCGCTCGGCTGAGGAGGTCCCGGTTCAGTTCCCTCGCGGGGCGTACATGATCACGGCCATGCCCGCGAGGCAGATCAGTGCGCCCGTCACGTCCCAGCGGTCCGGGCGGTAGCCGTCCGCCGCCATGCCCCAGGCCAGTGAACCGGCGACGAAGACACCGCCGTACGCGGCCAGGATGCGGCCGAACTCCGCGTCGGGCTGGAGGGTGGCGACGAACCCGTAGGCGCCCAGGGCCAGCACGCCCGCGCCGATCCACACCCAGCCGCGGTGCTCCCGTACGCCCTGCCAGACGAGCCAGGCGCCCCCGATCTCGAACAGGGCGGCGACGACGAACAGGGCGATGGAGCGCAGGACGGACATGCGCCGAGCCTCGCATGTCCGTTCACCGTCACCTGTTGGAGGGCGCCTGCGGGGCGCGTCAGGTGGGATACATCGCTTCGACGATGGTGACGGTCTTCTGGGCGAGGAGCGAGCATGAGGGTTTGGGTGCGTGGGCTGGTGGCCGGTGCGATGGCGGTCGGTGTGGTCGGGGCGGGGGGATTCGCCGGGGCCGACACCGGCGAGCCCGAGGCCGATCTCGCCTATCACGGGTCCGTCTCGCTGGACCGTGGGCGGATCGATCTGCGGGTGACCCCGCGCAATCACGGGCCGTCCGCCGTCGCGGACGCGACCGTGCGGCTGACCTGGTCGGCCCCGCTGGCCGCCCGGCAGCAGCTGCCGGACGGGTGTGCGCGGCTCGGGGCGCGGGTGGTGGTGTGCCGTACGGGGGCGCTGGCCGCCGATGCTGTGGGCGAGCAGCTCGGGCTGAGGATGCGGCTCCGGGGCATGCCCGCCGAGGTGACGCTGGAGATCGGTACGGTCTGGAGCGGCGGTGTCGTGGACCGCAACCGGGGCAACGACCAGCAGCGTGTGCTCGTCCTCGACACCGGGGATGCCTATTACTTCTGATCTCCCTTACGGTTTCCGGCTCGCGCGCGGTGTCACCGTCACCTCCGGGATGGTGCCGCCGCAGCGCAGTACGGCGTCCAGGGTGCGCAGGAACTCGGACACGTCGAGCAGGTCGCCGCTCAGATAGCCGCGCTGCCGCCAGACCGGGACGACCTCGGCGGCGTACGTCATGTCCCAGCCGTTGTTGAACTCGGTGCGGGAGTCTCCCTCACCGCCGCCGCAGTCCCTGACCACGAACCGTGTGAAGCCGACTTCCGGGTGTTCGACGCGGTACGCCTCCACCAGTTTCTCCAGGGCCGCCTTGCTGACGTGGTAGCCCGCGAACCCCGGCCAGGCGGGGGTGATCGAGGCGCCGACCGTGGAGAGGTAGACGGCGGTCCCGGCGGACGCCGTGAGGTGGGGGAGCGCGGCGTTCGTGATCAGGGCCGCGCCGATGACGTTCGTGTCCATCACGCTGCGCCAGGTGTCGGCGTTCGTCTGCTCTATGGGGGCCAGGGGGCCGATGCCGGTCGTGTAGACGAGGGCGTCGATGCCGCCGAGTCCGGTCGCCGCCGCCTCGATCGCCGCCCGGCAGGACTCCTCGTCGGTCACGTCGCAGGTGATGGCGAGTGCGTCCGGGCCCGCCTCCTTGGCCGCGTCGGCCAGGCGGTCGTGTCTGCGGGCGAGCAGGGCGACGCGGTTTCCCCGGCCGCCGAGGTCGATCCCCGCGCAACGGCCCAGCCCGCTGGACGCGCCGACCACCACGACTCTCATCACGGTCAGCTCAGCTGCCATCGCATCCGCCATCGCGAGAACCTCATTCTCTCGATATGGAAATCTTCCTCCGTCGAGTTCTAGCACGGGGCGGAATGTCTGCGGAATACCTCGGGAAGGGGCGCGGTTGTCGCTCGCGGACGCTATAGTTGAACGGTCAACAACCTGGAGGATGAGCGACCATGCAGTTCGGGATCTTCAGCGTCGGCGATGTCACGCCCGACCCGACCACGGGACGTACGCCGACCGAACGCGAGCGCATCAAGGCCATGGTCGCCATCGCGCTGAAGGCCGAGGAGGTCGGTCTTGATGTGTTCGCCACCGGTGAGCACCACAACCCGCCGTTCGTGCCCTCGTCCCCGACGACGATGCTCGGGTACATCGCGGCGCAGACCGAGAAGCTGATCCTCTCCACCTCCACCACCCTCATCACCACCAACGACCCGGTGAAGATCGCGGAGGACTTCGCGATGCTCCAGCACTTGGCCGACGGGCGCGTCGACCTGATGATGGGGCGCGGCAACACCGGCCCGGTGTATCCGTGGTTCGGGCAGGACATCCGGCAGGGCATCAACCTCGCCGTCGAGAACTACGCCCTGCTGCGCCGGCTGTGGCGCGAGGACGTCGTGAACTGGGAGGGGAAGTTCCGTACGCCGTTGCAGGGGTTCACGTCGACGCCCCGGCCCATGGACGACGTGCCGCCGTTCGTCTGGCACGGCTCGATCCGTTCGCCCGAGATCGCCGAGCAGGCGGCCTACTACGGTGACGGCTTCTTCCACAACAACATCTTCTGGCCGGCCGACCACACCAAGAAGATGATCGAGCTGTACCGCTCCCGGTACGCCCACTACGGGCACGGGACGGCCGAGCAGGCCATCGTGGGCCTGGGCGGTCAGGTGTTCATGCGGAAGAACTCGCAGGACGCGGTACGGGAGTTCCGGCCGTACTTCGACGAGGCGCCGGTGTACGGGCACGGGCCCTCCCTGGAGGACTTCACCGACCAGACCCCGCTGACCGTCGGCTCCCCGCAGCAGGTCATCGAGAAGACACTGGCCTTCCGCGAGTACGCCGGTGACTACCAGCGCCAGCTGTTCCTGCTCGACCACGCGGGGCTGCCGCTCAAGACCGTCCTTGAGCAGCTCGACCTGCTCGGCGAGGAGGTCGTGCCGGTGCTGCGCGCGGAGTTCGCGAAGGGGCGGGCGGCGGACGTGCCGGACGCGCCCACGCACGCGTCCCTGCTGGCCGCCGCGCAGAAGGAGCAGCAGGAGGAGACGGAGAAGAAGGAGGCAGCCGTATGAAGCTCGTCGTTGTCTCGGCGGGGCTGAGTGTGCCGTCGTCCACGCGGCTGCTGGGCGACCGGCTGGCCGCCGCGGTGGGCCGGCAGACGGACGTCGACGTCCAGGTCGTGGAGCTGCGCGACCTCGCCGTGGAGATCGCGCACAACTTCACCAGCGGGTTTCCGGGGCGGAAGCTGGCGGACGCGCTGGAGGCGGTGACGGCGGCGGATGGGTTGGTTGTCGTCACGCCGGTGTTCTCTGCCTCCTACAGCGGGTTGTTCAAGTCGTTCTTCGATGTGCTGGAGAAGGACGCGCTGGTGGGCAAGCCGGTGCTGGTCGCCGCGACCGGTGGGTCGGCTCGGCACTCGTTGGTGCTGGAGCACGCGATGCGGCCGTTGTTCGCTTATCTGCGGGCCGTGGTGGTGCCGACGGGTGTGTACGCCGCCTCCGAGGACTGGGGTGCGGAGGGGCTGCCCGAGCGGATCGAGCGGGCGGCGGGGGAGCTGACGGCTCTGATGTCGGGGCTGTCGGCGCGGCGGCCGGTACCGAAGCCCGCCGGGCCGGGCGGGTTCGAGGTGATCCCGTTCGAGCAGCAGCTGGGTGCGCTGCGGCCGTGACGGTGAGAGTGAGAGGCGAGTAAGAGCCCCCCTTGGCACACTGGGCGGGTGTCCCAAACTGTGCTGCTCGCCGAGGACGACCGTGCCATCCGCCACGCCCTGGAGCGGGCCCTGACCCTGGAGGGCTACCGGGTCACCGCGGTCGCCGACGGGGTCGAGGCGCTCGCGCAGGCGCATCGCACCCCGCCGGACGTCCTCGTCCTGGACGTGATGATGCCCGGCATCGACGGCCTCCAGGTCTGCCGGGTGCTGCGCGCCGAGGGGGACCGTACGCCGATCCTGATGCTCACCGCGCTCGTGGAGACCGCCGACCGGATCGCGGGCCTGGACGCGGGCGCCGACGACTACGTCGTCAAGCCGTTCGACGTCGAGGAGGTCTTCGCCCGGCTGCGGGCGCTGCTGCGTCGCACGGGCATCGGTGAGCAGCGCCCTGTCAGGGGCGCCGCCTCGGCCGACGTACGCGCCTCGCACGTGGCGAAGGAACCCACTGTTCCCGAGCGGCAGCTCGCCGCCGCCGGGCTGCGGATGGACCTCCAGGCGCGGCGGGTGTGGCGCGGGGCGCGGGAACTGGAGCTGACCCGGACCGAGTTCGAGCTGCTGGAGCTGCTCGTGCGCAACGCCGGGATCGTGCTCGACCACTCCACGATCTACGACCGTATCTGGGGCTACGACTTCGGCCCGGGGTCCAAGAACCTGGCCGTGTACGTCGGTTATCTGCGCCGCAAGCTCGACGAGCCGGGCGCGTCGCAGCTGATCCACACGGTGCGAGGCGTGGGTTACGTCCTCCGGGAGGACTGAGTGACCGTGCGGAGGGCGGGACTGGCCTCGCTCCGGACCACCTTCGCCGTGTCGTTCGCCGCGGTCGCGGCCGGGGTGACGGTCCTCGTCGGGTTCCTGTCGTACGACGCCGCCGCGCGGCTGGTCCGGGTCGACCAGCAGTCCGCCTTCGCCGAGGTCGTGCAGGACCTCCAGGACGAGGTGCGGCACAACACGATGACCCCGCAGGACTTCTCGTCGTCCGAGCCGGGGCACGACATCGTCCGGCCCAGCCGCACGGATGTGCAGGTGCTCGGGGCGGGGGGCGAGGTGGTCGACAGCGGCAGTCCGGCGCTCCCGGTGACCGTCGAGGACCGGCGGATCGCCGCCTCGTCCGTTCCCGGGCTGGCCGAGCAGTACAAGGACGTCGAGGTCGGCCAGGACGTCTACCGCATCGCGACCGTCGCGCTCGGCGACGGGCGGGGTGCTGTGCAGGTCGCTCAGGAGTTCAGCGACACGGAGGATCTGCTCCGTGAGCTTCAGCAGCGGACGATCCTGATGGTCGTCGCGGTCGTCGTCGCGGCCGGGCTGTTCGGGTGGTGGCTGGCCCGGCGGATCACGCACCGGCTGCGCATCCTCGCGTCCGCCGCCGAGGACGTCGCCCGGACGCGTCGGCTCGGTATCCAGGTGCCGGTCACCGGGTCCGACGAGGTGGGACGGCTCGGGCGGTCCTTCGACCGGATGCTGGGTCGGCTCGCGCAGTCGGAGGAGGACCAGCGGCGGCTGGTCCAGGACGCGGGGCACGAGCTGCGTACTCCGCTCACCTCCCTCCGTACGAACATCTCGTTGCTGCGCCGCATCGACGAACTGCCGCCCGCGACCCGGGAGGAGCTGGTCGCCGACCTCGCCCTCGAAGCGCGTGAACTCACCGATCTGGTCAACGAGTTGGTGGATCTGGCAGCCGGGCAGTCGGACACCGAGCCCAAGCAGCGGCTCGACATCGCCGATATCGCGGACGAGGTGGCTGTGGTGGCGCGGCGGCGTACGGGGCGGGAGGTCGTCGTACGGGCGGTCGGCGACACGTCCGCCGACGCGCGGCCGGCGGCGCTTCAGCGGGCGATTTCCAACCTGGTCGAGAACGCGGCCAAGTTCGACCGGGGTGGGGCGGCTTCGATCGAGATCGCGGTCACTGGGCCGGAGGGGGCGCGGCAGGGGGCGATTCGGGTGGAGGTGCTGGATCGGGGGCCGGGGGTTGCGGAGGGGGATCTGCTGCGGTTGTTCGATCGGTTCTATCGGGCTGCTGATGCTCGTAGCTTGCCGGGGTCGGGGCTGGGGTTGTCGATCGTGCGGGAGGTGGCTATCGCGCATGGTGGGGCGCCGTTTGCGAATCGGCGGGAGGGGGGTGGGGCGGTTATTGGGTTCACTGTGGGGGGTGGGGGGTGAGAGGGGTGGTTCTTCGGGCGCGGGTGATTCGTGGCTGGTCGCGCAGTTCCCCGCGCCCCTGGGTGGGTGGGGTGGAGCGTGACGTGATGGCAGCGCATCTTGTGTGGGCCGAGCAGCGGGGTGTCGATGGGCGGCTCGGGGTCGGCGTGCGGGTTTTTCGGCGGGGGACTGCCGTTGCCGTGGCCAGTCCGGGGTTGTCTCGGCGGGATCGGCTTGTGGTTGCGGGGGAGGTGGGCGATGTGGTTCCCCTTGTGCGGGATGTGCTGGACGAGGTGGGGCCCAGTTATCGGCCGTTCGGGGAAGCTCGGTTGATCGAGGCCGTTGTGGCGGGGGTGCCGGGGCTTGTGGCGTTGGCGCCGTTCTTGTGGATGGAGACCTGTTCCCCGGCCGACGGGCCCTCCCCTGGTCACGATGTGCGGTGGCTGGACCGGGCCGCCGAGCGCGAGGCCTGTTCGCTCTTCGACCGCTCCTTTCCGCACTCGCACGCGCAGCCCGGGCGGGCCGGAGTGCGTCGCTGGGCCGGTGTCCGTGATCCGGACGGCGGTCTCGTCGCCGTGGCGGCCGATGCCTGGTCCGGGGTCGGGTGTGGGCTGTTGGGTGGGGTTGTCGTTCATCCCGGGGCGCGGGGGCGGGGGCTGGGGGCGGCCGTTTCGCGGTTCGTCGTGGAGGCGCTCGTACGGGACCACGGGCGCGCCGCGCTCGTGGTCGACGCGGACAACGCGCCCGCGATCGCCGCGTACGAGCGGATCGGGATGCGCGGGGCGTTGTTCGGGGCGGCTGCGGTGAGCCGGCCGACCTGAGCGTCGTCGGCCGGCTCACCGCTGTGTCAGCTCTTGGCGAGGAGCTTGTTCATTTCGGTGATCTCGGCGTTCTGGGTGCGGATGACGTCGTCGGCCATGGCCGTGGCGGGGCCGTACGAGCCCTTGGCCTTCTCCGTCGTCGCCATCTTCACGGCGCCCTTGTGGTGCTCGATCATCATGGCGAGGAACGCCTTGTCGAAGTCCTCGGCGGCCGAGCCGTGGTTCATCTCCGGCATCGCCTCCATGCCGGGCATCGACTCCGTCGACGTCGGGACGTCCTCGCCCCAGGTCTTCAGCCACCCGGTCATGGTCTCGATCTCCGGGGCCTGGGCCTTCTCGATGCGGGCCGCGAGGGACTTGACCTCGGCCGACGAGGCCTTGTCCGTCGCCTCCTCCGCCATCTCCAGGGCGCCCTTGTGATGGGGGATCATGCCCTGCGCGAAGCTGACGTCCTCGGCGTTGTGGTCCTCGCTGGTGGACTTGCTGCCGCTGCTCTCGCTGCTGTTGCCGTCGTCGCTGCCGCAGGCGGTGAGCGTTACGGCGAGCGCGGCGGAAGCGGCCATGACGACGAGGGTCTTGCGGGTCTTGCGCATGCTGGAACTCCTGCTGTGGGGAAGGAAACTGAGGCGGGACGGGACTGGTGCCTCTAGATCCGCAGGAGTTGGAGTTCGGCCAGGGACGGTGGCGCTCTGGCGCCCTCGGGCGACGGGGGCAGGGAACGGCGGGCACCGTCCGCCAATACCGGGGCGCCGGCCGGGTCCGGCGTCAGGGCGGGGAACGTGTGCCCCGCCGGGATCGCGCCGGACGCGCAGGTCGCGTCCGCGTGGTGGGCGTGGCCGCCGGGGGAGCCGCCGCCGTGGCAGACGGTCTCGTCGGCGGGGCCTGCCTGCATGCTCATCGGCTCGGCCTGGTGGTGGCCGCTGCCGTGATGGGCGCCGCTCGTCATTCCGCCGCCCGGCGCGAGGCCGTGCATCGCGACGACCCCCGCCAGCAGCCCGAGCACGACGAACGCGCGCGCCCACCAGAACGGCGGGTGCGTGCGTCGCGGTCGCTGTGCGCGGGCTGTCACGCGGGCCATGCTAGCCCGGCGGGCGTATACGGATACCGGGTACCCCTATATTCACGCCCCGCCGTACATCAGGAGTCACGTCAGGAAGTACGGCCGAAGCAGCGCTCCAGCTCATCCAGGTCGTAGAACTTGCTGCCCTTCGACACCGGACGGCAGCCCGTCTTGAAGGCCGTCTCCTTCTCGTTGTAGAGCATGCGTACGAGCGTGGTGTCGCCCTTGCGGAACACGTCCCACTGGATGTTCGAGGCCATCGGCGCCACGGCCGCGCCCCGCCACGGGTTGGTGGCGTACGTGTACGGCTTCGCGGCCGTCACCCCCTGCGTACTGCCCGGCAGGCCCATCAGCGCGGCCAGCGGGATGATCTCCTCGGCGTGTGTGAAGCGCAGCTCCGCGCCGAGGGTGTCGGTGCCGCTCTCGGCTCCCTCGGCCTTCTTGAAGAAGTCGTCGAGCAGAACGTCCGCCATCTTGTACGTGATGTCGCTGTCGGCGAAGCCGGGACCCTTCTCGTAGAAGTCCTCGGCGTCGCTCAGGTACCCGAACCAGGCGGCGTCCTGCTGCGAGATGTACCGGTTCATCTGCCAGCCCTTGCCGTCAGGGCTCTCGTCGCTCATCGCCGGGGCGATGCCGTACAGGTTGTAGACCGCCTCGGCCGCGTCCACCGCGCTGCCGACGGAGGAGAACTCGCCGTCGACGATCCGTTGCGTGAACGACCGCGTGAAGATCTTCCGCAGTACGTCCGAGGCGGCGCTGTGGGTCTTCGGCTGATCGGTGATCGACTTCAGGGTGGCCGCGAGGCGCGTGTCGTTCGCGATGTAGTCGCGGTAGGCGGCGCCGCCGGCGGCCTTGTGGAAGTAGAGCAGGTCCTTGTCCGTGCGGGCCGCGCCGATGAGCGGCTTGAGCGCCGGGTCGGTGGCCGCCAGGGTGGCCGCGAAGAGCTGCCCGCTGTCGACGGCGCGGCCCTGGCCGGAGCTGACGACGTCGATCTTCTCGCCGTTCGCGGCGATCGCGTCGAAGAGGCCGGGCAGCCGCTGCTCCATCCGTACGGCCGTGCCCGCGATCTCGCTCCTGCCGCGCCCGCTGAGGTTGCCGTAGCCGACCTTGGACATGGCGGCCAGCAGGGCCCGTACCTTCGGCCCGAACTCCTTGCCGCGCGCGGTCAGCTGCCCCTCGCTCTCGGCCTGGTCCCACAGCTTGAGGATCAGGTCGCCGTCCGAGCTGTCGGTCGCGGCGCGGGAGCCGTGCCGGGAGACGTTCTCCGTGAACACCGGGACGAAGCCCTTCGGGGGCTTCTGGTAGGTGCGGAGGCTCTGTTGGGGGGCGTAGGAGCCCTTGGTGCCGTAGCTGTCGGCGGTGGTGGAGCCGGAACGGTCTGCCGCGTGGGCGGGCAGCGTGGTGGCTGCCAGCAGGGCGCACAGGGGTGCGGCGAGGGCGAGGGTGGCGCGTTTCATGCGCGCATCGTGGGCGGCGTGGGTGAACCCGGGACGTCCGGGGCGTGGCGGGGGCGGGGCGTATTGGGCATGTGCGGGGCAAATGAACACAGAGAGTTTTGGTTGATTGATTCATCTTGTGCTGGAGAATTGGTGACTTCTATCATCTAAGTCCTGCCCGCGAGACCTCAGAGGCCCCGATGCAGCAGCATGAGAACGACCTCGACGAAGCCGTGCACCGGTGTCTCGTCGCCGGGTTCGACGGCACCGACGGCGTCCCGCACACCCTCAAGCGGCTCATCGACCGCGGCCTCGGCGGGGTCATCCTCTTCACCCGCAACGTGCGCGACGCGGACCAGCTCCGCGCTCTCACCGACGAGCTGCGCGCCCTGCGCCCCGATCTCCTCGTCGCCATCGACAACGAGGGCGGCGGCATCGGCCACCTCGTCGCCGCGGGTGCCCCCGAGGTCCCCGGCTCGTACGCCCTCGGCGTCGTCGACGACCCGGACCTCACCGCCCGCTGCGCCGACGCCCTCGCCGGTCATCTCGTCTCGCTCGGCATCACCGTCTCGTACGCCCCCGTGGCCGACCTCCAGCACCACCCCGACAACCCGATCGTCCGCACCCGCTCCTTCGGTGCGGAGCCGGAACTCGCCGCCCGGCATCTGCGCGCCTGGATCACGGCCACCGAGGCACGCGGTGTCGCCTCCTGCGCCAAGCACTTCCCCGGCCACGGCGGCACGGTGACCGACAGCCACCACGAGATGGCGGTCGACCGGCGGTCGTACGACGAGATCCGTGTCGATGTCGAGCCGTTCCGGGCCGCCGTGGACGCGGGCGTGCCGATGCTGATGAGCGCGCACGTGGTGTACCCGGCGCTCGATCCGGAGCGGCCCGCGACCCTCAGCCGGCGCATCCTGAACGACCTGCTCCGCCACGACCTCGGCTTCGACGGGGTCCTGGTCAGCGACGCCCTGGAGATGAAGGCGATAGCCGACCGGTACGGCGAGGCGGCCGGCGCCCGGCTCGCCCTCGCCGCGGGCGCCGACCAGGTGATCGTGGCCGTACCGGACCTGGCGGTCACGCTGGCCTGCCGGGACGCCGTGATCGAGGCGCTGCGCGACGGGATGCTCCCGGAGGAGCGGGTACGGGAGGCCGCCGGGCGGGTGCGGAAGCTGGCGGAGCGGTACGCGGGCGCGGTGGGGGAGGGCGCCGGCCGGCCGTGGGACGCGGGGGCCGGGCTCGACGCTGCTCGGCGGGCCGTACGGGGTGCGGGAGCCGGTGGTTTTCCCGGGCTGCCCGGCGCCTATGTCGTCGACCTGTTTCCGCCGCCGCATCCGGCGCTGAACTGGGGCGGCGAGGATCTGCTCAGCGAGGTGCGCGCGCTCGACCCCACGGCCGTGGGCGTGGCGCTCAACGAGGCGCCGGTGGATCAGGCCGCCCTGGTCGAGGGGATTCTGCGGCGGGCGGCCGGATCGCCGCTGGTGGTGGCCACGTCGGATGCCGGGCTGTATCCGTGGCAGGCGGAGCTGCGGGCGGCGCTGGTGGCCGGGCGCGGGGACGCGGTGCGCGTCGACACGGGACTGCCGGAAGGCGGCGCCCTGTGTTCGTACGGGCGCGGGAAGGTCAATCTGCGGGCGCTGGCGGAGGTGCTGGTGGGAGGGGCCGCCCTCTGAGGCAGCTCCCTCTGGGACTGCTTCCTCTGGGACTGCTTCCTCTGAGGCTGTCCCTGTTCCTTTCGGTACCGGCGCCGGTACCGAAAGGAACAGGGACAGGGAGTCAGGTGATCAGCCGGCGCAGAGCGTCAGGTTGATCGTGGCGCCCTTGGCCACGACGGTCGGCTCGTGCGGGTCGACCGAGGCGACCGTGCCCGGCTTGCCGTTCTTGCCGCAGTCCGTCTTGGTGACCGTGCCCTGTTTGAGCTCCATCTTCGCGAGCCGCTGCTGGGCGAAGTCCAGGGAGATGCCCCCGAACTCGTACTTGTACTTGCTGCCCTCCATCACGACCGTGGCCGCCGGGTTGTAGGTCGACCCGGGCGTGCTGGTCGCGGGGACGACGTTCTCGGTCCTGGGCGCGTCCGAGCCGCCGGTGGCGATGGCGGTGCCGCCACCGGCCACGATGAGGGCGGCGGCGAAGCCGGCGATGGCCGTCTTCCGGCGGCGGCGGGTCTTGCGCGCGATGCCGGCGCTGTCGAACGCGGGTGCGGCGGCGGAGTTCGCGAGGTCGTTCATGGCGTTCACCAGTTCCTCTTCGAAGGGTGTGCCGTCGGTGCGGCGGGTCATCGGGTTCCTTCCGTGGGTCCCGTGGGCCCGGGCTGCATGGGTGACGGCGATGAAGGTGACGGTGAAGGGTCGGAGAGCGTGGGGAACTGGCCTCTGAGCTTGTCGATCCCCCGGGCGAGCTGGGACCGTACGGTGCTCGGCGAGATCCTCAGGTCGGCGGCGATCTCGGCGTCGGAGAGGTCGTGGAAGTACCGCAGCACCACGACCGTGCGCATACGCATCGGGAGCGACTGCAGGGCCCGTACCAACTGGTCCCTGCTGTCGACCCGCCCGTACTCGTCCCCGAGGGCCGCCCGGTCGCCGGAATCCTGGTGCGCGCCCAACTGGACGAGCGGCACCATGCGGCGGAATCTTCGCCAGCGGTCATTGGCCAGGTTCACCATGATCCGCCGTACGTAGGCGTCCGGAGCGTCCTTGGCGGCGACTGTGCGCCACTTGCGGCAGACGCGCTCCAGGGTCTCCTGGACCAGGTCCTCCGCCGCCTCCCGGTTCCCCGTCAGGACGAGGGCACCGCGGAACAAGGACGCCGACCGGGCAGCGACGAACCCGGGGAAATCCATCTCCCCGAACTCGGCCTCGGCCTTGCCGGACTCGGCTTCGGTCCGGCCGAGGCCTGCGCCCGGCTTCCGCTCGATTGCCAGATCCACACGCTCCTCCCTTCCTGTCACCCCTCCTCGACGTGACAGGGCCCGTATCTGCTGCACGGGCGGGATGTGAGCTGGGTCATACGGCAGTGGGGGTCATGCGGCGGTGAGGGTCATACGGTCAGGGGGACCGTCTCCTTGATGCCCCGAGCCGCCAAGTACCCCTCGTCCTCGGCCCGTTCCGCCAGCACCACCGCCGGACGCGTGCCCTCCGCCCGCAGCCGCATCCACGCCTCGAAGTAGGCGCCGCCGGGACCTGAAATCGAACGGTTCCCCGGGGTGCAGTCCAGCACGAGGGCGGTCGTACGGGGCTCGGCCGGGCGGGGTTCGGCGCGCAGCTCGGCGACCGTCTCCGCGAGGGCCAGCGCGATGGGCTTGGGCTTGCCCGAGGAGTCGAACAGGCCGAGCGTGTACTCCAGTTCGGGGAAGTCCGCGAGGGAGCGGTCCACGTCGTGGGAGCACCACCAGGTGACCCCGTACAGGCCCGCGCACTCGGCGGCGTTGCGTACCGTCGCGTGGGCGAAGTCGGGGGCGTCGGCCGCCGGGATGTGCGGTTCGGGGGCGCCGGTCTCCTGGACCCAGACGGGCCGGGCCGGGTCGTCGGCGTACGCCTTGGCCAGCTCCACCCCGTACTCCGCGAGGTGCTGGACCTGCGGGGAGCGGGGGCCGTAGCGGCCGGCGCAGTTGGCCGAGAACACCCAGGGGTGGACGGTCGTCAGATCGCCCTTGCGGGCCGAGGCCTCCGGGGTGAAGGGGTGGTCGTCGCTGTACCAGGCGGCGTCGTACGCGGAGTGCGTGACCAGGCCGGTCGCCGGGCCCAGTCCGGTGCGCGCGGCGGCGAGCAGCGTGTCCAGGTAGTGGTCGACGTCGGCCACGGTCACCGGGTTGTGTTCGACCAGGTTGTTCAGCTCGTTGCCGAGCTGGAGGCCGAGGAGGTTCGGGCGGCCGGCGAGGGCGCCGCCGAGCGTGCGGAGGAGGGTGGCCTGCGCCTCGATGGCGTCCGGGTCCGTGAACACGTTGCGGTGGTGCCAGCTGCGGGTCCACTCCGGGTAGAAGTCGAAGCTGGAGAGGTGGCCCTGCACACCGTCCACCATGACGTCCAGGCCCGCCTGGCCCGCCACGTCGACGAGCTGCGCCACCTGGTCGACGGCGGACGCGCGGATGAGCGTGCGGTTCGGCTGGAGCAGCGGCCAGAGCGGGAAGATCCGTATGTGGTCCAGGCCCAGCCCGGCGATCTGGTCGAGGTCCTCGCGGGCGCGGGCCGGGTCGAAGTCGTACCAGGAGTGGAACCAGCCCCTGCGCGGCGTGTAGTTGACGCCGAAGCGGGGGGCGGAACTGGGGGCGGGGGGAGTGCTCACGTGTCCTCCTCGGACGTGCGTGACTGCGCCGGGCCGCGAGTCGGGTCTTGTCCTCGGCGAATGTATGAACCACCATAGTGTGCGATGAGCAATGAATTGAACCAGGATTCGGGTCGGGATTCCGGCCGGGCCGAGGACGGTCCCTCCGCACGCGGCGCCCTCGTCGTCGGCCTCGACGCCGGCGGCACCCGTACGCGCGCGGTGCTGGCGTCCGCCGCCGACGGGAGCCCCCTCGGCGAGGGCGTCGCCGGGCCGGGCAACGCCCTCACCGTGCCCGTACCGCAGCTCACCGAGCACCTCGTCGAGGCCCTGGCCCTGGCGGTGCCGGTGTCGGACCGCCCCCGGGTCGTCGCCGTCGCGGGCGGCTTCGCGGGCGCCGCCGGTACGGCCGACGAACCCGGCCGTGTCAACGCCCTCACTGCGCTGAGGGAGGCCCTGCGGCGGCTCGGCATCCCGGCCGGTGACGGCATCCGGATCTGCAGCGACATCGAGGCCGCCTTCGCCGCCGCCCCGGACACCCCGGCGGACGGTCTGTCCCTCGTCGCCGGTACGGGCGCCGTCGCGATGCGCATCACCGCCCGCCACTGCGAGAAGACGGTCGGCGGCGACGGCTGGCTCCTCGGCGACGACGGCGGCGGCTTCTGGATCGGCCGGGAGGCGGTCCGCTCCGCGCTTCGGATGGCGGACCATCGGGGCCCCGACACGGCTCTTGCGGCGCTGGTGGGGCGGGAGTTGGGGGTGCCCGAGGCGGTGCTCTCGTATCTCTCCGGTCCCTTGAATCCCTCGTACGAGGACAAGGCGTCGGCGTACGAGGGTGCGGGCGGCGACCGCCACCCCTGGCCCCGGGCCGCCCGCGAGGCCTACCGGCGGCATGTCCTGCCCGCCGTCATGGGCGAACCGCCGGTCCGGCTGGCCCGGTTGGCTCCGCTGGTCGCCGAGGCGGCGCGGGCGGGGGACGCCCGCGCGCGGGCCATCCTCGACGCGGCGGCCGGTCATCTCGCCGACTGCGTACGAGCGTTGGAGCCGACGCCGGGCGAGGCGCTGGTCGCGACGGGCGGCCTGCTCGGCCCGGACGGCCCGCTGACCGAGCCCCTGGACCGGCAGCTGACCGCCCTCGGCCTGGTGGCCCACTGGGTCCCCGACGGCAGCCGGGGCGCGGTCGCCCTGGCCCGACTCGCACAGGGCCCCACCCCGCACCCGGAGAAGAGCAAGTGACCGCCGTGACCCCCCTCTACCGCGACCCCGCCGCCCCCGTCGACGCCCGGGTCGCCGACCTTCTGGCCCGGATGACCCTGCGCGAGAAGGTCGGCCAGCTCAACCAGCGGATGTACGGCTGGGACGCCTACCGCCGCACCCCCGAGGGCGGGTTCGAGCTGACGCGGGCCCTGTACGACGAGACCGACCGCTTCGAGGGCCTCGGCGCCCTGTACGGACTTCTCCGCGCCGACGCCTGGTCCGGCGTCGACCACGCCACGGGCGCCGGAGCGGAGGACGGCCCGGTCCTGGCCGACCTGGTCCAGCGTCATGTCCTCGAACGCAGCCGTCTGGGCATCCCCGCCCTGTTCGTCGAGGAGGTACCGCACGGCCTCATGGCCCTCGACGGCACGGTCCTCCCCGTCAACCTGGCGGTGGGCGCCACCTGGGACCCGGAGCTGTACGAACGGGCGGCAGCCCACGCCGCCGCCGAACTCCGCGCCAGGGGCGGCCACTTGGCCTTGGTCTCGGCACTGGACATCGCCCGCGACCCACGCTGGGGCCGTACGGAGGAGTGCTTCGGGGAGGACCCGTATCTCGCCGCCCGTCTGACGGAGGCGCTGGTGCGGGGCATGCAGGGCGAACTCGCAGGAGCGGCAGAGGAGTTCGCGCCGGACAGGGCCCCGGTCGTCCTCAAGCACTTCGCGGGACAGGGCGCCACGGTCGGCGGCCGGAACTCGGCCGAGTCGGAGCTGGGTCCCCGGGAACTCCACGAGATCCATCTCCCCGCCGCCCGGGCGGGCATAAGGGCGGGCGCCGCCGCGGTGATGGCCGCGTACAACGAGGTGGACGGGGTGCCGTGCTCGGCCAACGGCCCCTTGCTGAACGGGTTGTTGCGCGACCGCTGGGGCTTCGAGGGCCTGGTCATGGCGGACGGCCTGGCGGTGGACCGACTCGCCCGCATCACCGGAGACCGGGTCTCCGCAGGTGCGCTGGCCCTCAACTCCGGTGTCGACCTGAGCCTTTGGGACGAGGGCTTCACACACCTGGAGGAGGCGGTGGAGCGCGGTCTGGTGAAGGAGTCGGTGGTCGACGCGGCCGTGTCCCGGGTCCTGACCCTGAAATTCCGCCTGGGTCTCTTCGAGCGCCCGTATGCGGCAAGGGAGTTGGCTTCTCCCTCTCCCTCTCCCTCTCCGTCTCCCTCTCCTTCGCCCGAGGCCGGCCGTTCGCTGAGCACGGCTCTCGCGCGCTCGGCCGTCACCCTCCTCCACAACAAGGCGGGCGCGCTGCCCATCGACCCGGCGTGGGTCTCCCGCATCGCCGTCATCGGCCCGCACTCCGCCACCACGGCCCACCAGCTCGGCGACTACACGGCCCCCCAACGCCCCGGCACGGGAACCAGCGTCCTGGCCGCCCTCCGCCAACTGGCCCTCCCGGGCACGGAGATACGCCACGCCCAGGGCTGCTCCCTCACCGGCGACGACCTGTCCGGCATCCCCGAGGCGGTGGCTGCGGCAGCCGCCTCCGACCTGGCCGTACTGGTCCTGGGCGGCAGCAGCGCCCGTACCCCGGACACGGAGTTCGACGCCAACGGCGCCGCCCGGACGATCGTCTCGGAGATGACCTGCGGCGAGGGAGTCGACCTGGCCGACCTGCGCCTAGGCCGGGCCCAGCACGCCCTGCTGGACGCGGTGACGGCGACGGGCACACCCACGGTCGTCGTCCTGATCCAGGGCCGCCCGCACGCGGTCCCGGAGGCGGCGGAGCACGCGGCCGCCTTCCTGACGGCCTGGTATCCGGGCCCCTGGGGCGGCGAGGCGATCGCCGGGATCCTCCTCGGCCACACCGCCCCGACCGGCCGCCTCCCCGTCTCGGTCCCGCGCTCGGCGGCCCAACTCCCCGTCTACTACAACCACAAGGACACGGAGTACGGGTCGTACGTGGACGAGGACGCCGAGCCGCTGTACTCCTTCGGCCACGGTCTGACGTACACGAGCTTCGAGTATGGCGTCCCGAACATCGCCCGCGATGGCGCCAGTTGTGCGGTCGAGGTGACCAACACCGGGGAACGGGCGGGGCGTTCTGTCGTCCAGCTGTACGTCCGGCGGCTGCGGACGACCGTCTGGCCGCGCACTCTCGAACTCCGCGCGTTCGAGGCCGTGGACCTTGCTCCCGGGGAGAGCCGTACGGTCGTGTTCACCCTCGGCGACGACCAACTCGCGCAGGTCGGGGCCGACTTGGAGACAGCGGTGCTGGAGGGGAGTGCGGAGATCCGGGTGGCCGGGTCGGCGCGGGGGGCGCTGGACGCCGTACCGGCCGTCCTCGACACCGCTATCACGCCGGTGGGCATGTCCCGGTCACCGGCGCGTGCGGATGAGCGGTGACGTGTAACAGAAACCGGCGGTTCGTGCGGGCTGTGCAACAGGGCGGACGATCAGCGAACCGGCTTGCCTCGTACGGCATTTGACAGGTTGAGATCTACGAGGACAACGCCGAGAGGGCAACCTGACATGTCTTTCAACCGCACCAGCACCCGCACCAGCACCCGCGTCCGTACGCTCGCCGCTGCCGGTCTCCTGGCCGCCACCGCCCTCTTCCTCACCGCGTGCAGCCCCGACAGCCCCACCAAGACCCCCAGCGCCGCGTCCGCTTCTAACACCGCGACCGAGGCCAGCGCCGACGCCAGTACGGGTGCCGGTGACGAGGCCACCACCGACTCCAGCGCGGCCACTCCCGGCTCCTCCGACACGTCCACCGAAGCCCCCGCCGCCACTCCCGAAGCCGGCACCGCCACCATCGGCACGGACACCGGCACCGGTACGGGCGGCACCAAGGCCACCGTCGACAACCGGGTGGACGGTACGGTCACCGGCACGCTGACCTACCTCGCGCCGGGCAAACTGGAGGTCGGCGGCCGTCCCTTCTACGTCGCCGTCGACACGGCGATCCAGGGCGGCGACATCTGCGGCGACCCCGAGACCCAGGTGGCGGAGAAGTGCACCGCCGACGAGCTGGACGCGGCGGCGAAGGGCGGCAACCTGACCGTCGAGGTGACGATCAAGAAGGGTGTCGCCGAGCGAGTCGCCCAGGTGTAGGGGCGGAGGCAGGTGCAGGCCCGGCGCGCTTGCTCCGGAGAACACGACCCACGCACGACCCACGAGCCGACCTGAAGGGCCCCACGATGCCGAATGCCTCCCGCCCGCGCCGACTCCTCGCGCTCGCCACGGGCAACTGGCTCGCCCGGGGGTATCTGGCAGTCTTCGGCGCCTCCGTCGCGACCATGCTCGTCTTCCCGGACAGTGCCTTCGCAGGGAGCCCCGTGCTGCTCACGGTGCCCCTCTCCTTCCTGAGCGTGGTGCTCCCCGTCGGTCCCGGCACCCAGGGCGGCGGGGCGGCCGAGGTCCTGGCCGTCGGCTCCTGGGTCGGGTGGCTGCTTCTCTGCGCCCTCGTGAACGCCGCTGTGATCGGCGCCCTCGCCGCGAGGCAGGCGACCGCCTCATCGCCGGTCGCGCGTGAGTCCCTCCCGCGCGTCCCGGACCACTCCGAGCAGAAGGGAACGGATACGGCGGATTCCGCACACCCCCGGCTGCAGGGGATGCGGACCCTGTTGGCGCCCGCGGTCGACAACTGGCTCGCGCGCGGGTACCTCGTCGTGGTCGCGGCGGCGGTGGGGTTCTTCCTGTACGCCGCGTACGTGTTGCCTGACCCGGGGTTCGCCGGGATCTGGCCGTTCATGGCCACGGCGCCGTTCAGCGTCCTCGCCGTCCTCGTCGGGGTGGTGGTGTCACCCGAGTGGAATCCCGCGCGCGCCTGGCTGAGTCCGTTGTCCTTCTCCGCGGGTGCGGTCCTGGCCGGGCTGATCAACGCCGTGCTGCTCGGCAGAATCGCACGCAGGCTGCGGGCTCCGGATCCGCGCCCCGTCGGCTGAGGGTGACGCCGGATCAGTCGGCCGGACGCGGGGCGTGGCAGCGGACGCGGGCGGCGATGGTCCGCGCGCACACCAGGGACTCAGTGCGCGTCGTATCGACCTCCAGGTCGTAGATCACACCTTGGTGGACAGCGTCCGCCTGCGCCGAGGCCATCCCTTGGGCCCGGTCTCCCCGGGCGACCTCGCGACCTGCGGCGACGGCGCTCTCGCACCGGACGCCGACCCAGAGCACGTCAGGTTCACCGGGGCCGCCGAGGGCCTTCCGCCACCGCTGCTGGGAAGCGGCTCCGCCGAGGAAGACATCGTCGATGACGACCCGGGCACCCGCCCGGACCATCGCGACGACACCTTCCCGCCAGGCCGCCTCCAACGCGAGGAAGTCCGCCCCGACGCTCACCCCACCGTCCGCCGCGAACACGATCCCGCCGTCCGACGCCCGCATCCTCGCGGGCAGCGCGTCGACGAACGAGTCACACCCGAACGCCAGCCACGGCTCCGGCAACACGGCTTGCAGACACCGTACGATCCCGGACTTCCCCGAGCTGGAACCACCGTTGAGAATGATCATCTGGGCTGTCACCGCGCCACGATAGGGCGCTCGCGGCGCGGCACGAAACGAATTACGCCCACCTCTACTACCTCGTGTACTACCTCTACTTCTACCTCTACCTCGTGAGTTCGGCCGGTTCGTCGAGGCGGGTCAGTTTGCGCGGGTTCCGCACGATGTAGATCCGGGAGACCCGTCCGTTCTCGACCGCGACGCTCACCGTGGTGGGCTCGCCGGCGATCTCGATCCGGCCCGCAGGCGAGCCGTTGAGCCACACGGTCGTCAGCTCGAAGGCGTCGGCCACCTGGTTCGCGCGTGTGAGCAGCTTCGCCACGGGTACGGCGCCGTGGACCGGAGCGAGCGCGGCGGCGACGATCCCGCCCCCGTCGGCGACGAGGACGACGTCCGGTGCCATGACCTCCAGCAGCTCCTGCAACTGCCCGGTGCGCAGGGCGAGAAGGAAGCGTTCCACGACGGCCCGTTGCTCGGCCCGGCTCACCCGTACCCGTGGCTGCCGGGCCGCCACATGCTCGCGGGCCCGCCGGGCGACCTGCCGTACCGTCGCCGCGGACTTGCCGATGGCCTCGCCGATCTCGCCGTACGGCATCGCGAAGACCTCGCGCAGCACGAACACCGCCCGCTCGGTGGGCCCGAGCGTTTCGAGGACGGTCAGCATCGCGATCGAGACGCTCTCCGCGAGTTCGACGTCCTCGGCGACATCGGGGCTGGTCAGCAGGGGTTCCGGCAGCCACTCGCCGACGTACTCCTCACGGCTGCGGGACAGTGTGCGCAGCCGGTTGAGCGCCTGCCGGGTGACGATCCGGACGAGGTACGCGCGCGGCTCACGCACCTGCGACCGGTCGGCGTCGGCCCACCGCAGCCAGGACTCCTGCAGTACGTCCTCGGCGTCGGCGGCCGAGCCGAGCAGCTCGTAGGCGACGGTGAAGAGGAGGCTGCGGTGGGCGATGAACGGGTCCTGGGTCATATCGCGGTGGACACCGCGCCGGACGTCTCGACACCGGACGTCTCGACACCGGACGGCTCGGGGCGTGCGGCCAGCGGAATCCCGCACGCGTCGGAGAAGCCCTGCGAGGTGATCCCGTGCGCGGAGTTGTTCCGGGTCGCCATGTTGGCGAAGCCGATGGCCGCGGTGAGTTCGACCATCGCCGCCGGGCCGAGCCGGTCGAGCAGGCCGGCGTACAACTCGTCGGTGACGGCGGGCGGAGTGCTGGTCATGGCCTCGGCGTACTCCAGCACGTCCCGCTCCAGCGGTGTGAACACCTCCGACTCCCGCCAGCGCGGCACCTGGCTCGCCTTGGCCAGGTCCAGGTCCAGGTGCAGCGCCTGGAAGTAGTTGATGTCCAGGCACCAACCGCAGCCGACCTGTGCGGCGACGGCCATGTGCGCGAACGTCTTGAGCCCCTGGTCGGCCATGTCCCACTCACTCACCCTGCTCCCCATGTCCGAGGAGTCCTGGGCGACCTTGGGGCTGTGCGCGGTCACTTCGAAGGGTTCGGGCACGGCACCGAACTGCTTGAGCAGGTTCTCGCGGATCTCGGCGGGGAGTTCGGCCTTGGGGATGCGCAGTGTCACGGTGTTCTCCTTGTCCGGTCGGCCTGTCGGCCTGCTGGACATGGAGACACCGCCCGGCTGACGAACGTGACAACCACTATGAGGGCGGGGGGAGTTCGGGTTTCCGTGCGAGGAAGGTGGCGAAGGACCTCCGCGGGTCCACTCCCTCGTCGAGCTCCTGCACCAGCCGCGCTGTGATGACGAACCCGGACCGCTTCAGCAGTACGGCGATCCGCTCGGCGGGGAGCAGGTGGGACTCGTAGGACACGGGGTGGCCGCCGTACCCCTGCGTCGGACGCAGGTGCAGCGGCTCGTCGACTCCAGCGTGGCCGGCCAGCATCAGGAGGCCGCCGGGGGTGAGGGTGCGGTGGAACTCGGCGTAGAGGGTGGGGAGTTGGTCCGGCGGGGTGTGGTGGGTGGAGTAGTGGGCGAGGATGCCGCCGAGGGCGTTGTCCCGGATCGGCAGGGCGGTCATCGAGCCCACGGTGAAGTCGAGGTCCGGGTGGGCGCGGCGGGCCAGCTCGATCATCCTCGGGGACAGGTCGATGCCGAACATGGGCACGCCCAGGGCCGCCAGGTGCGCGGTCACCTTGCCGGGTCCGCATCCCAGGTCCGCGACCGGGCCGGGGCCTGCCGCCCGTACGGACTCCGCGAACGCCGTCAGCATCGCGCGGGACAGCGGGTCCAACTCCGCCGGGTTCTTGACCAGTTGGACGTAGTCGGCGGCGACCGTGTCGTACGAGGTGCGGATCGCGGTGAGGTAGGCGGGGGAGGCCTTGTCGGTCATGCGGTGACTCTAGGGGCCCGGCAGATCGATCTGAATTAGGTATACGCAATTCGCTGGGTGGTCGATAGAGTGCGCTCAGGCTCGCGACGAGGGAGTGCGGACGTGGCGGAAGCAAGGGATCAGGCGGATTCCGGGTCTCGGCGGCTGCCTGGCGGTGACGTGGGTGTGCCGCTTGCCGGGCGGCGGGCGGTGGTGTCCGGGGCGGCCAGTGGGATCGGTGCGGCGGCCGTGGCCTCGTTCGTCGCGGCCGGGGCGGATGTCGTCGGTCTGTTTCGTGCGACCCCGCCTCCGGACGATCTGAAGGACCTGTGCGAGTGGGTGGCGTGCGATGTGCGCGACCGCGGCTCGGTCGATGCCGCGTTCGATCAGGCCGCGTCGCTGCTGGGCGGTGTCGACGTACTGCTGCACGCGGCCGGCCGCTGGTGGCCGGGTACGCCGGAGTCGCTGTCCGACGACGAGTTCGACCTGGTCATCGACACCAACCTCCGGTCGACGGTCCTCACCAACCAGGCGGCGTTCGCGCACATGCGGGACGGCGGCGGGCAGATCATCAACCTCGGGTCGGCGGAGGGGATCCGCGGGAACCCCATGGCGCCGCACTACGCGATGGCGAAGGCCGGCGTCCACGCGTGGACCCGGTCCGTGGCCGCGGCGTGGGGGAGGTCCGGGGTCACGGTCAACACCCTGGCGCCCGCGGTCGGTACGAGGAACGCCGAACGACTGTGGGAGCACCTGGGTCAGGAGGGCGCCGCGGTGTTCAAGGAGCAGCTGCGGGCACGCATGCCGCTTAGGGGTGAACTCGGTGATCCGGACGAGGATCTCGGGCCGGTCATGGTGTTCCTGGCCGGTCCCGGGGCGCGGTTCATGACGGGGCAGCTGATCGCCGTCGACGGTGGGCTGCACATGCTCGGCGCCTGATCTGGGATTCAGTATCCTCTTCTTCTTCTTCGGTTTCTTCTTCGGGTTCTTCTTCGGTTCTTTCGAGAATGAAGGTGAGCATGGATCACCTGAGCACGGACGAAGATCAGCACCCGTCCGTTGGCCTTGAGCACCTGACCCTTCGCGAGGAGTCGTTGCCGGTCTTCGTCGCCGCCGCGGTCGCCGGTGGCGCCGACAGCATCTGCATGAGCGTCAATCACCCCGGCCTCCAGGACCGGAGGGAGCTGAGTGAGACCCTTTCGCGGCTCAGGGCCTCGGACATCCCGATCGCCATGGGCGACGGATTCCTCGTGTCGCCGACAGCAGGAAAGGCAGGACTGGACGCCCTCCGGCGCCGACTCGACGTTCTCGCCGAATTCGGCGCCCCGTTGGCCAATACCTGTGCGTTCGAGCCCGATCCGGACCTGCGGCGCGATCCAGGGTGTGTCGAGGACGTCCTGGGAGAGTTCTGCCAGGTCGCCAGGACCGCTGGGGTGGACGTGTTGATCGAGTTCACACCGCTCTCCCATGTGCCGTCCCTCGCGGCGGCGGTCGGACTGGTGGAACGGCTCGACCAGCCGAATCTCCGCATCCTCGTGGACACGCTCCATCTCGCGCGGGCCGGAGAAGGGCCCGACGACCTACGGCAGGTCGACCGGCGGCTCATCGGATACTGCCAGCTGAGCGACGGCCTCCGGGCGCCCGGGATCTCCTCGGACTACCTCGACGAGGCCATGAACGAGCGCGCCATTCCCGGGACCGGGGAGTTTCCGCTGGCGGAAGTGGTGTCGCTGCTGCCCCGCGATGTCGTCGTCAGCGCCGAGGTTCCCTTGCGCGGCCTCCAGCGGGCCGGGGTCTCACCGGAAGAGCGCGCCCGGCGGATTCTCGACGGCGCTCGGCGGGTCGTCACTCGCGCCCGGTCGCTCCAGTAGCTGAGGGGCCAGCCAGGCCCGCCGGGTCAACCGGGGTCAGCTCTCCGGCGCCTGGCCCTGCTCCGCCGTCCAGTCGGCCACCTGCCGTACGTACTCCCCGTATCCCGACAAGGCGGCGGACACGACCGCCGCGACCCCCTCGGGTTCGGTGTCCAGATACAGCTGGACCAGGACGTTGTGCGGGCCGTCCGGCGGCACGAGGGCGGCGGCCAGTTCCGCGTCGATCATCCCGGCCCGCTCGGCCGCGCCGAAGGAGGCGGCGGCCGACTGCGGGACCTCGCCCAGCACCGCCGTAGAGACATGGCTGTTGATCGTGAAGGCCAGGTCGGCGAGGAGTGCCAGGATCCGCTCGACGACGAGCCCGGCCGCCGGATCGCTCTCCAGGCGTGCGCGGTCCATCGGCCCGAAGGAGTCGAGGTGTCCGACCGACCTGCGCATCGTGATGAGCCGGTGCTCGACCGACCCCCGGTCCAGGCGCGGGGTCACGGCCACGGGCATGGGCCCGGCCACGGCCACCGGCCTGTCATCGCTCGACGGGGTCACCCCCGCATCGTCGCGCATCGTCCGACAGCCGCGAACCGTCGATCCCGTCTGATGGGACGGGCGGTGGACGACCCCGGACGCCGAGGTGAAGAGTCGTTTCCCGTGCCGGCCGGCGATGGGCGGCACAGGACAAGGGGGTCCGGAAATGCGGGCGTTGAGTGATCTCTTCCGTAATTTCATGCAGCTCGGATACGTGACGGACGACATCGACGCCGCCGCGTCCTACCTGGAGTCGAGGCTCGGCACGGTGGACTGCGTCCGGCACTACAAGTCGTCCCTGGGCGGCGGCCGGCCACCGGGCAGTGCGGGAGCCGGAGAGCCGAGGGCCCCCTTCGTGGTGGTCGACGGGCAGCCGGCCGACGAATGGGTCATCGATGTCGCCCTGGTCAACGCGGGTCCGACCAATCTGGAGATCATCCGTCCGGTCGGCGGCGCGGTCGACCTCTACCGGGGCGCGATCAGGCCCGGAGTGCCGGCGACGCTGCACCATCTGGGCTTCCGCGTCGACGACTTCGAGGAGGCGTCCGCGGTCGTCGCCGCGAGCGGCAGGACCTGGAAGCAGTACGGGGACAGCGGCGGCATCCGGTTCGGGTATCTCGACATGACGGCCGAACTGGGCCACTTCGTCGAGGTCATGGAACTGGACGAGGCGAGCGCCCAAGGGTTCGCCCACCTCGAAGCGGCGTCGAACGCGGTACGGGACGGGGAGCTGTCGTCATGAGCGGCGCCGACACGGTTGGTTCCCTTGGTTCCGATGGTTCCTATGACGTCATCGTCGTCGGATCGGGCGCGGGGCTCGTCGGCGCGTACGCCGCGGCCTCGCGTGGGCTGCGCACGCTGGTCATCGAGAAGACGGAGTACGTCGGCGGGACGACGGCCTACTCCGGTGCCGGGATCTGGCTCCCCGGCAACGCGGCCGAGCTGCGGGCCGGCATCGAGGACGGCCCCGACCTCGCCCGCCCGTATCTCGACGCGATCGTCGGCGACGACTCGCCGGCCTCCGTGCGGGAGGCGTTTCTCCAGGCGGGCCCCCGTCTGATCGACGAGCTGGAGGCCAATCCGCGGTTCGACCGGTTCGTCTGGCAGGGCGTGCCCGACTACTTCGCCGGGCGGCCCGGAAGCCTGCCGCAGGGGCGCACCATTTTCCCCCAGGACATCGACCGCGCCGAACTCGGCGATCTGGAGCCCCTGGTGCGCAGGCCGCTCTGGACGGAGCGCTGGGGTGTCGACCCCGGCCCGGTGATGGTCGGCGGGCAGGCTCTCATCGCCCGCGCCCTGCTCGCGTTCACGGAGACCGGCAACGGCACGGTGCTGACGAACACCGCGCTGGAGCGACTCCTCGTCGAGGACGGCGCGGTCGTCGGGGTGGAGGCGATGAGGGAGGGCGAGCCGGTGACGTACCGCGCCGGCCGGGGCGTACTCCTCGCGGCGGGCGGATACGAGCGCAACGGCGAACTCCGGCAGCGGTACCAGCCCGGGGTCGGCGACGAGTGGACCCAGGGCTGCCCGGGGAACACCGGCGACGCGCTCACCGCGGGCATCGCAGTCGGCGCGGCGACCGACCTGCTCGACGAGTCGTGGTATGCGCCGGGCCTCGTCGTACCCCGTACGCGCCCGGTGTTCTACACGTCGGTGTGGAGCGGCATCTGGGTCAACGCGGCCGGGCAGCGCTATATGAACGAGCGTCTTCCGTACGACCGGGCCGGTCACGAGATGCTCCGGGCGCACAGGGCGTCGGGGGTGTCGGGTGTGTCGCACATCCCCACGCACTGGGTGTTCGACCAGCGGCAGATCGACAACGAGCGGGCTTTCGCGGGGCTGCCCGTCGCCCCGCAGGTCCCGGGCTGGTTCGACGTCGACGAGTTCATCGAGGCGGGTGTGCTGAAGCGGGCCGGGAGCCTTGAGGAGCTGGCGGCGCTGATCGGCGTACCCGAAGGAGCCTTGACTGAGAGCGTCGAGCGGTTCAACGGCTATGCCCGCAACGGCAAGGACGAGCAGTTCGGCCGGGGCGAGGACCCCTGGGACCTCATGATCACGCACATGGCTGGATCCCACACCGACGGGCCCAACCCCTGCCTCGGCGTGATCGACAAGCCGCCGTTCTACGCGGCGACGATCGTGCTGTCCGACCTGGGCACCAAGGGCGGCCTCAGGACGGACGGCCACGCGCGCGTCCTGCGGACCGACGGTTCGGTGATCGGCGGCCTGTACGCGTCGGGGAACACGATGGCCCCGATGTCCGGGCGGATCTATCCCGGTGCGGGAGGCCCGGTCGGCTCGTCGATGGCGTTCTCCTACATCGCCGCTCTCGACATGGCCGACGGGGGCCGATAGACCACAGCCCGCTCAGGCGGACTCCGTCGAGTGACCGGGGAACAGGGACTGCGCGGGGTCCAGGGCGACCGCCGCGTTGTTGACCGCCGTCGCGACCTCCCCGAAGCCGACCGACATCAGCCGGACCTTGCCGGGGTACGCGGTGACGTCACCGGCGGCGTAGACCCGGTCGACGGCGGTACGCATCCGGGTGTCGACGACGATCGCGCGCCGGTCCAGCTCCACGCCCCAGTCGGCGAGCGGCCCGAGGTTGCTGATGAAGCCGAGCGCGGCCACGACCGCGTCGACCTTCAGCACCCGTACGTCGTCCTCGCCATCGACCCTGAGGTGGGCCAGGCGCAGCCGGTCGTCGCCGAGCAGGGCCTCGACCTGGGCGTTGGTGACGATCTCGACGCCCCGTTCGCGCATCTCGCGCACGCTCGCCGCGTGGGCCCGGAACGTGCCGCGACGGTGTACGAGGGTCACCGAGCGGGCGATCGGATGCAGGGCGAGCGCCCAGTCGACCGCGCTGTCCCCGCCGCCGACGACCAGGACGTCCTGGTCGGCGTGCTCGTCCGGGGCGGGCACGAAGTAGCTCAGCCCACGGCCGAGGAACTCCTCCCCGGCCGGGAGGGTGCGCGGGGTGAACGCGCCGATCCCGGCGGTCAGGACGACCGCGCCGGCGTCGACCACGGTGCCGTCGGAGAGGGTGACCTGCGGGCGTCCGTCGGGCGAGTGGGCCAGCTCGACGGCCTGTCGGCCGAGCAGATAGGTCGGGCTGTACGCGTCGGCCTGGTCCTTGAGGGCGGCGACGACGTCACGGCCGCGTGCGCCGGGGACGGCCGCGATGTCACGGATCTCCTTCTCCGGGTAGAGCGCGGTGATCTGACCGCCGCACTGCGGCAACGCGTCGACCAGGACGGTCCGCAGCTCGCGGAAGCCCGCGCAGTAGGCGCCGAAGAGCCCGACCGGGCCGGCGCCGACGACGAGGATGTCTGTGGTCACTGTCTCGGCCACGGGCCGACCTCCTTGGGGTTGTGAGGCGCCCCGCCCGTCGCCGGGCGGGGCGCCACGTCAACTGGTGTTCAGGTGTTGGGTGTTACGACCGGAGGGGTGGTCGTCACTTCTTCCCCTGCGGACACCGCCACCGGCACGAGCGCGTCGACCGTGAACTCCTCCACCGCCTCCTCGCGCCGCTCCCGCAGCAGCGTCACCACGACGAGGAGCACCCCGACCGCCAGCGCGGTCGAGATCAGCAGCCACTTGCGGAAACCGTCCTCCGCGTAGACCACACCGCCGCCGGGCATGAGCGTGGCGTACGGCGCGAGCACCGCGAACATCACGACGGGCAGGACGGCCGAGAACCCGGTCTGGGTGAGCTGGACGGTCCCGGCGGTCGAGCCCTGGTCGCCGACGGGCGTCGCGCGCATCACCAGACCGGGCACGGCAGCCGTCGTAAGGCCACCGCCGACCCCGACGATCAGGGCGCAGACGACGAGTTCGCCGAAGGTGTCGTTGCGGAAGGCGAGCAGCGTCGTGCCGATCGCCCACGCGCCGAGGCCGAGCGTCATGAAGAGCCGGGGGTTGCGGCCACGGGCGGCCAGGTAGCCGACCAGCAGGCCGCAGGCGACCGTCGCCAGTGCCTTCGGGGTCTCCAGGGAGGCGTATCCCAGCGTGGTCAGCCCGAGCCCGTACGTCTGTCCGGCGACCCGTGGGGTCATCGCCATCATGGGGATGATCTGGAAGACCGACGCGGAGATCGCGTACGCGGTCGCGCCCGCGACGGAGACGTACAGGAGCTGTTTCCGGCGGAACAGGGAGAGGTTGACGATCGGCTCCGGCGTACGGCGCGCACGCCAGAAGAAGAGCGTCAGCAGGACGAGTCCGGCCACCAGCAGGGTTACGCCGGTGCCCGCGCCCCAGCCCCAGGAGTTGCCCCAGCTGACGTACAGCAGCACGCCGAGGACGCCGGCGGCCAGCAGGGCGGCGCCGAGTACGTCCGGGCGGGCGGTGCGGCGCAGGGTCGACTCCGCCGTGGTCAGCCGTATCGCCGCGCACAGCCCGAACGTCCAGACGGCGTCGAACCAGAACATCCCCCGGAAGCCCACGTTCTCGATGAGCCATCCGATGAGCAGGGGCGAGAACAGCGAGAGGGCACCCATGCCGGTGATGGTGATGCTGGCGGCGAAGGCGGCCTGCCGGGGCGGGTAGACGTCCCGGACGAGGGAGGGGATCAGCGAGATCGTCGCCAGGATGGGGCCCTGGAGCGTCCGGCCGGCCACCATGACGGCGAAGCTGGGTGCCAGTGCGCAGACGACGGCGCCTACGCCCGACACGAGCATGGTGAAGAGCAGCACCCGTCGTTTGCCGTAGAGGTCGGCCGCCTTGCCGAGCAGCGGGGCGCAGACCGCCCCGGCCAGGAAGTAGACGGTTGTCAGCCAGCCGCCCTGGGTGGTCGGGAACTCCTTGAGGATGCTGGGGAGCCCGATCGCGACCATGGACGCGCCGAGGGCCAGCGCCTCCAGGACCATGGCCAGGAAGACCGTCGACCAGACGAGCCGGGGGGTCCAACCCGGGCCGCCCATGGGGACGTTGGCGGGTCCGTTCGTGGGTCCGTTTCCGTTCGCTGCGTGAGGTATTGCCGTCATTGGAATCCTCCGGCGGGAAAGGGGGGAGGGGGGAGCGGCCGGTCGAGCGTATGGCGGGGTGGACGCCCTCCGTGAGCGCGGATTCCGCTTGGTGGGACGGTCGGTGGACGGCCGGAGACCCCCCGGGGAGAGTCGGTTTCAGCCCCGCTGCGGTGGCGACCGACGGCGACACCGGAGCGTGCCGCGGAGGAGGAGGCCGAGACTCATGAGCGATGACGCAGATGACGTACGGGTGTGGATCGATCAGAAGCTGTGCACGGGCGACGGTCTGTGCACCCAGTACGCGCCCGATGTCTTCGAGTTCGGCGGCGACGGGCTGGCCTACGTCAAGGACGCCGACGGGGAACTGCTGATGGCGGAGGGCTCGCAGACCGACGTGGCGGAGAAGCTGCGCCTGGACGTGATCGACGCCGCCGACGGGTGCCCGGGCAACTGCATCCACGTGGTGCGGAGTTCCGACGGGGTCGAGGTCGCGGGCCCCGACGCGGCCTGACCTCATGGGTGCCCGACCTCATGAGTGCCCGACCTCATGAGTGCCTGACTTCACGAGTGGAGGAGTGATTTCTGGTGTCTGTGGAAACCGAACCCCGGCTGGAGCGGCGCGTTCCCTGGTTCGAGGGTGATGTACCCGCCGAGAAGGTCCCGGAGAAGTACCGGCTTTCGCGTGCGTTCGTGCCCAAGGGCCGTTATCTGGACCCCGAGTTCCTGAAACTGGAACTGGAGCGGGTGTTCACGAAGGCCTGGCTCATGGCCTGCCGCGTCGAGGAACTGCCGGGCGTCGGCTGCTTCGTCGAGTACGAGATCGGCGGTCACTCGATCCTGATCGTGCGGGAGGCCAAGGACTCGATCCGCGCCTACTTCAACGCGTGCCGGCACCGCGGTACCCGTCTGGCGCGGGGCCGGGGTCGCGTCGGTTCGCTCATCTGCCCGTTCCACGGCTGGCGTTGGAACCTGGACGGTTCGATCAGGCTGGTCCTCGACCGCGAGGAGTTCGTGCCCCGCTCGGACGACGACCTGGGCCTCGTACAGGTGCGGGCGGAGCAGTGGGGCGGGTTCGTGTTCATCAACATGGATCCCGAGGCCAGGCCGCTCCTCGAATACCTCGACCCGATCCCGAGGATCTTCGAGCCGTTCCAGTTCGAGCACATGCGGTACCGGTGGTTCAAGAGCGTGCTGCTGCCGTGCAACTGGAAGACGGCGCTGGACGGGTTCCTTGAGGCGTACCACGTGGCGGGGACGCATCCGCAGCTCTACCGCTTCGACAAGTCGAACACGAACATCGCCTCGATGAAGGAACTCGAGTCACGGATCTGGGCGCCCACGACCGTGTACGAGCGGCACGCGCACTACTCGAGCGTCGGCGAGAAGAAGAACACGGCTCCCGACGGCGCGGCCAAGGACCCGACCAACCGGGGCACGGGGGGCGTGACCGACGAGCGGCTCAGCGTCGCGCTGAGCGTGCAGTACATCGCCGACGACATGCGCGGCCTGGAGAACGAGCGGAGCTGGCGGGCCGCCGAGGCGCTCAAGACCGCGGACGTACCTGAGGGGACGACCGCCGGCCAGCACTTCCTCCAGCTGTACCGGGAGCTGTCGCTCGCCGAGGGCTACGACTGGCCGGTCATCACTCCCCAGCAGTGGGCGGAGGCCGGTACGGCCTGGAACGTCTTCCCGAACACGATCCTGCTCCCCAACCAGGGCTCGGTGTTCGGCTACCGGGCCCGCCCCAACGGCCTCGACCCGGACAGCTGCCTCTTCGAGATCTTCAGCCTGGACCAGGTCCCCGTCGCCGACTACGACAAGAAGCGCGACTTCCAGCCCCAGTTCTTCGAGGACTTCCGCGAGGCCGACCTGGGCGAGATCTTCACCCAGGACCTGATGAACGCCAAGGAGGTCACGGTGGGCATGCACTCCCCGAGCTTCGACGGCCACCGGCTGAGCGAGGAGCAGGAGATGACGATCTACAACCACCACCGGGTCGCCGACCGTTTCCTCTGGGCTGACTGATCCGACTGATCCGGTTTCTTGCAGGGGTTGGGTCTGGCGCGTGCTTCAGCCTTCAGCGCCGGACCCAGCCGAAGTCGTGCCAGTAGGTCTCGAGTTGGGTGACCGGCTTCGGCCAGGTCTCGATGTAGGTGACGCCCTCGGGCCCGGCGGTCATCGTGTACGGAGTGCCGGCGCGGCTGAGGAAGAAGTCGCCCGGTCCGACGCGCACGGTCTGCGTCCCGCCTCCCTGATCCTCGTCCTCGTCGTACTCGATGCTGTACTCGCCCGCGAGGACGAAGAGCATCTCGTCCATGTTGTGGTGGTGCCGGGGCACCGTGAAGTGGGGGCGCACGCGCAGCGGGTTGCGGTTGAAGCGCGGCATGTCGATCGGCTTGGTGGTCACCCACATCGCCCCGTCGAAGGTCGCCCGGAAGTCCACCGGCGCATCGCTCAGCAGACCGCCCGCGTGCCAGAAGTAGCTGGGAAAGTCCTGCTGGTCGAGGTCCATCGGGAGCCAGTCCGTGTCGGCCACCAGATCATCGAAAACAAGTGTCATGCCGCAACCGTAGGCACGGCCGCTGACGCTGTCGCCGCCCTGTTCCGTCCAATGGGACTGACGGATGACACCCCCGAACACGGTCCCCAGACTCAGGTCATGGCAATCGAATTCTTCAGTCTGCTGTCCGACGACGAGGGTTGGATCGACCTGCCGGTCGACCAGACCGCCCCCACATACCTCTGGGCCGAGGGCGGCCTCCTCGCCGATGCCCCGGTCGACATGGAGAAGACCTTCGAGGGCAACATGTGGTTCTCGACCAAGGTGGACGGATCGTTCAACCTCAACGGCCTGCGCTGCGCCCCCAACTTCGCGGTGCCCCGCCACCACCACAACCTCGACGAGCTGATCATCGTGTTCGGCGGGAGCTTCCACGTCGCCTGGGGCAAGGACGGGGAGGAGGGCAGCAGAACGGTCGGGCCGGGCGAGTTCTGGATCAGCACGGCGGGCACCCCGTACCTGATGACGGCGGGGCCGGAGGGAGTGACGTACGTGGAGACGTGGCCGGAGCCGATGGAGAAACTCCTGACGTACTGGCACGACGAGGGCTGGATCCACAGCTGACGACGTCTTATGTCCGGGCGCCCGCGCTCCCGATCCTGAAGCTGGCGTTCCAGATCGCGGCGGCCGTACCGCGAACAGCGTCGGACGCCATCCGCCACCTCATCCGACCGGCGGAACCGGTGACGGACACGGCCCCGATCGCGCGCCCCGTGCTGCGGATCGGGGCGGCGACGCAGACGAACTCCTCGTACGCCTCGCTACGGTCGAACGCGACGCCGACCCTGCGGATCTGATCGAGCTCGGTCCACAGAGCGAAGGGTTCCGTGATCGTGTTGGCCGTTCTCCTGGGCATCTGCGCGGAGACGACCGCGCGCATGGCCTCGCCGTCGAACGCGGCCATGGCCTTGCCGAGCGCGGTGCAGTAGGCGGGCTGGCGTCCGCCGCGCCGGGTCGGCAACCGGACCGGGCCCACGACGATACGTTCGAGATACACGACCTCGGTCCGGTCGAGGATGCCGAGCTGCACGGACATCCCGGTCTTGGCGGCGAGGGCCTGCAGATGCGGGAAGGCGGCCTCCTGCAGCCGGTTCCCCTCGACGGCGAGTCCCCCAAGCTCGAACAGCCGCATACCGACCCGATAGCCGCCCGGATCACGCTCCAGCCACCCGACCTGACAGAGCTGGTCGGCCAGCCGATGCAGGGTCGACTTCGGCAGCCCCGTGCACTCACTGAGATCCCCGAGCGCCAGCACCTGCTGACCCCCGTTGAACGCGTCCATGATGGTGGCGACCCGCCCCAGAACGGTCCGCTCCGGGCTGCGCCGCTCGCCGGCTTCCTCGTCGTGGCCGCTTCCCATCGAGAGGACGCACTCACGCGGAGGCTCGGTGACGGCTCCCACCGGCGTGATCGACACAGGTCGTACCGAACTCGACGACACGGCTGCCACCTTCCCGTTCAGGGCACCATTGCCCTCCCCAATTCCGCCACATAATGGACGAATTGCCAGGCCACACCATGTTCATCACGTAATGAGTATCCTCTAATCAGAATCACCCTCGCGATGTACGCGCGTCAAGGGTCGTGCGTGTCCTGGCGGGGGCGAGGTTGAGGTCGGCGGAGCGGAGAACGATTCGTTCGTGTGACCGCCGACCGAGTCGCCTGTGTACACGTAGGTGCGTACACTTAACTTATGGACGACAGCGCTGTGACCGTACGTGAAGCCCGTGCCCACCTCGCCGACCACATCAACCGGGCCGAGCAGGGCACCCCGACGATAATCACCCGCAATGGCGCGCCGGTGGCAGCTCTCGTCCCCATCGCCGACTTCAACGCACTGGAAGACGCGGCCGACGAACTGCTGGCGCGCGAGGCTGAAGCCGTTCTGGCCGAGAGCGGCCCCACCGTGACCATGGCCGAACTGCTTGCCGACCTGTTCACCGAGCGGGATGCGGGCGCGGCGTGAAGTACGCGTTCCGGTTCACGGCGGCGGCACAGCGACAGCTCCGCGCGATCGACCGGCCGGCCGCGATGCGTATCCTCGCCGCGCTGACCGCTCTCGGCGACGACCCGTACCGCGAAGACGCCGACATCAAGAAGCTTGCCGGGCCGTCGGGCCTCTACCGGCTCCGCGTCGGCAGCTACCGGGTTGCCTACCAGGTACTGGACGGCGAACTCGTCATCCTGGTCGTCAAGGTCGGGGACCGTCGGGATGTATATCGCAACATCTGACGAGTGGTTTCCGGGCCGGCAAGGTGGCGTGCGTCCTCTTCGCCTCCGCTCATTCGCGACGGTGCAAGGACCTGGCGGGGTGTTCATCGACGGGCTGCGACGGAGCTGGCGCGTCCTAAAGCCGCACCGAGAGGTTCCCCACAGTGGCGGTTATGGTCAGCTCGCCACCGATCGCGTGCAGGTATGCGGCCAGGTTCCCGATCCCCCCGCCTGTTGCGGGCACCACGTAGGTGATTCAGTCCAGGAGCGAGACGACGCCCACCACGACGAGCGCCAGCACGGTGATCCCGAAGCCGAGTGCAAGGAGGAATTCGAGGATTCCCGACGTCTCGGTGACGCGTACCTCGGCCGCCGGTGACTCCGCGCCGGGCCCACCCCCGGCTGTCGCCGCCAGACGGCGGCCCTCCTCCAGTGTCGCGATCACCTTCCGGTGGCGGCCGAACGACGGCCAGCGGCTGAACGCCTCGACGTGCACCCGCCGGCCGTTCGTCAGGTCGAGAGAGAGCGTGCCCGATCGACGTTCCCAGTCGATGGCCGACACCGTCCGCCAGGGGATCCGGTACCGGTCGTACACGTTGTGGATCACCAGGGTGGTCGCGCTCACGGATGCGGACGGCACCATCTGATGGCGTGCCACCCAGATCAGCACCCAACACAGAGCGACGACCAGCAGGCCCCCGGGCACACTCACTTCCGACCTCGACCGGGTGAACGCGAAGACCGTCGTCACGGGGCCCGTCGCGGCCAGGATGCCGCCCATGATCCGACGGTCCCACCAGGGAGTGATCCGCTCCAGGTCCTCCGACACGCCCTGATTCTCGCCCACCCGCACAACCAGCTCCCCCTCAGATCTTCACCGCCCCCGAAGCCACCCCCCGATAGAACCACCGCTGCGTGATGACGAACAGCACCAGCACCGGGATCACGGAGATCACCGAACCGGCCATCACCATCCGCTGGTCGTAGCCGAACGACGACGACTGGAGCCGTGAAAGGCCCAGCGTCAGCGTCATGTTGCTCTCGGAGCGCAGCACGATCAGCGGCCACAGGAAGTCGTCCCAGGCGCTGATGAACGTGTTGATGACGACCACCATGATCGCGCCCCACGCGGACGGCAGATACAGGTACTTGAAGCGCTGCCACTCGCTCGTGCCGTCCAGCATCGCCGCGTCCTCGATCTCGCGCGGGACCGCGAGGAACGCGCCGCGCATGAGGAGGACGTTGATCGCGCCTACGAAGCCCGGCAGCCACACGCCGGCCAGGCTGTCGACCAGGCCCAGGTCGCGGATGCTGATGAACAGCGAGACCATGATCGACTCGAAGGGGAACATCATCGAGGCGATCAGCACCACCCAGACCGCCTTGTGGCCCTTCCAGGACGGCTTGGAGAGCATGTAGCCGGCCGTGGTGGAGAAGACCAGCTGGCTGGTGATCGACAGGGCGACCACGATCAGGCTGTTCTTGATGTACGACCACACCGGCACCTGGTCGAAGACCGTCCGGTACGCGCGCAGGGTCGGGTCGTGCGGCAGCAGGGTGGCGTTCGCGCCGAAGACGTCCTCGCTCGTGCCCTTCAGGGAGGCCAGCAGCTGCCAGAGGAGTGGGCCGACCGTGAGGCCCAGCACGAGGAGCAACAGCAGGTAGCGGCCGAGCAGTTCGCGCGGGCGGCCGTAGTCACGCCAACGGGGCATCAGGCGACGGCTCTTGTCGACAGCGGCCGTGCTCACGACTCGTCCTCCTTTGTCAGGCGTTGCGCCAGCAGGGTCAGGCCCAGAGTGAGAGCGAACAGGGCCACGCTGACGGCCGAGCCGTATCCCGCGTTGCCGGTGATCGGGTCCAGGCCGACGTCCCGGATGTAGAACGGCAGGGTGCGGTCGGCGCCGCCGGGGCCGCCGGTGGAGCTGCCGAGCATGTAGATCTCGGTGAAGACCCGGAGTGATCCGATGCCCGTCAGGGTGCCTACGAGCATCATGGCCGTCCGGACGCCGGGGACCGTGATGTGCCAGAAGCGGCGGACCGCGCCGGCGCCGTCCATCTGCGCGGCCTCGTGCAGTTCCTTGGGCACGTTCCCGAGGGCGGCCAGGTAGAAGACCATGTACCAGCCTAGGCCCTTCCACAAGGTCAGGCCCATCGCGGAGAGCAGGATCAGCCACGAGTCGGAGAGGAAGGGGATCGCCGACTTGATCAAGTGGGCTTTCTCCAGCCAGGTGTTGACCAGGCCGTCGTCCGCGAGCAGCCACTGCCAGCTCAGGCCCACGACCACGCTGGAGGCCAAGACCGGTGTGTAGAACGCCGATCGGAAGAAGCCGATGCCTGGGAGATTCTTCTCCACCAGGACCGCCAGCATCAGCGGCAGCAGCACCATCAGCGGTACGACGATCACCGCGTACAGGATGCTGTTGCGGGTCGCGAGCCAGAAGTCGTCGTCCTGGAGCATCCGCGTGTAGTTGTCGAGTCCGACGAAACTCGCGGCGCCGCCCAGCGGCTTGGCGTTGGTGAACGACAGCAGGACCGTGTTGAGGAACGGGAACACCCCGAAGACCACCGCGCACACGATCGCGGGAGCGGTCCACAGCCACGGCAGCCACCAACGGCGGTACATGGCCGCTCCGTTGGCCCCGGGAGCGGGACCGGGCAGCGCGGCCCTGGCGAGTCGGCGCAGGCGGGAAGAGGGCGGGGCCGAGCCCGGCGTGGAGGTCAGAGGCTCCACGCCGGACATCGGCTTCGTGATCTGTGCCGTCACCGTCAACTGCCCTGCTTCAGCAGCTCGTTCGACTTCTCCTGGGCGTCCTTCACGGCGTCGGCCGCGCTCTTCTTGCCCTGCATGGCCAGCTGCACCTGGGAAACGATGGCGTTCTGCACGGCCGGGGAGAGGTTGGTCTGGTTGGTGGAGGCCGTCTTGAGCTGGTCGGCGACGAGCTTGCGGGCCTGGGAGAACGGGTCGGTGCCGGTGACGTTCTGGAAGAACGGGTCGTTCAGCGACTCGGTGGTGGTCGGGAAGATCACCACGGCCGGGTCCTTGCACCAGGCCGTCTGGTTCTGGGCGTTGGTGAGGAACTCCGCGAACGACAGCGCGGTGGCCGCGTGCTTGCTGGTCGCGGCGACCGAGATGTACTGCGGGGCACCGGCGGAGGCGACGCCGAGATCGTCGTAGGGCTGCTGGCCGACGGCCGTCTTGGCGTAGACCGACGGGCTGTTCTGCTTGACGAACCGCACGAAGCTCGGGTTCGTCGAACCGTAGGCCACCTTGCCCTGGCTGTAGAGCGTGGACGGGTCGTTGCTGGAGGACAGCGAGTCCTTCGGCATCGCGCCCTCCTTGTACAGCTTCGCCATCCACTCCACCCACTGGGTGGTGCGCGGGTCGTCGCCGAAGACGGCGGACTTGCCGTCGCTGGAGAGGACCTTGATGCCCATCTGGTCGAAGTCGGCCGGGATGCGCCAGATCGGGTTGGCCATCGTCGCGAAGTACTTGCCGTCGGAGGCCTTGGCGATCTTCTCGTAGTCGGCGAAGAGCCCGAAGATGCTCGTCGGCGGCTTGGCCGGGTCGATGCCGGCCTTCGCCAGCAGGTCCTTGTTGTACGTCAGCAGGACGCCGCCGGTGTACCAGGGCAGCGTGGTGTGGATCGACTTGCCGGAGGCGTCCGCGAAGGTGGCGGTCTTCCAGAACGACGGGACGAAGGGCTTGGACGAGTCCGGGTCCTTGGTGCCGATGTCGAGCAGGTAGCCGGCCTTGGTGAGGGCGGTCGCCGTCGGCGCGTTGACGTTGATGACGTCGGCCATCGTGCAGGCCTGGGCGTCGGCGACGGTCCGGCTGGTGAAGGTGTTGTCGCCGGGGTCGTCGATCCACTTGACCTTGGTGCCGGCGTGGGCCTTCTCGAAGTCGGCGATCACACCGTTGAAGAAGTCGCCGAAGTCTTTCTTCAGGTTGGTGGTCTGGAAGGTGATCGTGCCCTTGACGTCCCCGGTCAGCTTCCCCGACCCGACGTTGCCCTTGTCGACCTTGCAGGCACCGGCGGTGGCGCCGCCGTCGTCGGAGCCTCCGGAGAGGCCGCATCCGGCGGCCGTCAACGTCAGTACGACGAGACAGGACAGGGATCCGGTCAGTCTTCTTGCGCGCATTGCTGCTGCCCTCCTGGAGCATCCTGGATGTCCTGGATGCTGGTTCAATTCACCAACTTTGACTCCGATTGATGAAAAGGTGGACCAGAATTCATCGGAGGTCAATGGGGTGCCGTGTTGCTTTTGTGTTCCGGAACCGGTGCGGACCGCTTCAGTGGCGGTGTTCGTGGTCCGGGTGGGACGGGTCTCCGGGGTGCTCGTGGCCGGGCGCGTACACCACGTCCGCGCGCGCCAGATCGAGCCATGAGAAGAAGGCGCGTCGGCCTGCGGCCTGCCTCAACTCGGCCTCGATGCCTGCCTTTACATGCTCGTACGGGAGGAAGTCCGCGTCCGTCGCGACGCCGAAGGGGTCGGTGCCGGCGCGCAGGGCGTCCGCCGTCAGGAAGCGGTCCCGGTTGTGCTCGTAGTACTCCTGTACGGCGGCCTCGGGGATGTCCTGGCGGGCTTCCAGGTGGGTGAGGAGGGTTCGGGCGGCGGGGGAGTAGGCGAGGGTCACGGCCACGATGCTGCCCAGGCCGGCTACGGCCGCCTCCGGCACGGGGCCCAGGGTTCGTGGAGTGTCGGGTGGGGGCAGTCCACGTTCCGCGCATGCCCGTCGTGCCAGTACGTCGGCCACGACCACCTGTGTTGCCCAGCGGCGGCGTTGTCGTTCCGCGGAGGGGGTTGTGTTTTGGCTGCGGGCCGGTGGGGGCTGGTCGCGCAGTTCCCCGCGCCCCTGAAGGGGCGCGTTACCGCGGCCTCCGACATCCCTTGCCGGTACTGCCGCCAGGACTGCCTCCACCTCCTCCCGGGGTATCGGGTCGCCGCCTACGAGGGCGCAGGCTCCCTCGGGGGGGTGGACATGGTCGTGTCGGTTCATGGCGTCACCTCCAGCACCACGGCCTCCGTGTACGCCACGCAGCCGTGCCAGCCGACCTTTGCCATCAGCCAGTACGAACCCGGTGCCAGCGTGGCCCCATCGACCTCGATCCCGCACTCCACCGACTTCCCGGCCGGTACGGCGAACCCCTGCACCCCGGGTCCGACCCCCGCCCACGTCCCCCACGAGGACACGGCCCACAGGGTGCCGTTGATCTCGCCGAGGGTGGTGTTGCGCAGGCTCACCGGGACTCGTGCGCGTTCTCCGCGCCGTACGGCGACCCGGTCAACCCCCAGCTCTGTCAGCAGAGTTGGGCCGGTGTGGCCGTTCGGCACGTCCAGGGCCACGGCGTCCTCGTACACCTGGCCGCCGTACGGCAGACGTGCGGTGAGCCAGTGGCGGCCCGGTTGCGCGTCCGGCGGCGGGGTCACCGTGATCTCGGTGAGGGTGAAGCCGGCGGGGCCGAGGGCGTACGGCAGTTCGGCCGGTTCGGCGGTCCAGCCGGGCGGGACGCCGAGGGCGAGCGTGCCGGAGACGGGCGCGTCCGTCAGCTCGGAGCTGATGCGGACCGTCGCCGTAACCGGGCCTGAGGCAGTCAGGGTGGTGGGGGAGAGGTAGACGGCCACTGGCAGGTTGCCGCGTGGCGCCGGGCCGGAGTTGTGCAGCCAGTATCGGGTGTGGACGGGCTGGGCCGGCTCGTACGCGTCGACACCGGCGCCCGGGTCAACAGGCGTCGCCCCAGCGGGAGTTGCGAGTACCGTCGCCACCTCGAAGCCGGTCAGGTGGGTGCCGAGGCCGCCGTCAGGGTCCGGGGGCAGCGGCTCCCCGGGCCTTTCCAGTACGTCCGTACGGGCGCCCTCCGTCCACGCGACCGGCCCACGCACCCGCGCCGCCGTCGAACGGCCGTTGACCTCGTGCATCCGTACGACGACACCGCGCCCCGGATCGACGGGCGCCACGCTCCCGCGCGCCAGCGGCGAACCGGCCGGCTTGAGCGCGTCGAGCAGCACCTCACCGGCGGGTTCGAGGCTCAGCAGGGTGGTGGTGCGCGGCAGGCCGCTGCCGTCCTCCGGTGATCGCTCCCGCAGCCGTGCCCGTAGCGGGTGGTTGTACGCGTGACCCGCCTGCGGCAGGCGCAGCTCGCGCCAGTCGCCCGTGCCGCCCAGCACCGCGTACTCGAAGGTGTGCGACCAGCGTTGGAGCTGGAAGGCCGAACCGTCGGGGGTCGTGCGGCGGGGTGGGTCGACCCAGATGCCCGACGGCCAGCCGGTGCAGGAGCGCATCAGGGACATGTAGAGGTCGCCGGACGGGGTGACCACGCAGCCGGGTGTGCCCCTGTTGAGTACGGCGAAGCCGGTGCCGTCCCAGGTGTCGCCGGGCGGGAGCGCCTCGCCGCCACCGGCCGCTGTGGCCCGGACGACGGCGTCGGCGAGGTCGGCGATCAGCGCGTCCACCGCCTTGGCGTCGTCCTCCGGACCGCTGCCGGCCACCACGAGCAGCGGCAGCCGCTCCAGATCGCGCAGATCGGCCCCCGGTATCCATTCCTCGCGCAGCCCCGCACGCGGCGCGACCCACACCGACGCGACGCCCGACTCGGCGAGCTGGCGCCGGAGTTCACGTCCGGCGGCCGGGTCCATCGCGAGGGCCTCGGCGACCACGGAGTTGCGCTCGGGAGCGCCGACGGCGATGCGGATGTCGGGGAGGTTGGAGTCGACTTCGAGGTCGCCGTAGCGTTGCCCGCCCGCGATCGTCGAGGTGGCCGTGACGCCCACGCGGACGAGCGCGGCGGCGAGTTCGGCACCGAGTTCGCCCGCCTCGGCCCAGGACGGGTAGATCAACTCGGCGACGCCGATGGCCCGTTGGCCGAGCAGCGCGCCGGAGTCACTGTGCACCGCCACCCGGGCCGTGGTCCCCAGCCCGAACCAGTTGTTGGCCGGGTTGTCGAGCGTCCACGGGAACTCCTCGCTGTCCACCTCGACGAACCCGAACCCGCGCCCGATGACCGCGTCGGCCACCTCGTGCACCGGCAGCCCGCCCTGGACGTTCGACGGCCAGCGGACCCGGATGAGGCGGTCGGAACCGTCGTACCCGTCGACGGTCGTCGACACGTCCAGTCGGTCGACGCCCTTCCACAGGGTCAACTGCTGTGTGTAGGTGAGGAGTTCGCCGAGGTCGGCGGTGACGGTGATCCGTGATCCCGCCGCCGAGTGCTCCACCTTCACCGAAGCCGGCACGTCCCCGCTGCGGGCGGCCGTCGTGCCCGTCGGCGTGAGATGCCAGGGCCCCTCGCCGAAGCGCGGGTGCCTCGGATACTCCTCCTGCACGACCAGCTCGTTGCCGATGTCTCCGGTGCGCAGCAACTCGCGGCCACCGTCCGCGAGTTGGCGCAGGCTGCTGACGCCACCGCCGCGCCCGGGGTCGACCGTCACCTCGTAGAACTCGTTGCGGATGGTCGTCGGTCCGTCCCCGGGAGTCCACTCGTCGACCGTGCCCTCGGCGAGGGGGAGTGCCTTGAGGCCCAGCCCCGGCACCCCCGGTACCACCACCCGCAGTTGACCGTCCGCCTCCCGAACTGCGGGCAGCGGCAGGCCGGTTGTCTCGTCGACGGGGACGAGTCCTTCGGGGAGGTCGGTGGTGAGGGTGTCCCGGCGTTGCCAGGTCGCGGAGTTGAGGACGACGAGGTCGGGGCCGCCGCCGGGCAGCGGGGTGATGCGGTCCGCGAGGGCCTGGGTGGCGTCGGCGTGCACGGACTCGGCGAGGTCGTACAGCTCGCGCCAGCCCGTCAGCAGGTCGATGTAGACCTGGTCCGACTCGGAGCCGGTGATCGCGTCGTGATGGGCGCCGTAGACGAGCTGCCGCCAGGCCTTGTCCAACGCCGCGTCCGGATAGGGGTGTTGGGTGACGAGGGAGGCGAGTGTGGCCCAGGCCTCGGCGTCGGCGAGGAGTGTCTCGCCGTACCGCTGGGCCTGCTTGGTGTCGATGTACGAGACGTCCTTGCCGGTATAGATCGGGTTCATGTCCCGGGTCTGCGGCGAGGCCTTGCGTCCCTCGGCGTCGAGTTCGGCGCGTACGGCGGCGAAGAAGTCGCGGGGGATCGCCGAGACGAAGCGCGGCCAGACGTACCGCTCGTTCCAGTCGCGGTGGATGCCCATGACCCAGCGGCAGGGCGGCGCGTAGTCGCCCCCGACGGGGAGCAGCACATTGCGGGTGAGCGCGACCTTCTTCAGCCCGGTGAAGAGCTTGAGGGCCGCGGCCTCCGCCTCCGGGAGCGTGGGCGCGTTGTCGATGGCCCAGCCGGCGCCGTAGTGATTGACCATGTAGGCGGTGAGGAGCCCGCGTCCGGAGGGGGCGATCCAGTCGAACTCGGCCTGGAACTGCATCCGTTGGGGGTCGCGGGGCGGCTCGCCGAAGACGTTCAGGGTGGGCCCCCACTGGTGGAAGGGCCCACGCGCCCAGGAGCTGGAGGACAGCCCCGCATCGGCCATCAGGCCCGGGAACTGGGGATCGTGGCCGAAGGCGTCGAGCTGCCAGGCGGTGTGCGGGTCGGCGCCGAGGATTCCGCGCTGGAAGCCGTCGCCGTAGAGGGCGTTGCGTACGGTCGCCTCGGCGCCGGTGAGGTTGGTGTTCGGCTCGTTGTACGTGCCGCCCATGATCTCGACGCGTCCGGTGCGCAGCAGCTGCCGCAGGAAGGCGCGCTCTTCGGGGAACGCGTCCCAGTAGGGCTTCAGATAGTCGACCTCGGCGAGCACGAAGGTGTACGCCGGGTCGCGCCGCGCGAGATCGATGTGCGCGCGGACGAGGCTCATCCCGGACTGGCCGCGCGAGTCGAAGGTGCGCGCGGGAAGTCCGCTGGTCCCCGGATCGTCGGCGACGTCCCAGGTCTCGGTGTAGGCGGCCTGGGTGTTCCACCAGACGGGGTCGTAGTGGAAGTGGCTGACCATGAACATCGTCCAGCCGGGCTCGGCGACGAGGAGGGCGCCGGTGTGGGACGCCCGCTGCTCGGGGTCCTCGGTGTCCTCGGCGGTGACCGTGACGTGGGTGCGCTCGCCGGGCGGCAGATCGCAGACCAGCGGTATCTCGACGCGGAGGGTGCCGTCGTCACCGACGGTCGAGCGGATGTCCCCGTCGGAGCGGACGCCGGGGCCGTCGGCGGTGAGGCGGACCGTACGGCCGGCGGTGTGGCCGATCTCGGCGGTCACCACCTGACGCGGGTGCTCGGCGCTGCCGACGAACAGCTCGGTCGACTCGACTGAGGTGACGCGCATGGGTCTCCTACGAGGCCTACGAGGGAAACGGGGGAACAACGGGGCACGCGAAGTGGTGGCGCCCATCGTGGCACCGATCGGATGGTTCAAACAACCATCTTCGAGTTTCCTTGGTGGTTCATCCATGCAAAAGCCGCCCTCGGGGAGATGTCTCCCGGGGCGGCGTTTGTGTGTTTACCGGCTGATTGCTGATTGCTGATTGCTGGTTGCTCAGCGGGTGCGGCGGGTCTTCACCGCGTGCTCCCTGGCGATGTGGTCGGTGAGGGCGAGGGAGGCGCTGGCGCGCTGGTAGGAGAGCTGGGCGACCCGGACGTACAGGCAGTCGATGAGGACGAGCACGGAGTGCCGGGCGCCGATGCTCTCGGTGCGGAAACTGGTCTCCGAGGAGGACGAGATCAGCCGTACGTCGGCGGCGCGGGCCAGCGGGGACTTCGGATCGGCGGTGATGGCGACGGTGGTGGCGCCGCGCTGCTTGGCCAGTTCGAAGGGCTCGATGGTCTCGCGGGTGGAGCCGGAGTGCGAGATGCCGATGGCGACGTCGGCGGGGGTGAGGAGGGCGGCGGAGGTCAGGGCCGCGTGCACCTCGGTCCAGCCGCGGACCTGGCAGCCGATGCGGAAGAGCCGCGTCTCGGTCTCCTGGGCGACCGCGCCGCTGCCGCCGACGCCGTACACGTCGATGCGCCGGGCGCGGGCGGCGGCCTGGCCCGCGCGCTCGATGGAGTCGAGGTCGATCCGGTCGATGGTCTGCTGGATGGCACGGAGATCGGCTGAGCCGACGACCTGGACAACCCTCTCCAGGCTGTCATCAGGGGAGATGTCGGGCCCGATCTCGGCGGTGCCCCAGTCGGAGACCTCGCCGCGCCCGCGCTCCTGGGCCAGCTCGATGAGCAGATGCTGGTAGGAGTCGAGGCCGATGGCACGGCAGAACCGGGTGACCGTGGCCTGGGAGGTGCCGGTACGGCGGCCCAGCTCGGCGGCTGAGCAGTGGGTGACGGCGGCGGGATCCTCAAGGATCAGCTCACCCACCTTCCGGAGGGAGCCGGCGAGGCGCGGCAGTTCCGTACGGATGAGGGTGGTGACGTCGGTCGGGGGCATCCCGTTGCCGGAGCCGGTCCGTTCCATGGGGTTCCCGATCTCCTCGGTGCTGTACTGGTAGTGACGACGAATGTATCAGCCACCGTCTATAGGGCAGTTTGAATTCCAGGACCAGGAAGGCTGCCTGCGGCGGTCCTGGGGTCTCCGATCGTTGCTCACGGCCCGTACACTGTGATTTATTGATTCACCGATAGCGATAGAGCGGGTGGTTTCATCCACCGGTGGGGAGTGCCGAGTGTCCGTCGAGTCCGTCAGCGCCCAGGGCTTCGTCCGTGAGAGCCGGGCCGTGCTCGACCGCATCACCGGGTCGGAGCCGGCCCAGGAGTCGGTGGCCCGCGCCGCCGAACTGATCGCGGACTGCATCCGCGCGGACGGCGTGATCCAGGCCTTCGGTACGGGCCACTCCCAGGCCCTCGTCCTGGAACTGGCGGGCAGAGCGGGCGGCCTCGTCCCCACCAACCGCCTGTCGATGGCCGACCTCGTCCTGTACGGCGGCGACGACCCGAGCGCCCTCGACGACCCCCTGCTGGAACGCAAGCCGGGCATCGCCGAGCGCCTGTACGACCTGGCAGCCCCGCAGCCGTCCGACCTGTTCGTGATCATCTCCAACTCGGGCGTCAACAACGTCATCGTCGAGATGGCCCTGCGCGCGAAGGAGCGCGGCCACAAGGTCCTCGCGATCACGTCCCTCACTCACACACGCACGGTCCCGGCGGGCCACAGCAGCGGCAAGAAGCTGGCGGACATCGCGGACGTGGTCCTCGACAACGCGGCCCCGACGGGCGACGCGCTGCTGGAGTTGCCGGGCGGGGGCGCGGTGTGCGCACTGTCCACGCTGACCGGCGTGATGCTGGTGCAGATGGCGGTCGCGGAGACGGCGGCGGTGCTGATCGGGGCGGGGACGCGACCGCCGGTGTATGTGTCGGCGAACGTCCCCGGGGGGTTCGAGGGGAACTTGGGGCTGGAGCGGCATTACGGGGACAGGATTCGGCGGCCGGCGAGCTGAGACGTGCGTCGGGCGGGGCGTGTGGACGTGGGGTGGGGGGGGCCCCGGGGGGCGGGGGCCCCCCCCCCCCCCCCGCGGGCCCCCCCCCGCCGGGGGGGGGCGCCCCCCGAGACGGGGGCGTTAACATAGATGGCGGGGGGGTGTTTGGGGGGA